>NZ_JBHOQV010000126.1:0-209615 GCF_042408735.1 Thermogemmatispora sp.
GTCGTGGAGGTTATGCTCTTCGAGAAGATGGGCAAATCGGATGGTGTCAATGAGCATATCGCTTGCTTTTCCTTTCTAATCGAGAGGAGTTGCGTCTGTCGCGACCGGAAAGATTCGACCATCTGTAGAGAAAAGACGCACAGAGGAGGGCTTTCATCTCGTTGAGGTCGCTGAGGGCACGGAGAGGTGCAGGCTGAGCCGGACCCAGCTCCGTTGACGACCGGTAAGAGAAGAAGCCGCCCCGCGGGCCGCCGCCTTTCGGCTCCCGCAGCGAGGGCGACGAGGGCGGGCGACCCAATACTGACCAGCGCGCTCGCTAGCCAGCCGGCCAGAGGGGAACTCTGCCGTAAGTAATACGCTTGCACCCCGCAAGGCGCGCCGCTTGCTGGCGCAAAGTACTACTGCCTGTCTGCCTGCTACAGGCGGGTAGATGGGCGGAGAATCAAGCAAGCAGGCAAAGGGAAAGAGCCGCTACCGTGCGGCTTTGTTCCGCTCGTAGGCCCTGGGCAGGAAGGGAGGAGGGAAAGGCCTCCTCCACAGAGATGGTCCAGGGTGATCGAGAGAGAACGAGGCAGGCATCCGGCGAAGATCATCGGTGAGTGGCACGGCCCAGCCGCATCCAAAGCCACCTGCCAGGCCGCCGGATCGGGAGAAAGGAGGCAGGCGCTGCCTCAGCTCCCACCTTCCTTCCCAGCTCGCTCCGCTCAGGGAGAGCCATCGTGACTGCTGAAGCCGACGGAGGGGGGACTGGGAGAGAAGTGCTCTAGAAATCGATAGAGGCGTCGTAGTTGGCGCTCGTGTTCTCCTTGTTGCTGTTCAACGGTCAAATACAGCTGCGAAAGCAGCTCGTAACGCTGAGTCTGCTCATTGAGACGCAGGAGGAGCGTCCCCAGTTGCTCCTGTTGACTGGCCAGCACGCCGAGCAGCTCCTGTTGGGCCTCCTGCTGGGCCTGGCGGCGTTCTTCCAGCTCGGACTCGATTTGACTAATCTGCAGCCCTTGCTGATCCTGGCGTTCATGCTGCTGTTCCACGCGCTGACGCTGCTCAGCCACCTGGGCCGTGAGGAAAGTCAGCTGCTGGGTGAGCTGTCCCAGCGTATGAGCCATCTGCTCCTGCTGGATACGCTGCTCGGCCAACTGCGTGGTGAGGTGCAACATTTCCCGCGTCAGTTGCTCGTGGACCTCAACCTCCTGTTGCACATGGGTAGTCAGCGCCTCGATCTGCTGGCGAAGCAGCATCAAGGTCTGCTGCCACTGCTCGCTGGTCTGCTGCAGTCTCGCTGTCAGCTCTTCGAGCTGCTGCTCCAGCTCGGTCTGGCGCGTGCTGGTCTGGATCTGCAGGGCGGCGATTTCATCCTCGAAGGAGGTTTGCAGCCGGGTGAGGGCCTCATCGACGGCGAGGCGTTGCTGTGCGGTGGCCTCTTGCTGTTGCTGAAATCGGGCCTCCAGCCGGCTGCGCAAGCGTTCCAGGGCCTCATGCTGGCGCAGCGACTGCTCGCGAATCAGGCTGCGTAGAGCTGCCATCTCGTGCGAGACAAAGGTGGAGGGAGTGGTCTGGGCAACCTGAGCCTGGGCACGAGAGGCTTCCTCGCCTGGCCGGCCCGACTGAGAGCGCTGCTCAGGTCGATCGACCTCGTCCCTTCCCAAGGCAGGAGTCTGCGCCGTGGGCGCCGGTCGTGCGGCGCTGGCGTTGAGCAAGGCCAGATCGCTGGCGCGGATCAGGCGCACCTGGTTCCGGCCTTCTGACGAGTGACGGCGGACCGGTAGGAGACCCTGGCTGATCCAGCGCTCAATGGTGGCCTCGCTCTGTCCACTGCTCCGAGCGGCCTGGCCGATCGTCAGCCAGCGATCTTCGGGACTAGCCAGCTCGTCGACGAGTTGTTCCCGCTCCACGGCTTCTTCTGTCCTTGCAGGTGAGTCTTCCTGGATGCGTTCTTCGAACATCAAAGCAACTGCCTCCAGCTATCCGCTGGTCTCAGTATATGTTGCCAGTGGAGGGACGTCAACAGCGGAAGGCGGAGAGCACCAGCGGACTAGTACGGGTGTACGGGGGAGCAGTTGAGATCGAGAGGGGGATCGCATGCTGGCGACTCTAGCTAGACCAGCTTTGTGCCGGGACAGGGGCCGGCGCTCCGACAGCTCGCTAGCTGCCGTCTGTCGCCGGCTGGTCCTGCCCAGCCTGCTTACTCTGCTGCCGCCAGAGCGTGACCTGGCGCTCAACCATCTGGATGAAGGTCTTGACCACCAGGGGATCATGGCTCTGAGCATAGACCGGAACAAGTTGCCCAACGGTGGCCAGACCCTGCTGATCCACATAGTGATCGTGGACATAGCGGAACCAATCGCGGATGCCGTCCTCCCAGCTCTTGTAGCTCCGGTAGCCGCCGAGGGAGCGGCAGCGGCAATCGGCGCTGACAGGCGCGTGCAGCAGGCCAGGCGAGTGAGTGACACGCGCCAGCCCCACTGTGCCGAAGGTGCTATCGTGCAAGAAGAAAGCCAGGGCATAGACGGGATCAAGACCGCTATTCTTCCCACTCTCGTAGATCAGCTCGGCATCCCCAACCAGAGGTGACTGATACTGGCTCAGGAGGCTGGCGATGAAGGCAACCGTCACCGTCGGACGCCCCTGGAGGGGATAACCGTCCGCGGGGTAAGGGGTGGCCGTCGCGCCGCCGTTGGCTGAGGGCACGACCGCGGTCGGGGTTGGTACGGGTGTCGCCTGTTGGCGCGTACCGCTGGCCGACGAGGCGCCACCGCTGACGGGGCCAAAGAGCCTCAGCTGCTCGCTGCGCCAGGTATCAACCGCTGTCTCAACAGCCCGGATATAGCCCGCCACATCGTTATGATCCGAGGCTGGTGCATAGCGCGGGATGATCTCTTCGACAGTGGTCAGTCCCCAGCTATCGATGTAGAGCGTGCGAATGAGCCGATACCAGGCCACGAAGCCGGCTTCCCAGCTCGGGAAAGCGGCAAATCCATCGATACATGCAGCATCGGGAATGCAGCGCAGGTTGCCCAGCGACAGGGTCGTGCGGGCGATTCCTGCTGTCCCGAAGGTGCTTTCGTGGAAGAAGAAGGCCAGGGCATAAACGGGATCGATGCCGTACTCGATCCCATCGTCGTAAAGGGCCTGGCCCTTGCCGGCTGCCGGCGAGTGGTAGCTGGTGAGCACAAGATCGATCAATGCGGGGCTGACGGTGGGAGGCCCCGCGAGCGTGTAGGTGCCGCTCGGCTGGGGCGCGGCGCGCAATGGGGCGCCTTCCGCTGCGAAGGAGGCAAAGATAAAGAGGAGAAGCAACAGGCTAGCAATGAGAATTTTGCCGATTCGCTGCATGCGTCCGCCTTTCTTCATAGCCTCTCTTCCCCTAATGATACCTCATTTCATTCAGAAAAGGCAGCCCCCTTGCAAAAAATGACGACGCCGGACCTGCTCCAGTTAGGCTGGGAAGGGCCGCCGCATCCTCCTGACAACAAGTAGGGATGACGAAGAAACGGGCGCGTGCCTGCCCGATGGAGCAGAGCAGCCAAAGCAGGAGTAAACAAGTCAAGGCTCGATACCGGATGGTCCGCGTCAAGGCACCTGGGCGGATAAACCATCATCTTTGCGGATCTGAAAGGCGAATTATATATTTGTTATAATTGCCAAAATTTGGGAAATTAGCTCTTACAATGGATATAAAAAATTATTTTACACGAAGATATCAACTGTGCTGGGATACGGTGTTGGCAAAGGTTATCAGCGATTGGGGCGCAAGCAGCTTGCGGTCTGGACGCGCCAACGTCGGTAACGATGTAGATGTAGAAGCCTTCGGCTTCTAGCCGGAGGTACGTTCACGCAGATAGAGCACAAAGCCGGGCAGGCTGATGGGCCGATAGTGGCGAGCGGCGAGTATGCGAGCCTGGCTACTGAGCAGAGGGAACTCTCCGTTCTGGGCATTGCTGAAGAGGTAGGCGGCCTGGGGATCGGCGCTTACCTCCCGATAATAGGGGGGGTAACGTACCAGGGCGTTGCGAGTCAGCCAGGGGTTGATGGTCCCGCAGATCACCTTTTCCTGGCTGGCGAAGGTCAGGCGATCGCAGATCCAATAGCCAGAATAGACATGGCGAATGCCCCAGCGCTCCAGCGTCGCTGCCAGGGCCTCGTACTGCTGCTGGCGTTCTGCGGCGCTCGGAATCTCGGAGGCGTTGGCGAAGGTGCCCGCCAGAAAGGCGAGCAGGACAAGGGCCAGTCCTGTCGCTGCCAGTGGCCGACGAATCCGGCCCAGGCGACGGCAGCGCTGGCTGGCCAGGGATGGCAGGCTCTGCCCTGGAGCCTCGCTGCTGATAGTCAGGGAGGGAGTGCGCCGAAGGCAGTGGACCAGCGGCCAGATGAGGGCTGGAGTGAGGATCAGCAGGCCCACCAGGTAGCGCGTGCTCTGAGGGCGCTGGGCAGCGGTGAGACTGACGGCGTAGGCCAGCAGTGTCATGAGGCCGGCGAGCAGCAAGAGCAGGCGGCTGGTGTGCAGGACCAGCTCCCGCCGAGGACGGGCTTGCCTCAGACGTCTCAAAAGGGAGCGCAGCGTCAGGGCCAGAGAGCCGACGAGCAGCAAGAGGTAGCCCAGGCTCCAGCTTCCGTAGAGGGCGGCGCAAGCCAGGCTCTGACCGAGGCGCCAGCCGTAGAAAGGAAGAGCCTCCAGGGGACAGGCAGGAGTCATACCTGTGGCCAGGGGGAGGCTGTAAAGGAAGGTGCCAGACAATTTCTTGAGCCAGAGCAGCAGCCCGCTGGGAGGCAGCCCTGGATAGCGGTTCTGGCTGTAGAGGCTCAGAAAGATGCTCAGCGAATCCTGGCCTGCAGGGGCATGCAGATTATAAACAATCAGCGGGAGGCCGCCGAGTACCAGACCGGCCAGGAGCAGCAGCAGCAACAGCGGATTCCTCAACCAGGCGCGCCAGCTAAAGAGGGCCAGTAAGGCTGCCGAGCAGAGCAGAAAGGGCACGACCAGCCAGTGGCTCCACAGGCCCAGGCCGGCCACGAGTCCCCAGGCAAACACCGCCAGCGGGCGGGTCCTGGAAGGGGCCTCTCCCGGTCCTGCCGACTGAGCCATGGCCAGCCAGGTTGCCAGCACCATGGCCAGCGAGCCAAAAGCCAGGGTCTCCACTGCTCCGCCGACGGCTCGCATCTCGGGTGTGAGCACATAGCGCGGGGCAAGACTGAGCAACAGCAGCGAGAGAAGCGCTACAGTGGTCCCATACAGGAGGCGGGCAAGCTGGTAGAGAGCGCAGGCGAAGAGAAGCAGGAAGACCAGCATAGCCAGGCGCAGGGAGAGCAAGGAGGGGCCGAAAAGGTGAAAGAAGACCGCCGCCACGTAGGCTTCGCCAGCCCCCATATAGTTTTGCCCATAGTAGAAGATAGGCCAGTCCTGGCCGCGGGCAATGTGGAGGGCCATCAGGCCCATTGTTCCTTCCTCGCTGTCTGTCCCCGGCCAGCCGGCGAGACTAAAGCCCAGGCGTAGCGCCAACATCGCGACAATGAGGCCAGGAGCCGCCAGCAGGCGGGCCGTACGGCGCGACGGAGCCAGCCAAACCGTCGCCAAAGGGGCCAGTGCTCCTTCCTTTCTCGCGCAAATCGGCGAAGAGGCAGGCGTTCCTTCCCTGCCTGCTTTGCTAGCGGCAGATCTCATCCTCTTCTCCACCAATCCCTTCCCGGCGTTGGGGGCCCCCGGCTTCAGCCGTGGGGAGGAGACGCCGGGGTCATCCCTTGCTGTACGCATACCCGTCACCCCGTTGCAAAACCGTCAGGTAGTTGGGATGCACGTCAAACCCGTTCAGACTGAAACTCGGCCGGTGCCGGATAGCAATGCGCCCAGCGTGCATGCCCGCATCCTTCCCTCGCGGGATCTTGGCCCGCACCAGGTCTCCCGTTCGAAACCCCATGTACGACTTTGGGGCAGGCGCGTGACTTTTCGGGAACCCGTACTTATCCGTGATGCACCGTTGCCGCTTCCCGTGCCCCTTGGCCTCAATCCGCAAAATCCGCATGTCCGGATCAAGTCGCACACACTCTCCCGATTCCCCCGCACCAGCCGTGTCAATCCAGGGCTTCTTCGGATAGCCCTCTTCGGTCCGATTGCGCCTCGTCCGGCCTCCCGATCCCAGCTCCAGCGGCAAGCCGGGTCTCTTCAGCCGCTCAACGACCACCCCTCGGACCATGTTCACCGCCGCTGCATCCGGAGAGGCTGTTTGAGCCTTTTGATCGCCTCGGGAAAACGCTGCACCCGGATACAATCAAGCGGACAGGCCGACGCAGTCAGTTCTTCCAACCATGCTCCGGGATCCGGTTTCCTTTCGCCTCGTTGCACATCCGGCAGACCACCGCCAAGCTGCTCACCCGGTCACAGCCGCCTCGCGACCTCGGGATCACGTGGTCGATGTTGAGCGCTGCCTCTCCCGAGGTCCCGCCGCAGTACGCGCGCTGGTGGCCGAACTTCTCCAGCAGCTATTCCCGCAACTCATATCCGAAAAGGGTGCCTTGCTGGTACTCCGCGCCCGAGATGTCAGGGTTCTGGAGCAGTTGCGTGTCGAATTTGACCTGTTCAACCGTCATCAAGGACAGCGGCGCATATCGGCAGAGACGGCTCACCCAAGTAACGACGTTTGCGACCCGGCTTTCCAGAGAAGGAGGCAAGCCTTTGTCGCGGAACCCCTGCCCGTCTCCCGCCCCGCAGGCGCGGCGGTACCGGCTGCCGTGCCTGGCGTTCTTCCTGCAGCCGTCGCATCTCTGCGGGTTCCGGTTCAGAAACCTCAGCTTGCGGTAGCGCGTCTTCCGGTTCCTCCTGGTCCAGCGGAGTGTCCGGCGTTCCGTGAGGACCTGCCGGACCTGCTTCCCCCGGTGTTGGATCTCCGCCGCCCACACCACGGTTCGGCCCCGTTTGCCGAACTTCGCCACCAGGGCCATGCCCGTGGTCTGCGAGCCGGGGCCGCACTCCAGCGCGACCGGCTGAATATTGCCCCCTTCCCTGTCCCGCAACACGAACGTGAACGGATGCCGCCGCAGGATCGCCGCCCGGCCCGCCTTCAGAAGCATGCGGGCACGAGCGGGACTGCACGGGCATAAATAAGCGGCCTCCTGTCCCTTCCTACGACCAACACTCTCATACGGCTTACGCCTCCCTCCTCGCCGGGGCTTACACCCCACACGGTCAAGTGAGCCTCGCCCATGTGATCCCGGCTTGTTCTGCGAACGGCACTGGCTTCGACCCCGTATGCCTGTTTCACCGTCCGCGACAGGGCCTGGAGCTGGCTCGCGCCTCCCAGGGTGTCATGACCGGCAGAACGGAGTCCCGCAAGGCCATCCGCCTCCGGACTTGGGCTGGTCAACCTCAGGCCTGTTCATCACAAGCCCCCGGCTTGAGCCGTGGGGTAGTTGACGCTTTGGCTTGGCTGTGGGTCCTATTCTAGACCACGGCAGAGACATTGCCTAGACGATTGGCCGAAAAATACCGGAAGTGGCTGGTGGAAAGGCTTTCCCACCCGAGAAAGCCGGCCCGGGTAACCAGGTAGGCCGGGAAACTGGTCCTTCTGATGCTAACCACGAGATTTTGGGCGAGGAATTCAGCTATACTGTCTCCTATCAAGGCTGATGACGGAGGAGAAGAAGCTAGCAATGAGCCGAGATGGACAGGCTCAGCCAGGGCAAGAGCGGCTTGAAGCCCTGCTGGCCTCAATGACCCTTGAAGAGAAGGCCGGGCAACTCATCCAGTATTTTTACTTTCCGGATTTCGCTCTGCAAACCACCTTTGTTGAGGAGGAGATCCGCGCTGGGCGGGTAGGCAGCCTTCTTTTTGTAGCTGATCCTGCCCTGACCAACCGTCTCCAGCGCCTGGCCGTTGAAGAGAGTCGCCTGGGGATTCCGCTGCTCTTTGGTTTCGATGTCATTCATGGCCTGCGCACGATCTTCCCGGTGCCGCTAGGATTGGCGGCCTCCTGGGACCCTCAGTTGGTCGAGCGGGTGCAGGCCGTGGCGGCTCGTGAGGCCCGCGCAGTCGGCATTCACTGGGCCTTTGCTCCAATGGTAGATATCGCCCGCGACCCCCGTTGGGGCCGCATTGTCGAGGGGGCGGGTGAGGATCCCTATCTGGGGGCGCGTCTGGCCGCCGCCCACGTGCGCGGCTTCCAGGGAGAAGGCATCGATACTGGTGAGCACATTGCGGCAGGCCCCAAGCACTTCGTTGGCTACGGGGCTGCTCTGGGCGGGCGCGACTACGATGAAGTCAATCTTTCCGAGAGTGAGCTACGCAATCTCTATCTTCCCCCCTTTGCGGCAGCAGTTGAGGCAGGCGCCGAAAATATTATGAGTTCCTATGTGGGCATCAACGGCGTGCCAGCGGCGGCTGATCGCCGGCTGCTCACGGAGGTGCTGCGGCGTGAGCTGGGCTTCCGGGGCTTCATTGTGAGCGATGCCAACGCTGTCCTTGACCTGACTACGCACGGTCTGACGCGCGACGAGCGGGAGGCGGCCCGGCGCGCCCTGGAGGCCGGGCTGGATATGGAGATGGCTCTAGGCGTTCAGTTTCTGGGTGAGTCTGGGCCGGCGGCGCGCCCTGCGGCCTTTGCAACCCTCCCAGAGGCGGTACGGGCCGGTGTGATCGATGAGCGCTTGCTCGACGAGGCGGTCAGGCGGGTGCTGGCCCTTAAGTTCCGCCTGGGCCTTTTCGAGCGGCCCTACGTCGACGAAGATCGCGCCAGCACGATCTTGAACGCGCCTGCTCACCGCGAGCAGGCGCGCGTAGCTGCCGAGCGTTCGGCAGTCCTGCTGCGCAATACGGGAATCTTGCCGCTCGACCGGACAAGACTGCGTCGGCTGGCCGTCCTTGGTCCACTGGCGTCGGACAAGCGAGCGACTCTTGGTCCCTGGGTCTTCGTGCCCGACCTGGAGGGCACGGTGACCGTGCTGGACGGGCTGCGCCAGGTAGCAGGCTCAGCTTTACAGGTCGACTATGCCCCTGGGGTACCGATGCCGACGCGCCCCATTCCTTCGCCGTTTGCCGCCCTCGACCAGCTCGTTCCCGGAGCCTCAACGATGGCCAGCCCAGCTTTTGATGAGCAAGCCGAGTTTGAGCGAGCCGTGGCACTGGCCCGCTCCGCCGATGTGGCCGTGCTCGTCCTGGGGGAGGCGGCGGATATGAGTGGCGAGGCGGCCTCGCGCTCAACGCTTGACCTGCCGGGTCGCCAGCAGGAGCTGCTGGAGGCGGTTGCGGCAACGGGCACCCCGATTGTCCTGGTGCTGCTCTGTGGCCGGCCTCTTGATCTCCGTCGGGTCGTTGAGCGCACGGCGGCGATCCTGGTGGCCTGGCACCCAGGCAGCGAGGGGGGGAATGCCGTCGCCAGGCTCCTCTTTGGCGAGGTGGCTCCTGGGGGCAAGCTGCCCGTGAGCTGGCCGCGCAGCGTGGGGCAGGTACCCTTGATCTACGCACATCTGCGCTCCCATCAACCCCAGACGAGTGGACTCCGCTACTGGGAAGAGGAGAGCACGCCGCTCTATCCTTTCGGCTTCGGCCTCAGCTATGGCGAAGTAGAGTACAGCGATCTGCAGCTGAGCGCCCCCTTGATCGGTCTGCACGATACGCTTGAGGTGAGCGTTGTGCTGCACAATCGATCGGAGCGGCCTGTTGAGGAGGTAGCCCAGCTCTATCTCCATCAGCGCTATGGACGGGCGGCCCGCCCGGTCCGTGAGCTGAAAGCCTTCGAGCGGGTCAGCTTGGCCCCCGGAGAGCGGCGCACGCTGCGTTTCGTGCTCGGAGCGGAGGCCCGGCGCTACTGGAGTGCCGCGGCAGGGGCCTATGTCCTCGACGAATCAGTCTTTGACCTGTGGGTCGGTGGATCGTCGCAGGCCTCTTTGCATGCTGAGTTCGCCGTTCAGGCCCAGAAGGATGGGAGCGGAGCACTCTCCTGACCTCATGAGGTCGGCGGGAGGCGCTGGTCTAGTGGCGACCTCCCGCCTTCCAGACAGGAGAAAGCCCGCTGCTTGGCCGGGGTGCTTCCTGGCGTGGCCCCGTCCACGCCAGCGCCGAGGAAGTGGTCTATCTGGGGGAGCCATATGTGTCGCGCCGTATGGTGGGACCAGCGTGAGCCAGCTCGCTCTGTCTCGCATCATCCCGAGCTGCTCCGCCTGTGGTCCAACGGGCGGAGTAGCCCGGAATGGGTCTTCTTAGCCTCAGCCAGCCGCCCCAGGTCAAGACCGTCGAGCGTCTCACGGTCATCGAGCGCAAGAGGTTGCTCGTGGGACAGCTCAGCCGTGCGCTGGCTCGGGGTACCAGATCCTCCAGCTTCGGAAACGCAGGCCACAGCGCTCGGAAGTAATCTCAACGAGACGAAGGCGCGCGTGGCGGTCGATCACCGCGAGCGCGCCTGCAGCGGAAGCTGGCGGCTCGCCTGGTCCGGCATTGGGACCGGCACACAGTGTCCGGTGGGTGTTCACATGGCTGCGCTATCGGCGACGGCCCCGCCCCCAGACCGGCGCGCAGGCCATGGCGAAGCGCCTCCTGACATGGACCCCTCCGCAGGCAGCCCCAGCCCTCGAAGGGTTGCAGACCCTTCCACTACAGAACGAGCAGCTCTGGGGGAGGGCCTGAGGGCGACGGCTCGCGCTGTGGCAGGGGGCTGCTCCGGCGCTGGGCGGAGCAGCAGGTCCACGAGCGAGGGCGGCCCATGGCGGAGGCCGACTCTGTCCATACCAGTCAGCGCTGTGCCCGCTCTGGGCGATGGGGAACCGGTCGCCGACATGCCTTCACCTGTTCCCACTGCGGGGCCGAGGGCCATGCCGATCCCAATGCGATCCACCACAGTCGCGGGCGCGTGCCCTGGACTGCTTTGCGGAGCCGTAGGCGGCTGTCAATCAGCCCTGAAGCCTGGGCCGATCGATCAGGCTGCGGGCAGGCTCCTGGCTGGAGCCAGGAGTCGTTGACCTAGTCTTCATCCAGGAGTAGGCCATGCCCTTCACAAATCCGATCATTCCTGGATTTCATCCTGACCCAAGCATCTGTCGGGTTGGCGACGATTATTATCTGGTCACCAGCTCCTTCGAGTATGTACCGGGCGTACCGATCTTTCACAGCCGTGACCTGGTGCATTGGCGCCAGATCGGCTACTGCCTGACCCGTCCTGAGCAGCTTCCCCTCCCGTCGGAGGCCCCATCGCTTGGCATCTTTGCCCCGACGATCCGCTACCACAATGGCATCTTCTACATGGTCACGACCAATATGGACGTCCTGGAGCGCCGAGGCGGGCGAGCCAACTTCTATGTGACAGCTTCCGATCCGGCTGGTCCCTGGTCCGATCCCATCTGGCTAGAGCAGGACGGCATCGATCCCTCGCTCTTCTTCGACGACGATGGCCGTGTTTATCTGACCAGCACCTACGCAGCGGGCGGAAGACGGGATCTGGAGGGAAGCGATCCGGGATGGGGTATCCAGCAGAGCGAGATCGACATCGCGACCGGGAAGCTCTTGACAGAGCCGCATCTCATCTGGAAGGGAACCGGTGGGGCCTACCCGGAGGGACCACACCTCTACAAGATCTCCGGGCGCTACTACTTGATGATCGCCGAGGGGGGAACCTCCTATGGGCATATGGAGACCATAGCGCGCGGCCCCTCCCCCTGGGGACCGTGGGAGGCCTGTCCGCATAACCCGATTTTGAGCCATCGCAGCCTCTGGCGCCCGATCCAGGCCACCGGCCATGCCGATCTGGTCCAGGCCCAAGACGGCACCTGGTGGCTGGTCTGTCTCGGAGTGAGGCCGCAGCCCTCACTAGCCCTCCATCATCTGGGCCGTGAGACCTTCCTGGCACCGGTCGTCTGGGACACCAACGGCTGGCCGCATGTGGGAGACGAGGGACGCATCAGGACGACAATGGAGCCGGAGCCGCAGCTTCCCGCTGCGCCCTGGCCACCTTCTCCCGCTCGCGATGACTTCGACCATACCAGGCTTGACTTGCCCTGGAACTTCCTGCGCTGGCCCCCTGCCGGCAGTTGGTCACTGACCGCACGCCCCGGTTTCCTCCGCCTGATGGGCAACGCCGCCACGCTGGACAACGGTAAAGATCTGGCCTTTGTCGGAAGACGTCAGGAACATATCCAGTGCCAGGCAGCCACCCGACTGGAATTCGCTCCCCAGCTTGATGGCCATGAAGCCGGCCTGGCCGTCTGGATGAATCGCCACCATCACTATGAAATTGCCCTGACTCGCCTCGCAGGGGAAACCTGGATCATTGTCCGCCGGCGCATAGGCAGCCTGGCGGCGGTCGTGGCCCGAGAACGGGTAGAGGCCGGCCCGGTGACCCTTCTGGTCAGAGCTGAGCAGGAGCCAGACCTGCTTTCCCAGTCGCCCTCCCTCTACATCTTCTCCTATGCTCTGGCGGATGGTCACGTTCGCGAGCTGGCCCGCGGAGAAGCCCGCTATCTGGCCACAGAGGTAGCTGGTGGTTTCACGGGCGTCTACTTCTCCCTCTATGCGACGACCAATGGGGAAGCTGGTGTTGCCTGTGCTGACTTCGACTGGTTCGAGTATCAGCCCCGGCCCACTCCTCAGTCCCGACCTGCCGCTGCTCCCTGAGAGCACTGTCCAACTGAGCACGGTGAGGAGTGGCCCTTCTCTGTCGTGCACCAACGGTAAGCGGGGCCAGGGGACAGGCGGGATAGCGCTGCCTACGTTTACTCCCTCCCTGGCCCCGCGCCTGGGCAGTGACTGACACTCAGGCGGTACTTCCCTCACGCAGGCGGAAGACCTCGACCGAGCGGCGCAGGTACTCAACGCGCTGCGCCAGAGCCTCCACATGCTGCGAAGCCTGGCGAGTGTTCACATTCATCTGGCGCGTAGCCTGCGAGAGGCGCTGCATGACCTGGACGATCGAAGTAAACGCCTGCAACTGGCGAGCCGCCATATCGGTAATGCGCTCAATCTCCCGAGCCTGCAGCTCGACCGCCGCGGAGATTGTCTCCAGAGCGGCCCCCGCCTCCTGAGCCCGCTCAGCGCCAAAGGCACTTTCGTGCTCAGTTGTGCGCATCGAGCTGGTCACAGCACTAATATCCTGCCGGACTCCCTCGACGATCTGGACAATTGAGCGCGCCTGGCTATTGGCACGCTCTGCCAGACGCTGGATATCTGCCGCCACCGCCCCAAAACCGCGCACCGACTCCCCCTCGTAGGCCACCAGCGCGGCTGCGTCCTGAGCCAGACGGTTGGTCTGCTCAACGATAGCGGCAATCACCTCGACCGTGCTGTTGATGGCGCGCGAATGCTCATCGAGCTTCTCAACCTTGGTTGCGGTAGCCTGGACATTTTCATAGATGCGCTTCAATCCTTCGAGCACCTGCTGAACGGCCTGGCGGCCTTGACGGACATGCTGAAGCGACTCATGCGTGCTATTCTGCAGCATATTGGCGCGGTCGGCGATGTGGCGGCTGGAGGCGGCGATGTGCTCGATCTCGCGCGTTGCGCGAGCGATCTGCTGCAGTTGCTGGTCGCCGGTTTCCACCAGGCGGGCCAGGGCGTCGACAACCACCGTCGTTGAAATAGCCACCTCGCGCGCTGCCCCTTTGACACGCATCACCAGGCTGCTCAGCTCGGCCAGCATATAGTTAAAGGCATTAGCAATGATCTGCAGCGTCCCGCCGGTCATGCGTGCGCGCCCGCTCAAGTTACCCTGGCTCACCCCGCCAACATCGCTCACCAGAGCCTCGATCTGCTTCTGCAGGGCATTGCGCTGGTCCTGAATCTCCTGGATCAGGCGAACCATATGGTCAAGCATCGTATTGAGCGAGCGAGCCACCATAGCGATCTCATCGCGGCCAGTCACGGGGGCTCGCACGCTGGTATCGCCGCGGGCGATCCGGCGTGTCAGACGCGCCAATTGACCCAGTGGGCGAGCGATCGTCCAATAGACAAAGGTTCCGACCAGCAGCACTACAGCGATGATCAAGACCGCGGCCAGCGTAATCTCAATCGCCGTCTGCGTCACCTGGGGGGCAGTTACCTCGACCACCTTGTCACCCATGGTCTCAGTGAGGTTGACCAGGTGCGTCCAATCATTTTCCAGCGGGGTATAGGCGCTGTTGGCCTGTTGCAATAGCTGGCTGGTCTTCGCCGTAGGGCCAGAGGACTGCAAGGCCGCCAGCTCGCGATCTTGGGCCTGTAAGTAGCGTTCCCACTCGCCCGCCAGAATGCGCTGTACCGTTTGCTGTTGGTCGCTGGCGAGGCCGCGGGTACTGTCCTCGCTCTCCAGCAGGGAGCGAATCGGGGCCATCTGTGGCGAAGTGGCCAGCAGGTAGTTATGCTGGTAGCTGGCCAGGCCCTGAGCAAAGCTCGTCTCCAGGCTCTTGATCTCGGAGGTCAGGCGCTGACGCAGGGCGGCCAGATCGGTATTGGGAGCCCCAGCGATATTAGTCGATACGAAGGTCTGGGCCTGGAGAGCGATCAGATCGGCGTGCATATGCTGCAGATTCGCCAACTGAGTCGTGACCACATGGACCGCATCGGTACTGACCTGGACCGCCTCGCTGCGGCTATTGAGTGCGTCAATGTAGGCGTGTCCGAGCAGCCAGAGGATGATGCCCGGAATGACAGCCACCATGATGGCCGCCAGGAAGAGGCGCCGCACGATGGGCGCCTGCGAGATCCATCTCATTGGAGCGATCATGGATAATACATTCCCTTCTTGCTTCTTTGCAGCGTTTCGCCATCAATGCCTACCCGCGGAGGAGCTGCGGGCCGCTCAGACCGCTCAGACATGGTGCAAGGCGAGTGCCACCTGCTCGTTGTCGGGATAGCTGTAAGGAGACGGCACGGCGTAGGGATTGTGCTCATCGGGCCAGCCCACGAAACGGGCCGTCGTGTATTCGTACCAATTGACGCTGTACAGCAGCGGGATCGAAGGTAACTGCTCCACCATGATGCGCTGCAACCCGTTGAGAGCCTGCTGCTGCACGGCAGGGTCGGTGGAGTGGGCATACTGGGCCAGGAGCTGATCGGTAGCGGGATCGCTCCAGCGCTCCCAGTTCGAGGGGGCCGACTTCCCGAGTGGGGCCGTATTGGCGCTATCGAGCAAAGCGTCGTACAGATAGTACGGAGAAGGGCCGCTATTGGTCCAGGAGATCGCGCTCTCAAAAGAGCCAAGCTGTAAGTTCGAGATATAGGTATTCAGCGGCAGAGCCTGGACCGTCACCTCAATCCCGATAGCCGCCAGATCCTGGGCCATCAGATTGCAATCCTTCTCCCAGTCGGTCCAGCCCGAGACAACTTCCATACCGAAAGCCAGGCGCCGACCCTCGCGATCAACAAAGATGCCGTCGCTTCCACGCACAAACCCGGCTTGCTCCAGCAAGCGGATGGCACGGGCCCGATCGACCTGGAAAGAGAGCGAGCGGTACTGCGGAGCCAGAAATGAGCGGTAGGAGGGCAGGACAATAGCTGTCGGATGAGGAGGCGGCTCATAGCCATTCTCACCTTCCTTGGAAAGGCGCTCGCGGTCGATAGCCAGACTGATGGCCTGGCGGACGGCCAGCAGGTTGAAAGGATAGCGCGCCGTGTTGAGGTAAAGCATCACAACAGCGATGGGGGGGAGCCAGTAACGATTGTGACTCGGATCGCGCGCCACGAAGCTCTGCAGGTTCGAGCTAAAGAGACCAGTCCAGTCAATGGAACCCTGAGCCAGCAATAGATCGGCGCTGGCATTGGAGACATAAGCGGGGTAGCGCAACTGGCTGATATAGGGCTTACCTGGCTGCCAGTAGTGAGGATTGCGCTCCAGGATGTAGAGGGTGGGATCAAAGGACTTCAGCATGAAAGGACCAGTGCCGACCGGATTCGGGTTAGCCTCGTGCACAGGATCTTTAACGCGCTCCCAGATATGGCGCGGCACAATATAGGTCTGGCCGCCGATGTACCACTCTTCTGGGAACGAAGGCTGCTTGAAGGTAATGACCACGCGGTAGGGGTCGGGGTTGGTCACGGCCTGGACAGTGGTCCAGATACTATGGAGATCGAGGGTCGGAAAACGATGGAGCAGGTTGAGCGTAAAAACGACGTCATCGCTGCTAAAAGGCTGGCCGTCGCTCCAGAGGACGCCGCGACGGAGCTGGAAGGTAAGCGTCTTGAGGTCGCTGGACCAAGAGAAGCCGGTTGCCAGCCAGGGCTTGATCTGGCCGGTCTCCTGGTTGAAGAAGAGCAAGGTCTCGTAGATCATACCCTTAGTGCCGCTGAGGGTCGCATTATCGGAGGCGAAAGGGTTGAAGAAGCGCTCGAAGCGTCCATAGGGGCCGGGCACAATGGTCAAGGCCCCACCGTACTTGATCTGCGAATCCGACGGTGTGTTGCCTCCCGGCACACTGCCAGGCACGCAGGCCGTCAGCGCCAGGAGCAGAGCCACGCTGAGCGACAACAGCCATGACCGGTGTGGAAGCCGACGCCGGTCACCCTGCCGACGGCTGACCAGCAAGCCGAGGCCAGACCGGGCGGAGGCAAGACAGGGACCATGAGGATCAGAGACGGAGCAAGCATGATCAGGGACAGCGCAGGACATTGTCCATCCTCCTCCTTGGCATCGATCCTACTACTGACTGATTACTGATAAGACTCGCTGTCGGGAGCCTGCGGCGGCTGCGCGACCCACAGCGATGAAGAGGGCAGCGGAGTATTGGGACTGGATCCCAGCAGTCCCGTAGACGTGGGAGGCAAGGGAGTCACCGCCCCACCAGGAGGCAGGGAGGTCTGCTGTGGAAGAGGAAGCAGGCCAGGCTGAGACTGGCCAAGCGGGGCGCTGACGGGCCGCGTGCCTGAACCCAGCGGCGAGATCGACCCCGTTGTCGTCAAACTCCGCCGTTCGCTGGCGACCGTTGCCGCGGCGGCTGATTGCTCGCGTGAGACCTTGAAAGCATCGACAGAGATGCGCAGGTGTTCGACCAGGGAGGCCAGGCGCTGCATGTGATGGGTTGCCTCACCCAGCCGCGCCTTATTGGTCTGGGTCAACTCGGCAACATACTGCATAATCTGGACAGCCGCCGTAGCCAGTTCCATCTGTCTGGTCACCAGGCTCGTGATATCGGCGATGTCGCGGGCCTGGCGCTCAACCGTAGCAAAAATGCCCTCCAGGGTGCGTTCAACATCCTGGGAGACCTTACTCTCGAGGGTTGTCTCGCGCTGAGTACGCTCCATTGAGGTCGCGGCCTCAGCAATATCCTCTTGAGCGCTGCGCACGATGCGAGCGATATTGTTGGCCTCCAGCTTGGCCTGCTCGGCGAGGCGGCGAATGCGCACGGCCACAGCCCCGAATTCCTTGCGTCCAGCCCCGACCATGGCGGCCTGGATAGCCGAGTCCAGGGCCAGGCGATGGGTCTGATAGGCCAGGCTGAAGATCACCTCCACGATATCGTTGATCTCCTGTGAACGCTCGCCCAGGCTACGCACCCGCTGTGTTGTTGCCTGCACATGGGAATGGATATGGCCAAGGCGATTGATGGCGTCCCAGGTGGCCTGATGGCCACCGGTGGCGCTGCGCTGAGTGTCCTGGGCGATCCCTTCCAGAATCTGGGCGTGCTGAGCCACCTCCTGACTGGCCAGGGCCATCTGCTCCACCCCACTGGCCGCCTCATTGATCTGCTGAATCTGGAATTCGCCGATCTGGCCGAGGCGCGTCATCTGCTCGAGGGTCAGGCGAGTCGAGGTTTCCACCTCGCGAGCCACCTGCTTGATGCGGATCACCAGGCCCTCCAGCTCGCTGATCATGTAATTAAAGGAAGAGGCAAGCACTCCCAGGACATCGCCCGTCACATCGGCGCGGATGCGCAGATCGCCCTCGCCCACCCCTTTCACCTCGCTGGCCAGATTACCGATGCGGGTCTGCAGCAGGTCGCGCTGTTGCTGGGTATTCTCCATCAGTTGGACGATGGTGTCGAGCATCGTATTCATCGAAGCCGCCACCCGTGCGATCTCATCGCGTCCGCTCAGCCTGGCTCGCGCCGTTGTATCGCCGGAGCTGATGCGACGAGTAAGCTGAATGAGCTGACGCAGCGGACGACTAATCGTCACATTGACAAGGTAGCCAATGGTGAAGACAAAGAGCATCGAGATTGGAATGGCGATGATCGTCCCGATCAGCATGGGAACGGTCTGTGAAGGTCCAACGCGCACTACCTCGGTGTTGACTCGCTCGGCGATATCGACGATGCGCTGCCAGCTTGCCAGAAGCGGCGAATAGAGCTGATCGGCCTTTTGCAAGAGCTGAGCGGCCTGGGCCAGGGGCATGCGCCTGTCTAGACCGATCAGAAGGTCATCCTGGGCCGCCTTATACTGGGGCCACTGGTGCTCCAGGATAAGATCAAGCAGCTGCTGCTGCTCGCGGATGATCGTGGTGTGCGGGTCGTTTTCCAGGAGAATCCGCCGAATATCGGCCATCGCTGGAGCGGTTGCGAGCTGATACTGTTCCTGATAGGCCACACTGTCAACGTCGAAGCTCCCTTCGATGTTGAGCACTTGCAGAATAACGTCTTCTTCGGCGCGTGTAAGGGTCGCATCGCTGGTGCTATTGGTGGTAACGCTTGGCAGCAGAGCCACGAGCAGGGCGTGCATGCTCTGCAGACGCGCTAGCTCGGTGGTGGTGATCTTGATGGTCTGGTTACTGATCTGGACAGCTTGCCTTCCCGACTCCAGGGCGTGAAAGTAGATGCTGCTGAGGAAGATAATCGCGATAAAGGGGATGATGGTTGCCCAGGCGAAGGTGGCAAAGAGCCGTAGGGAAATCGGCGTATTACTGATCCATCTCGGCATCTTCCTGGCCTCCTCTCTTGCGCTCGGCTCCGTCGCGCCTCTCTCTGCTGATTGCTGCCTGGCTCGCAGGACCACGTGCGGTCATGACGTCAAACGTTGCCAGTGATGTTGAGCTAAGTATACAATATCAGTAGTCATGGAATTCCTAAATGGTCGATTACTCACCTGAATTTCTTATCGCCATTCTTCTCTCCATTGTTACGGTACCGGTACCGTAACAATATCGGAAATCGATCTATAGTGCAAGCAACCAGACCCCACCCGCGATGAGCCTGGACCAGAGGCGCGCCGGCTGGCCTGGATCCAGGAAGCGAGCGAGGAGGCAGTGAGCAGATGGAGGGGGGAGGAAGTTGATGGGACAGGGGCGAGCGAGCGGGAGGGCTGGCGATGGCCTCAGCCGCGCGGAGGGAGGGAAGGTGAGCGCCAGGTGAGGAGAGCGCCCGGCAGGGGGGGCGGAAGGCTGCCGGCGCTGTGGGCGGTGGCGATCAGGAAAAGAAAGACAAAGACCAGCAGCAGGACGGCCAGGGCGATAGCTGTAAGGACAATCGCCGTGCGCAGGCTCAGGCCCGTCTCCGGTAAGGAGAGTTGCCACCCATGGGACGAAGCCGACTGAGGGGATGGAGGGGGAGTTAAGGAAGCAGGGGCCGACCTGTGCCGCTGGCGTGGTAGTCCGGGCTGACTGTGGCTCTCCCTGATGGCAGGGGTGGACGAAGCTGTCTGTACTCGTGCCGACGGCAGAATCAGGCGCTGAGGCTGCTCCTGGCCGGCCTGAGCTGAGCGGGGGGAGCCTGTCCAGCCGCAGCGGGGACAAACTGTCTGGGAAGGCGCCAGTGTCATCTGACAGACAGGGCAGGCAAAGCCAGGGGTACTGGTCCGGGCCTGCTGCAGATCCTCGTAGAGCTGGGGCAAGTCTGGCTGCGTCTTATGGGGGTCTGCGGGCCGTCCCCGTTGTCCGGGGGAGGCGGAAGGCTCCTGCCGTGGCGGCTGCAGCCTTTCCAGCACCTGTCTCAGCTCGGCCTTGAACTCGGCCACCGACTGATAGCGCTCGGCGGGCTTGAGGGCCATGGCACGCTGGATAATGGCATTGAGCTGTTGCAGAATCTCTGGCGGTAGCACCGCGAGCTGGGCCACGTGGCGGGGCATGCGCGAGCCGCGCGTGGGGCGAGCGGCCTCAAAGCGGAAGGCCTTGCCGGCCTTCTCCTCCGCCAGCAAGCGGGCGAGTAGTTCTTGAAGCGACGGCAGGCCCGAGTGGCCCTGTTGGAGGGCCTGGTTGCGGGCAGAGACGCTGGCCGGCTCCTGCATCGTCAAAGCGAAATAAAGCGTGCCGCCCAGGGCGTAGACATCGGAGCGGGGGTCGGTGCCGCTCCCGCCGGGGTACTGTTCGGGAGGAGCATAGCCGGGCGTGCCTTGATGGCGGGCGAAGAAAAGCGTGCGCGCCCCGTCGGCTACTGCCTTGGCATTGCCCAGGTCCACCAGATAGGCCGTCCCATCGGACGTAATGCGGATATTGTCGGGCTTAATATCGCGATGGATCACTGGCGGCTGCTGACTATGGAGGAACTGAACGGCGTCGCAGACCGCCAGCAGCCAGCCCAGGATGACCGAGAGTGGGATGGCCTCATCGTGCTGGCGGGCCAGGCGCAGCTGCTCGGTCAGGTCGCGCCCCTCGATGTAACTCAGCACGACGTAGTAGCGTCCACGCTCGCTGAAGGCATCGATAAAGCTGGGCAGGTGGGGATGATGGAGACGGCTGAGGACCCGCGCCTCATGCTGGAGCTGTGCCTGGCCACTAGCACCGGTGACCAGATATTCTTTGACTGCACAAGGCTGGTTGGTGCGCAGGTCCACTGCCAGGTAGACATGGCCAAAGCCGCCGCTGCCCAGGGCTCGTTCGATGCGGTACTGGCCACGCATGATCGTCCCCGGCGGGATGGTTTCGATCATCATAGATGCTCTCTCTTCCTCCAGTTATCGCTCGGCTAAGAATAGGGAGAGGCGGCGCCCCATAAGGCCCCGCTGCATTATAACATTCCCTCTGCGCCGCTGTCATGGCGACACGCTCCAATGGGCTAGCGCGCTGGCTGGGGGATAGACAGGCAAGGCAGGTAGGCAGGCAGGCTGATGAGCAGCCATTGCCAGCTATTGTTCGCTCAGCCTGCCAAGATGCCCCTGAGAAGAAACGCCCACGTTCCCCTTTTCTCACGCATCAAGTTTTCTCCGAGAGGACAGCACCTCCCGCCTCCCGCCGAGGCGTGGCACCGCCGGCCTGTTCCCTTCATGCCAGCTCATTTCCGCAGCCAGCCGGATCCTCCCTTCCAGGCAGCCCGACCTTTGTCAGCCATCTTCCGCGCATGGGAACGGATCAGGTAAGCATTGGCTGGTGATAGAAAGATTCTGACATGCTATCCTAAAGTATATTCCCATTTTCCTGGCTGTCCCCGGTGTTCTCGATAGCCCCTCCTCGCTCGATGCGGGGTAGGGCGCCGGGCAAGCCTGATTGTTGAACCTGTAGCGAGGAACAGGAGAGATGTCGGCAGCGCACCTGACCAGCGGCCTGCTCTTTGATGAGCGCTTTCTGGCTCACGACGCTGGGGTCGAAACCAGCGTGCAGATGCGCGAGGGGAGCTTTGAGCTAGATCCTGAACCGCACCCCTCGGACCTGGCCATTATCAAGCGTACCTGGCAGTTTCTGGAGCGTTCTGGTCTGCTGGAGCGCATGCAGCGCCTGCACGCGCGGCCTGCTCATGAAGAAGAGCTGCTTGTCTACCATACGCGCTCCTATCTCGACGGCTTACGAGCGTATGCAGCAGGCGGCCCCCGGTTGGGGGATTGGGGCGAAGTTGACGAGGATACGTCGGTGAGTACCGGCTCGCTGGAAGCAGCCCTGTGGGCCGCCGGGGGGGCCTGCCGGGCAGTGGATGCGGTCATGCGCGGTGAGGTGCGCAACGTCTTTGCCCTCCTGCGGCCCCCTGGTCATCATGCAGAGCGGAACCGGGCTTTGGGCTACTGCATCTTCAATAATGCCGTGATTGCCGCCGAGCACGCCCGCCGTACCTATGGCCTGGAGCGCATCATGATCATCGATTGGGATGTTCATCACGGCAATGGCACCCAGGATGCTTTCTACGCGGACCCGGGTGTGCTCTTTCTTTCCCTCCACCAGCGCAACTGGTATCCCCGCTGCTCGGGTGAACTGGAGCAGGTTGGCACGGGGGCTGGTCTTGGCTACACCGTCAATATCCCTCTGCCTGAAGGGACAGGGGACCGTGGCTATGCCGCGGCCTTTGAGCAGCTCGTGTTGCCCATCGGTCTGCATTATCGTCCTCAGCTGATCCTCGTTTCAGCGGGACAGGATGCGAGCTGGCTTGATCCGCTGGCGCGTATGATGATGACGCGCAGAGGCTATCGGCGCCTGACCGAGCTGGTCATCGCTCTGGCGGATGAGGTTTGCCAGGGTCGCCTGGTTGTTCTCAACGAGGGAGGGTACAGTCGCGCCTACGTGCCCTACTGCGTCGCTGCCATTGTTGAGGCCCTGCTCGGACTTGATCTTGGCATTGTCGATCTTTATGCTGGGGCCTGGGAGCTAGAGCGCAGCGCCACAATCTTTACGCGCGCTACGCGCCGCGCTGTGGAGCAGGCTCGTCGCTGGCACCGTCAATGGTGGCCTCTTTGAGGGAAGGAGGCCGCCTGCTGTGAAGGAGAATCAGGGCGGGCAGAGCCGCCGGAGCGCCGGACGATGTGGCTGCAACGTTGCTGGCCCAGAGAGAAAGAAAGGATACCTGAGCAGTGGACAAGCAGGGTGAGGGACGTGGGCGTCTGCGAGGCTATTTGCTCGTGGTACTGGCCTCGCTCCTCTTTGGTCTCAATGGAAACCTTGCGCGCAAGCTCTTCGATGAACGCGCGCTGACGCCGCTGACGCTGGTAGAGTGCCGCATGCTGATCGGCGGGGCTTGCCTGCTGGTTTTACTGGGGGTCGTTCAGCGGGGGAAGGTTCTGCCGCCGCGCCGGAGCTGGGGCTGGCTGCTGGCCCTGGGTCTGGCAATGGCGGCGGTGACCTACAGCTATTTTATGGCCATCAGCCGCCTGCCGGTGGCCATTGCCCTGGTCATCCAGTTCAGCACGCCGGCCTGGCTGGTACTGGCAGAGGCGATCTGGCGCCGTCGCTGGCCGCCCCTGCCGGTGCTTGGGGCCTTGCTGCTGGCAGGCAGCGGCCTGATCCTGGTAACGGAGGTCTGGCAGCAGCGGTTTCTGCGCCTGGATGGGATTGGGCTGCTCTATGCCTTGCTCTCGATCCTCTCCTTTGCCGCCTACCTGCTGCTGGGACGGCGGGTTGGACGCGATCTGTCAGCCTTGAGCGCTACAACCTGGGGGGCCCTGGTGGCGGCGCTTTTCTGGCTGCTCGTGCAGCCACCCTGGAGTCTGTCACCTGCCAGCCTGCGGCCAGAACTTTGGCCAGCGCTGGCGGCGGTTGGGATCCTGGGCATGGCTCTGCCGTTCCTGTGTGAGCTAGCCGCCCTGCGCTACCTGGATGCGGGCCGCGTCGGTATCGTAGCCATGCTAGAACTTGTAGCGGGGAGCGGCATCGCTTACTTCTGGCTGGGGGAAGCTCTGGCTGCCGATCAGCTGCTCGGAGGAGCGCTTGTCATGCTCGGCGTGGGCCTGCTCCATTATGAGGAGCTCAGGCGCCGAGCAAATGGGCCGCTCCCGCCAGCAGAGGTCTCATCGGTCGGTCCGGATCCGGAAGGGGCGGCCAGTGGCCGGCCAGGTCAAGAAGAGTTCCCGCGCCAGCCGACCTAGGCTCAAAGGAAGAGGGCGGAGGCGGGCCAGGCGGGATCAGGACCGGGGTCGGCAGCCTGCGAAGAACCAGGTTCGGCTGGCTGGGAGCGAGCCGCGTCCAGGCGGCTTAGCGGATCGATTTCTCGCGATTGGGGTCCTCGCGCTCCCGGCGATAGGTCTCATAGGCTTCTCGCACCAGCCGGCAAATCTCGTGGGGATCGTCGGAGAGGCGCAGCAGCTCGGCGTCGCCCGGGGAAATCTTGCCCTCGGCCAGCATGGTCTCGTGCAGCCAGTGCAGCAAGCCACCCCAGTAGCGAGAATCGTAGAGGATCACGGGGAAATGGCTGACCTTGCGTGTCTGGATCAGGGTCAGAGCCTCAAACAGCTCGTCCATGGTCCCGAAGCCGCCGGGGAAAATCACGAAGGCGTTGGAGTATTTGACAAACATGGTCTTGCGAACCATGAAGTAGCGGAAGTCGATCGAGATATCCAGGTAGGGATTGGAGGCTTGCTCGAAAGGCAGCTCGATGTTGCAGCCGATAGAGAGATTTCCCCCCTCCTGGGCCCCCTTATTGGCAGCCTCCATGATACCAGGTCCGCCCCCGGTGATAATCGCAAAGCCGGCCTGGGCCAGCAGGCGGGCAGTTTCCACGGCGGCGGCGTAGGCGGGGTCGTCGGGCCGCGTGCGGGCCGAACCGAAGATGGCCACCGCTGGCGGGATATGGGCCAGGGCATCGAAGCCGTTGACGAACTCGCTCATGATGCGAAAGACGCGCCAGGGGTCAGTAATCGTAAAGTCGAAATGGAGGGCGCGCTCCAGGGCATGCTCATCGGCCTGAATCTGCTCGCTTGGAGGCGGCTCCGACGGACTCACCAGCGGGCGCGTCGGGCGCGTCAGCAGGCGTTCATCCTCGGTCATAGGGCGGCGCTTGCTCTGGAAGGAGCGGAAGCGCTCTGCCGCCTTGCGGCCGCGGTGGTTAAACTGATTGCCTTTTGGCGACTGATGCTGCGAGGGTGGATGATTATGATTGCGACTCATCGTCCTTCTTCCTCACGAATAGTGCGGTCCATCTGCTTAATGCTCTGGATGGGCGTCTGGCTGGTCGACTGCGGCGGAGGGAGCTGAGCCGAAGGGGCGCCACTTCAAGACAATGGTCGCCAGTGGCGGCAAGGTCACCACGATGGACTGAGGGCAGGACTGCCAGGCGATAGGGGAACTGGGCAGGGGCTGAGGGTTGCCAAGGCCGCTGCCGCCGTAGCGCTGGTCATCGCTGTTGAGGACCTCGTAGTACTCGCCGGCCAGGGGCGCGCCGACGCGATAGCCGAAGCGCGGCACAGGAGTGAAGTTGCAGATGAAGACAAGGGTCTCCTCCGGGCGTCCGCTGCGGCGTTGGAAAGAGATCACGCTGTTTTCGCTGTCGTGGCAGTCGATCCAGGAGAAGCCCGCCGGCTCGCAGTCCAGCGCGCTCAGGGCCGGCTCCTGCTGGTAAAGGCGGTTGAGGTCGCGCACAAAGTCGCGCAGTTGGGCATGGTGCGGGTCGCTGGGCGGCTCCAGCAGGTGCCAATCGAGGCTCTCGCGATAGTTCCACTCGCGCCATTGGCCGAACTCGCCTCCCATGAAAAGCAGCTTCTTGCCCGGGTGCCCCCACATGTAGCCCAGAAAGGCGCGCAGATTCGCGAAGCGCTGCCAGAGATCGCCCGGCATCTTCGTCAGCAGCGACCCCTTCATATGGACCACCTCATCGTGAGAGAGCGGCAGCACGAAGTTCTCAGAGAAAGCGTAGGTCAGAGAGAATGTGATGTTATTGTGATGATAGCGGCGATAGATAGGATCGAGACGCATATACTCAAGCATATCATGCATCCAACCCATATTCCACTTCATGCTGAAGCCCAGGCCTCCGACATAGGTTGGGCGCGACACCAGCGGCCAGGTGGTAGACTCCTCGGCGATAGTTAGAGCGCCCAATTCCTCGGCATAGACAGCCTCATTGAGCTGGCGCAGGAAGTCGATGGCCTCCAGATGCTCGTGGCCACCGTAGCGATTAGGAACCCACTCACCGGGACCGCGCATATAGTCCAGATAGAGCATCGAGGCCACCGCATCGACGCGCAACCCGTCGATATGGTACTCGCGCAGCCAGAAAAGGGCATTAGCGATCAAGAAATTGCGCACCTCGCTGCGGCCATAATTGAAGACCAGCGTGCCCCACTCGCGATGCTCGCCCTTGCGCGGGTCGGCGTACTCGTAGAGAGGAGTTCCGTCGAAGAGATGCAGGCCGTGGCCATCCTTGGGAAAGTGGGATGGCACCCAATCGAGAATAACGCCGATGCCCTGCTGGTGCAGATAATCCACAAAGTACTGGAAGTCCTCCGGGCTGCCATAGCGGCTAGTCGGAGCGTAATAGCCGGTCACCTGATAGCCCCAGGAACCGTCGAAAGGATGCTCCGCAATTGGGAGCAACTCGACATGGGTGAAGCCCAGATCCTTGACATAGGCAGCCAGGGCATGGGCCAGCTCGCGGTAGGTCATGAAGCGATCCTCTTCGCTGGCGCCGGGACGGTGGCGCTCGGGAACATGGCGCCAGGAACCCAGGTGCACCTCGTAGATGGAGAGGGGAGCTGAGAGGCGCTGGCGCTCAGCTCGCTGGCGCACCCATTCCTCGTCGTGCCAGCGGTAGCGCTGCAGATCGGCGACAATGCTGGCGGTGGCTGGACGCAGCTCGGCAGCAAAGGCATAAGGGTCGGCCTTCTCTAGCACCTGCTGGTTCACCCGCGAGCGGATCGCGTACTTGTAGAGCGCGCCCACCTGCACGCCGGGGATGAAGCACTCCCAGACACCCAGCTCGCGATGACGGAGCTGCATCGGGTGAGCGGAGTGGTCCCAGCCATTGAAGTCGCCGATGACAGAGACCGCCTCAGCGTTGGGAGCCCAGGTGGCAAAATGCACCCCACTGACGCCATCGACAACGCGCGGGTGTGCACCCATCTTGTCGTAGAGACGATACTCTCGGCCCTGTCCAAAGAGGTAGAGATCGAACTCGCTGAAGAGTGAGGGGGCCGCTTGACCGTTGCGCGGCTGCTGGGTGTGCGCTCCATCCTCAGAGACTGTCGACATAGCCTTGCTTTCCATCCAGGCGCAAGATTTGTTCGGCTTAGCCCGGTTCGGGTCGTGGTTCCTACTCATCCAGAGCACAGAGAACAATTCTAGCATAACACAGAAGGCAAGAGCGGAGGGGAGGAAGGCAAGGACCAGGTACAGGTACCTCGCAGCGCGTGCCCGCACTCAGATAGCGGTTCGCGAGCCGTTGCTGTCTGCAGGCTTTCCTGCCTCCCGCCGAGCAGCCAGACCGACTTGCCTTCCGCGAGATTTGATGTACAATTTGAGGACATGTGAGCAGCTGTGGAGTCCAGCGGGTCGCTCCCAGCGTCTCTTTCTGGCAGGCTTGCCTGGACTGTGGCAGGAGCGGCAGGCATCAAGACAGACGTCGGGTTGAAGCCTCAGCGGAAAGAATGTGATCAGCAGGAGCAAGCGCTGGTTGGTCAGATGGGGCCTCACCCGGCGCGCGCCACCGCCGACCCCTGTCGGCGTGTATGCTTGCGCTCAATCATCTGCGACGGGACGGGGGAGCATGTCGCGACAGCCCCCTCGGCCCAGGCCCGTGATTCTTAGAAGGAAGAAAGAAGGCCATCGACGCAGGGGCCAGCCACTCGTTAGATCTGCTGCAAGGTGAAGAGGCGACCGGCCAGGACCAACAGCCGGAGGCGGCGGGGAAAAGAAAAGGCAGGGTGGGCCAGGTCGGGGGTCTCGCCGTTTATCGGCCGGCTTGTCTGTCAGTGAGCCGGCGGGCGGGCGGTGGCTGGTTCCCAGGGCGTGGCACGATCACAAAGGAGGCCAAGTCATGAGCATCGACCTGGCAAGGATGAAGGCACTGCTAGAGGCGAAACGCGACGAGCTGCGGGCAGATATTGCCCAGTTGACTGCTCCTCCCAGCTCAGCGGAGCCGCTGCCTCAAGATAACGAGGACTCGGCAACCGAGATTCAGACCTATCAGCAGGAGCAGTCGATTCTCGAGAACGAGCAGGCGCTGCTGGCGGAAGTCGAGGCGGCCCTGGCGCGCATTGAGGAGGGAACCTATGGGCTGTGTGTGAGCTGCGGACGCCCCATTCCTGAGAAGCGGCTGGAGGCCATTCCCTGGGCAGCCCGTGACGTGCAGTGTGAATCGCAGCGCCAGGCTGGCCGCGAGAGCTTTGCCGGCTAGCGAGCGGTTGGCGTCGCCCACACACCGTAGCGGCCAGCTTCGACTATCCAGAGGAGATAGCCATCTGCTCCGCATGAGAGAGAAAGAACAGAGCGGTCCGCTGCGCCCTGTGCGGGGGCAAGCAAGCCGGCTGGCGGGCCGCTCACTTTTCAAGCCGGAAAAAATCGGCTACAATACAATAGCCCTCACGGACCAGGAGAGGCCAATGCAGGGGGGCTGGCAGAAGAACGGCCCGGTCCAGACTGGTCCTCTTGCAAGACGGGGGCAGAGGTGAAGAGGGTGGCCAGAAAGAGCGAAGCTCCCGGAAGCTGGAGCGCAAGAGAAAGGAAGAGCGAAGAGCAGTGAGCGCGCGTCGCGCACGCCTCTACGATTTGCTGGCCCTGCTGGTGATAGTACTGGTCGTCAGCCTCGATCAGTGGACCAAGGAACTGGTGGTCAGCTATCTGAGTCCGCCCGACAGTGGGCGCATCGTCCCGCTGCTGGGTGATTATCTTTCCCTCTATTACACCCGCAATAGCGGAGCGGCCTTTGGCTTGTTTGCCAATAGCGTGGTACTGGCAGGGCTGATCGCCGTCGCTGTGGCAGTAGTGATTACCCTCTACCTGCGCGGCTTGAACTCGGGACCGCTGAGCTACAAGCTGATCTTTGGCCTGATCATGGGCGGAGCGGTCGGTAACCTCATCGATCGTCTCCGGCATGGAGGATACGTGGTCGACTTTATCCTCTTTCGCATCCCCCAGATCGGCTTTCGCTTTGCGGTCTTCAACCTGGCCGATGCCGCCATCTCAGTTGGGGTGGTCCTGCTGCTTCTGCTGATGCTTGTTGGCGCTCTGCCGCATGCCTCGGGGGCTGCAGACCTGGCGGCAGGCCAGAAGAAAAGGCCCGAGGGGAAGGCGCCCCGAGAGCAGACAGGACAGGCAGCTCCCTCGCCTGCTCTCCAGCCAGGCAAGCCGCCGGCTAACCCTCATCGCCAAAACTGAGGACTCAACGCGCAGAGAAGAGAGCAAAGGAAGGAGTATGGCGGCCTCCGAGTCCAGATTATATCGTTACCAGCCAGAGGCGGAAGTACGCCGCTACCAGGTCGGTCCCGAAGAGGCCGGCCAGCGGCTGGATCGCTACGTGCAGCAGCAACTGGCTTCGCTCTCGCGAACAGCAGTACAGCGCCTGATCGAGGAGGGAGCGGTGCTGGTCAACGGTGAGCGTGAGAAAGCGGGCTATGCCCTGCGTGCTGGCGAGATCGTCGAGATTCTCTGGCAGTTGCCCCAGCGCGTGACCGAAGTGGCTCCGCGCGCGCTCCCCCTGGAGATTCTCTACGAAGACGATGATTTGCTGGTGGTCAATAAGGCCGCTGGCATGGTGGTGCATCCCGCACCTGGCCACGAAGAGGATACGCTGGTGAACGCCTTGCTGGCCTATCGCCCGCAGCTGCGTGAGGTCGGCAGCGGAGAGCGTCCCGGTCTGGTGCACCGTCTGGACAAGGATACCTCGGGTCTGCTCCTGGTGGCCAAGCATCAGCAGGCCCTGACGGCCCTGGCCGAAATGATGCAGCGGCGCCAGATCCACAAGCGCTATCTGGCCCTGGTGGTAGGCCAGGTGCCGCTGGACCAGGGCACTATCGAAGCTCCCATCGGGCGTGACCCGCGCAACCGCCAGCTCATGACGGTCACAGCCCATCACAGCCGCGAGGCTCGGACGCATTTCCGCGTCGTGCGCCGCTTTGCCCGGCACACGCTCCTGTCGGTAGAGCCAGAGACGGGCCGGACCCATCAGATTCGGGTACACCTCAAGGCCATCGGCTACCCTGTGGCGGGCGACCCTGTCTACGGACGCAGCGGCCATCGCCTGCCAGGTCTGACGCGCCAGTTTCTGCACGCCGCACAGCTTGTCTTCCCCCATCCGATCACGGGGACAACCCTGAAGCTGGAGGCTCCCCTCCCCACCGATCTGCAGGCTGTCCTGGCCCGAGAAGAGCTGCTCTAGGGAGCGCTCGGCCCGCTTGCCGAGCGACCGCGCGCCCCCTTGGTCCGTTCCCGCGAAGTTGCTTATAGGCCCCTGGCAAAAACCAGGGGGGCATGCTACACTATGCTCAGCAAAGGGAACCCGGCTTCCCCCAGCCCGAGGAAAAGGATTGGGGAAGTCGGCCAGGCTGGTACGTTCTGCGCTGCTCAGAGAGCAGCTCCCTATCCTTCGTTTCACCCATGCCTGAACCGATGACTTCCAACGGCCAGTCCTCGCTGTCGCTGGCGGCGCTCACTGCGAGCAGCCAATCAGCGAGGTAGCTTGATCAGATCGGCCCATCGAACCGATGAGTCACAGACAGCATTAGCGTTGCTCTTCCTCCCGTCGACTGTTGGTAGGACTCCCTTCTTGTCTCCCTTGACTAGAACTTATGTTCTATGTTACTCTGGCAGAAGAAGGTTCAAAGGGACGACAGAGGGAAGCAGAAGAGTGCTCCGACCGCTGTCACTATTTCTGAGCGAGGCCCTGCCCCGTGCAGAGCCAACGTCACTGAGAGACTGACGCTTGACGAAAGGAGAACCAGGCCATGCCTGTACTTGAAGCAACCGACAGGCTCACTCCGAAGAGCGCTCTGCGTCATCGTCCTCTGCCACCAGAGAGCGGATCGGAGCGGGGAACAGGGGCGACGGGATCGGTGGGGCCAGTAACACAGCGGGCGTCGCGTCAACGTCCATCGCAGGCCGATGTAGCTGTCGAGGAGATCAGCGAATGGAAGCGGGTCGAGGCCGGAAGCGGCGGCCAGGCTGGACCCAAGCGCTCCTCCCGGGGACGAGGGCGCAGCACAACTGGCGAATCGACACCTCTGAGCGCGGATCCCATAGCCGCGAGTGCCCCCGCGCAGCAGCAGAGTCAGCAGACAGGGACAGCGCCGTCGCGAGAAAGAAAGGCCCACACCGCACAACAGCCCCAGGCGCGTCGCTGGCTCCAGGCCCACCCGCTTCTTTATCTTGGGCTGGGCATGCTCTGCATGCTCCTGCTCTGGTGCCTCTTGCTGCCCGTGATCTCCTGGGGCCGGACAACCCTCGATGATCTGCGCTACGGACGTCCAAGAACCTTCCAGACGGACGCCTTTGTCGGCCATAACGAGGCGGCTGGTCTCCCCAGCCACTTCATCGCCCTTAATCTGAACGGCCACATCGAGATTATCGAGCTTCCAGGAGGGGATCCATCCCACGCTCGCATCTACAGTGGCCCCCAGCTTTATGACCCTGACGCCGATCTGATACCGGTGACGCTGAGCTTCGCCGACGTCAACGGTGATCACAGACCAGATATGATCGTGCATTTCCAGAGCACGCGCCTGGTCTTCATCAACGACGGTAGCTCCTTCCGTCCGCTGCGACCCGACGAGCGACCTGCGGTGCTCCGCTACCTGGAGCGGCATCCCAATCTCTAAGGGCCGGGATGAGAGGCGGGCTGAGTTGAGCTGAGCTGAGCCCAGGCTGGCTGGAGCGGCAGGGGAAAGCAGGGATGCGTGGTCGGTCACCGGCTCCTTTCGAGGATCGTAGAGCCGGCAGCCCGCGACTGCCTGCCGGATTGCCTGGGCCTTGAGACAGATGAGGCCGGCGGGAAGCCTGCTGAATAAGCCTCCCGCCGGCCTCTTGGCCTGACTCGGTGTGGCCAGATCTGCACGTCACAGCTCACGTGGGTTGTACCGGCAGCCAGTCGGCTACTGCGAAACCGGACTCGCCAACTCGTTGACAGCGACAGATTCACCAACAGAGTGAGGGACGGCCTCGCTCCCTGCGCAACCGGCCTGGCGGCCGCCGATGGGTTGGTTGCCCGAGAGCGGGCAATCGCCGATAGGTGGGGTGGCCTCTCCCAACGGCAGGGACAGGGCAGGCGGAGCAAGGCCAGCGAAGCCGCGGGAGAGGAGGGAGAGCGAGTTAGTGGTGCCGCCGCTCTCCCTGCCGCTCGCTCTCCCCATGCGCTCGTCCTTGCTGTCCCCTGGCCGCCTGAGCCAGGACAGCCCCCACGGAGAAGCCGACTCGTTTACGCGCGGGAATGGTAATCTGCTGCCCTCCACGGATCGATTTGACCTTGCGCGGAGCAACGGTGCGCAGGCTCCAGGTGCCAAAGCCCATCAGACGGACCTCATGCCCCCGGGCCAGCTCCTCGCGCACAACTTCGGTGAAAGCGTCGATGACTTTGCCCGTCTCCTTGAGGCTGAGGCCGGCCCTGGCCGCCGTCTGATGGATCAGCTCGTCCTTGCCAATGACACTGTGGTGCTTTTCAGACGAGACAGTGGTCATAGCAGTTATTCCCTCCTTGTGCTAACGGAATGGCGCTGCTGAAGGCCGCTGCGCCGCAGGGCGCCCCTTCACAACGCTTCTTGATGCAACACACGTTCCCGGTTCCGGTGAGCGTCTTCGGTCTCTCAGCGGCTCACCATGCTGCCGCATTATGTATGGGAATGGTGTTACCATCCATTTCCACTATACAGAGCCTCACCAAATACTGCGGGAGAAAGCTCCTAGCACTCCCCTTGACATACTAGACAGGATCGGCTAAACTTGTCTACAAGATGTCTAGACAGAATAGAGCTTATTTGCAAATCAGCGCAACCCTTGAGGAAGAGATCCGCAGTGGACGTCTGCCGACGGGGCAGCGGCTCCCGGGTGAGTATGAGCTGGCCCGGCGCTTTGGAGTGAGTCGGATGACCGTACGACAGGCCCTGGCGGAGCTAGCGCGTAAAGAGCTGATTGAGACGCGAGCCGGCTCGGGCAGCTACATTACCTTTGATCACCGACCCCTGGATTGGAGCCAGGGCTGGTCAAGAGCGCTCATGCGTCAGGGGGCGCAGGTCACGACGCGCGTGCTCTACTTTGGGGCGGTAGTCGAACCCGAGCTACGGGAGCGCCTGCAGGTGGAGGCCGAGCGCTTCATTGCCCTCGACCGCCTGCGCCTGCTGGAGGGGCGTGTGCCGATCTCGCTAGAGCGCAGCCGCATTCCCCTGACCGAGCGGACGCAGGCCCTGTTGGACACAGATTTTGCCCATGAGTCGCTGATGGAGGCGCTGACAGGCCGCCTGGGACTGATTCCGGCTACTGGAGAGGAATGGGTTGAGGTAACCCGCCTGCGTACCGAGGAGGCTCGTCTGTTAGGGAGAGCGATCGGAGAAGCCTTCCTGTTGAGCCGGCGCGTGACCCGCGATCGCGGGGGGGGGCTGATCGAGCATGTGACCAGCCTGCTGGACCCTTCCCATTTTCGCCTCTACATGACCTTTGATTTGAGCCTGAACGAGCGACAGCGGAGGTAGCAGTCATGCAGAAAGAAATGCTGCGCCGGGCCCAGGGGGCCTTGCTGGGGTTAGCCATTGGCGATGCCCTCGGGATGCCGACCCAGATGCTGCCACGCTCTCTGGTGGCCCAGCTCTTTCCAGCCCTGGAAGGCTTTGAAGCTGGGCCTCAGCAGAACGCTATCAGCGCCGGCCAGCCGGCGGGCCGTGTGACCGATGACACTCAGCAGGCCCTGTTGGTGGCCCGCCTGTTGGTCGAGGAGAAAGGCCGTGTGCCCAGCGATCGCTTTGTGCAAGAGCTGCTGCGTTGGGCCGAGCAGGCGGAGGCCGATGGCAGCGAGCAGCTTGGGCCGTCGTCGCGGCGGGCCTTGGAGGCGGTCCGGCGAGGGGAGGCACCCGAGGAGGCGGGCCGACGCGGCGATACGAACGGCGCGGCGATGCGCATCGCTCCGGTGGGGATTGCAGTGCCGCTGGAGCCGGTGGAGCGCTTTCTGGAATGCATAGAGGAGGTCTGTCGTCCAACCCACTTCACTGGTCTGGCCATCGCGGGCGCGGCGGCGGTGGCGGCGGTGGTGAGCGCCGGTCTGGAAGGAGCTACCTTCGCTGAGGCCCTCGGTGAGGGGCTGCGCCTGGCTCGCCTGGGCCAGGCGCGGGGCGCTTATGTGGCGGGGGCTTCCGTGGCCGAACGTCTGATCTGGGCCGTGGACCTGGTCAGCCAGCTAGATGAGGAGAGCGCACAGGACGCCATTGTTGATCTGATTGGCACGGGGGTGGCAACACAGGAGGCAGTGCCGGCGGCTTTCGCCCTGGCGGCGCGCTGGCAGGCTGATCCCTGGCGGGCCTGTCTCATCGCCGCTCGCCTGGGAGGTGACAGCGATACGATCGCCGCCCTGGTCGGGGCAATGCTTGGGGCCTGCTCGGGCCTGGAGGTCTTCCCAGAGGAGGCACGCACCACGGTGGTGCAGGTCAATGCTTTAGACGTCGATGGGCTGGTCAGCGAGCTGCTGGCTCTGCGGACCCGCCTGCAACAAGAGGAGGTACGCCTGTGAGCGTGCGACAACAGCAACAGCCGGAAGCTGATCGTCCCTGGGCCATCGAGCTACATGGGATCGAGCCGATTGGGGACGATGAGCGTCACGGAGCGCCCACTGAACTGTTTTGGGTCTGGTTCGCCGCCAATATTGGTATCCTGGGTATCGTCTACGGGGGCATTCTGACTGCTGCCGGGCTGAATCTCTGGCAGAGTCTGCTGGTGGCTGTGGTTGGCTCGGCTGGCTCCTTCGTGCTGGTCGGGGTGCTCAGTGTGGCTGGTAAGTGGGGCGGGGCCCCCATGTTGACGCTCTCGCGCGCTCCCTTTGGCTCGCGCGGCAATCTGGGGCCGACGCTGATCAGTTGGATCAGCCTGGTCGGCTGGGAGACGGTGACGGTCATTACAGCGGCTTATGCTCTGCTTGGGCTGTTGGCCTTGCTTGGGCTTCCTGCAACCCCCGTCTGGACGCTGGTGAGCCTGGTAGTGGTGGCGCTGCTGGTGGTAGTCTTTGGCCTGCTTGGTCATGCGACGCTGGTGTGGATTCAGCGCGCGGCGACCTGGATCTTCGGCCTGCTCACGCTGGTCGTGGTCTTGTTCCTGCTGGCAAAGACGGACTGGGCGAAGATCCTGGCGGCCCCTCCCGGTCCCTGGGATAGTGGAGTGCTGGCTACACTGAGTATTGTCATCGCGGGCACGGGGATCGGCTGGGCCAATGCCGGGGCCGATTATACCCGCTATTTGCCGCGTAGGGCCAGCGGCTGGGCAATCGTTGGTTGGACGGTGTTGGGGGCCACGCTCCCGCTGGTGGTGCTGATCATGACGGGGGTCTTTCTGTCGAGCCGCTTGCCCAATCTGACGAGCGCTACCAATCCAATTACGGCCATTGGGCAGGAGCTGCCCGCCTGGATGGCGGCCCCCTACCTGCTGACGGCGGTCGGCGGCTTGATCGCCTCGGCGGATCTGTCGATCTATTCCTCGGGACTGAATCTTCTGGCCCTGGGGGTGCGGCTGGAGCGCTACAAAACGGTGTTGATCGATGGGGTGTTGATGGTGGCCGGGGCTGCCTATGTGATGCTGGTGGCTCAAGATTTCTTTGGGCCGTTTGAGAGCTTCTTGCAGTTGCTCTCGGATGGTTTGACGGCCTGGGCGGCGGTCTTTTTAGTGGATATGCTCCTGCGCCGCGGCTACGAGGCGCGCGGCCTGGTGGAAACGGGGCCGGGGAGTCGCTACTATTATCGGGCAGGAATCAACTGGCGGGCCGTGGTAGCCTGGCTGCTGGGGATTGTCGTAGGACTCTTGTTCACGGTCTCGCCCTGGTTCACGGGTCCGCTGGCACGCGGGATTTTCGCTTCTAGTAGCCTGGGCTATCTGTTGGGCTTTGTGGTGAGCGCGCTTGTCTACTGGCTGCTTGCTTTGATAGGCAGCAGGAGCGCCGCGTTGGCGGTGGACGCTGGCGGCGAGCTGGTCTCAGAGCTGCCTGGAGAGAAGGGGTCGGTATGAGTGAGCTACGATTGCGCCCGAAGCGCCTGGTGCTGGTGGGCAGCGTCCTGGTCGATCTGCTGCTCTATGTGGAGCGCCTGCCCGAGCGCGGCGGCGATCTGTTGGCGCAGCGCTCGCTGCAGGCGGTGGGAGGCGGCTTCAATGTCCTGCTCGGGGCCTGGCGCCTCGGGCTGCCGGCGGCCTATGCGGGCCGCATTGGAGATGGGCCCATGGGCAGCCTGGTACGGGCCGAGCTGGAAGCGGCCGGCATTCCAGGTCTGCTGCCGCCGGTGAGGGGACGGGACACCGGCTTCGATATTGGGCTGGTCGAGCCGGATGGAGAGCGCACCTTTGTGACAGCCCCGGGAGTGGAGGCCGAGCTGAGCCTGGAGGAGCTGGCACCGCTGGCGCTACAGGAGGGCGATGCGGTCTATGTCTCGGGCTACGATCTCTGCTATCCAGTCTCGGGAGCAGCTCTGGAGGCCTGGCTGCCCCAGTTGCCTTCCGGCTGTCTGCTTGTCCTCGATCCGGGTCCCCTGGTCGCCTCGATCTCGGCGGCGCGGCTGGAGCGAGTGCTGAGTCGGGTAGATGTGCTGAGTCTGAATGCGCGCGAGCTGCGGCTGCTGAGCGGCGAGGAGGAGCCGGCCCGGGGAGCAGCCCAGCTGCGCGAGCGTCTGGCTCCCCAGGGAATTGTGGTGGCGCGAGTGGGGGCCGAGGGCTGTTGGCTGGCGACTGGCGAGGGGGAGGCGCCGCGCCACGTTGTGGCCAGGCCAGCGCGAGTGGTAGTGGATACGACAGGGGCGGGCGATGCTCACGTGGCGGCCTTCCTGGCCGCTTTAGCGGCTGGCAAATGTCTGAGTGAGGCCGCCTACGAGGCGAATGTGGCCGCCTCGCTGGCGGTTGAACGCGCCGGACCAGCGACAACACCAACACGAGCGGAACTGCAGGCGGCCTTGAAGGAAGAGGTCAATCTGAGGGGGGAATGGGAATAAAGTCCTCCCCCCTGGTGGTTGTTTCTGGGTGGAAACGGGAGAGAGGACGAGCGGCAGAGGTTGCCCGGCGGTTCGGACGATGAGCCGGGGTGAGCGACCTCGCCGCCCGTCGAAGCTGGTTGGTAGGAACAGTTGGTTTCAGGGCCGTTTGCTCTCTGGTCATTTCGGCAGAGGGAGGTGAGCGCCATGACGGTCATGACGCGCTTTGATCCGCTGCATGAGATGATCAGCCTGCGCGAAGCGCTGAGCCGGCTGTTTGAACAGAGCGTTGTTCGTCCACTGTGGCGTGTGGAGGGTGAGCCTCGTCCAGAACTGCCGCTGGATGTCTATGAGAGCGGGCAGGGCTATGTGATCAGGGCTTGGGTGCCCGGGGTCAAGCCGGAGGATATCGGGCTTGAGGTTCGGGACCAGAGCCTGCAGATCCGCGTCTGCTATCCGCCGGCGGTGCAGGAAGGACAGCAGGTCAACTGGCTGCTGCATGAGATCGGCAGCGGTACCTGCGAGCGGGTGGTGACCTTCGAGCGCCCGATCGACGCGGAGAAGGTCGAGGCCCACTACGAACATGGGGTTCTGACCATCACGGTGCCCGTGGCTGAGGGGAGCCTGCCCAGGCGAATCAGCGTCACCGCTGCTGCGGCTGAGCGGCAGGCGGTGACGGCCTGAGAAGGGCTTCCCGCTGCTTCCTTCGCCCGGAGGCTCCGGCCCTACGCCGCAGCTTGCCCCATGGCGATGAGCTGGTGCAGGCTGTGGCTTTCCTCGCTGTGCCTTCGGCGGGCACCTGTTCAGGCGGGCCCTGCGGTCCGCAGCCCGCGCCTCAGCCTCACCCCTCACGCTCGGTCACCCTTTCTGTTCGAGCGTGCTGCGCGGGTCGGCGGTTGCCGGCTACGCCAGGTGCTGGAGGACGAGCGTGAGCAGCCTCGTCGGATTCTCTTCGAAGAGGACCGGCGAGGCTGTTTTTTTGCGCAGACGGGGATACCAGGCGGGTAGCTCGTCGGCCAGGCCACCGCTGCCGATCAGGACGCCGATGGGTTTCCCTTCGTAGATGAGGTTCGTAAATTCGTTGAGGGTGCCCCAGCCACCGCTGATGATGATGCCGGCGTCGCTGTTCACTGTGGAGATCACGTTGCGATATTTGAGGCGGGCACCCCAGTCGCGCTCGGGCGTTGCCGGGACGAGTCCGAAGAGGTCCTGGTAGCCCGGGGGGACATAGATGAGGCGGCGGTAGATACCAGCGTCGTCCTGGGGATAGGCCTGGCGGTGCTCGTCAAGGTTGAGCGCTGGGGTGAAGCCCCAGATTTCGGCCCCGTGTTCGAAGGCCGCTCGGGCAACAGCATAGGGCATGCCGCTGCAGGCGCCGGTGATGACGATGCAATGGCGCTCGGCCAGGGCCTGCCCTAGCTCTTGGGCCAGGGTCAGCGCCCGTTCGCTCTCGACGATGTTGGAGCCGTAGACACCAATTTTGAAAGGCATGGCTGGCTTCTCCTCTTTTGGCTCTGCCGCTCAAGGGACTGTTCCGTTCTCTGCACTCTGTATCGCTCTTCCCTGACTTCCTCTTCCGGTTCCTATTTTAGTCTTCCTGCTCGCGAGAGGGAAGCAGGCCCTCGTTGGCGATCTCGGAGGCGACGTAGTAGCGCAGCACCATGACGGGCGAGTTCCAGCCTCCAGCTTGCTGAAGCTGGGCCAGATTGCGCTGGCGACGGGCGTGATAGGTGGCCCAATAGTGGCGACAATCGTGAGGCGAGAGGCGATCGATACCAAGCTGGTTGCCAAGGTCTTCGAGCAGGTACTCAACCAGGCGCGTGCTGATGTGACGTCCTTTGTAGCCCGGGAACAGGTAGCGCTCTCCGGCGACGTCGGGCAGATAGGCGCGTAGGGCTTGCAGGCAGTCAACGGACAGGCGATGAGTCTGCTCCTTGTCCACTTTTTCGCGGTAGAAGTGCAGCAGACCCCGGCTGAGCTGGATGTCCTTTACCTGGAGTGCGACAAGCTCGCCGACGCGCAGGCCCAGGTCGAGCAGGAGACAGAGGATGACGCGCGCTCGCCGCCCCTGGGGAGTGTGAGGGTCATGGCAGCGCTTGAGCCAGGCCACTTGCTCTTCGGTTAAGGAGTTCGGCTCGGCTTTTTTGGCTCCCCGCCTTGTGATGGGGCGCCGACGGTCGAGGTGACGCCCCTCCTTGTGGCGATACCCCTGGACACGGCTGATGCGGTAAAGCTCTTCCTGCGAGAGGAAACCGGCCTCTGCAGCCAGCCGACAGTAGCGCTTGACGGTGGAGAGGCGCACGTTGATGGTCTGAATGGCGTAGCCCTGCCGTTCCATCCAGGAGACAAAGAGCTGGACGAGGCCGGCACTGACGAAACGCCAGGTGGCCGCTTCCAGAAAGAGAGCCTGAGTCAGGGTGACGACATCCGTCTGCAGGGAGACCCCAGTTACCTGGGCCCCAGCCTCCAGACAGAAGGTGGCAAAGGCTTTGAGGTCCCAAAGCTGGCGGAGACGTGTGTTATGCGCCTGACGGCGATGGTAGCGCGCGAAAGCCTCGTGTTGGGCATAGAGGTCGGCCAGGTCGGCAATGCGCCGTAGCAGATCAAGGTCCTCGCTGGCAATGATCAGGCTCGACCCTGCCTGCTGTGGCCCCAGCTCTTGTTCGCGTATGACCGCTGCCAGTGCGGGCTGCGCTGGCGGGAGCAATGCCGCGGTCTTCCGGCTCGCGCTCGTGCGATGAGGGGAGGCTCTCTTACTGCTCATATATTCTTCTAAAATATATTTTTGCCTTTATATAAGTATAAAGCATTGGGAGAGGGTTTGTCAAGGGCAGCCTCTGGGAGAAGGAAGCGGCAATGGGGAAGGAGTTGGCTACGTCGAGGAAATTGATAGAGGGGATGGTCACAGGGGCAATTGAAAAAGATGGTTGCCCGGAAACACCGCCTGGAAGGCTCCCCTCGCTTCCTGGAAGGACTGTGAGGTGCCTCAGGCCTCTTTGTCTTATAGTCTGCTCTCCGTTTTTGCAAGCCGGCTACTGCCGGCTGCGCTCGCTGGCTGCTCTCGTCAGTCCTTTGCGGCTCGTGACCCTTCCAGAGAGCCTGGCATGCCTTCTGGGTGAGGCGGTCGAGAGGGGCCTCCACGAGAGAGTGCAGACCCCTTGAAGGGAGCGAGAAGGGCCGCAGCGTTGAGGGACGCGAGCGCTCGCCATAGGAGAGCACTGCAAGAGACCGCCGTGCAGAGACAAGGCAGGCAGAGACGAGACAGCTCAGCGGTGGCGGTCTCGCAGCGGCTGGCTGGAGACGAGCTGGCTTCCTCATCTCGTGATCGGACCTGTTCAACAAAGCTCAACCTCCTGGCGAAGCCTGCGCCAGACAGGCCGCCGTCCGATACTGGCGGAACCAATGAATTTCGTATTTCTATGAATAATACGAAATTCACAGCGGCGGGCGAATCCTCCCTCGTCTTCCTCTCCGAGCCACTTTTCCTGGCAATGCTCTGCTCGAGGCGCCAGCCTCTCCGTTCAAAGCCAAGGGGCGAAGCGCTCCCGCACGCTGCGCTTGTGGCCCTGCGCTCTCTCCCGGCCACCCCCGGGGCCGACTGTGAGGGCCGTCATTTTTTGAGAGAATCGGCCAATGATCGGCCAGGATCGTCCTACGTGCCTGGCCAACGGTAAGACTATACTCTCCAGTGAAAGAATCACCCCAGCCGGAGAGCCAGAGACAGGGCGCTGCCTTGCCACCTGTGCAGAGGCAGCCTGCCCCTCCCCAGGCCCCTCTGCTCGCTGCATAGGTGTTCAAGAACTAAATATAAAGAGAGGTAGCAATGCAATATACACGACTCGGTCGCACAGGACTGGAGGTTTCACGTATCTGCCTCGGCTGCATGAGCTTCGGCGATGCCACCCGCTGGATCCATCAGTGGGTTCTTGATGAGGAGCAGAGTCGCCAGATCATCAAGAAAGCACTTGACCTGGGAATCAACTTTTTCGACACTGCTAACGTCTATTCGCTCGGGGCCAGTGAAGAGATCGTTGGGCGCGCCCTCAAAGATTTTGCCCGGCGCGACGAAGTCGTCATTGCGACCAAAGTCTTCTTCGGCATGCGCGAAGGCCCCAACGGGGCCGGCCTCTCGCGCAAAGCCATTCTCTCGGAAGTCGACCACAGCCTCAAGCGACTGGGAACAGACTACATCGACCTCTACCAGATCCATCGCTGGGACTACCAGACGCCCATTGAAGAGACCCTAGAGGCCCTTAATGACGTCGTCAGGGCCGGCAAAGTGCGCTACATCGGGGCCTCATCCATGTATGCCTGGCAATTTCAGAGGGCGCTCTACGTAGCCGAGAAACACGGCTGGAGCCGCTTTGTCTCTATGCAGAATCACCTCAATCTCATCTATCGCGAGGAAGAGCGCGAGATGCTTCCACTCTGCCGCCAGGAAGGCATCGGAGTCATCCCCTACAGCCCCCTGGCCTCCGGCCGGCTGGCCCGCGAGCGCTCTACCGAGGGGACCCTGCGAGCAGAGACCGACCAGATTGCCAGGCTCAAGTACGATGCCACGGCTGCCGCTGATCAGCAGATCATCGATCGCCTGGGAGAGGTAGCTCATCGGCGGGCCGTTCCCCGGGCCCAGATCGCCCTGGCCTGGCTGCTACAGAAAGACCCGGTGACCGCCCCAATCGTCGGAGCCACCAAAGTTCGTCAGCTGGAAGAGGCTGTAGGGGCCCTCGATGTGCAGCTCAGCGCCGAAGAAGTGGCCTATCTAGAGGAGCCGTATGTGCCGCACCGCATGGTGGGACCGGAGTAAGCCACCTCGCTCTGCCTCACGTCAGCCCGAGCTGCTCTGTCCGATAGACCCACAGGCAGAGCAGCTCGGAACGGGCCTCTCGCCCTCAGAGGCCAGCCAGCGCCTCAGCCAGCCGCCCCAGGCCAAGAGCATCGAGCCTCGCGTAGTCACCGAGCGCCAGGGACCGCTCGTGGGGCAGCTCACCCTCACGCTGGCTCGCGGTGCTGGATTCCCCTAACGGAGAGTTCCGAGGCTGCCAATGTGGCCAGAAGTGATCTCAACGAGACAAAGAGTGCTCATGGCGGTCGACAGCGGCCAGCGGGTGCGTGCTGTGAACAGGAAAGCGGGGCAGGTCCCCTCACCGGATCACCACGCCGCTGGCGTGCCTGCAGCGCAGGCTGGCGGCTCGCCTGGCGCAGCACCGGGACCGACGCGCAGTGTTCGGCGGGTGCTTACATGGCTTCGCCATCGGCAACGGCACCGCTCTCAGACTGACAGACTGACGCGCAGACCAAGGGGAAGCGCCTCGTAGCATGGACCCCTCCGCAGACAGTCCCGGCTCTCGAACGGTTGCAGGTCCTTCCGCTGCAGAACGAGCGACTCCCGGGGAGGGCCTGGGGGCGACGGCTCGCGCTGTGGCAAGGGAGACTGCTCTGGCGCTGGGTGGAGCAACAGGTCCACGAGCGAGGGCGGCGCGTAGTGGAGGGTGGCCCGGCCTGTAGCAGTCAGCGCTGTGCCCGCTGTGGGCGATGGGGAACCCGTCGCCGACATGCCTTCACCTGTCCCTGTGGAGCCGAGGGATATGCCGATAGCAAAGCAGCCCGGCCCAGTCTCGGACGTGCAGCCTGGACTGCCTTGTGGGGCAGGAGGCGGCTGTCAATCAGCCCTGGAGCCCGGGCCGATCAGGCAGGCTGCGGGCAAGCTCCCGGCTGGAGCCGGAAGTCGGTGACCCTAGACCTCCGTTGGGAGATCGGGACGGACCCCCCATTCATTCCAGGAGCCATCGTAGTTCGTCAGATGAGGATAGCCCAGTAAGGCCAGGCTAAAGAGCACCACCGTTGCCGCCACGCCGCCGTTGCAATAGGCGATCACTCGCTCCTCCGGACGCACGCCAGCGCGCGCAAAGACAGCCGCCAGTTCCTCATTGCTGCGGAACTGCCCCGTCTGAGGATCGACCAGCTCCTCGCGTGGGATATTGATCGCCCCCGGAATATGGCCCGCGCGGCCCGGACGGCGAACCACCTGCCCGCTATACTGGCCCAGGTCGCGAGCATCGATCAGCCGGACGCCGGCCTGGTTCAGGGCCGCCAGTACCTCTTCAGCCGTAGCCCGCAGCTCAGGTTGCACGCGCGCAGTAAAGACCGCTGGCGCGAAGCGTGGCACCTCCGTCGTCACAGGACGACCCTCGCGCACCCAGCGTGGGAAACCTCCATTCAGCACCCGCACCTCACGGTGCCCATAGTAGGTCAGTGCCCACCACAGCCGCGTAGCAAACTGCGAGGCCGGATGAGCATCGTAGGCCACCACCAGATGCTCATCCCCAATGCCCAGACGTCCCAGGACCTCGGCGAAGCGCTCCGGCGGAGCCACTTGCGCCTTCACCTCGCTATCGGGATCGACAATATCGCTCGTCCAGTCCAGGTAAAGCGCCCCAGGGATATGCCCCTGCTCATACTCTGCCCGCGCCCCCTCATACACCGCCTCCTGTTCGCCAGGCCCGCAGTCCACTGTCCGGACATAGCCACGCATATCCACAATGCGCAGCGCCGGATCATCCAGGTGCTCCTCCAGCCAGGCCGGCTCGACCAGCAAGCGCTCGCGCTCTGCGCTCGTCGTCATCGCAACACCTCCCCCACTCATCTGTCACCAGGAGAACAGATGGGCGGCCTCGGGATTCTCTGTACTCACAAAATGCGCCGGCGTTCCCAGCACCTCGAAGCGCTTCACCCCAGTGATGCGCATCGACTCCGACGGAGTCTGGGTTGTCAGATAGCGCTGGACCGTCAAACCCAAGGGCCGTGCCACCACCAGCGCCGCCGTTGTGGCCAGCACCACATTATTAAAAGTATTGAACGGGCGCCGCATGCGCGCCACGGTCATCGCCGACAGTCCACTCAGCAGGCCAGCTACCGCCAGATTGGTGCCGCAGCGCTCATGGACCGCCAACTCTGGCTGTGTCGTGCGCAGCAGATGCAGCGCCTCCTCCGCCGCTGGCAGCACCTCCTCCGTCGGCACATCCCCAAACACCGCAAAGCCCAAAGCCGATGAAATCCCCGAGAAACGGACCTCCGGGAACTTGCGGCTCAGCAGCACGATCGTGGCATGCTCCAAAGCATGGTTCTGACGGACAGCCCTGCCCAGCAACAACTGCTGCAGCGCCGCATTCAACGGATTCAAAGAAGCCATCGCCTGTCACCCTTTCCGGGCCAGAAAGCGTCTGAGCGGCCACCAGATTGGCCACCCGACGCCCCCGCCTTGCTATAGCAACCGCTCCTACTTATAAACTATATGAAAGATCAAACGTTCATCGCCGAACTGGATCAGATCGCCGTCGCGCAAGACCGTTTGCTGAATGCGCTCACCATTCACCAGGGTACCATTGGCGCTCTGGAGATCCTCCAGGTACCACAGACCGTTATCGAACCACAGCCGGGCATGGCGGCGCGAGACCGTGCGACCGGCGATAATAAAATCGTTCCCATTGGTACGCCCGATTGTCGTCACATCCTGATGGAAGCGGAAAGAGCGACCAGCGAGCGGTCCGCTTTGCAGTGTCAGGCTCGCCAGCACGACCCGTCCCTGGGGGTCGACATAGCGATCCTTAGCCGCCTTCCGGTCGGCCAACTCATAGCCGCACGTTGTACAGAACAGGCGCGTACTGGGATTCGGGGTACCGCAGCGGAAGCAAGAGAGCGTCACTGTTGGGTGTGAGGCCGCGCTCCCCCCGCTTCCCAGCGTAGCGGGTCCCGCGACGAAGGGAGAAGAGGGCGAGCCTCGCGGGGGAGCCGCGCCGCCTGCCTGGGGAGAGAGCAAGGTTGCAGAGCTGGAGGACGAAGAGCCGAGCGGTGCACGCCAGAGCCGCGGTGCAGACAGCCCTGTCGCGCTCAAGGCCGCTGCCAGGGCTTCCACCATCTCCTCAATCGACTGATAGCGATCGGCAGGCGCCTTGGCCGCCATCTTAACCACCACGCGCTCGATGGCCGCCGGCACCCCTGCCAGACGGAGAGGTTCCAGCGGTAGCGGCTCCTGTAAGTGCTTGAGCGTTACGCTGACCGGATTCTCCGCCGTGAAAGGGACCCGTCCCGTCAGACATTCAAAGAAGACGATTCCCAGCGAATAGATGTCGCTGCGCTGGTCAACGGCCTGGCCCGTGCCCTGCTCTGGGGACATATACTGCGGCGTTCCAATACCGACCCCAGCCCGCGTCAGGTGCGTCGTGCCTTCCAGGATCTTGGCGATCCCAAAATCGGAGAGCAAGAGATGGCCATCGCGACGTAGCAACATATTGCTCGGCTTGACATCGCGGTGCACGATATTATGGCTATGGGCACAACGCAGCCCCTCTGCTGCCTGCAGCAGAAAATCGACGGCCTCCATTAAGGACAGCGAGCGGCTCTTGAGGCGCTCTCGCAGCGTGCCGCCATCGACATACTCCATCACAATGTAGGTGATTTTATCCTGCTCGCCGAAGTCGTGGATCTGGACGATATGGGGATTGACCAGCTTGGCGATCGAGCGGGCCTCCTGCTCAAAGCGCTTCACGAAGACCTGGTCATGGGCGTAGCGCGCAGGAAGAACCTTGATGGCCACATAGCGATCGAGGGTCGGTTGATAGGCCTTAAAAACAGCGGCCATGCCGCCCGCGCCGAGTGGCTCTACAATACGGAAATTGCCCAAGGATCGCCCAACGAGGGCCTGGAGATCATCGGCGTGTCCCTTCTGCCGAGCGTAGGGATTCTCTGGTGGTTGCATAGCCGGCTCATTTCCTTGATTCCTGCCATCAGTCGAAGGACGCCAGAGTATTCCCTCTCCCCCGCTTCCCAATCAGTCAGCCTCGTCCACTCCCATCCCGCCCGAACCATCTGAAGCTCAAGGCGGCCCGAGCGCCGTCCTCCCATTCCCTGGCCAGGATGGGAGGGCCTGCCGGGCGCGGACAGCACAGCCTTGATTATCGCCTAACAGGCCGTCCCTGTCAATCGAAGCAAACGACCTGTCCACCGCGGCGATCAGCCTCTGCTCGGCCCGACCCGGCCCGGCCCAACTCGACCCCTCCAGTCGCTATCCATCTCCTGCCGCGCGACGCCGTAGCTGTCCTCCCTAGCCTTCCAGCAGGAGCCGCTCCGGATCTTCCAGCAGCTCCTTGACGCGCACCAGGAACTGCACCGCCTCCCGGCCATCGACCACGCGATGGTCATAGGAGAGCGCCACGTACATCATAGGACGCACCACCACCTGGCCATCGACCACCACCGGACGCTCCTGGACCTTATGCATCCCCAGGATGCCAACCTGAGGCCCGTTGAGAATAGGCGTCGAGAGCAGCGAGCCGAAGACTCCACCATTCGTAATGGTGAAGGTCCCTCCCTGCAAATCGGCCAGCGTCAGCTCGTTGCTGCGCGCCCGCCGCGCCAGCTCCGCGATTTCTCGCTCGATCTCAACGAAGCTCTTGCGGTCGGCATCGCGCACCACCGGCACAACCAGACCCTCATCTGTACTGACGGCGATCCCAATGTCATAGTAATGCTTGACCAGCAGCTCGCGCCCCTGTAGCTCCGCATTCAGATAGGGGAAGGCCTTGAGCGCGCCGACCACAGCCTTCGTGAAGAAGGACATGAAGCCGAGCGAGATGCCATAGCGCTGCTTGAACTCCTCGCGATGGCGGGCCCGCACCGCCAGAATAGCGCTCATGTCGACCTCGTTGAAGGTGGTCAGCATGGCAGCCGTGTGCTGGGCCTCGACCAGGCGTTGGGCAATAGTCAGGCGCCGACGCGAGAGTCGGATGCGTTCCTCACGCCGCGGCTCCGCCGTCAAGATGGGAGGAGGCTCCAAAGCCGGTGGCGCCGAGGGCGCGCCCTCACCTGCCGGCACCGCCGATGGGACCCTGGCCGTCGCGGCTCCATCGCGCGCACTCACCTGGCCCTGTGCCTGAGCCTGGCTCTGCTGGCGGGCCTGTTCCTGCTGCTGTTCGAGATACTGCAAGACGTCATCCTTGGTCACGCGTCCATGAGGGCTGCTGCTCTTGACCTGCGAGAGGTCAATGTTGTACTCGGCGGCAATGCGCCGCGCCAGAGGCGAAGGGGGACGTTGCCCGTCGGCCAGCCGCGAACCCGAGACCGCCGGTGTCGCTCCGCTCTGGGCTTCCGCCGGCTGAACCTGAACCTGGGCCTGATCCCCGCTTGCAGAGGCAACCTGGCGAGAACCGGCTTCGGAGATGGCTTTGCCTCCCGCTTCGCCTTCTGCCCCTCCCCCAAGGGCCCCCTCCTCCAGACGAGCCAGGATCTCTCCGACGGCCACGTCCTCTCCCTCGCGCTTGAGTATCTCCGCCAGCACCCCGTCGTGGTCGGCCACCACCTCAACGCTCACCTTGTCGGTCTCCAGCTCCGCCAGAACTTCCCCCTGACGGACCTGTTCCCCCTCGCGCTTGTGCCAGCGCGCCACCGTGGCCTCGACCACCGATTCTCCCAGGGTGGGCACACGAATATCTATTGTCATTTGCTTGTTCTGCCTTTCCTGCTGCAGTGCTGACTGTCGCTCGCGATGAGTGAAATGCCTTGTTTAGAGGGTAAAAACAGCCGTTCGCGAGCCAGCGCGCAGGCTCTGCCTGGATGAACTGGCTCCTGCCTGGCCTATTATAGCACTGCCAGACCCAGCCTGCCCGAGCTGGCCGCTGGCTCTCGCTATCGGCCCCTGCGCTAGCCTGCCTGGGCCTGCCCTGCCCTAGCGCCGGCGCTTGCCTGCAGGGGTCTCAGAAGGCCACTTCTCCACCAGCAGGCCGGCCTCACCGTGCAAAGCCTCCTCGATCAGGGCGCGCTGCTCGGCCTCGTAGCGGTCCATGAAGCCTGTGGCCGGGCTGGCACTCTCTGGGCGCGCCAGCACTCGCAGCACCGCCCGAGAGGCAGGCAGCGAGGCGAGCAAGGTCTGTAAGCGAGGCGCCATGTAGCTCCAGGCACCCATATTGAGCGGTTCCTCCTGGACCCAGACCAGTTCTTGCAGGGCTGGGTAACCGCTGAGGACCTGTCGCAGCGCCTCCTCGGGCAGGGGATAGAGCTGCTCGAGACGCACCACTGCCACCTCGCTCGCCTGGGCCCGTCGCTCGCTTGCCAGTAGATCGACGGTAATCTTCCCGCTGCCCAACAGCACGCGCCGGATGGTCTCGGCCCGCTGCTGGGCCTCGGCGTCGTCGAGCACCGGCTGAAAGCGCCCCGCGGTCAGCTCCTCCAGACTGGCCGCCGCCAGCGGATGGCGCAACAGGCTTTTGGGAGTCAGCACCACCAGCGGCAGCGGATGACGTTGGAGGCTGTGAGCCTGCTGGCGCAGCAGGTGATAGTATTGGGCCGCCGTTGAGCAGTTGGTCACGCGCCAGTTATTGCCTGCCGATAGCTGCAGGAAGCGCTCCAGGCGGGCGCTGGAATGGTCTGGTCCCTGGCCCTCATAGCCATGGGGCAGCAGTAGCACTACGGACGACTGCTGCCGCCACTTGGCCCGTCCTGACGCGATGAACTGATCGATAATGACCTGGGCCACATTGGCGAAGTCGCCATACTGGGCCTCCCACAGCACCAGGGCCTCGGGGGCATGCACGCTGTAGCCGTACTCGAAGCCCAGGACCGCCGTCTCGGTCAGCGGACTATTATAGATGGCGAAGCTGGCCTGGGCCTGCGAGAGGTGCTGCAGCGGCACATAGCGCTCACCCGTGCGGCTATCGTGCAGCACTGCATGGCGCTGGCTGAAGGTCCCGCGCTCAGAATCCTGGCCGCTCAGGCGGATAGGGATACCATCGGCCAGAATCGAGGCGAAGGCCAGGGCCTCGGCATGGCCCCAATCGATGCTCCCCTGTTCCAGGGCATCGGCGCGGCGCTGCAAGACGCGGGCCAGGCGCTGATGGACCGTGAAGCCCTGAGGCCAGCGCAGCAACTCGCGGTTGAACTGGCGCAGCTGCTCCGCGGAGACCGGGGGAGCCGGCTCCAGCTCGACAGCCAGACCGTTATGTCCATTGCCCCCCAACTGCTCGAAGCGTCGCGGGTCCTCGTCTACCTCCTGCTTTGCCTGCCGGAGGACGGCGAACGCCTCCTCCACCATCTGCTCACACTCCTGGGGCGTTACCAGACGCTGCTCCTGCAAGCGCTGAGCGTACAGCTCGCGCACCGTGGGATGGGTTCGGATCAGCTCGTAGAGCTGCGGCTGTGTGAAGGCTGGCTCGTCGCCCTCGTTGTGGCCCCAGCGGCGGTAGCCCACCAGCTCGATGAGGATGTCCTTATGAAACTCGTCGCGATAGGCATGGGCCAGGCGGATGGCAGTCAGTGCGGCCTCGGGATCATCGGCATTGACGTGGATGATGGGGATGCTAAAGCCCTTGGCCAGATCGCTGGCGAAGAGCGTCGACCGGCTCTCCTGTGGCTCCGTGGTGAAGCCTAGCTGGTTATTAAGGATAATATGGATAGTGCCCCCGACCGAGTAGCCCTGCAGATGCCACAGGTTCAGGGTTTCGGCGACCACGCCCTCGCCGGGGAAAGCCGCGTCACCGTGAATCAGAACCGGCAGCGTTCCATCCAGCTCCTGGCGAGGTGCCCCACCCCGATCGCGGCGCTCCTGGGCCGCGCGCGTCATGCCCTCGACCACCGGGTTGACAAACTCCAAATGGCTGGGATTGGGCGCCAGAATCACCTTGAGGGCCAGCGAGCGCTCTCCCCCCAGCAGATGCTCTGCGCCCAGATGATACTTCACATCGCCGCTCCAGCCGAAGCCGAAGGTATCGGTCAGCGGAACCCCCTCCTCGTGGCGCGTGTGGGCGAATTCCGCCAAAATGGCCTGATAGGACTTGCCCAGGACGTGGGCCAGAACATTCAGGCGCCCACGGTGAGCCATGCCGATGATGACCTCGCGTGTCTCTGACTCCAGAGCGCAGCGGATCAGCTCATCGAGCATCGGCACCAACACATCGCACCCCTCGATCGAGAAGCGCTTCTGACCTGGATAGGTCTGGTGCAGGAAGCGCTCAAAGACCTCAACCTGGGTCAGGCGCTGCAGCAACTGGCGACTGGCCTGGGGACTAAGGCGGCGTTGGAAGAGCTGCAGCCCCACCGCATCGCGCAGCCAGAGGCGCTCATGGGGACTCTTGACCTGGTCGAACTCGTAGCTGATGGTCCCCGAATACATGGCCCGCAGGCGCTCGATGGCCTCCAGGGCATGAGAGGCCCCCTCGGCGGCGTGCCCACCAACCACGCTGGCCGGCAACCGAGCCAGGTCCTCCTTGCTCAGTCCGTAGCTCTCAGGCAGGAGGGCCGGATCGCCCTGCGGAGGGCGTCCAAGGGGATCAAGCCGGGCTGCCAGGTGCCCACGCTCGCGAATGGCATGGGCCAGGGCCGTGGCCGCCACCACCTTCTCTACAGCCAGCGCCGCCCCCTCCGCCCCCTCCAGAGCCGGGGTCTCTCGCTCCTCCACCACCACCGGCTTCCAACGGGCGAAGATGGCGCGCGTCTTCTCATCTACTGCTGAGGGATCAGATCGATAACGTTCATACAGATCTAGCACATAGCCGGCATTTGGTCCATAAAATGTCTGTAAATTATCCATCGGTTTCCTTTATGCGGCTTGACACAGAGTGATGAATATGGCATACTCAACGCGGTAGCCTCTATCCACCGAGAGCGAACACAAGCACACAGTCCAGACGAATGCGAAGAGGGAGCCAGTAGGCCGCAACCCTGGCTACAGAGAGTCCGGGCAAGGTGAGAGCCGGATGCTAAGGAGCGGGCTGAAGATCACTCCTGAGCAGCTAGCAGAACGCGCGAGCGAGTAGAGCTAGCCGGCGCCTCTCCGTTACCAGAGAGGGCCGCCTGTCTCAACCTCTCGATGAACCCGCCCTGGCAGGCCGAATCGCAGCGATCGTCTTTGCCAGAGCGGCGCCTATCAGCCTTTGACGGCAGAGACGAGCAGAAAAAGCTCAGGCGTACCGCGCTGGCCCGATCGGGCCGAGGGCGGGGGACCGACAAATAGTATATCACATCGAGAGAGATGGCGGCATGGAGCGAGTCGCGACGGGTGCCAGATGGGCCAGTTCAGGGCAAAGGGCAGGCCCAGATGACGGGTCTGCCGGCAGGGCGGGCGAAGGTCTGTTTCTCCAGCTCCTGGCTCGTCGGGGTGGGGCTGGCGCCAGGCGGCCAGTCGTGACTAATGCGGGTGGTACCACGGGAAGTCCTCTCGTCCTGCGCGGATGAGAGGTTTTTTTATATGGAGATCGGAGCTTGCAGGATGAAGACGAAGCTGATCTACCTGGAGAATAGCTATACCTTTGAGTGCAGCGCCAAAGTCGTTGCCGCGGAGGGCGATGAGCTGGCCCTCGATGCCACCGTCTTCTATCCGGGCGGCGGCGGCCAAATGGCCGACCGCGGCACGCTCTCCTGGGATCACGGGCGCCAGCAGGCCAGCGTCATGGCTCTACGCAAGCAGGGAGAGATGATCTGGCACCTGCTCGATAGTCCTCCTCCCCCCGTGGGCACCGAGGTCACGGCGCGCATCGACTGGGAGTTCCGTTACCGGATGATGCGCACCCATACGGCCCTCCATCTGCTCTGCGGCGTGATCTGGCAGGAGTTCCACGTGCCCGTGACCGGCGGCCAGATGTACCCAGATCGGGCGCGCATGGATTTCGCCATGGAGGGCCTGACCAAAGAGCGTCTGGCCTTTATCGAGCAGCGGGTCAATGAGGCCATCCAGGCCGACCTGCCGATCCGGGTCTATACGTTGCCGCGTGAGAAAGCCTTTGCCATCCCCGATCTGATCCGTACCCGCACCAACCTGTTGCCCCCTGACCTGGAAGAGGTGCGCATTGTGGAAATCGTCGGCCTCGACCTGCAGGCCGACGGAGGCACCCATGTCCGCCATACCAGGGAGGTTGGCGGCATTCGCATCGTCCGGGCGGAGAACAAGGGTCGCCTCAACAAGCGCCTGGAGATTCAGCTCGTCGACGAGCCGCCAGGCTCCGATCCCGACGCGGAGGCGGCTCTCCCTTGAAACCAGCAAACAGGACTCGGCCCTGCTCGCCCCGCTCGGGGGTCCCGCCCAGGCGGGGAGCGCGCTCAGGGCAGGGTCGCTACACAGGAACAGGCTGCGCTGCGGAAGAGCGGCGCCATCAAGCAAGCCGATAGCCAGGTGGCAGAAAGCAAGAGAGCCGGATGAGGCCCGTGGCTATTCTGTCAGGTCAGGTGTAGCCAGGCCCACCGCCAAAAAAACGAAGCCAGTGCCAGCTACACAAGGCAAGGCAATCTGTCAGTGAGCGAGGAGGAAGCTGACGTGTCAGGAGAAGCAAGTGTCTTTCGGCCAGTGATCGCGGCTGATCGCGTCGACTATCCGGCGCTGGAACACGAGATTCAGCGCTGGTGGGACGAAAACGGCGTGCTTCAGCGCTACCTGCATCGTAACGATCAGAGCGACAAGCAGTACTCTTTTCTCGACGGCCCCATGACGGCTAACAATCCGATGGGCGTGCACCACGCCTGGGGCCGCACCTACAAGGACCTCTTCCAGCGCTTCAAGACGATGCAGGGCTACCGGCAGCGCTACCAAAATGGCTTCGACTGCCAGGGCCTCTGGGTTGAGGTGAACGTAGAGCAAGAGCTGGGACTCAAGAATAAGCGTGAAATCGAGCAGTTTGGCATTGCCCGCTTTGTCGAACTCTGCAAGGAGCGTGTCTTTCGCTTCGCCCGGCGCATTACCGAGCAGTCGATCCGGCTGGGCTATTGGATGGACTGGGGCAACGACTACTACACGCTCTCCGATGAGAATAACTATACGATCTGGCACTTTCTGAAGCGTTGCCACGAGCGCGGTCTCATCTACAAAGGGCACGACGTCATGACCTGGTGTCCCCGCTGCGGCACCGGGATCTCGAATATGGAGACGCTGTCGGAGGACTGGCACGAGGTCAGTCACTTGAGCCTGTATGTCCTCTTCCCGCTGGTCGAACGTCCCGGCGAGGCCCTGCTGGTCTGGACAACGACCCCCTGGACACTGGCCGCCAACGTGGCGGCAGCCGTGCATCCTGAGTTCAGCTATGTCAAAGTCGAACAGGATGGCCAGATCTTCTATCTGGCCGAGGAGCGCCTGAATCTGCTGCGCGAGCTGCGCGGGCGCGATAAGGGCGAGTACCGGGTCCTGGAGCGCCTCAAGGGCGAGCAGCTCGTAGGCTGGAGCTACCGCGGCCCCTTCGATGAGCTGCCTGCCGCGCAGGGAGTGAGCCATCGCGTTATCCCCTGGAAGGAGGTCAGCGGCGCCGAAGGAACGGGCATTGTGCATATCGCCCCCGGCTGTGGTCGCGAGGACTTCGCGCTCTCGAAGGAGTTTGACCTGGCGGTGCTGGCTCCGGTCGATGAGTTTGGCCTCTACGTCGAGGGGTACGACTGGCTCACAGGCCAGTCTGTCTCAGACGTGGCCCGTCCGGTCGCCGAGAATCTGGCGCAGAAGGGTCTCCTCTATCGCTCGCAGAACTATCGCCACCGCTATCCGGTCTGCTGGCGCTGCAAGACCGAGCTGATCTTCCGCCTGGTCGACGAGTGGTATATCTCAATGGAGAAACTGCGCTACGAGATCATGGAGGTCGCCCGCCAGGTGACCTGGATTCCGGCCTTCGGCCTGGAGCGTGAGCTAGACTGGCTGCGCAACATGGACGACTGGATGATCTCGAAAAAGCGCTACTGGGGGCTGGCTCTGCCGATCTACGAGTGCCAGCAGTGCGGTACCTTCGAGGTTATCGGCAGCAAGGAAGAGCTGCGCGAGCGCGCCGTCGAGGGCTGGGAGGAGTTCGAGGGCCATTCGCCGCATCGCCCCTGGGTCGATGCAGTCAAGATCCGCTGCCAACAGTGCGGCGCCCTGGTCTCGCGGATCAAGGATGTGGGCAATCCCTGGCTCGACGCTGGCATCGTTCCCTTCTCCACGTTGGACTATCGCCACAACCGCGATTTCTGGCGTCAATGGTTCCCCGCCGACTTCGTGACCGAGTCCTTCCCGGGCCAGTTCAAGAACTGGTTCTACGCTCTGCTGGTCATGAGCACGGTGCTGGAGGGTACAACCCCCTTTAAGACGCTGCTCGGTTACGCGACCGTCCTCGATGAGGACGGCGAGATCATGCATAAGTCGAAGGGGAACGCCATCGACTTCGATGATGCCGCCGAGCGCGTGGGAGCCGATACCATGCGCTGGCTCTATACCAGCCAGGATCCGGAGCAGAATCTGCGTTTCCCGCGCATTCCCACGAAGGAGGATGTCGAGCGAGCCGCGCGCGAGGGCGTCCCTGTGCGCCTGAGCGAGAAGTGGATGTTGGTGCGCCGCGCCCTCGATAAGGTCTGGAATATCTACTGGTTCTTTGTGACCTATGCCAATATCGATCGCTTCGATCCAACACGCTATCAGTTGCCGGTCGAACGTCGCAGCGATCTGGATCGCTGGATTCTTTCGGAGCTACAGCAGGCCATTCTGGAGGTGACGGCTGGCCTGGAGCGCTACGATAGCGCCCACGCCACGGAGGTCCTTCAGGACTTTATCGAGAATCTCTCGAACTGGTACCTGCGCCGCAGCCGTGAGCGCATCTGGAAGTCTGAGCTGGATGACGATAAGCTCGGCGCCTACTTGACGCTCTATGAGTGCCTGACGACGCTGGTAACGCTCCTGGCTCCCTTTGTTCCATTTTTTGCGGAGAGCCTCTATCAGAATCTGGTGCGCAGCGTCAAGCAGGAAGCTCCACTCAGCGTGCACCTCTGCGATTGGCCCCAGGCCCGTCAGGAGCTGCTCGATGAGGCTCTAACACGCGATACGCATCTGGTGATGCGCGTGGTCGGTCTGGGCCGGGCCGCTCGCGAGAAGGCCCAGATCCGCGTGCGTCAGCCGCTCAATACGCTCTATGTGCGCCTTCCCTCGCAGGCCGATCAGGAGGCCCTGCTGCGCTTGAAGGAGCAGGTGCTGGAGGAGCTGAACATCAAGCGCCTGGAGCTGCTCAGCGATGATAGCGAGATGCTGGCCTATACGCTGCGCGCTCAGGCGCGCGTCCTGGGTCCTAAGTATGGCCCTCTGGTGCAGAAGATTCTGGCAACCCTCAAGGGTCTGGATGCTCAGGCCGCCAGTGAGGCGGCTCGCCAGTTGCGCGAGCACGGCGCCCTGACTCTGACGGTGGAGGGCCGTGAGATCACCCTGACCCCGGAGGAGGTGGAGGTGATCGCGACCGCTCGCCCGGGCTATGTCACTGCCGAAGAGCGCGGCGCGGTGGTGGTCCTGGAGACGACGATCACGCCTGAGCTGCGCGAGGAAGGGCTGATCCGCGATCTGACCCACTATATCCAGGATATGCGCAAGCGGGCTAATCTGAAGATCGAGGACCATATCCGGCTGGTGATTTCCACGGATGAGGAGCTGGCGGCTATGGTGCGCCGGCACGCCGCCGAGCTGCAAGAAGAGACGCTGGCCGACAGCTTGCGTGTCGAGACAACGCCGCTCTCCGAGCCGCTGCCCGGCGAGCTGTATCGGGAAACGCTCTCGCCTACCTCCTCGCGCAAGCTGGAAGGCTCTACGGTTCAGGTGGTGATTGCCGCTTCGTCAGGGGCCTAGGGGTGCAGGCTTCCTGGCCCTCACCCTCTGGAGCCAGAGACTGGTTCGCTCGCTGGCCGGTCGGTTGGCTGGACTGCCTGGCAGTCCGGCCAGCTCACCCGTTAGGTCAGGCAGATGAAACCCCTTTTCGGGGGTGGGTTGTGATAGCCTGATTGGTCCAGCGCAGTACCAGACCGCTGACTCGACCGTTCCTAAGCAACAGTGGACTAAGCTCAACTGTCCAACACTGGTATGGTCTGGTAACACTGCGATGGGTACGCTTCGATCTGCGTGGAAGGAGGCGGCCTGGGTCTTTGGACTTAGCCGCCTCCTGCTGCTCCTGGTTACCTATGTTGGCGGGGTCTTGTTACGCCCCAAAAATATGGCCTCGATCCCATGTGTGAATAATGGGTTGCGCTTCTGCCTGCTCGGCTGGTATCACTGGGATGCCGATGCCTTCGGACGGGTCGCCCATGTGGGCTATCGCTCTGTGGCCGATGTGGCCTTTTTCCCGTTCTGGCCCTGGCTGATCCGCTTGGGGGCCGCCGCTCTGGGAAACCGTTTCCCGCTCTCGTTCTTGCTGTCTGAGCTGCTGCTGGCAAACCTCTTTTTCTTTGCCTCGCTCATTCTGCTCTACCTTCTGGCCAGAGAGGCCCTGGATTTCGATCCAGCCCAGGCCCGCAAGGTGCTCTGGTATTTGACGTTCTATGCCTATGCGATCTTTTTCTTCGCAGGCTATAGTGAATCGCTCTTTCTACTGCTCACGCTGGCGATCTTTCTCCTCCTGCAAGGAACGGCCCTGTGGCGCTGGTGGATGGCGGGCCTGCTGGGCTGCCTGGCCGCCTTGACGCGCTCAACTGCTGTTGTGCTGCTGGTACCCTTTCTGTTTTTCTACGTAGAACGCTTCTGGCGGGCTGGTTCACCAGGGCTGGCCCCCAGCCAGACAGTTGAGGGGCGACCCTGGTCGCTCTGGCTGCGCCGTCTGTCGGCTGCTTTACCGGCACTCTTGATTCCGGCGACTCTGGCGGCCTATATGCTCTATCTAGGAGTGCGCTTCGGCGATCCCTTTGTCTACAGCCGTATGGAGCGTACGGTTTGGGGACGAGAGTTTGCCTTGCCCTGGGTGGCTTTCGGGCCGGCTCTGGGAGCCTTGCTGAGCGGTCCTTTGCACACGGAAATGGCGGTACGCAATCTGATGGACGTGCTCTTTACCCTGTTGCCGCTGGTGGTGCTGGTAATTGGCTGGCGACAGATGCCTGTGGCCTATCGTTTCTTCTCTCTCGGGCTGGCTCTCTTTGCTCTCTGTTTTCCTCTGAACGCAGGCGAGACCCTGGCTTCGCAGCCACGCTATATGATGATGGCCTTCCCGCTCTTTCTGGTGTTGGCGCGCTGGAGCAAGCGCTTTCCCAGTCTCGACCTGGTTTATGGGGGATTCTGTGCCCCTCTCTTTGCTATCAACGCTCTGCTCTTTACGCTGCACTACTGGGTGGCTTGAGAGAGGGTGAGGCCACTCGTTCTGCGCCCTTTGCGTTGGAGGAGAGGCTGCTGATTGATCTGGCCAGAGGCAGGCAGGCAGGGGCAGCCAACCTGCTCGCCCTTGATTGACCTGGCGAAGCGAGGCGCGAGGTGCTATAGTGTACAGTACCTCTGCGCTCTCGCCAGCCTCATGAGCTGCGGGGGGACGAAGGAGGTCCGTGGCCAGGGTGGGAACCTGCGAGGCGAGGCTGGAGAAAGATGGCGCTGGAGAGGTCAGGTCATCAGCGAGTATGCTAAGGGCAGAAGGAGCAGAGCGCGTGGCTGAAGAGCTGGTCTGTGATCCGTTACTGGGTGAGCAGTGGCTGGGCGAGCCTGTGCTGCTGGCAGTGCTGGCCTCGGCACCCATGCAGCGCTTGCAAGGCGTGCATCAGGCGGGTGCCGCTTATCTGGTACGCTCCGGACGCGATACGACCCGCTACGAGCATTCGCTGGGGGTCATGCTGCTGGTTCGCCGCCTTGGCGGCGGTCTGGAGGAGCAATTGGCCGGCCTGCTGCACGATGTCTCTCATACAGCCTTCTCTCATGTGGCGGACTATCTGTTCCGCTGCTACGATGAGGATTATCATGAGCGCCATCTGCGCCAGGTGGTTGAAAACTCGAACCTTCCCACGCTCTTGCGCTCCTTTGGGCTGGACATGGGGCGGATTCTGTCATTTGAACAGTGGTCGCTATTGGAGCAACCAGCGCCTGATTTGTGTGCCGATCGTGTAGATTACACGCTGCGCGATCTGTGGCATGCGGGCTATCTCGGGCGCGCTGAGGTGGAGAGCTTTTTCGAGGCCCTGCGCGTGCAGGATGGGCGCATCGTGGTGGCCGGGCGTGAGGCTGCGAGCTGGTTTGTGCGTCAGTATGTGCGCCTGGTGACTGAGCTGTTTATGCATCCTCTGGAGATGTTTGCCGACTACGAACTGGCGCGGGCTTTGCGCCTGGCTTTAGATGAGGGCCTGCTGCGCGAGGAGGAGCTGTTTCTAGAGGACGAGGAGCTGCTGGCCCGCCTGCGCCGCTCGGCTCACCCGGAAATTGAGCGCTGTCTGCGCCTGCTCCACCCCGGACTGGCGGTGGCAGAGGTGGCGGCGGGCCAGCCCTTCGATGTCTATGCGCGCGTGAAGCCGCGCATGGTTGATCCTCTGGTGCTGCTGGAAGATGGCCGTCTGGTCCGCTGCTCTGCGCTCGATGGGGAGCTGGCGGCGCTTCAGCAGGCCGTATTGCACAAGGCCAGACGGGGCAGCTATCTGCGCCTGCTCAATTGAGCGAGCCAGGACAGGACCTGGCTCGGCCCAGGCTCGCGTCTCCGAGTGGGTGCTGGCCCGAGGCCGCCCGGGCGGCAGCGCAAAGGCTTAGGAGATCAGTCCTTTGCGACGCATTTGCTCCAGGTCGTCGCGGGCCGGCTCCAGTGGGCTGAGGCCCGCCAGGGCACAGGCTCGTCCGATGAGGGCGAAACCCAGACCCAGACCCTCGATAAGGCGAGCCTCCTCGGTGCTGGCCAGCGCGCTCAGACAGGCCTGTTGCTGCTCAATGGCCTGCTCCTCGCTGAGGACCGAGTGATAGCCTGCCAGCAGGGCCTGATGCGGCAGAAAGTCGTCGTACTGGAGCCGATAGGTGGCGGCCAGCAGCATCAGCCAGTACCCAACCTGGCTTCCCTCAAGGATTGTATCGGCCTGCAGCCCCTGATGACGGTGTGTTCCCTGCAGCACGCCCGCCAGCTCCTGCAGCTCATCCGCCAGCCGTCCAAGCAGATAAGCCGGATTATGCTCCTGCAGCAGGCGCGAGGTGTGTGACTGCTCGCTCAGATCGTGATCGCGCAGATACTGATAGGCCAGGTAGAGCTGACGCAGCAGTCTCTCCAGCTCCTGACTCAGAGCCGCCTCTGCTTGAGATCCCCCAGGCGGAGGCGGAGGAGCGGCTTGTACTGGCTGGTGGGCCTCCGCTGCCAGGGCGCCTGCCGACGGCTCTGCCTGGTTGCTACTGGCAGGCTGCGGCTGCTGGGAAGGGGACGTGGACCCGGAGCCATAGACGGCTGCCGGATCGAAGAGGCGGGCCGCAACCAGTTCATAGCGATCGTCGGGGAGCAGCCGGCGATAGTAGCAGCTGCGATAGCCCTCGTGGCAGGCGGCCCCGCCCTGCTGGACTACGCGAATGAGCAGGCTATTCTCCTCGCAATTGACAAAGATAGCGCGCACCTGCTGAGCGTTGCCTGACTGTTCCCCTTTGCGCCAGATGGTCTGGCGCGAGCGGCTGTAGAAGTGGGTATAGCCGGTCTGGCGCGTCAGGCGCAGGGCCTCCTCGTTCATGAAGGCCACCATCAGCACCTCATTGCTTTCGTCGTCCTGGATAACTGCCGGGATCAATCCCTGGCGATCGAACCTCAGTGTCATTGCTATTCCTCCACATCCTCGTCCCAGCGCACGGCCACGCCGCGCTTGCGCAGATAGCGCTTCGCGTCGGCGATGCGGTACTGACCAAAGTGGAAAATCGAGGCGGCCAGCACGGCATCGGCTCCCCCGCTGGTCAAGCCTTCGTAGAGGTGCTCAAGGGTCCCAACTCCCCCTGAGGCAATCACCGGCACACTCACTGCCTGAGCGATGCGGGCGGTCAGCGTAAGATCGTAGCCCTGCTGAGTGCCATCGCGGTCCATGCTGGTCAAGAGAATCTCCCCGGCGCCAAGCTCGACGCCGCGGCGGGCCCAGTCCACAGCGTCGAGTCCCGTCGGAGTGCGGCCCCCATGGATATAGACCTCGTAGCCACTGGGCATAGCCGGGTTGCTGCGGGCATCGATAGCGAGCACGATGCACTGTGATCCAAACTGCTCGGCTCCCGCGCGCAGCAGCTCGGGCCGTTGCACTGCCGCTGTGTTCACAGAGGTCTTATCGGCGCCCGCTCCCAGCGTAGCACGAATATCGTCGACGCTGCCGATGCCACCGCCTACGGTCACCGGAATAAAGACCTGCTCAGCCGTGCGGGCCACCACATCCAACATGGTCTTGCGTCCCTCGTAGGAGGCCGTGATGTCGAGAAAGACCAGCTCGTCGGCCCCCTCGGCATTATAGAAAGCTGCCAGCTCGACAGGATCGCCGGCGTCGCGCAGGTTGAGAAAATTCACCCCCTTGACGACGCGCCCAGCGGTCACATCCAGACAGGGAATGATGCGCTTCGTTAACATCGCTGCCCCTTCCTTTGCTCTGCTCCACGCTGCAGTTTCTGCTCTCGTCGCCGCCTGTTTGTCTGTTAGCCAGCCTCTCTCTGATCCTGACTCGGCCATCGGTCGGGCTGGGCTGCTCTGGTGGCTGGTCAGGAACCGGCTTCGGCGGTTGGCTCGCTGGAGGCAGCACAGGCCAGAGCCGCTGCCAGGTCCAGGTCTCCCGTATAGAGGGCCTTACCAACAATGACCCCCTCGACTCCCAGGCGGGCCAGCGAGCGAATGTCTTCCAGTGAGCGCACGCCGCCGGAAGCGATCAAGGCCCGTGCTGGCTGAGCCAGGCTCAGCACCTGTAGCAGGACCTGCAGCGCTTCCAGATTCGGCCCACTCAGCGTGCCGTCGCGAGCGATGTCGGTGTAGATAAAGCGAGCCACGCCCAGGGTGCACAGGCGGGCGGCCAGCTCGACGGCAGTCAGGCGCTCTGTCTGCTGCCAGCCGGCCACTGCGACCAGCCCGGCGCGGGCATCCAGGCCCACAGCGATCCGTTCGCCCCAGCGTCGGACGGCCTCGGCTAACAAGGAGGGCTGGCGCACAGCACTGGTTCCCAGAACGACCCGTTCGATGCCCAGAGAGAGGATCCGCTCAATGCTGGCCAGATCGCGCAGGCCGCCGCCAAACTCGATCTGCAACGTCGTCGCGCTTCGAATCCGCCCGACGGTCTCCAGATTGACGGGCTGGCCCTGGGCGGCCCCATCGAGGTCGACCAGGTGCAACCAGCGTGCCCCCGCTTCCTGCCAGCGCAGGGCTACGGCCACGGGATCGGGGCTGTAGACCGTGGCCTGGCTGTAGTCGCCCTGATAGAGGCGCACACACTGCCCCGCGCGCAGATCAATAGCAGGCAGAACGATCATGGGACGTGCTCCCCCACCCAGCGCACGAAATTCGCCAGCAGGCGCAGACCCATCGTGCCGCTTTTCTCTGGGTGGAACTGCGTTCCCCAGAGGTGATCACTGACGATGACGCTGCAGTAGGGCGTGCCGTAGTCTGTGACGCCGGCCACGCCGGAGGGGTCTCGCGGCTCGACGTAGTAGGAGTGGGCGAAGTAGAAGAAGGCTCCGGCAGGTATTCCTTTAAATATAGGCAACGCTGGGTTCAGTGGCTGGACCTGGTTCCAACCCATATGCGGGATCTTCGGCCCCTGCGGGATGCGTCGAACCTCGCCGGCGAAGAGGCGTAGGCCCTCAACCTCGCCTTCGGCGTGGTGCTCGGCCAGTAGCTGCATGCCCAGGCAGATGCCCAGGAAGGGCCGCCCGCGGGCCGTAGCCTCGCGAATGGCTTCGTCCAGGCCGGTGGCCTTCATCCGCTGCATTGCGGCGCCGCCAGAGCCAACCCCCGGCAGCACGACCGCCCGGGCGCTGGCCACGGTGGCCGGGTCAGCCGTCACGACGGCTTGTGCCCCAACGTGCTCCAGGGCCTTCTGGATGCTGCGCAGATTGCCGGCTCCATAGTCAATGATGGCGATCATCGTTCGTTGACCTTCCTCTTCTCTCCTCAAACTGGCGCACAACTCAGCTAAGAGTCATCTGTGGTCCCCTCTTGCAGCAACTCGTACCAGGGCTGCAGGCCGGTGTTGCCCAGCGTCACTGCCTGCGTCAGGCCCAGCCAGCAGACCGCTGTTGGGATGCGCCCGCTATCCAGCAAGTTGATGGTCAGCAAGGGACAGCAAAGTAGAGCCAGGGCCAGCAGACGCTCCCAGTCGGCGGGTAAGGCCCCCTCTTCCTTCAACCAGGCGAGCAAGGGACGCAGCAAGGTCCGCACCTTTGTCTCCAGAATCGCCTGACGGATCGGGGCCGGCTGATAGGTGTGGCTGATTTCCAGACGTCCGCCGTTGGGGGCACGGCGCAGGATCACGTGGAGGTTCAAGCTCTGGGCCGTTTCCTGGGGAAAATACATCCAACTGGCAAAGACATTGTGATAGAGCGGCTTGACGACGTCCAGCAAAGCCGCGTGTCGGCCCGCAAAGGCCGGGTCAAAATAGAGATAGTCGCGCTCATGCTCCAGAAAGACATTCCCAAAGTGGGCATCGCCGTGCCCGATGATCGTCAGCGCCGCCTGGTGCGGGTGGAGTCGCTGCTGAGCTTCTTCCAGAAGTTCCCCCAGTGTGTGAGGCTGCTCTTCCCCGTTGACAACCCAGTGGCACCTGAGCAGGTCCTCGAAACGAATCTCCTCCTGGCCGGCTCCAGCGACAGTGACTGGCAAGGGAATAGCCCGACCCTGGTAGAAACTGGCCAGGCGCCCACCGGTCAGCCGGTGCCAGAAGAGCTGATGGACCGGCGCAGCGGCATGCTCATCGGCGCTGCTGGAGCGTCCCGTGGCGCGATAGATCTCCAGCAGGCGCTCGCAGGCCCGGCGCTCGGCATCCACCAGGGTCTCAGCCGCGACTGGGCAGGAGACCCCCGTTTCAATGGCGCGCATCAGATCGAACATCACCGGCCAGCGCAGCAGGGGATAGATGACCATCTGGCGGCCCTCCTGGCGAACCACGCGCAGGGGCAGAACCATATTGTAGCCGGCCTCATGCAGCAACTCGGCATGGTAATATTCCGAGAGCGCGCTCTGGGCCTCTACGTGGGTCTTAAAAAAGTAGCGCTCGCCGTCTTGCTCGTAGCTGCCATTAAACGAGTTCAGCGAGACAGGCCGGGGCATCAGCGTCACCGACTCGGTCAACAGGTCGAGCTGGCGTGCAAACCACAGGCGCAGCAGCCGCTCGGCGGTCGCTTTGGCCTCGAACTGCAGACGCTGAATCGTCTCCAGCTGCTCCGCCCTGGCCAGCAGCGATGGAAGCTGGCGCACATCGTCAATGACGAAATCCGGCTCGCAGGCCAGCAAGCGCTCTCGAGCCTGCTGGCTATAGGCGCCGCTCAGAGTGGCCACCGTCAAGGCGCCGGCGGCCCGCCCACCGAGCATATCGCCCGCCGAATCGCCGACCACCACGAATGGCGCCTTACTGGCCGCCAGTTCGACGGCGGAGGGACCACGCCGGTCCAGAGCGTAAAGGAACTGAAACGGATGAGGCTTGCCCAGTAAAGTTGGATCGCCGTGGCGCCGCAGCTGAGCCTCTGCCGTCTCAACGGCATCGTAGGTACAGATGTGCTCGGGGTCGAAGCGGGAAAGCAAGTCGTAGGTTTGCAGGGGCAGGACAGCCTCCTGATAGACCCGACCGGTCGCCAGGCCCAGGACATACCCCGCCGATCGCAGAGCATCCAGCGTCTCCCGCAGTGCCTCAGGAGGGAGCAGGGGACGCTCAAAATAGATGCAACCTGGCTTCCCCCTTTGAGCCGGAGGCCGCCCGTAAGTACGGCTGTAGAGTGCCTCCCCTAAATACCATTCCTGGAAGAGCGAGCGGCAGAAATCCCAGAACGGGCTAAGGCGGGAAAAGACGCCCTCAACCCGCAAGCCCAGTCTGGCGCTGGCGTAGGCATCGTAGCGATTGAGCAGCTCCAGCCCGACGGCGCCGGAGAAGAGCGGCTCACCAAAGGGAGGGCCGCTGGTCAGGGCTTCCAACTGGTCTCGCCCCGACTCCGGTCCACCACGCCGGGCGGCCAGCGCCGCCCGCAGCCTGGCCAGCCACTCCTCTTCCCAGGGTCGCAGCGGCAGCAGCCCGGCGCGGCTGGCCGGGGGGAGCTGCTCCAGCAGGGCAATCAAGCGCCAACAGACCGCCGCATAGCAGGTATCCCAGTTCGAGTTGATGGCCAGCGCCTTATAGAGCAGAATCTCCTCCTCTGGCAGAGTGGCCCGGCTCAAGCGGCGGCTCTCTTCAGCTTCGGTGACCACTTCATAGTCGCTCTGCCCTGTCACGTTCCAGTAGCGGGGGCTGGAGAGGAGTTCATGCAGCGTCAGCCCCGCCGCATCCCAATAGGCCGCCTCGCTGGTAATGACCCCATCCAGATCAAAGACAATCAGCGTCTTCACCGTCGTCGCGCCATCCTCTCGCTTAAGCGTTGCAGGCTGGCCGGCTCCTGACCGAAACGATAGGCCAGCGGCGTCACGTCGATCTGCTCGGCCCCCATGCCGCGCAAAGCGGCGATAATCTCCAGCAGGTCCGCTATCGCCTCGCCCATGCGAATCACTCCCGAGACGCGGCAGCGCTGGGCCTGCGGATCATCTGTCGACTCCGAGCTGCCGATGTGATACTCGAAGCCGGGCACCAGCCGCTTCAAGCGCATACTCAGCAGGGAACTGACCTCCTCGCCGCTGCCCGGCACATAGGCCGTCAGCAAGACGCGATTGCGCGCCTGGAGGCGAGCGGTGATCAGTTCCAGGAGCAGACGGGCCACCTTGAGGGCCTGGGAGTGCTCGCTCAGCAGCCGGACATTGCCGATCAGGCAGGCCTGAGAGCGCAGGACCACCCCATCTTCGAGCAGCTTCAGATGGTTTTCGCGCAGGGTTGTGCCCGTTTCCGTCAAGTCGACGATCAGATCGGCCACACCTGTCAAGGGGGCGGCCTCCAAAGCCCCATGAGGCGTCACAATGCGGCAGTGAGAAATCCCATGGCGACGCAGAAAGCGCCGCGTCAAAGCCGGATACTTGGTCGCGATGCGCAATCCTCGCCCCTTATGCGCCTGGTAATAGCCCGCCAGGTGCCAGAGGTCTGCGCACGTATTGACATCGATCCAGGTCTCAGGAACGGCTACCACCAGCCGGCAGGAGCCATAGCCCAGGTCGCGCTCCAGGACCATCAGGTCGTCGTCGCCCTCCTCCTGCTCCTCTGCCTCCTCGTCGGCCCCACGGTACTCGGCGAAGAGATCGTAGCCGGTGATCCCGAGGATAGCGTCGCCGTCTTGTACGAGGGCCGGAATGTCGGCGGCGCGCTGAAAGACCACCTCCAGCTCGGGCAGGCTACCGATGCGAGCCAGATACTGGCGCGGATTGCTGCGCTGGACCTTGAGACCGCACTCGGCCAGAAACGTCAGAGTGGCTGCCTCCAACGTTCCCTTGCCAGGCAGGGCCAGGCGCAGCTGAGAAGGTCCCGACTCGCGGTCCGCCTGTCTTGTCTGCGACTCGCTCATCTGCTGTAGCCTCCTTCCCGCAGAGCGGCAACCAGCTCGTGGTAAGCGACCGCGCGCTCCTCCCCGGTAGCCAGGTCATGCAGCTTCACTGTATTGGCCTGGCGCTCCTCCTCCCCCACGATGAGCGCCAGCTCCCAGCCGCGCCGGGCAGCCTGGCGTAGCCCGCTTTTGACCCCCTGGGCGTTCACGTCCAGTTCGGCAATAATGCCGCCCTGGCTGCGAGCCAGGCGAGCGACCCGGCTGGCGTAGGCCAGATCCTGCTTGCCGATTGGAATCACCAGGGCATGCGCTCGGGAAGCCTGGCGCCACTGACTGGCTGGCATCAAGGGAATGAGACGCTCCAGGCCGAAGGCAAAGCCACAGGCCCGCACCTCGCGCGTCCCCCCGACCGCCTGCACCAGGTGGTCGTAGCGTCCCCCGCCGCACAGCTGCAGATCGAGACCCTCCTCATCGCTGGCATGAATTTCGAAGAGGAGGCCCGTGTAGTACCTGACCCCACGCCCCAGGGCCAGATTCAAGACAATCTGCCGGCGGTCGACTCCCCCCACCTCGATCAGGGTCGTCACCAACTGCTCCAGCTCCTCCAGAGGGGTGGCCTCCAATCCGTAGCTGTCCAGCAACTGGCGAAGCTCCTTGAAAACCTCGGGCGGCGAGCCGGCCAATGCGCGCAGCTTACGCAGAAATTCCAGGGCGCTTAAGACCTTCGAGCGCTGCTCGCTGCGCCTGATCTTCCAAAGGAAGCGTTCAACGATCTCGTGCCGGCTATCTTCGTCGCCGAACGGCAGGCTGAAGCTCCTCAAGAGGGCCGCCACCAGGTAGTTCGAGCCATCGGCGCTGGCCAGGCGCTGCCAGCGGCCAGCTTCGGCGGAAGCCTCATCAGTAGCCTGCCGGGATGGGTTGGCCGGTTGCTCGGGATAGAGGGCTTCCAGGCGGGCCTGAGCCGCTTCCTCTCCCTCGGGCGAGCGGCTGATCTGCTCCATCAGGCTCAACAGCAGGCGAGCGGTCTGGCTATCCAGGTCCTGGCGCTCGATAAAGCCGCTGGCGACGCCGACATGTCCCAGCTCCAGGCGGTAGCGACCAATGCCCAACTCATGCAAAATATCGCAGGCCAACTGAACGATCTCGCTGTCGGCCCGCAAGGGCTGGCCGCCGAAGAGTTCGACGCCGAGCTGGGTGTGCTGGCGATAGCGTCCCCGCCCCGGGGCCTCGTAGCGAAAAACCGGTCCTGCATACTGGAAGCGCAGCGGAAGCGAATGCTGCTGATAATTCTCCAGATAGAGACGACAAATCGAAGCGGTATACTCTGGCCTCAAGCAGAGTTCGCGCTGATGGAGCTGGAAAGCGTAGAGATTCTGCCAGGCCTCCTGACCAAAGCTGGCCTGAAAGAGGTCGCTACGTTCCAGCACCGGGGTATCGACCGGCTCGTAGCCAGCCTGCTCCAACAGAGCGCGCACGCGATCCACCACCAGTGACTGCCGGCGGTAGTTCTCGGGCAGCACATCATGCATCCCGCGCAGGCGCTCGATACGCTTCTTCATAGAAACTCGTCTTCCCCCAGAAGTGTCATGCCCGGTTCTGCCTGGCCCGCCTGAATGACCGGGCTGCCGGCGGATTTGAGGCCACGGCACTCATCTCCCTCTCTCCCTCTTTTCATGGGTCAGCGAAGTGAACGTAGAGGCGAGTGGATGGATGGATAGATGGGACCCTGGTCAGGCAGCAGGCCGGGCCGGGCCGGCCCTGCTCGTCCAGCCGGACTTCGGACGGGCGAGCGAAGGGCGCGGCGCTCTCCCATCCTAACGCGCCGGCTCTTCTGGTCCAGGCCCATACGGCGGCCTGACCAGAAGAGCAAGAGTGCCGGGCGAATCAGGCCGATGGCTGGCGCGTTCCCCGCACAATCATTGTCCCAGCTCCCTTATCCGTGAACAGCTCGCGCAGCAGCACGTGAGGCTCGCGGCCGTCGACAATATGTACGCGAGGGACGGAGCGCAGCGCATCCAGGCAGGCCGCGACCTTGGGGATCATGCCGCCCTGGATGACGCCCTCATCGATCAGGCGCAGGGCCTCCTCCTCGGTCAACTCCGAGATGAGGCTGCCGTCTGGGCGGCAGATGCCCACCACATTGCTCAGGAAAATCAGCTTCTCGGCGTTGAGGGCGCCCGCCAGGTGGGCGGCTACCACATCGGCATTGATATTCAGGCAGGTACCATCAGGTCCCTGACCGAGGGGCGCAATAATCGGAATGTAGCTCTGCTCGACCAACACCTGCACCAGCGTGGGATCAACCTCCTCTACCTCTCCGACAAAGCCCAGGCGCTCGTCCGCGATGCGGGCGCGTACCAGACCGGCGTCGGTTCCGCACAGCCCAACCGCCTTGCCCCCCATCTGCGAAGCCATCAAGACCAGCCCCTGATTAACCTGCCCCAGCAGTACCATGCGCACCACCTCCAGCGTCTGGGCATCCGTCACGCGCAGGCCATTCTCAAAGCGCGTAGGAAGTTGCAAACGCTTGAGCCACTCATTGATATAAGGGCCACCGCCGTGGACCAGGACCGGCTTGGCGCCGAGGGCGCTGAGCCAGATGATGTCTTGCAAAACCACCCGCTGGTGCTCCAGCGTGCTCCCCCCCAATTTTATCACAAGAATTTTTCCCTTGAGGTAATCGATATATGGAAGCGCCTCGCGTAAGACCTCGGCGATCAAGTGGTGATCACTGATAATATCTCCGTCGGGTGTCCTTGAAAATGCAATTGCCATCTCTCTGCTAACTCCTCGTCAGACCGTCGTCAAATACTCTCTTGCGCCTGAGCCGATCGATCGCTGGCTCAGGTTCCCCCAGGGGCGACGCGCCCCATCTCAGCCCGTCCTCTGCTCTGAGTGGAGAAGTGGGCCGGGCAGGCTGGCAGGAGAGGCCCAGGGGTCGGTCATCTCGACCCCGGACCGGCTCAGGACGAGCTTAGGGATAAATCGCTCCCACCTGCAGGCCACAGCGCTCATCGAAGCCGAACATGCAATTGGCATTTTGAATAGCCTGCCCGGAAGCGCCCTTGACCAGATTATCCAGGCAGGAGAGGACCAGCAGCCGCCCACTGCGCTCGTCTACCGTGACATAAAGCAGGCAGTGATTGCTACCATAGGTCCACTTTGTATGCGGCGGCTGGTCAATGACGTGAACGAACGGCTCGCCGGCGTAGTAGTCGCGATAAAGGGCCTGGACCTGTGCGCTGTCGGGCAGGCGGCCCGAGCCATCGGGGCGCAGCTCGGCATAGCAAGTAGCCAGGATGCCGCGCGTCATGGGAGTCAAATGGGGGACGAAAGTCAGGCGCAGGCCCGGCTCGTAGCTCTGCCCAGCGGCCTGAGCCGCCGTCTGCAGCTCCTGGACGATTTCGGGCCAGTGGCGGTGTCCTCCCAGGCTATAGGCGCTCAGATCCTCATTGGCCTCGGCGTAGTGGGTATCCAGGCGCAGGCCACGCCCGGCTCCGCTGACGCCCGACTTGGCATCGACGATCAGATCCCGGCTGACGAGGCCCGCCGAGAGGGCTGGGAGCAAAGCCAGAATGATCGCCGTCGCGTAGCAGCCGGGGTTGGCCACCAGGGCCGTGGCGCGGATACGCTCGCGATAGCGCTCACACAAGCCATAGACGGCCTGCTCCAGCAAGGCGGGAGCCGGATGGGTGTGTCTATACCACTCTTGATAGAGGGAGGGATCGCGCAGACGGAAATCGGCGGAGAGGTCCACCACGCGCGTGCCGCGTTGCAGCAGCGTTACCACGGCTTCAGCGGCAGCGGCGTGGGGAAGGCAGACAAAGGCCAGCTCTGTCTGCTCTGGCTCCTCCGTGATCACCAGTTCGGCCAGGTGGCGGGCCGCTTCTTGCTGGCAGGCGCCCCCGGCCAGAGCGTACAACTGAGGAAAGACCTGCCCCAGGCGCTGGCCAGCAGCGCTGCGCCCTGTCACCGAAGTGACCTGAAAGTGAGGGTGATTGGCCAGCAGCCTCAGTAGCTCCAGACCGGTATAGCCGGTCACATTGACGATCGAAACGCTTATCATCGGAACACGCTCCTGAACTCCTGGGCTGTAGCGAGGAACGAGGGCTGCATACGCGCTGGCCGGCTGGCGCCAGCGCGGCGCGCCGGCCCCTCTCTTTCGGGCAAGAAACCAGCCGGTCAGAGAAAGACCAATAAAAAACGCCCTCGTCCCTGACCAACTTGCATCAAAGGGACGAGAGCCAAGAGAAACGCTCCCGCGGTACCACCCTGTTTGTCACCACCTGCAGCGCAGCCTCGGTCTGGCAGCGCAGCGACCTGCAGCTAGCTAGCTTGCTTGCTCCGCCCAGGCGGCGCTCTGCTGTCCTCTCACGTGGGCCTCGTCATCGCCACCACCGCCCATCTCGGCGGACGCCAACAACTCGCTTGTGTCGAGGCGTACTCGCCGCTTGCCGCCAGCCCTACCGTGGCCAGCCCGCTCCCTGCCGCCCCTCCCCTCAATCACGCGCCAGGCGACCGCCGCTCCTCACCATCCGCTCTGCTGCAGCCTGCTCGTGCCAGCACCAGAGATTCCTCACCTCGTCGTGACGAACTGTGCTGTGACCACTCTTGCCGGTTATGGTGCTGCGTGGGAACCACCCACCTGGCCTACTTGCCCGAGACCGACCGGAGCGCTTCTTCCCTCAGGCAGGTGAGCACAAGGGCAGGGAAGGAAGACTGCCGGGGTCTGGTGCTTTCTTCGGCCAGCCGCTCACGAACGGGTTCTGAGCCGACGCATCCTCGCCGAACTCTCACCAGCCTTCGGCTCGCTGTTGGCCGTCGGACTCATACTAGTTTCGCTCAACGCGGGACAGACTTGTATGCACTTGTTATTGTTCTTAAGGATAACAGCAGTAGCTGGCATTGTCAACCGCTGGAGGAAGATGCTGCGGTTCTCCTGCCGCTGCCGCCCTTCCCTCGGGGCCGACAATCGGGTATATTACTGGGGGTGTGCCGCCAGACGGCAGCCGCGAGCAGCAGGAGCCTTTGCCGCAGGCCGCGTCTGCGCCTGGCCACCCCCTTCTATCTTGAGCATCGACAGACGAGGATGACGAGGAACAAAGTGCATGTTAGCAGCACGAGAGGCGCATCGAGAGAAGATGCTTGTGGCGCTCTCCTCAGTGGGGGCGGCCGTTGGGCTGACGGCCCTCAAGCTGGTAGCTGGCCTGCTCAGCGGTAGCCTGGGCATTCTGGCCGAGGCGGCCCATTCTGGTCTGGATCTGGCGGCAGCCCTCCTGACCTTTTTGGCTGTGCGGGTCGCCGATCGGCCCGCCGATGCAACGCACAACTATGGCCATGCCAAGGTTGAGAATCTCTCGGCCCTCTTTGAGGCCATCCTGCTGCTGATTACGGCCCTCTGGATCATCTATGAGGCCCTGCGCCGCCTGATTCTGAGTGAGGGGCATGTCGAGGCAAGCATCCTGGCTCTCCTGGTGATGACCATCTCGATTGCTGTCGATGTGACTCGCTCGCGTGCTCTGCTGCGCGTGGCACGTCGCCTGGGCAGCCAGGCCCTGGAGGCCGACGCGCTCCACTTCAGTACCGATATCTGGAGTTCGGCCATCGTCATCACGGGTCTGCTGGTTCTGCGCCTGGCCGAGATCTGGCACCTGCCGCCCTGGGTCAGACAGGCCGATGCTGTGGCCGCTCTCGGGGTCTCCCTGATCGTGATCTATGTGGCCCTGCGTCTGGCACGCGAGACGGTCGACGCCCTGCTCGATCGAGCGCCCGAGGAGCTTCTCGAGCATCTGGCAACGGCCATCCGCCAGGTTGAGGGAGTGAGCGAGCTGCGCCGGGTGCGCGTGCGCCGGGCTGGTAACAAGATCTTTGCCGATGTGGTCGTAGCCGCGCCGCGCTCTTTGACCTTTGAGGAGACCCACGTCCTCAGCGAGCGCGTCGAACAGGCGGCGATTGCCGGAGTACGGGCCCATGCGCCCCAGGCAGAAACCGATGTGGTCGTGCACCTGGAGCCGGTGGCCAGCGCTGAGGAGACGGTGCGCGAGCAGATCCACTATCTGGCCCAGCAGCAAGGGATTCGGGCCCACGATATTCGCGTGCGCGAGGTGGGGGGCAGATTGGAGGCCGATTTCGATATCGAGGTGGAAGCCGATATGGATCTGGCCAGCGCCCACGCGGCGGCCACGCGCCTTGAAGAGGCGGTCCTGCGCGGAAACTCCCAGCTCCAGCGCGTCACGACCCATCTCGAGGCTCCGATAGCGACCATCGAGCGCCGTCAGGATGTAACAGGCGATTACCCCGAGATGGTCCAGCGCATTCGCCAATTGGCCGATGCGGTCGCCGGGCCTGGCAGCGCACACGATATCCACCTCTATCGCTCCTGCCGCGCCGAGGAGCGCGCTGGCGAAGTGGCCGGGCCTGGGCCACGTAGGGAGCAAGAGCGCAACCGAGGGAGGGGACAGCGTGACCGCAGTGGCCGTGACGAAGAACTGGACCTTGTCCTCCACATTACCTGTGCCCCCGAGACCCCACTAAGCCAGGCTCATCTGAGAGCCGAGGAGGTCCAGCGCGCCCTGCGCCAGGAGTATCCTCGCCTCGGCTCGGTCGCCATCCACACGGAGCCGCCCGAGTGATGCGCTCTTTGCGCCAGATCCGGCCATCCGGCCATCGGCCACCGATCAGCCGCGGCTGTAGAGATCGCTCCCCAACGAGGCCCAGCCGATCTGCGAGGGGAGCAGCCCTTGCCGGGAGGGATGAGCCTACAGCGTTCGCCCGGCGCGCCTCTCTTCTACACGCCGGAGCAGATCCTCAAGCGGAAGAGCGCTCAGCGTCTCCAGCTGCAGATCGGGTGTGGCATCCTCGGAGAAGGCAGCGTGGCGCGTGAGCACGCTGGGTATGGCCACGCAGAAGATGCCGGCCCGCCGGGCAGCGCGCACGCCGTTGGGCGAATCTTCCAGGGCGATGGCCTCCTCAGCTCTGACCCCCAGGCAACGCAGGACGGCCAGGTAGACCGCGGGATCGGGCTTGGTAACGTGAACGTCGTCGCCGCAGCAGATACACTCGAAGCGCGAACGCAGGCCCAGGCGCTCCAGATGGCCAACTACCCAGCGTCGCGAGGAAGAGGAGGCCACTCCTAAACGCAGGCCAAGCCGTGCGGCAGCCTCCAGGTAGTCAAGCACCCCCGCTGCGACCTCTTGCCCTTCTAAGAGCTGGCGACAGCGCTCTCGACGCATCTGCCGCAGCGACTCGCGCTCGTCCAGGGGAAACGAGCGTCCCAGGCGGCGCTCTAGCTCGCGCAGCGGATCAAAAGGGTTAGAAGTAGGGCCGATACCGATGTAGGGTAGCCAGGCTTCTAGCTCGAAGCGCTGGCCATAGCGCTCATATAGCTCTTGCCAGGCCAGGAACTCTGGCAATTCGGTTTCCAGAATGAGGCCATCGAAGTCAAAAATCAGGGCGGTAATCATGTCCTCCTTGCGGGCCAGGCTCCCAGAGCTGGCCAGGCCCAAAGTCCCGGGCGTGACCTGGCTCTCACGGGAGCACAGCCCTGTCTGTGCGCAAAATAGAGCAACCTGCCAGTCTCTCATCGGATCTGAGGACGGCGGGCCGGATCACCAGGACAGCTCTGCCTTAAGCATATCACATGGGGAGGGCTGCTTGCCTGCCAGAGGCTGGAAGGACGCGGTCAGCGGACGAGCGAGCAGAGCAGGCGGGCGCCGATGCCCGTTGGAGGTCGGGCGGGCCTTTGCCGGGCATCGGCGCGGCGCCTTGCCGCCGGCCAGCGTCAGCCTTGCTGATCAGGCAACAAACTGGTTGGTGTAGGCGGCGCTGACATCGGAGATCGTCGGCACCAGTTTTGAGGCGACCATGAAGGAAGCTGTCGCCTGCCAGGTTGCGGGGTCATTGTAGCCAAGGTGTCCGTTGCCCCGCCAGACCGGAATAGTGGCCTGCAAGACCTCGCGGGCCTTCGTCACGTCCATGCCGGGCACATAGCTGCGGCTCAACTGCAGGGCCTCATCGGGATTGGCAATGACCTCGCGCAGTCCCCGCAGGGTCGCCTGCACGAAGGCGCGCACCATCTGCGGCTGCTGGCGCAGGGTGGTCTGCAAGGTGACGATGCCATTCGAAATCAGCGGCTGATAGTCCGAGACCTCGAAGGTGCGCACGGCGAAGCCCTGGCGACGTAGCTGCAGCGGCTCGTTGTTCGAATAGCCCATGACGGCATCGACCTTGTGGCCGAGGAGAGCGGCCACCTGGGTGAAGCCGATCGATTGCAAATGAATGTCGTTGACGCTGAGATGCTCGTGATAGAGCAGGGCCAGCAGGCCGACGTAGGTAGCGCCATAAGGGCCAGGAACGCCGACGCTGTGGCCCTTCAGGTCGGCCAGAGTCCGAATCGGTGAATCCGCCGGGACGATCAGGCAGACCGGGTAGCGCTGGAAGATGGTGGCCACGTTGACGGCCTGCACTCCCTTGCTGCGGGCCGTCAGCTCCTCATCGCCGCTGGCGAAAACAAAGGTGTTGCGCCCCGCTACCATCGAACCGACCAGGTCGGTGACAATGCCGTGATTGAAGGTCACGTTCAGGCCAGCCTCATTGTAGTATCCCTTGGCTTTGGCCACATAGAAGGGCGCAAACTGAATATCTGGGATGTAGCCCAGGCCAATGGTAACATCCGTCAGAGTCTTTCCTGCGGGAGAGGAGGACGAGGTCGGTCCCGCCGACTGGCCGCAAGCACCAAGCCAGAGAGTCAATACTAGAAGGAAGCAACTTGTCAACAAGAGGCGCGTAATCTTCTGCATAAGGCACACAATTCCCCCGTACGTACAACACAACAAAGCTGCTTGTCGTCAGTGAGCGACTGACTGGGCATGCATAGGAGCGGCACGCTGGCTGGCCAGCGGCTCCGAGCAGGTGGTAGGGACAGGGGCCGAAGCGCGGTTGGTTGGTCGGTCGGTCAATAGATGGCTTCGGCCACTTTGCTCAGCAGCCAGGCAAGACCGTAGTAGACTGCCGCCAGCGCGGCAAGCAACGCCAGTGTTGCAAACATAAAGGGTGTATCGTACTGATGCTGTCCTTGCAGGATCAGGCCCCCTAGCCCTTGGTTGCCGCCGGCAACAAACTCGCCCACCAGGGCGCCGGTGATCGAGAGCGTCAGGCCAGTGCGTACCGCTGCCATGATGGCCGGCAGCGCTAGGGGAAACTCGATTGCGGTCAGCAGCGACCAGCCGGCGGCCCCGTCGACGCGCGCCGCATCCAGGATGGAGCGATCGATGGTACGTACGCCCAGCGCGGTGGTGATCACCATTGGAAAGAGTACTACCAGCATACACAGAATGACGGTAGGAAGCAAGGTGTAGCCCAGCCAGAGCACAAGGAAGGGCGCGATGACGATGGCGGGAATAGCCTGGCCGGCGGCCAGGTAGGGCTGCACGGTGGCTGCAATCAGGCGGGATTTGGCCAGACCATAGCCCAGGGGCAGCCCGATGGCGACCGCCAGCAGGAAGCCAAGCAGACTTTCCTCAATGGTGGCCAGGGCATTGACCTGGAAGAGACCCGTGCTGAGGCCATCCAGCAAGCGTTGCCAGACATCGGCGGGCGCCGGGAGGAAGAGCGGATTGATGTGCCCGTAGCTGGTACCCAGATACCACAGTCCTAGCAGCATGACGGCCACCAGCAAGGGCGGCACCAGGGTCCAGGCTGTGGCCTGTCGTCGGCGGGCCTGGCTGATCCCGGCTCCCTGTGCCGCTGCCAGGTTCATCGCTTCCTCTCTCTCTCCCTCCTGACTCTGGCGACCCTGGCGGGAAGGTGCGAGCGAGAGATGTTTTCGTGCAGAGGTAGACGTGTCGATACCCATCATGGCCCTCGGTGATCTGTTCTCGTGACAGCGCCGCTGTCGCCTCTGGCTTGCCACACGCTCGGCCCGTCGAGCCTGCAAAGGCTCAGGAGAGGGAGCGCCTGCTCGCCTTCTGTCAGGGGAACAACGGCCAGGCTGTCAGTTCAACCGACCCGGGGGGCATGTGAGGGAGATGCAGGAGAGCGCTGACGGAGAGCGTGACCAGTTGCTGCACTGCCTGCACCAGACTCCTGGCGCTGGTCGCAAGCGGAGGATCAACTCGTCCGTTTCGCGAGATACCAAGCCTTCTCCCATCCGGACTGTTACCGTCGGCTTCGGCCTCTCACCGAATCCATCGCCGGGCAGCGACCACCTGTCGTGGTCCATCAAGGCGGCCAGAGCGCGCGAGCACATCGCCGATCTGGTCCCTTTGCTGACGCCCAGCGAGTCGCGGGCTTGGCAGCTCACACGTGCGCAGTCGATCGCGTGTGGCCACCATACCGCCGGTCGGGAATTGCACCCTGCCCCGAAGGTCTTGTTTTCGTCTTTGTCGATATTATGACACAGAGCGCAGGAGAGGTGCAAGAGGGAGCGAGGACGAGCGTGCCGGACTGCTCCGCCAGCGCGCTCGCCGGTTGGGAGACTCGGCCGAGGAGCCTGAGCCGGTCCGCCCAGGGCGCGGAAGAGGACGGCCTATTTGCAGGAGAAGCGAGTTGCGAAATATAATACTCACCCAGGAGGATGTATGGGCGAGGAACTACGGATCATCCCCGTCAGAGGTATTGGCGAGATTACCCCAGGGAGTGACCTGGGGGTTATCATCTCTACTGCCTTGCAGACTCAGGGGCTGACTCTGGCGAACGGCGATATCCTGGTAGTCACGCAGAAGATTGTCTCGAAGGCCGAGGGGCGACTGGTCAGCCTGGAGGAAGTGACCCCCTCGGCCTTTGCCCTGACGATTGCGCGCGAGAGCGGGAAGGATCCGCGCCACGTCGAGGTGATTCTGCGCGAGACGCGGAGGCTGGTACGCATGGACCGGGGCGTGCTGATCTGCGAGACGCATCATGGCTTTATCTGTGCCAATGCCGGCGTGGATGAGTCCAATCTTGCTGAGCAGCACCAGGTGAGCCTGTTGCCACGCGATCCCGATCGTTCCGCGCGGGCGCTGCGGGAGCGCCTGCTATCTTTGGCCGTTTCCGGAGCCAGCCGGGATGAGAAGCCGCCGAGGCAAGAGCCGCTTGAGCAGTTGGCGGTCATTATCTCCGACACCTGGGGCCGGCCCTGGCGCAATGGCCAGGTCAACATGGCGATCGGGGTGGCTGGGCTGGCGCCGATCCGTGACTATCGCGGCCAGCCCGATGCTTACGGCCGCGAGCTGCGCGTGAGCGCTATCGCTGTGGCCGATGAGCTGGCTGCGGCAGCCGAGCTGGTCATGGAGAAAAGTGCTGGTGTCCCCGTCGCGCTGATCCGTGGCTATGCTTATTCCCCTGCGGTGGGAGGGGTCGAGCCGTTGCTGCGGGATGCCGCCAGCGATCTGTTTCGCTAGCCGTTCGTCGACAGAGGCAGCCAACCGGCCAACCGTTCCATCGACTCATGCCAACTGGACGGGGCCGCCGGCTTACTGATCGATACGACTCAGAGAAGGTAGAGCGAACGAGCCGTGACAACTGCGTGTGAACGAGCTGTGACCGTTTCCCAGCGAGCCGGCGACCTGCTTACGCTGCTGCGCAGCCGACGCAGCGTGCGCTCTCTTCAGGAGCGACCGGTCCCCGAAGCGCTGCTGGAGCAAGTCCTGGAGGCGGCTCGCTGGGCCCCCTCGCCGCATGGGCGCCAGCCCTGGCGCTTCGTTGTCTTCAGCGACCCCGAGCGCAAGGAGCGCTTAATCGAGGGGATGAGCGCCGCCTGGGAGGCCCAACTGCGGCTGGATCAGCAGCCGGAGGAGACTATCGCCATGCGCCTGGAGAAATCGCGTCAGCGTATTCGCCAGGCGCCGATCCTGATACTACCCTGTCTATATCTGGAAGATCTGGATCGCTATCCCGATGCCGGGCGTCAGGAGAGCGAGCGCATTATGGCGATCCAGAGTCTGGGGGCAGCGGTGCAAAACATGCTTTTGATGGCCTACGAGCTGGGCCTCGATACCGGGTGGATGTGCGCGCCGCTCTTCTGCCCCGCCGTCGTCTGCGAGGTGCTCGATCTGGACCGGCGCCTGCATCCCCAGGCCCTGATCACCCTGGGCTATGCCGCCGCCGACCCCAAACGACGGCCCCGCTTGCCCCTGGAGGCGCTCGTCATTCGTCTTGATCCTCAGAGCCAGAGTCAGGGAGGCCATGAGCGGGCAGACGGCCCGTCGAACGGCTCCGTTGAGCGCTAGCCAGTCAGAGCCGGAGAAGCGAAGAGAAGGGAGCAGCGAGAAAGCCATGATCGTCGTGCTTGCCGGGGGCGTTGGTGGAGCGCGCTTTCTACAAGGCATCGTCCAGGTCGTCCCGCCGGAGGAGGTCACCGCCATCGTGAACACGGGCGATGACCGCGAGTTCTACGGGCTGCATGTCTCGCCCGATATCGACATCGTTCTCTACACGCTGGCAGGCGTCGTTGACGAGCGCCACGGCTGGGGCATTCGCGACGATACCTATCACGTTATGCAGCAGCTCACTCGCTATGGGCATGAGGACTGGTTTCTGCTGGGGGATCGCGACCTGGCGACCCATATTCATCGCACGCTGCGCCTCCGCCAGGGGCGCACGCCCAGCGAGATAGCCGATGAGCTGCGCCAGCTCTTTGGGCTGAGCCTGCGTGTTCTCCCTATGAGCGACGACGCAGTGGCGACACACATTCAGACGCCGGTCGGCCTCTTGCATTTTCAAGAATACATGGTCAAGCGTCGCTGCACGGATGAGGTGCAGGGCGTCGTCTTTGTCGGCATCGAGCAGGCCAGGCCAGCCCCTGGGGTTCTGGAGGCCCTGCGCCAGGCGGAGATCGTGCTGCTGGCCCCGAGCAACCCCATTGTGAGCATCGGCAGCATCCTGGCCCTGCCCGGCGTGCGTGAGACCCTGCGCGCGACCTCTGCCACGGTTGCGGCCGTCAGCCCGATCGTGGGTGGAGCCCCCATCAAGGGGCCTGCGGACAAGCTCATGAGCGGCCTCGGCCACGAGGTCTCGGCGCTGGGGGTAGCGCGCTGCTACGCCGATTTTCTCGATGTGATGGTCATCGACCAGCAAGATGCGGCCCTGGCGCCGGCCATCGAAGCCCTTGGCCCGCGCGTGCTGGTCACCGATACCATTATGCGCGATAACGAGGCCAAGGCTCGTCTGGCGCGCGAGGTCCTGCGCGTCTGCGGGCAGGCCGCCGTCTAGTTTCGTCCAGCCCAACCAGCGTTCGCGAGGGAGTGTCATTCCTGTGGCGGCACGACCAGCAGTACACCTGGAAAGAGCAGGTGCAACTGGCGCTTTGTCCAGTTGCGGCGCTCTCATCCCAGTGAAGGTCCTGGCGGCAGCCAAGGGCCGATTGGCCGGGCATTTGTCACCGGCCCAGCGCGCCCAACTGGTGCTGAGCATGCTCGAGCACGTTGTGACCACTCTGCGGGCCAGTGGTCTATTCTCCAGGATCGTTGTGGTGAGCGCTGATGAGCGCGTACGCGCCTGCGCCGCTGCCTGGGGAGCGGAAGGCTGGCCCGAGGAGCAGCCGGGCCATAACGCGGCCCTGGAGGCGGCGGCCCGGCGCCTGCGCGCCGAGGGAGTGACGGCCCTGCTGACAATCTCTGCCGATCTCCCTCTGCTGCGGCGCGAGGAGATTGGGGACCTGCTGGCCCAGGCCCAGCGCTATCCCGTGGTGCTGGCTCCTGCCCACGACGGCCAGGGCACCAACGCCTTGCTGCTGCGCCCTCCCCTGCTCCTGCCCTATCTGTTCGGTGAGGGCAGTCTGCAGCGCTACAGCGAGGCCGCCCGGGGGCGCCACCTTGCCTGTGTCCGTTACGAGAGTCTGGGGCTGGCTCTCGACATCGATACGCCGGAGGACCTCCAGCGCTCTGGCCTGGCTGAGCGCTGGCTGAGCGCAGCGCCCTCCGCGCACTGTCTCAGGGAGAAAAGATCATGCCAGTCGTTGGATATTCTGCAGCCTTAGAGCAGTTCCATCCCAGCGACCTCCTGCGCTGGTGCAGGGAGGCCGAGGAAGCCGGCTTCGGGGGCGTGATGGCCGCCGACCACTTCCATCCCTGGACGCCAACCCAGGGACAGAGTCCCTTTGTCTGGTCCTGGATGGGCGCCCTGGGGCTGGCCACGCAGAAACTCACCTTTGGTCCTGGCGTCACCTGCGCCTCCTATCGCTACCATCCGGCCATCATCGCCCAGGCCGCCGCGACTCTGGCGGCTATGTACCCAGGACGCTTCTGGCTGGGCATCGGCACCGGGGAAGCGCTCAACGAACATGTCGTCGGTGGCGAGTGGCCCGAAGCGCCGGTGCGCCTGGAGCGCATGATCGAGTCGATTGAAATCATCAAACTGCTCTTCAGCGGCAAGAAGGTCCGCTACAGCGGCAAGCACCTGCGTATGGAGAGCGCCCGCCTCTATACGCGCCCAGAGACGCCGCCACCGATCCTGGTCGCCGCCTCCGGTCCCAAGGCAGCCGAAACCGCTGGACGGCTGGGCGATGGGCTGATCACGCCAGCGGCCCCGCCCGAGAAGCTCAAGATGCTGTTGGAGCGCTTTGAGAAGGGAGCGCGCGAGGCCGGCAAGGACCCGAGCAAGATGCCGCGCCTGCTTCAGCTCCACGTCTCCTGGGCCCCAACCCGGGAGGAGGCCGTCAACAATGCCCTGAAGGAATGGCCCAATGGCGGCATCAAGGCCCCCAAACAGGATATTCGCTCGCCAGAGGACTTTGAAGCCTTTGCCCAACTGGTGCGCCCTGAAGACTTCCAGGGCCGTGTCTTGATCTCGCCGGATCTGGACGAGCACCGGCGCCATATCCAGAGCTTCTTTGACCTCGGCTTCGACGAGGTCCATGTCCATAACGTCGGGCGGGACCAGAGCAGCTTTATCCGCGCCTACGGCGAGGCCGTCATTCCGGCCCTCCGCCAACCGGTTCCGGCCTCCCAAGAGAGGCCAACCTCCTGAGCGGTCCGGTGGGGCGGCCGCTCAGCCGCCCACAGGCAACAAGGACCGCCTGGAGAACGGGCCGACGAGCCGTCCCCCGGACCCTGGCCCATGGTCGGGGTCCGGGGGATGCTTGAGGCAGGCACCAGTCTTCCCAAGAAGTGAAGCAATACCATCAAAAAAATAAGGAGGCATACGACAGATGGCAGGGCTTTCGGAGCGCGCGCGCGCCTTCCTCCAGGAAAAGCCACGCTTTGGCGTCCTCGCTACAGTGAACGCCGATGGCTCTCCCCACCTGACCACCATGTGGTTCCTGCTGGACGGGGACGAGGTCCTCATGAATACCAGGGTGGGGCGCGTCAAGGAGCGCAACATGCGCCGCGACCCGCGGGTCTCTCTCTGCATCGAGGACGGCTATCGCTATGTCACCATCAGCGGGCGGGTGCGCCTGATCGATGACCCCGCGATAGCTCAGGCCGATATCTACCGGCTAGCGCGCTCCTACCATGACGAGGACGGGGCCCGCCAGCAGATGGAGCATTTCAGCAAGGAGCAGCGCGTCACAGTGCGGCTGGCCTGCGAACAGGTCGTCGAGTACCTCTGAAAGAAGGGGAGAGGGGCAAGAGGAAAGGGGCAGGGACCAGGGGCAGGAAGCGCGGGGAGACCAGAGCTGTGGGGTTGGGGCCCACGCTCTGGCCTCCCCGCGTGGCATGGTAGGGAGACCGTGATGTGACCTTCAGGCTGACGCCATCAAAGGCACCTTAAGAGGAGACCTCCGTTGCCGGGGCTGCAACCTCGGCAGTGGGAGGAGCCTCGGGCCGAACGGCGGGCCGCTCGCCGTGCTGGCGCGGTCGCCAGACGCGGACATACTCGGCCAGGAAGTAGGACCCAATAACCAGAATGGCCGCCAGAGCCTGGGCCACTAGCCCCTCAACGTTGGGGAAGACCGCGAACCAGAGACCCATCCAGTCAGGAATGGGCAAGGGAACAGGGGTAGTACTGAGCCAGCCAGCAAGCTGCATCTCCTGGACGCTCTCGCCCACCATCACAATCAGGACCACACCCAGCATGACCCCGGTCAGGACAAGCATCTTCTTGTAGGGGAGACGATGGTGAGCAACGAAGGTCAAAGCTCCCACCGTGGCGGTGAAGGCCAGGCCGATCAAGACGCCGATGAGTACAATGCCTGAGCCAACCTGCATGCGGAGATTCTGCAGGAAGAGAACGACCTCGAAGCCTTCGCGATAGACCGAGGTGAAGCCAAGCACCACCATGCCAGCCACAATGCGCGACTGCTCATCTTCACCCAGGCTCAGCAAGCTGCGCCGCCGACGGTTGTGGAAAGAGATCCAGCCGGTCCAGTAGACACGGTGGAAGAACCAGTTCATGATGACGAGCAGAACGATAACCGCCAACAGGCCCGTGGCCGCCTGCACGTGCAGCTCAGGCGCGTTCACCTCGCTGAGGATGCCAACGACAATGAACCAGGTGAGCAGCGTGGCAAACAGGGCCAGACCAGCCCCCGCCGCAATCGGACGCCGATATTTGCCATGCGCCCCCATCATGCTGGCCGTGATGGCTGCCAGCACCAAAATAGTCTCTAGCCCCTCACGAAAGACTAATAAACCCGTATCCAAAATAGCCGCGCCTGGACTCAGATGCGGAACGGTCGGGTCAGGATTGCCTTCAGCAGTAATACCCTGCCAGACAAGGGCGGCAACAACTACCAGTCCAGCCAGCAGGAGGACTGCGCGGATAACCTTTTGTAGAAGACTCCCGGTAAAGTAGGCTTGTATGTACCTCACTCCAGCAAGTCCTTTCGTCTCTTCCTTCTTCCTACCCGGTTGCGACCTGCCTCGCTTCGCAGATCCGCTCACTGCCCTCTCGATATTAGGGCAGGCTAATATCTTAGTGGTGTACTCGGATATTAGCATGGCCTAATCAGTTTTGTCAAGGGGGAGACTGGCTTTCTTGACGCTGCTCCGCATCATTACCGGGGGATGCATTAAAAATCCGTGAAAATTGAAGACCATCCCTTGTATCCATATATTCGAATTGACATATTAAGCTCCTCTTTTCTAGAATGGAAGGCGTTCTGAGGCAAAGCCGTCCATCCGCCCAGCGCCGTGGAAAGAAGGCGCGGTCAGTAGAAAGGAGCAAGAGAGAAGGAGCCATGCCCTGGTGGTTCTTCAAGCATGGAGGAGGGAACGAGCCTGAGCCGGGGGAGAGCCAGCCGGTGGAGGGGGCAGGGGGGGCGCGGAGTGGTCCCGCTGGGCAGAGCCGAACGTATCGGCTTTCCCTCCCTGGAGGGCTGCGAGAGATCGACCGGCAGGATCTGCAGCATTATGCCCTCAAGGCTGTCCTGCGTGCTAACTATCTGGCCCCGATTGGCAAGCCGGGCAGCATTCTCGATGCCGGCTGCGGGAGCGGCCAGTGGGCCTATGAACTCTGCCAGCAATTTCCCCAGGCCACGGTCGTTGGTCTTGACCTGGAGCCGATCCAGCAGAGAGCTGCCCCTCCCCCCAACTTTCGCTTTGTGCGGGCTAACCTGTTGGACGGTCTTCCCTTTGCCACCGGCAGCTTTGACTTTGTGCATCAGCGTCTGGTGGCCCGCTCTCTGCCCATCACCTGCTGGACAGTGCTCGTCAAAGACCTGGCACGGGTCACCGCCCCCGGTGGCTGGCTTGAACTTGTCGAGGGCGGAGCGCAGATCGCACCCGCCGGTCCTGCCACGCAAGAGGTCTTCTCACTCACCGGTCAATACCTGTTGGCCCGCGGCCTCGATGGCCAGGGGCTGATCGCCGGATCGCTGGTACACTATCTGGAAGAGGCGGGCCTGAGCGCGATAGAGCAATGCACAGTCGCGGCGCCGCTGGGCGGGTGGGGGGGTCCGATCGGCCTGCTCCTCTTACAGGAGTTCCTGGAGACCTTTCTGGCCCTCAGTGAGCGTGTGGCGCGGCGCTTCCAACTCCCCCAGGAGGCTTTTGTCGCCCTGCTCCAGAGCATGCAGCGCGAGTGCAACGACCTGCACACCAACTATTATTTCACCATTGCCTACGGACAGAAGCCCTGAAGGGTAGTCAAGCGCCAGGCCGACCGATCTCCACCCTCGCTCGGGTCGGAGCGAGTTGAGGCTGGCCCTCACCCAGTCCCTTCTCTGAAGCGGGGCCAGCCCAGTGGAGCGCCGTTGGCTGGGCGCTATAGCTCACCAGGAGCCCACTAGTCGTTGTCCAGGTGGCCTGTGCGCAGTAGAGGAAGGCGGACGGCAAGCCCGTTGGAGCGGGTTGCTGGGCCAATTGCTCGTTCAGGCGTCCCTCAAACAAGGCGACCAGCCCGGTCACCGGCAGCCCTCCCAGATCAGCGTGCAGAAGGTGCACCTCGAGGTGGCAGGCCGAGGTCAGCGGCTGGACTTGCAGCAAGAAAGGGCGCGTCAGGGCTACCCCCAGGATGGTCAGCGTTTCTTCCCCCCTTATCTCGATCAGAGCGCCCGGCTGAGTTGTGATGCGCAGGTGACTGATCTGGCCAGGCAGGCCGGACTGCGGAAGATGCTGGTTGACAAGGGCTGTCAGATAGGCCGGCGAGAGCTGAAGCACAAGATCACTTCCAGAAGAGGAGACCGGAGAGGAGGTGGAAGCCAGAGGGAGGGGAGAGCGATCGGATCCCATGGACCCCAGAACGAGCAGAGCCACGAGTACGACGGCCAGCGCCCCACAGAGCATCCCCAGCAGGAAGGTCCTCATCGGGAGCCAGGGCCGCAGAGGGGTGGGGATAGGAGCGGAGGGAGGTCGCGCCTCCGTCACCTCTCTATCGGGCAGCGGGCCGGAGAGTCGTCGGGTTGGACGCGCCCCTTCTGCCGGGGGGAGCCGTAACCTGAGCGGCCCCCGGCCTTGGGGATCGTCTGCAGGGTGGCTGACCTCTATCGGTTCGGTCAGGTCGGAGGAAGCGTCAGCGCCGTCGAAGAGAGGAACCGAGGCGGCCTCAACCGCCGGATCGGTCTGGTCGTCATCGCTGGCGCCGGTGTTGGCGAACCAGGGCATGGCTGGCAAGACTCCTTTAGCAAGCAAACCTGCAGTGTATGATAGCCGTTCGGCCCCAGCGGCGCAAGAGGTTTTCTTTTTGGGCAGATCGCACAAAAGAGAGCGCCTTGCTTTCAGACAAAGTGCCCGTAGTCTCAGCAGCACGGGGGGACGTATCATAGAAGCAAGTAGGGGAGCTAGACCTCGACCGCCAGTGGAGAGAGAGGAAGAGAGCGGGAGGAAGGGGCGAGCGCGGGCTGTCACGAGGCGGCTGCCCCGGAGGCGCTGCTGAGCGCCAGCGCGCCGGAAGTCATCAGTTCAGCAGGAAAGAAAAGACCTAGCGACGAGCAGTCAGAAGTGAAGAGCACCAAGTGGCGACGAGAGCCGAAGGCGTGTCCGGCAAAGAGGCTGGGGAGAGACCAGTAAAGAGGAGAGTTCGACGGCATGACACCTGAAGAAGTTCTGCAATTTGCTAAGGAGCGCGGTGCCAAGATGGTAGACTTCAAATTCGTGGATCTACCGGGCACCTGGCAGCATTTCAGCGTTCCGCTGCACGAACTGGATGAGGAGACGTTTGTCGAGGGGAAGTATTTTGACGGATCGAGCATCCGCGGCTTCCAGACCATCGACGACAGCGACATGCTGGTGATCCCCGATCCAGATACAGCGTTCATGGACCCCTTTACCAGCGTCCCCACGCTGAGCCTCATCTGCACGGTGGCCCACCCCGGGCCGGGCGCGCACAAGCAGCCCTACAGCCGCGATCCACGGACGATTGCCCGCAAGGCCGAGCAATATCTGCGCTCGTCCGGGATTGCCGACGTCAGCTACTTTGGTCCCGAGGCCGAGTTCTTCGTGTTTGACAACGTGCGCTTCTCCTCGACCCAGAATGTCCAGTACGCCGAGGTCGATTCGGATGAGGCGCACTGGAATAACGGCCGCAACGGCAGCGTCAACCTGGGCCACCGCCTGCGCCCGAAAGAGGGCTACTTCCCGGTCCCACCCAGCGATACCCTGCAGGACCTGCGCAGCGAGATGGTCCTGACGCTGGAGGAGCTGGGCGTTCCGGTCGAGGCCCAGCACCACGAGGTCGGCGGCGCCGGTCAGTGCGAGATCGATATCCGCTACAACACGCTGGTCAAGACCGCCGATAACCTGATGATCTATAAGTACGTGGTGAAGAATACCGCGCGCAGGCATGGGAAGACGGCCACCTTCATGCCGAAGCCGATCTTTGGCGACAATGGCTCCGGCATGCATGTGCATCAGAGCCTGTGGAAGGATGAGCGCCCGCTCTTCTACGATCCCGAGGGCTACGCCGGCCTCTCCCAGACGGCCCGCTACTATATCGGCGGCCTGCTGACCCACGCCCCCGCCCTGTTGGCGATCGCCGCTTCGACCACCAACAGCTACAAGCGGCTGGTGCCCGGCTTCGAGGCTCCGGTCAATCTGGTCTTCTCCAAGGCCAACCGTAGCGCCGCCGTCCGTATTCCCAATACGGACTGTCCATCCGCCAAGCGTATCGAGTTCCGTCCGCCCGATCCGACGGCCAATCCCTATCTGACATTCGCTGCTTTGCTGATGGCCGGCCTCGACGGCATTCGCCGCAAGATCGAACCCAGCGAGCACGGCTTCGGGCCAATCGATCGCGACCTGTACCACCTCTCCCCGGAGGAGCTGCGCGAGATCGGCTCGGTTCCCGGCTCGCTGGAGGAGGCCCTCAACGCTCTGGAGGCTGACCACGCTTTCTTGCTGGAGGGCGGCGTCTTTACGACCGACGTGCTGGAGCATTATGTTGAACTGAAGCGCGCTCAGGTCAATGAGGTGCGCATGCGCCCCGTGCCGATTGAATTCGCCCTCTACTACGACGCCTGATCCTTCTGAGCTGATCGTACGCACAAGCGAGCGGACCGCGGGGGATGAGCCATGCCCCCTCGAGTCCGCTCTTGTGTTCTTTCCTTTTCTTTTCTTCTTCCTTCGCTTGTAGTCCTCCTTCTCTCTTCCCCTCCCGCCCGCCTCTAGAAGGCTGCTCCGGCGGAGGAGCGAGCGCAACAACTTACCGGTCGGAAGGAAGCGGCGACGCTCTTGCTCAAGCGGCCCGGCTGACTGGCTGTTTCGGCTCTGGCAATGATATAATTGAGTATCTCTGCTACCCGCGCAGTATGACGTCATCCTCGCTCTGTCTGGAGAGGCGCTTTATGGACCCACTAGTTGATAGCTATGGCCGGCGTATCCGCAATCTGCGTATCTCGATCACCGATAAGTGCAATTTCCGCTGTACGTATTGTATGCCCGCCGAGGGTCTGCCGTGGCTGAAGAAGGCCGAGATTCTGACCTATGAGGAGATCGAGCGGCTGGCCCGCCTGGCGGTGCGCATGGGCATTGAGCAGATCCGTCTGACCGGCGGAGAGCCACTGGTGCGACGAGACGTTCCGGAGCTGGTGTACAGGCTGCGCCAGATCGAGGGGCTGCGCAGTCTGAGTTTGACGACCAACGGGGTGCTCCTCAAGCAACTGGCCCGCCCCCTGGCGGAGGCCGGCCTGACGCGCATCAATGTGAGCCTCGATTCGCTGGTGCGCGAGAAGTTTGCCCGCCTGACGCGCCGCGATCAGCTCGATCGCGTGCTTGAAGGACTGGAGGAGCTGGAGAAGTATCCAACGATCCGCCCAGTGAAGATCAATGCGGTGGCGATGCGTGGCTTCAGCGAGGAGGAGGTGCTTGATTTTGTGCGCCTGGCCCGACAAAAGGGCTATGTGGTGCGCTGGATCGAGTTTATGCCCCTGGACGCCGACCAGATCTGGCGCAAGGAGGATATTCTGACCGGCGCAGAGATCAAGGCCATCATCGAGGCTGAGTACGGCCCGCTGGTGCCGATCCAGGGCGATCCTTCGGAGACGGCCCGCCGTTATACCTTCAGCGACGGCCTCGGCGAGGTGGGCTTCATTAATCCGGTCAGCGAGCCGTTTTGCGCCACCTGCGACCGTATCCGTCTGACCGCCGATGGGCAGTTGCGGACCTGCCTGTTCGCGACCGAGGAGACCGATCTGCGCACGCCTCTGCGCTCGGGAGCCTCCGATGAGGAGCTGATGACCATCATCCGGGGCGCCGTCTGGCGGAAGGAACTGAAGCACTATATTGGCGATAAACGCTTCAGGAGAGCGAACCGCAGCATGTCCATGATCGGAGGCTAAGGGCATCTTCCATCTTCTTGGCCAGGAGCATGGATAACACGCCCTTTGCGTGTTACCTGACGGAGAGATGTTCGTCTCTCTAGATAAATAGGCAAATAGACATGGTAAGTCTTCGAGTGCCTAAGAAGCAGGAGTGTTCCATTTTGTGGCCTGAGCGACGGCTGGCCCGGAGCCGGTAAGGCTTTCTCTCTCCTCCTGCTGGCTTGGCGATGGGGCGTCCCCACCCCTCTCTGGCAGAGCGGACGGGAGAGGCGGGCGGGGCGGGCACTCGAAGCGGCCAGGAAGGAGATGCTGTGGAACACGAAGCGCTCGATTTGCTCACGGTGCGCGAGGTTGCCCGTCAACTGCGGGTAGACGATACAACGGTGCGGCGCTGGATCAAGACGGGGGCCCTGGAGGCGATCACGCTCCCTCATCGTGGCCGACGCCAGGCCTACCGGATCCGTCGATCGACCCTGGAGGCTCTGCTGACGACCTCGCCGCTCGCCTCTTCTCCCTCGGATCGGGCTGGCGAGTGAATGGGGGCCAGCTGCGCCGACTCGCTTCGGCTTTGGCGGATGTGGTAGACTGGTGACGCCCGCTTCTCGCCAGCGCGAGGCAGCGGCAACGGGAGGCCATGCCCCAGGCGCCTCGCCTTCCTTCGACCGACTGGGGCATGGGAGCCACTATCGATGCAGCACAGAGGAGAGAGGATATGGCGCAGCTATCGGCCGAGGAGCTGTTTAGCGAGCTGCAGGGAGAGAGGGATGGGGGCTTTGTGGCCATCCATGTCCCGGTCCAGCACTCTCCCGCTGGTGTTCCCTATCTGACAGCCCCAGGGGTGGTGCTCCTGGCCCGTCCGCAGACGAACCTACGGGGGCTGGCGGCTTTTTTAGAGGGCTTTGATCCCGCTTATGGCTTCCAGGGCTACATAGATGATCCGACGGTCCTGCCCGATGGGGCCCAGCTCTGCAAGGTGGCGGGCCAGACCTGCTATCTGAGCTTTGGCCCGAAACATACGCCTAACGCCCAGGCGACTCGCTATTTCGAGAATCTGAAGGCTTCGCGGCATGGCTCGGTGCTGGAGCACGCCACCTTTAGCTTCTTTATCTACGGGGTGTCGCGCAGCCTGACACACGAACTTATTCGCCATCGTGCCGGCTTCAGCTATTCGCAAACCAGCCAGCGCTTCGTCGACGGGCGCACGCTCCGCTTTGTCGAACGTCCGGAGTACCGGCACGATGAGTATCTCCATCGCCTCTTTCTGCGGCGCATCGAGCGCGCCGCGGCGGAATATGCTGAGCTGAGCGACTATCTGCTGGCCCGTCAGCAGGCCGGTGATCCCCTGTTGAGCGCCGAGGCGCGCACCGACCTGCGCAAGCGCGTACAGCAGTGCTCGCGTTCGCTCTTGCCCAACGAGACGGAGGCGCCGCTGGTGGTCACGGCCAACGCGCGTGCCTGGCGCCATGTGATCGAAGAGCGTACCGCGCCTCATGCGGAAATCGAGATTCGCGAGCTGCTAGTCCGTATCTTTGTCTGTCTGGCCCTGGTTGATCCCGTGCTCTTCGGCGATTATCGCCTGGAGCGCCTGCCCGACGGGACCTGTAGCGTACGCACGTCTTATGAGAAGGTCTGAAGGCAGAGGGGGGGCCAGGGGCTAGGGCAGGGAACGGCGATAGAGCTGAAAGCCGTCGTCGGCGGCGCGCTGACCGGCGCAGGTGGCGTCAGACACGGCCTCTAGCTCGCAGCGCGCCGCCAGGCGGGCCGCGGCGGGATCGCGGCGCGGGAGCAGGACCTCGAACCAGAGCGCTAGCCCTCGGCGCTGGCTTTCGTCCTCCAGCTCGCCTCCCCACAGCCGGGCCCGATTGAGGGCACAGACCAGCAAGGCTCTGCCCCCGCCACGGCGGCGATGGTCGGGGTGCACCGTCCCCTCGCAGCGCAGGTGGTAGCCCTCCCCATCGCGCATGAGGTGCAGCAGGGTGTAGCCGATCAGCTCCCCCTCCAGTCCTTCGAGCGTGCCGCCCTGTCCCCAGGTGTTCAGCTCGTCATCGTCGTCGAGCAAGACGAAAAGGGTCGGTCCCAGCTCTCCAAGATCGAGGCTGGCCAGCCAGTCTTGCCAGGCCGCCGTCGAAAAGAGGCATCCATCGATCTGCTCTGCTTGCTGCTGGAGGTCTCTAATCTGGGCCAGGTCGCCTGGCCGTGCTTCGCGAACGCGCACGTGCTTTCACTCCCTTACTTCTGATCGCTTGCCTGATGCCAGGGCCGGGCCGGGCAGCAGGCCAGGCAAGAAGAGCAAGCCACTCTCCTCTTTTTTTTATGATAGCGCCTTTGGCCTGTCCTGAGCAACGCTGGCCGTCTGCGCCGGCGGGCCGCCCTGGGGAGCGCGGAGCAAGATCTGTGGCCCGTCCTTTCTTCTCTGGCCGGCTGTCATATAATGAAGGTACTTGCTTTCCCATAAAGATAAATTATTCGATTTGGAGGGGGGAGAGAGAGGGAGAGGAGGGGAGAGGAGAGCAAGGGAGACCACCACAGTGAGCGAAGGAGGAGAGCTTTGGGCGATTCCGCTGCTCAGAGAGTGCAGGCGATCCGCGAGCTGATGCCGGCGACGCGCGCCCATGTCTATCTCAACACAGGCACAATGGGGCCATTGCCGCGCTGTGTCATTGAAGCCATGCAGGAACGGCTCCAGGAGGAATGGCAAGAGGGGCGCCTGGGATCGGAGGCCTATGCCGCCCTGTTGGCCCACTACCAGGAAGCCAGGCGGCGCTGTGCCGAGCTGCTCAATGCGGGGACTGACGAGATCGCCCTCACGGACAACACTGGTGAGGGACTCAATATCATCGCCTTTGGTCTCAACTGGCGAGAAGGCGATGAAGTGATAACCACCAATCACGAGCACATCAGTGCCCTGGCCCCGCTCTACCAGATCCGCGAGCGCTACGGTATCCGCCTGCGGATCGCTGATCTAGGAGAGGGCGGAGAGCGTTCGGCAGAGGAGGAAATTGGCAGGCTGATCACGCCGCGCACGCGCCTGATCGTGATCTCACACGTCTCCTTTATGACGGGAGCACGCTTTGACGTCAGGGCGGTGACGGCCCTGGGGCGGCGTCATGGGCTGCCAGTGCTGGTCGATGGAGCCCAGGCCGCGGGGGCGATCGCCGTCGATGTAGAGGCGCTGGACGTCGACTTCTACGCTTTTCCGATGCACAAGTGGCTGTGTGGTCCCGATGGGACGGGGGGACTCTACGTCCGGCGCACGGCTCTGTCGCAGGTCCAGTCGACCTATGTGGGCTACTACTCTCTCAAGCACGAGTCCAGCAGCGACTGGGAGCTGCACGAGACGGCCCAGCGCTTTGAGCTAGGAGGAAGGCAGACAGCGGCCCTGGTCGGGCAGAGCCGGGTGCTACGCTGGCTGGCCGAGGAGGTCGACCATCACTGGCTGCAGGAGCGCATCGCCATGCTCAATCAGGCTGCCGCTGAGCTGCTCAGCCAGGTGCCAGGGGTCAGGGTCTTGACACCTCGGCCCGGGGAGAGCGGCCTCCTCTCGTTCACCTTCGAACGAGCGGAGCCGGAGCGAGTGGTTCAGCGCCTGGCGAAAGAGCACAACGTTCTCATACGCAGCATTCCCGAGCGTCAGGCCCTGCGTATCTCGACAGGCTTTTACAATACCGAAGAGGAGCTGGAGCGAGTAGCGGCGATCCTGCGAGCCTGGCCGGAAGGCTAAGCGAAGGTCTCCAACGGGTGGCGAGGGAGAAGAAGCCTGGGAGGGAGCAGCGAGGAAGCCACCCGCCCGGCCGGGCATTGAGGGAGGAGCGGGGGGAGTCGCCGACAAAAGACAGCGCCCGTGAGCGCGGGTGAAGCGGCGACGTCCTACTTTCCCACGGGACTTCTCCCGCAGTATCATCGGGGCTGGAGAGCTTAACTTCCGTGTTCGGGATGGGAACGGGTGTACCCTCTCCGCTACAGTCGCCGATTCGCCTGCACTCGCGGGCGTCTGCGCTTGACGTAGGGTATAGTAACACGGGGGTCTGATTTTGTCAAGAGGGAAATCAGAGAGAGAGAAAAAAGCAGGGAGGCCACCGGGCTGAAGGCAGGCACGACTCTCCCCATAAGATAGTCCCGGTGGCCTCCCTGGGCACGTGGTCCTGGGGAGACAGGGGGGTCACCCTGTGCGCTGGCGGGTCACGACCGCCTCGGCCTCGCTCAGGCGGAGGGAGGCCAGGCGGGAGACGCTATCGCTGCCCATCGAGACGCCGTAGATGGCCTGAGCGGCGGTCATGGTCACCCGGTTATGGGTAATGACGATGAACTGAGTGCGCTCGGCCAGGCGTTTGAGAATCTCGCAGAAGCGCGAGACATTGGACTCATCAAGGGCGGCGTCGACCTCGTCCAGCAGGCAGAACGGAGGAGGGTTGATCTCCAGCAGCGAGAAGAGGAGGGCCGCCGAGACCAGAGCGCGCTCGCCGCCGGAGAGCAGAGAGAGGTCCTGCACCTTCTTGCCCGGGGGCTGGACCACCACCTCGACGCCGAAGGGCAAGCCGCTGCGCGCCGGGCTGGCGGCCTCCTCGAGACCGTCCGGGCCGGTTTCCGCCTCGGCATCGTGCCCATTGCTGGCCGCGTTGCTGCGACCACGCTCGCGGGAGCTGCCGGAGCCGGAGGAGGTGCTGGCCCCGAAGGAAGCGGCGGCCTCAGAGGTGCGTTCGCCTCCCCTGCTGACCACCAGCTCCAGACGTGCCTGGCCGCCATTGAAAAGGGTGCGAAAGTGCTCGCGGAAGCGGGCATTGACGGCTTCGAAGGTCGTTTCGAACTGGCGTGTCATGGTGGCATCGAGCTGGCTAATGATGGCGTGCAGCTGCTCTGCGGCCTGCTCCATATCGGCGATTTGGGAGCTGAGGAACTCGAAGCGCTGGCGCTCCTCCTCGTACTGGCGGGGAGCATCGGGATCACAGCCACCGAGGGCTTTGAGATGGCCGCGAGTCTGTTCGATCTGGCGGCGGAGGCGGCGCAGTGTGGCCTCCTCGTCTCCCTCGGAGGCCAGTCCCTGGCCAGGCGTCGCGGTCGTGGCAGCCTGGGGGGTGAGGAGGGCCAACTCCTGGGGATGGCTCAGGCCCAGGTCCTCCTGGAGCTGGCTCTGCAGAGCCTCCAGAGCATCGCGGGCGCGCTGGCTTTCCAGCAAGCAACGTCGATAGAGCACCTCGCACTGGGCGTGCTCCTGGCGCAGTGCGGTCAGAGCCTGCTCGCTGGTCGTGAGCTGCTGCTCCAGAGCACGCAGGGCCTGCTCACGCTGCTGCACAAGCAAGCTGGCCTGCCGGACCTGCTCGCGAGCCTGCTCCAGCTCGCTCTGCTGGCGGAGGATGTTCTCGCGCAAACCCTGCTGCTGCTCCTCGGCCCGATGTAGACGGAGCTGCTGCTGCTCAAGCTGACTGCGCAGCTCGGGAAGCTGCTCCTGGATCTCCGCCACCTGGCGCTCCAGCGTTTTGGCCTCCTGGCGTTTGACGGCCATCTGCGTGCGAAGGCGGCCCAACTCCTCCTGCTGGCGACGGTAGACGCTGGCGCGCTCCTCGACCTGCGCCTGCAGCTCCTCCACCAGACCCTGCAGCTCCTGCTGAGCGCGCTCGTGGGCCTGGACCCGCTCGCGGGTAGCCTGCAGCTCCTGCTCCAGGCCCGCGATCTCGGCGGCGAGCTGCTGCTCGACCGAGGTTGCCAGTTTCAGCTCGGTCTGGAGGCGCTCCTGCTCGCGCTCGCTGTTGCTGAGGGTGCGGCTCAGGTCCTGCAGGCGGGCCGTGCTCTTTTGCAGTTCGCGTTCGAGGGCGGCCTGCTCTGCGCGGCGCCCCTCCTGGGCCCGCTGGACCTCGCTGATCAGGCCGTTGAGACGGTCGATGTGGGCCTTCTGGCTCTCAAGCTGAGCGGGCAGCTCACGTAGCTCACGCTCATAGTGCAGGAGGCCGGCGCTGTGCTCGCCGCGGGCCTCGCCGCCGCTCAGCCAGCCCGGCTGGAGGGAGAGGACCTCGCCCTTGCGGGTGACCAGAGCGCGCAAGGGGCGCCCTGCCCAGGCGGCGAAGGCCGGGGCCTGAGCCTGAAGTTGGAAGGCAGTGGCCAGGTCCTCCACGAGGAGGATACCCGTGAGCAAGCGGTAACAGAGAGGCCGATACCGGTCCTCGCTCTCGACAAGCTGCCAGGCCAGACCCTTGACTGACGGGCGCAGGGCAGGCAACTGGTCGAGAAGCTGCTGTAGGGCGACCCGCTCTCGCTCCTGGTCCCCCTGGAGGGAGGCGGCTGACTCGTCGTCAAGCCAGAGCAGCAAGGCGCGTCCGGCGCGGCTGCGCTCGAGGTAGGTCAGGCAGCGCTCAGCCTCGGCGCGCGTGGTCACGACGACGCCCTGCAGGGCTTCGCCAAGGGCAGCCTCAATGGCGCGCTCCAGCCCGTCAGGCGCCAGCACCAGGCGCGGCAGAGGGGCGAGCAGGCCCGGTACCTGCTCGCGTGGGGCACGCAGGAGGGCGCGAACGCCCTCGCTGTAGCCACTGAGATCGCGCTGCCAGTTACGCAGCATAGCCAGGCGGTCGGCCAGCGTCCGGCGAGCGCGCTCGGCTTCGGCCAGGAGGCCCTTGAGGCGCTCTAGTTCTTGTTGCGCCTCCTGGAAGCTACGCTGGAGGGCTTGCCTGCGCTGCGTCAGCTGCTGCTCCTCGTCGCGGGCCACCTGCAGCTGCGAGCGCTGCTCGGCCAGGCGCGTCTCCAGGGAGCGCAGGGCCTGCTGAGCCTGGGCCAGGGCCTCGCGGCGGGCCGCCAGGGCACGGTTGCGCTCGCCCAGATGCTTCTGCTGCCGTCCCAGCTCCGTCTGGGCCGAGCCGAGGCGGGCCTGTGTCTGGATCAGATCGTTCTGAGCGGCGCGCAGGCGACGCTCATCGAGTTCGTAGTCCTTCTGGGAGCGGGCGAGGGTAGCCTCCAGAGCCGCCAGGGCCTGGGCGACCTCATCGAGGGCCTCACGAGCCTGCTCGCGGGCCTCCTCCAGATCGGTGAGGCGCTGCTGAGCGGCAATGAGGCGCTCGCGTAGCTGGCGCTCCTGGCGCTGCTGCTCCTCGCGCTGACGCTGGAGGCCCGTGAGGCGCTCCTCGGCGACCGCCAGCTCGCGTTCAAGGCGCTGAAGCTGGCTATTGGCCTCGCCAGCGACCCGGCGAGCAGCGCTGATCTGCTGCTGGGCCTCCTGGCGCTGGCGCAGCAGTGCTCCGCGCGACTGCTCGGCCTCAGCCAGCGAATGCTCCAGTTGCTGCAGGCGAGCGGCCTGCTCGCTCTCGGCGGACTCAGCGCGGGCGGCGGCGGCCTGGAGACGGCGCCACTGGAGCTGGTACCAGGCCAGCAGGGCCTGGCGCAGCTCCTCTTGCAGGCGGATGTATTCCCGCGCGCGCCTGGCCTGCTCTTCTAGCGGCCCCAGACGGGGTTCGATCTCGTTGACAATGTCGTGGAGGCGCTGCAGGTTGGCCTCGGTCTGGCGCAGACGTTGCTCAGCCTCGGCGCGCTGTACCTGGTAGGGACGGATGCCGGCGGCGTCCTCAAAAAGGCTGCGCCGCTCCTCGGGTCGCAGGCTCAGGGCGGCATCGATGAGGCCCTGCCCGATGACGGTGTAGGAGTCGTGGCCAATGCGAGCCTGAGCCAGCAGCAGTACGACGTCTTTAAGACGCACTTTCTGCTTGTTGATGAGATATTCGTTCTCGCCGGAGCGGTAGCTGCGCCGCGTGACGGTGATCTCGCTGTATTCTGACGGCATCCAGCCAGTGCTGTTATCGATGGTCAGCGAGACCTCGGCCATGCCGAGGGCAGCCTTCCCATGCCCGCCGGCGAAGATGATGTCTTCGCTCTTCCTGCCCCGAAGCTGGCGCATGCTCTGCTCGCCCAGAACCCAGCGAATGGCGTCGGCAATGTTTGACTTGCCGGCTCCGTTGGGTCCGACAACGGCGGTAATGCCCGGGCTGAATTCGAGGCAGGTGCGTGTTGCAAAGCTTTTGAAGCCAAGTAGCTCCAGACGCTTCAGATACACCGCTTGTTCCTGGTCTGTGGTGCCACGACGATCTTCTCTGTCGTGTCCCCGATGATACCATAGCGCCGGGCCTGCCGTCGAGAGCGTGACTCCGGCCCAGGGGGCCGACCCATGTCAGTGAGGCGATCGCGGTCTGTCTCGCTTTGGCTGAGCCGATGCGATATACTTTCTTCGATGGAGTCGCAGTCGCCAGATGACCTGCCGCCGCCGCCGGATCGGTGGATCGCTCTGCGTGGGCACGGCGAGCAGGGCCGCTGCCGTCTGATGAGAGAAGGAGAGCCAGGAGAGATGCTGCGTTGGCTGATCTGTCTGACGGGCCTGCTGATTGTGGGCCTGGGCCTGGTCGTAGGCTGGCAATCGCACCAGGTGACTTATCGCAGTAGCGGGAGGGCGGTGATTGGACACTACTTGTCGGACCCGCAGACCCACGAGGGATATCTGCAGCTGGAAGGCAGTCCTACGCTGTATTTGCTCAGAGAGCAGGAGTTCACACCCCCGATCCAGGGGACGGCCACTCTCAAAGATCTCATGCCGGTGGGACTGCTCTACCGTCCCGATGAGACGACGCAGATCGATGTGCGGGCCCGGCTGGGGACGCACCTGACTGGCCCGGCATATACCGTTGTGGCTCTGACGCTCTACGACCTGGATGGTCGTGTCGTGCAGGAGTTCAGAAGCGCCCTCTACCGCCAGAGTCCGCAAGGCTTTTATGAAAATGACTGGCCGCTGGGAGGAGGGCTTGGTCTGCTGGGAGTGGTTCTGGCTGTAGGCGGGGGCCTGAGTCTCTGGTGGCAACGCCGCAGAGCGAAGGGCGGACAAGCCATCCAGACGAGCGGACAGGAGTCCGGAGCCGGGCCAGCGCTCTTGCCGGCCCCTGCGCTGCGCTTGCCGGCTAAGTCGGGGCCGCCGGGAACGGGCCGCTCTGGCTTGAGGCCGCCCACGGGCCCGCACACGTTCGGACCACGGCAGTAAGGTGAGGAGAAGGATGGCCGGGGCGAGCTGGCTTGACGCTCAACCTGGCCGTCTGCTATCCTGCAGAGAAAGCGATGCGGACCGGCGGCCAGCAGAGGCCAGCGGGCCGAAAAGACCTGGCTGAGCCTGCTCTTGGCCCTGTGGTCCGTCGGGAAAAGCCTGGCGAGCGCTCATGTTCTTACTCTTTCCTCTGCCGACCCTGACACGGACCCTCTTGACGGCGCTGATTGCCGTGCTGACCTTGGTTGGCATTATGACGCGCCCTTTCCGCTGGAACGAGGCCCTGATCGCCCTGGCCGGGGCCGCGCTCTTGCTGCTGCTCGGATTGATCAGTCCGCTGACGGCCCTTCAGACGCTGCTGGCAGACTGGAACGTCTTTCTCTTTTTCCTGGGAATGATGGCTTTGTCGGCTTTTGCCGATCAGGCCGGCCTCTTCGACTGGCTGGCCCTGGCGGCAGCGCGCCTGGCGCGGCAGCGGGCCCGTCTCTTGCTGCTCAATGTCTTCCTGCTCGGCAGCCTGATATCGATGGTGCTTTCCAACGATGCCACGGCCCTGATTCTGACACCTGTGGTGTATACACTGGTGACGCGCCTTCGTCTGCCGGTCATCCCCTTCCTCTTCGCCTGTACCTTTATCGCCGATACGGCCTCCTTTCTGCTGCCGGTGAGCAACCCCATCAATATTCTGGTGCTTTCTCGCTTCCAGCTTGATCTCTGGACATTTGTGCGTCTGCTCTGGCTGCCAGCTCTGGCGGTGATCAGCATCAACGTGGGAGTCTTTTTCTGGCTCTATCGTCGCGAGGTATGCGGCGGCTTTGAGCTGAAGCGTCTGCCTTCGGCCCAGGAGAGCATCAAGGAGCCAGGCTATTTTCGCTACTGTTGCCTGGTGCTGGGAATGGTGGCGGTAGCCTACGTGTTGGCCTCGGCCAGCGGCTTTCCCCTCTCGTGTGTAGCGCTGGCCGGGGCGGCCCTGCTGCTGGCGGGGGCCTTACGCTGGCGACAATTCAGGCCGCGCGAGCTGGCCGCTCACATTTCCTGGTCGCTGTTTGGCTTCATCGCGGGCATGTTCATCGTTGTGCAGGCGGTGGAGGAGACCGGTCTGACGCGCCTCTTTGGCGAGCTGCTCTTGCGTCTGTCGGGTGGGAGCACATTCGGGGCCGTGATGGTGGGAACGCTGGGGGCAGCGCTGGGAACCAATCTCATCAATAATGTGCCGATGGCAGTGGTGCTCAGCGCCTCGCTGCAGGCACTGCACGGGCAGCTTGCACCGACGACGCAGCTGGCCTTTGTGGCGGCGACCATCTTCGGCTGCGACCTGGGTCCGAACTTGACGACGGTAGGCTCCCTGGCGACGGTGCTCTGGCTGCTGTTGCTCCGCCAGCGCCAGCTTGATGTGTCGGGTCTGGACTACTTTAAGGTGGGTATTCTGGTGACGCCTCCGATGTTGCTGGCCGGAGCCTGTCTGATCTGGCTGCTTCTCTAGCCTGGCGGGACAGGCCAGGCCAGGGAGGCCAGCGGTGCCTTCGGGGGAGTCGATGGCGACAAGCGGATCGGGAAGGAAGGAGGTGTTTTACTATGTCGGCTGTACGTGTGCTCGGCTGCCTCGACGGCCTCAATGCCGAGCTGCTGGGGCAGGCCATTGCCCGATTCTGGCCGCAGTCTGGCGAGCGACTGCAGGTGGGCCTCCTCTATGTTATAGATACGCGCCCGTTAGGAGAACTGGAGCGCCGGCGAGAGCGTTTCCTGCGTCCTCCTCATTTGCCGCCGTTCCGGCAGGAGCACCTGCGACAGGCCGAGCGGGAGACGGCCCAAGAGATTCTGCAGGAGGCGGCGCGCTATCTCGGTGGAGCCGAGCTGCTGCAGCGCGAGGGACGGGCGGAACAGGAGATTGTCCGCTGCGCCCAGGAGTGGGGGGCGGATCTCCTTCTGCTGTGCGCACGTTCGCCGCGTGGCGGGCGAGGGCCGGAGCAGGGGCCAGCCTCCGTGGGCCATGTGGCGCGCTTTGTCCTCGATCATGCAAGCTGCCCCGTCTTGTTGCTGCGCGGGTCGCTGAGCGGCGAGGCCGTGAGTCCCTCTTAAAGCAGGGGGAGAGCCTTGTCGAGCAGCGAACGATTCCGCCGTCGTTGGGGTCCTGGTCAGAAGGACCTGGCTGGCGGACAGGGCGGGCGGGCTGAGCTTGAAACAGCCAGCGCCCGTTGGGAGTGAAAGACTCTGATGGCCTCTTCCAGGCAGGTCCGTAGCGAACGGCGGATGGGCTGGCAAGCAGGCCGGCTGAGGCTCCCCCGAGGGTACCAGTTGGGCCAGCGTGTTCCGGGCAGGCAGCAAAGAGCCGGGTTGGCTTCTCCTGCGACCTCTGCCGATGGAAGTGGCTCTGGAAGGATTGCCGCAGCGTGGTATAATCGTAAAGCGTTCGGAAATTTCGGTCATGACCGAAATAGGGCGCACCATTCCGGGCGAGAAGAGCCAGCACAGATGGCACCACTCCAGCAAAGGCCCCCCAGGGAGTGGCAGGCGATCCGCGCAGCCGTAGGCTCTTGCGCCATGAGTGATTGTGAGATGAGCCTATGTCACACAAGCGTGAGGAGCAGCTGCCGGAGGAGAAGGCCGGGGCGAAGACGATCTTAATTGTGGAAGACGACGATGGGATCGGTGCCTTTCTGGTCCAGGCAATCTCTCAAGAGACCCCGCATCGCGTGCTGCTGGTCCACGATGCCTTTCAGGCGCTCAAGGCGGTGCGCTCCATCCGACCCGGATTGCTGATCCTCGACTACCAGTTACCGGGCATGAACGGCATCGAGCTGTTCGACCAGCTCCAGACGATGGAGGATCTGGCTTCGATCCCGACGATTCTGGTCAGTGCCCGCCTGCCGGAGCAGGAGATCCGGCAGCGCCATATTGTGGGACTGAGCAAGCCCCTGGAGCTTGACGAGCTGTTGGAGACAATCGAGCGGCTTCTGAGCGGTGGCCCCGCTTCTCGCTAAGCAGCTCTCCGGCAGGGCCTTCAGCGCTCATCGGGTGCGGCGCGGGGGGCCTCGGGGGGCCTCGGGGGGCCTCGGGAGGCCTCGGCGGCAGCGAGCCGTAGATGGACAAGGCCGCTTTTGCAGCGAAGCAGCCGTTCGGTTGAGGGCAGTGGGGAGAGAGGAGGAACGAACGGGCGCCCTTCCTGTGGATCCCACCAGGCGAGGGCGTCGCTAGCGAGCAGATTCCCCTCCGGGCTGTCAACGGGCAGGGGTCCAGCCCAGGAAGCTATTCCCCGGATGAAGTTATAGACGTGGCGAGCCGTCCAGTCCGAAGCGGGCACCCGCAGATCTTCCGGAGAGGGGGCAGGCCGATAGCTCCCCTGCCGGTCGTCCTGGGGGTGGTACCGGGCTGTGCCCGAAGCGATGGCCTGCACGGCTTCTAGCAGCAGCCGAGCCCCGCGTTCGGCGCAGAGGCGTTCCAACTCGGCGTAGCTGATGCCGTCGGGGATCGCGAGGCGCTCCTGGGCCACGATCGGGCCGGCATCCAGGCGTTCCTCCAGCACATGAACGCTGACCCCGGTTTCGCTGAGTCCTTCGCGGAAGACCCAGAAGAGCGGCTCCGGCCCGCGCAGGGCTGGCAGCAGCGAAGGATGGAGATTGATGGCCCCCAGGCGAGGCAAGGTGAGCAGGGAGGCAGGGAGGCGGCGAGGGAAGCAGGCGACGCAGAGCAGATCGCACTGGTAGGAGGCCAGCGTCGTGAGGGTTTCCTCGGCCTGCAGGCGAGCGACCTCCCAGACAGGCAGGCCGGCGCTGAGGGCCAGAGCAGTGGGCGACGTCGGCCAGGGGCCATGGAGGACGGGCAGCCAGCGGCGGCCCGCAGGCTGCTGGGGGGAGGCCAGCAGGCGACGCAGCGGCGGCTGCTGGGCCTGGGCTGCGAGCGCCGGAGGAGCGGGCACAACCAGGGCCGCGACGTGAACCCCCGCTTGTAGCAGCATCTGCAGCGGCAGCGCAGAAAAAATCCCTTCCATAGCGAAGAAGAGGAGGCGGGGCCCTCCCGAGGAGGGCAGGCCGGCATCGGTTTTATTTGACATTGCTCTCCGCATTGGATACCATGTAGCCAGACACGACAGCATTTTCAGGGAAAGCGTGGAGTATCTACCATGCCACGAATGGTCAACTGTGTCAAGCTGGGCCGTCAGCTTCCCGGGCTGGAGAAGCCACCGATGCCGGGAGAGCTGGGCCAGCGAATCTATGAGCAGGTTTCCGAGCAAGCCTGGCGGATGTGGGAGGCCCAGCGCACGCTGCTGATCAATCACTATGGTCTGAACCTGGCCGACCCCGAGGCGCGCAAGTTCCTGCGTGAGCAGATGGAAGAGTTCTTCTTTGGCGGCCAGGAGGAACAGAAGCCCGAGGGCTGGATTCCCGAAGATGCCGGGGTTGGAGTGGGACCGGCCCGCAAAGGCGGTGGCCCGGCACGCAAGAAATGAAAGCTCCGGGTGCCATCCTTTTGCTTTCCTGCTACGAGCTGGGCCATCAACCGCTAGCGCTGGCCTCGCTGCAGGCGCGTTTGTGCGAAGCCGGCTATCAGCCCCGGGTGATTGATAGCGCCGTCGAACCACTCAGCGAAGAGGCGATCCAGGCAGCCCGCCTGGTGGCGATTTCGGTTCCGATGCATACGGCGCTCCGTCTGGGGGAGGCTCTGGCTCGTCGCATCCGCGCCTCTCGTCCCCAGGTCTATCTCTGCTTCTATGGCCTCTACGCCCTGCTGAACGCGGACTATCTGCTGCGCGAAGTGGCCGACGCGGTGCTGGGAGGAGAGTACGAGGAGCCGTTGCTCGCTCTGGTGAGGGCCATTGAGCAGGCAGAAGAGGAGCAGCTCGCAGGGGAAGGCGATCAGCCAGGACGGCGACTGGCGCGACTGCCAGAGGTGCCGGGGGTGCGCACGCGCGAGCAGCCGGCGGGGGCCTGGCTACGGCGTCCAGCCTTCACGGTGCCGAGGCGGCAAGCACTGCCGGCTCTGGAGCGCTACGCCCGTCTGGAGTGGAACGGCGAGTACCGTCTGGCGGGCTACAGCGAGACGACCCGCGGCTGCAAACACACCTGTCTGCACTGCCCGATCACCCCGGTCTATCGCGGGCGCTTCTTTGCCGTGCCTCAGGAGGTGGTTCTGGCCGACATTCGAGCTCAGGTCGAGCAAGGGGCGGAGCACATCACCTTCGGAGACCCCGACTTCTTCAACGGTCCCACCCATGCCCTGCGCATCGCACGAGCGCTGCATCGCGAGTTCCCCACAGTGACCTTCGACGCGACGATCAAGATCGAGCACCTGCTCAAGCATCACCACCTGCTGCCGGAGCTGCGCGAGCTGGGCTGTCTGTTCGTGGTCTCGGCCGTCGAGTCGCTCAACGATGAGGTCCTGCGCCATCTGCGCAAGGGGCACACTGCCGCCGAGGCGGTAGCCGCCTTTGACCTGATGGAGGAAGTAGGGCTGACCCTCCGTCCCTCGCTGCTCCCCTTCTCGCCGTGGGAGACCCTGGAGAGCTATCTGGCCCTACTCGACTTCTTTGAAGAGCGTCGCCTGGTAGAGCAGGTCGACCCGGTGCACTTCTCGATCCGGCTGCTCATTCCGCCTGGCTCGGCGCTGCTGGAGAGCGAGGGGAGGCCCGCCTGGCTGGGAGAGCTAGATGAGGCAGCCTACAGCTATCGCTGGCGTCACCCCGATGTCCGCATGGACCAACTGCAAGAGCGAGTGGCCCAGATTGCCGAGGAGGCAGCTCAGCAAGGGTGGAATCCCGTCGAGACCTTTTTCCACATCAAGGAGGAGGCCCTGGCTGTCAGTGGATGCCCCTTCGATCGAGAGGCAGCGCTGAGGCGCTACGGGCCGCCCAAGCGACCGCCGCGCCTCACCGAAAGCTGGTTCTGCTGCGCAGAGCCGACCCGCGGGCAGTTTGGCACCTGCTGCGGCCCGGAGCGTTCAGAGAGCCAGGAGCGGAGCGTCGCGGCCCCCTCCACCTCCCACTGCTGCAGCCTACGCGGCTAAGGAGAAAAGCTGCCGAGCGAGGCGAGAGGGCAGGAGCCTCAGCGAGCCTGTTCTGCAACCGTAGGAGGAGTCGTGGGCCTCAGGGCGGCATTGAGGACCGGCAGCTCACGGCGGATGTCGAAGCGCAGACACCGATGGGCTGCCCGCAGGGCCTCCTCTACAGCGGCGGGCGACTGGCCGCGGGCAAAGATGAAGCCCAGGTAGCTGGCGCCCTCCGGCAAGGGGACCAGCGGATTGTTGAGAGGGGCGGTAATCTCCACGCCCGTGATCAGCGGTACCTGGCGAGCCTCCTCGAGGCCTTGCACGCCCTTGAGGATGCCCGCTTGAGGAATGGGGATCATCATGACCCCAGCAGCCTCCGGACGGCGCTCCAGCGAGGGCAGCGCCAGCCCCAGAGCGTGCCGCAAGATCAGCTCCTCCAGGCACATACCGGCGCCAAACTCCAGCACCGTAGAGCACAATCCCCCAATCGAGCGCCCGGCAATCTCCAGCATCCAGGGACCATGCTCGTTGACGCGCAGCTCGGCGTGGACCGGGCCTTCGCGCAGGCCAATCGAGGCAGCGGCCCGCTCGACGCAGGAGCGGATCGCCTCCTGAACAGCCGGCGGCAGGCGCGAGGGAGTCACATAGATCGTCTCCTCAAAAAACGGTCCATCGAGCGGATCGGGCTTGTCGAAGAGAGCCAGGACCTGCAAGTGCCCACCAGTCAGCAGTCCCTCCAGGGCCACCTCAAAGCCAGGTATGAAGTCTTCGACCAGAAAGCCGCTGCTCTCCTCCTCAAAGCCTTCGGCGAGAAGGATGCGCCTGAGACGACGAAAAGCGGTCACAAATTCGACCGGCGTATCGGCGCGAATGACGCCACGGCTGCCCGAGAGGCGCAAGGGTTTGAGCACGCAGGGATAGCTGACGGCGTCAGCGACGGCTGCGGGGTCGGCGGTCAGTGGGAAGTAGCGAAAGACCGGGCAAGGGACCCCGCCGGCCGCCATGCGCTGGCGCATCACATATTTATCGCGAGCCGCCTCGGCGGCAGCCGGGGAGTTGCAGGGAAGCCCAAGGGCCTCGCTCGCCAGGGCAGCCAGCTCAACGGCACTGTCGTCGACAGAGAGCACGGCCTGCAGGGGGCGCTGACGGGCAAAGGCACGAATGCGCTGCACCGCCTCCTCTGGGGCCTTGAAGTCCAGCGTCAGGACCTCCGGCGGCCAGGCAGCTACCAGGCCCGGCGGAGTGTCCAGGCCAATCACAACCTCCAGGTCGAGGCGACGGGCGGCACTCACAAAGGCGCCGCCGCGGTAGGTCGCGGGCGTCATCAAGAGCAGAACCCGCTTGCGCTCCGTGGCTGAGGGTCGCGAGGCGGGAAGCTGCTCAGAGGCGAGCTGAGATTGCTGAGTGTCCATAGCACCCATCGTCCAGAGATCAACTGCAGAGCCAGGCAGCCTCTTGGCCGGACAGAGCGGAGCGCGGAAGGCAGGCCCAGTCCCTCTCGGCTGCCTGGGTAGTGAGCAAGAGAGCACCAACAGCGACCATCGGCGCGCGGGAAGCGAGCGTCTGCCGATCCGGCAACCCTGGAGCCAGTCAGAACAGATCGCCCTGTCCGGAAGGAGCGGTGCCGATGGTCAACAATCCAATCCTCTGGCATTATAGCGCATCGGGCCAGGTAGTGACAGGGGGGCCAGGTCAGCCAGGTAGCCGACCAAGACAGCTCAGGCAGGCTGCAACCGAGCAAGGGGGACGGACGTACTGAACCTGTCCCCCTCCAGGCTGGCCGATCCGGCGGTGGGGGAGAAGCGAGCGAGCGAACGAACGAGCGACGAACAGCGTCCCTGGCCGGGCGGGGGCTGGCTGGGGGAGAAGCCTGGCAGCAGAAAAGGAGGCAGACAGGCATGCCACAGCTCGTGTTTTGGATTGATGTCGACAACACCCTTCTCAACAACGACCACGTCAAGGAGGAGCTGGAGCGTGAGCTGAGGGTCCTGCTGGGGGCAGAGCTGGCGGGGCGCTTCTGGGAACTCTACGAAGCGGTGCGCCACGAAAGTGGCGTCGTTGACATTCCTCAAGCTCTGGCCCGTCTGCGGGCAGAGACCCCGGAACAGCGACTGCCGGAGGTGACCTTTGAGCGAGCGCGGGACCTCTTCGAACACTACCCCTTTGCCACGGCCCTCTACCCGGGAGCGCGTGAGACGCTAGAGCACCTGAGCAGCCTCGGTCTCACCGTCATCGTCTCTGACGGTGATCACCTCTTCCAGGCGGAAAAGATCGTCAACAGTCACCTTGCCGAAGCGGTAGAGGGACGGGTCCTCATCTATGACCATAAAGAGCGCCACCTGGAAGAGACCATGAGGCACTACCCAGGGGAGCACTATGTGGCCATCGACGATCGGCTGGACTTACTGGCCGCTTGCAAGGAGCAGCTAAGGGAGCGCCTGACGACCGTTTTTGTGCGCCAGGGAAGGCACGCTGAGGAAGGACTCCGGCAGCCAGGGCATTACCAGGCCGACAGGAGCGTCGAGGCCATCGGCCTGCTGCGCGGCTACAGAGTGGCAGACTTCCTTCTTGCTTGAAGAGAGCGGGACCTCCCCGAGGCAATCGGCAAAAGGAGGCTTGCCAGGAGGTAGGAAGGTGCTTTATCATCAACAAGGAGCACGAGAGAGCGCTGTTGCTGGCAGCGCGAAAGGAGGAAAAGGACATGGCGCAGGAAGCGCGGGAGGCAGGATCGAGGCGAAGCAGAGCGACGGTAGTGATTCCCAGCGATGTTCAGCGCGCCCTGCTGCAGGATGCCTGGAGCCGGAGCAAGATCGAGGCGTGCGGCCTGCTGAGGGGGGAGATCGACGAGCGGGGGAGCTGGCGGCTGGCCGCCGTGCATCCCCTGCCCAACATCGCGCACTCGTCGGCCTATTTCGAATTCGCGCCAGAAGACGTCCTGCAACTCGAACTGAGCTATCCGGGGCAGATCATTGGGGTCTATCACAGCCATCCGTGGGGACCCCGTGGAGCCAGCCGCACGGACCGCGAGACTATGCGACGTGTCAACGGGGAAGAGGGCATTCCCTGGATCTGGCTCATTCTCTGCGGCCCCTTCACCGACGAGGCGCTGCCGCTGCTGCTGGAGGCGGCCGCTGGAGGTGACCGGGCTGCGGAGGCCGAGTGCGCGAACTGGCTTGGCCGGAGACTGCTTGCTTACTACCATGACCCGGGGAAAGGGTTGGGACAGATTGAGGTGGTGCTGCAGGCGCAGAGCGAGGCGGGGGGGACAGGTGGGCAACGATCGGCAGGAGTGGATGGAGGGAAGAAGGGCGGACGCCGCTCAGCGGGAGAACAAGGGGCCAGAGGCTCACTCAAAAGGGGAAGCATCTGGCAAATTCCTGGCAGATCTGCTACACTCAGGGAGAAATCGCGAGAGGCTGGCTCAGAAGCAAACAGGCAGCACTAACAGCGTTACCCAGGAGGATTACGGACTCAATGTCTCAATACAGTGTCTGTCCGCAGTGCGGCAGCCAGGTGGGGCCAGATGAGGCATTCTGTGGGCAGTGTGGAGCAGCGCTTACATCCCCGGGATCGCCGGCGCAGCCGACGCAGATGACGGGGACTCCGCCCCCACTGGGGTCGAAGAGCGGACTCTTGCAAGGCTACAGCCGCGGGGCCTCACCCCCGCCCGGGTACTCACCGGGGCTGGGAGGAGGTCCAGGGGCAGGCAGTGCGACGCCGGGGCCGCCCTCCCCCTCGCCCTCGCCCTGGGCGACCGAGCCGATGTCGAGCAGTGCGATTGGAGGAGGGCCAGCGGGGCCACGAACGCCGGCTCCAAGCCAGCGAACAGAGTTTTACCAGGATGCGACCGAGGCCATGCCGGCGGCAGGCCAGGGACTGGGAGGAAGTGGCTATAGCCAGCCCGGCCAGCCGCGACAGGCGGAGTTTCCGGCCACTGCCGGCGGCTACCCGCCGGGCGGCTACCCCACGCCAGTGGGGGGGCTTTACGGGACAGGGGTGCAGCAGCCCTACCCAGGGACGCCCTACCCGACGATGCCGCCATATCAGCCGGGGCAGACTGGCTTTGCCGGCCCTGGTGTCGGGGGCACATACCCGGGGGTGCCGGGGCAGACCTACGGGGGTGGGTTCCCCCAGCGTCCGCAGCCGGGCGGCCCGGAACAGCGCAACACCTGGGTCGTGGTGGCAGCAGTGGGGGCGGCGGCTGTCCTGATAGTGCTCATCTTCATAGGAGCTTTCGTTTGGATCCGCGGCAATTCGCAGTCGGCAGCGGGTCCGGGCACGATGACGGCCACGGTGCCGAGTCCGACGCCCACGCCGACGCCCACGCCGACACCCAGTCCAACACCCAGTCCGACGCCCACGCCCACACCGGTCGCCTCGCCGACGCCGCTGCCCAATCCCGGCTTCGCCTGGTGTGATCAGTGCCGTAACGAGGGCTTCACGACCCAGTATCCCAGTGGCTGGAGCCAAAGCTCCACGCCTGATGGGACAGGCATCCGCTTCACCAGCCCTGTCAGCAGCGAGATCGCTGCCTCTTTCAAGGTACCAGGGGCCACCAACCAGACACCGGATGATTTGGTGAACGCAGAGCTGGCGAACCTGCCCGGAGTAACCAACGTCAGCTCGACCACCACGACCACCATCGGTGGGACTACCTGGCGCACAGCTTCTGCTGACTACCAGCAGCAGAACCAGGATCATATCCAGGTCTACGCCACTGTCTACCAGGGCAAAGCCTATCTGATCGAGATCCAGGCCCCGCATGACCAGTTCGATCAGATGAATAATCAGTACTTTGCCACAATGCTGGCCACCTTCCAATTTGTTTGACGAAGAGGAAGCGGTCGGCAGAGGCGATAGCACGAGGCGGATGAGCGGAGGATGAGCGACGCAGCGGGAAGCTGGCCAGAGCAGAGCCAGTCAGGACCCGTCAGGGCAGGGCAATAGTCGCTCTGGATCGGACGACTGAGGCGGGGAAAGCGGGAGACAGAGCAGGCACCCGGCTCAGGACGGGCGAGAGGTGTGGTGACTCGCCAGCCCCCAGGGGAGGCAGATGACCTGCCTGGGTGGCGAGTTTTCCCCGGCCGGAGGGGAAGAGGGCGTGGAGGAGAGCTGGTTTCGAGCGATCCGCCGGCCAGTGGGCGGTGGGCAGGGATGGTATGCTGGAATAAGAAGCACAAGAGAGAATCAGGAAGCAGAAGAAGAGGAAGAGCAGTGCTATGGCGGTAGTTGCAGTTATTGGCGCCCAGTGGGGGGACGAAGGGAAAGGGAAGATTGTCGACGAGCTGGCAGCGCGGGCGCACTTTGTGGTACGCTACCAGGGGGGAAGCAACGCGGGCCATCGCGTTGTCCATGAGAAGGGAGAGTTCGTCTTTCGTCTCATCCCCTCCGGCATTCTCTACCCGCAGACCTCCTGCATTATCGGCAACGGCGTGGTCGTTGACCCGCGGGGCCTGCTGGAGGAAATGGAGGAGCTGGAGCGGCAGGGAATCGATATCTCGCGCCTGTATATCAGCGAGCGCGCCCATGTGGTCATGCCCTACCATTTCCTGCTAGACCGGCTCGAGGAGGAGGCCCGCGGCGAGGAGAGGATCGGCAGTACCCAGCGAGGGATCTCACCGGCCTACGTCGACAAGCACGCGCGCAGCGGTATCCGTATGGCTGACCTGCTGGACGTGGATGCTTTCCGCAGCAAGCTGGCGACGATTCTGCAGCAGAAGAATCGCATGATCACCCAGATCTATGGCCAGCCACCGCTGTCGCTGGAGGAGATCCACGGCGAGTATTTCCGCTATGGCCAGCGGCTGCGCCCCTATATTGCCGATACTCAGGCGATGCTGCACGAAGCGCTCTTCGAGCGCAAGACCATTCTGCTCGAGGGGGCGCAGGGAGCGCTGCTGGACATCGACTTTGGCACCTATCCCTTTGTGACGGCCTCCTCGACGCTGGCGGCGAATGCGGCCAGCGGGGCGGGATTGCCGCCGCGCTCGATCGATCGGGTGATCGGCGTCTATAAAGCCTACATCACGCGGGTGGGCAGCGGGCCGATGCCGACAGAGCTTTTTGATGAGGCGGGAGAAGAGATGCGTCGGCGAGGCCACGAGTACGGGACCAACACCGGTCGGCCTCGGCGCTGTGGCTGGTTCGATGCAGTGGCCGGGCGTTTTGTGGCGCAGCTCAATGGTCTGGATGCCCTGGTCATCACCAAGCTCGATGTGCTGGATACCTTCCCCGTCATCAAGATCTGCACCGCCTATCGTCTCTACGGCAAGACCATCCACAGCCTGCCGGCCAACCTCAACGATCTGGCGGCCTGCGAGCCAGTCTACGAAGAGCTTGAGGGATGGCAGTGCAGCACCAGCGGCATCAGCGATTATGATGATCTGCCAGCCGCGGCCAGGCGCTACCTGAAGCGCCTGGAAGAACTGCTGGAGACACCGATCGCCATGATCTCGGTCAGCCCCCAGCGTGGGCGAACGATCCAGCTTCAGGACGTGCTGGCCTGAGCAGGGAGCGATCCCGGGCGAGGGCCAGCAACAGCGTTGGGCGAGGGGATCAGCAAGCACAAGCAGGTGAGAAGGAAGAGCAGAGCAAACTATGTCGACTGATGAGCGATTTGGGCACCTGAGTCCGGCGGCGCGGCGCGTGCAAGAGGCCCTGGCCGCAGGAGGTTTCCGCTGCGAGGTCGTTGAGCTACCGACCTCGACGCGCACAGCTAGCGAGGCGGCGCGGGCCGTTGGCTGTGCGCTGGGCCAAATTGTCAAATCGCTGGTCTTCCGTGGTCGGGAGAGTGGGCGCCCGATCCTGGTCGAAGTCAGCGGCGCCAACCGGGTGGATGAGGGGCGTCTAGGGGAGCTGGTCGGCGAGCCAATCGAGCGGGCTGACGCCGATTTTGTCAAGGAGCGGACAGGCTTTGCCATCGGAGGAGTGCCGCCAGTGGGGCATAAGGAGCCGCTGAAGACCTTCATCGATGAGGACCTGCTAGGCTATGACCGCATTTGGGCGGCAGCCGGGACGCCCTCAGCGCTGTTCGCCTTGACGCCTGCCGAGCTGCAGGCCATGACTGGGGGCCAGGTGGTGGCCATCAAGCAGCAGTCGTGATGTGCCCAGAGCAAGGACCAGGCTTGCTCCGGCAGGCGGGCAAGCAGAAGCAAACGAGAGATACCTAAGGAAAGGACGAGAGGAGCAGACTGGCCTTATGGACCAGGCAGCCAAAAAGCACGTCTTGCGTTTGTTCACCTATGGTCTGTACGCCGTCTCCTGTGCCGATGGAGGGGAGGTCAACGCCTTCACGGCCAACTGGCTGACGCAGGTCTCCTTTGAGCCACCGCTGGTGGCGGTCTCAGTGGAGAACGATTCGCGCTCGCTGCCGATGATGCTGCGCAGCCGAACCTTTATCATCAATGTCCTCCCGTCGGGAGCACGCGAGCTGGCCGGCAAGCTTGGCAAGTCAGCCCTGCGTGACCCACAGAAGCTGGCCGGAGTGGCCTTCCATCCTGGGCCGGGAGGGTGCCCCATTCTGGACGAAGCCCTGGGGTGGCTCGCCTGTGAAGTGCGTCACACGGTTCCGGCAGGTGACTCAACGGTGCTGGTAGCCGAGGTGGTAGAAGCCGGCATCCAGCGCGAAGGGACCCCGCTGACGATGGCCGAGACCGGCTTCCGTCACGCCGGCTGAGAGGCAGCCTGCTCTGCTTGCCCGGACTGACCGACCTGGTCCAGCCTGACCAGAGAGCGCGCTGCCCGGCAACGAGGCGCTCCGCCGCAGACTGGTGGGGGAGCGCCTCGCACTCGTGTTCCTCCGGCTGAGCGCGGCGGGGGAGACCCACTCTGCATTCAGCGATGAGGGAAAGAGAGAGGGCCCAGCGCGCCGTTGGCAGACCAGCTCACGGGCAGAGCGGAGCAAGGGAGGGGAGAGCGGAGGGTGGGATCGAGGGAGCCGAGCCACTACGACGAGGAAGAGAAGGAGCCGCCCAATGTCGTCACAGGATGCCGAGCAGCAGTTGCGCAGTCTTGCCGAGAGCGAGCCTTTGCCAGTCCCCCGGAGCCAGACCCAGGCCAATGTCCCCTGCGTCTTTTGCGATCGTGCCTCCCTGGAGACTGTCTTGCAGGAGACACCGACCTTTCTGCTGGTAGCCGATTACGCCCCTCTGGTCGAGGGACATCTGCTGATTATCCCCAAGGAGCATTATGCCTGCTATGGGGCCGTCCCGGAGGAGCTTGATAGCGAGCTATTGGCCCTCAAGCGGCTGGTGAGGCGTTTCGCCGCTCGCTTCTATGCCCCGTTGCTTTTCTGGGAGCATGGGATCTTTGGCCAGACGGTCTTTCACGCCCACCTGCACTGTATTCCCTTCGGGGTAGTCAGCTATCGTGAGCGTCTGGAGGGGGTAGTGGAGCGGGCCACCCCAGTAGGCGAGCAGGAGGAGATTCGCCGCTGGTATCGCCAGCGAGGCCAGTACTTCTACCTTGAGGACAGTGAAGAGGCGTTCCTGTTCCCGCCCGAGCTGGACTGCTATCGGCAGGTGATCTATGAGGTTTTCTGGAAGAGTCTCAGCCCCGAGCAGCAGCGGCAGGGCTGGCAGCGCAAGGAGGTCCGTCGCCAGCAGGGGAGGAGCTGGCTGGTGGCAGCGATGCGCAAGTGGGAACAATTCTGTCAAGAGGAGAAAGAAGACCCATGCCGACACTGATCGAACCTGTGCGGGATGAACTGGTGTCTGCGGGTGAGCTGCGTCTGCACGTAGTGCAGTGGGGGAGGGAGGGGCCAGCGGTGGTCTGTCTGCATGGGCTGACGGCCAACGCCTTCTGCTTCCAGGCATTGGCCGATGTTCTGGCCGCCGACCACCGGGTGATCGCCTATGACCTGCGGGGGCGGGGCCGAAGCGAGCGTCCAGCCCAGGGCTACAGCGTGCCCATCCACGCCGCTGATCTTGACCAGCTCCTGACGGTTCTTGGACTGGAGCGGGTGGCCCTGCTAGGGCATTCGCTGGGGGCGTTGATTGCGCTTTTCTACGCGGCCTGGCGTCCGGAGCGTGTCAGCAAGCTCATCCTGGTTGATGCTGGGGCGCCGCTGCCCTGGCGTAGCCCCGAGGAGCAGCCGGCCTGGCTCAGCGCCTCGATCGCGCGCCTGGGGATGCCCGTGGCCTCCTTCGAGGAATATCGCCAGCGCCTGCAGAGCCTGCCGTTTCTGGGACCGTGGTGGAACGCCTATCTTGATCGCTACCTGGAGCACGACGTTGAGCGGCTGCCTGATGGGAGCGTGCGCTCGCGCGTCTATCGCGAGGGAGTGCTGGAAGAAGGGAGGCGAGCCGAGGAGGCGCGCCCGAGGGAGCAGTGGGAGCGTGTGCAGGCGCCGACGCTGGTACTGCGGGCGGGAGCCGGTATGTTCGCCCCCGATGATCAGCTTCTCAGTAAGGAGGCGGCCAGGGAGCTGGTGACCCACATCCGGCGGGCGCGGCTGGTCGAGTTTGGGCAGCTCAACCACTATACCATCATCTTCGGAGCTGATCCGGGGCCAGCAGAAGCGATTCGGGCCTTTCTGAGCGAGCGAGAAGAGGAGGGGCCGGAGCCGGAGCCGGAGAGTGGGGTCCAGGGGTTGGCGTGAGGGGGGAGGGAGGAGAGGGGAAGGGAGCAGGGGAGCCTGCTGCCCTCCCCCTGTTGAGGGAGGAGTCTCCCCCGGCCAGGGTGGCCGGGGGAGGGGAAGTGTGGGTGGGGCAAGGGAGGATTCGTCAGGACAAGCCAGGACAAGCGGATGGAGGACGTCAAACACAAGGGAAAGGGAGCGTCCAATCTGCTCTGCCCGCTGTCTGTGCCGCAGACGATGCCGGCCGTAGCTGCCTGCCTCAGACGGTCAGCGCGGCCTGCTGACGTTGGTGCAGGCGCATGCGAATGCCGTAACGGGGGCGAAGCGTAACGGCGGCCTCGGCCTCGATGCGTTGTCCAGGCAGCAGCTCAGCCTCCCAGGAGCGGATCAAGGTTGAGAGCACGAGCACGCCCTCCATCCAGGCGAAGGGTTCGCCGATGCAGAGGCGGGGGCCCCCTCCGAAAGGAAAGTAGGCGAATTTCGGGCGCGAGGCGCGGGCCTCGGGTGCCCAGCGCTCGGGCAAGAAGCGCTCCGGCTCGGGATAAAAGCGCGGGTCGTGGTGAACCACGTATTGACTCATAATGATGCGCGCGCCGGCGGGAATGGTCAGCCCGCGGATCTGGCAGTCGCGGATAGCTGTGCGGTCGATGCTCCAGGCTGGTGGATAGAGGCGCATCGATTCTGCCAGGACCCACTCGGCGTAGGTCAGGCGGGGGAAGTCGTCGGCGGTCGGCAGGCGGTCGCCAAGAACCAGGGCCGTCTCGCGGCGGAGGCGCTCAGCGACTTCGGGGTGCTGGGCCAGGAGATACCAGGTCCAGGCCAGCGCATTGGCCGTTGTTTCGTGGCCGGCCAGCAGCAAGGTTGTCATCTCATCGCGGAGCTGCTCGTCGCTCATGGCGCCCTCCTCGTCGTGGGCCTGTAGGAGCCAGGAGAGCAGGTCGCCCTGGTCATGGCCACTGCGGCGGTGCTCCTCGATGATGCGGTAGATGACGCGGTCCATCTCGTCGCGGGCGCGGTAGAAGCGGCGGCGGATGGGCAGCGGCAGGCGTTCCAGTTGTTCGGCCCAGGGAGAGAGGCCGATCTTGATGAAGGCTTCCATGGCTACGGCCATGGCCTGGCTGACTGTGCTGGCGTCGCGCTCCACGTCGACGTTGAAGAGAGTTTTGCCGGCGATGATCAGGGTGAGGCGCATCATCTGCTCAGCCATGTCGACCACGGCGCCGTCCTGCCAGGACTGGGAGAGGCGGGCGGCCTCTTGAACCATCGTCGTGGCGTAGGCGGCGATACGCTGGCGGTGGAAGGCCGGCTGAATCAGCTTGCGCTGTCGCTTATGAAAATCGCCCTCGCTGGTGAGCAGTCCCTGACCGAGCATGCGGCTGGTCATCTGGACGCCTTGCCCCTTATGGAAATTGGCGTGCTGGACAACCAGCACCTCGCGGATATCCTCGGGGTCGCTCAGAAGAAAGATTTCCAGAGGACCCCCTTTGACGTGGACGACATCGCCATACTTGCGCGCGAGGCGCATGAAGGTCATGGGCAAATTGCGCCGCGAGAGCAGAGCCAGGATCTCCAGCAGAGTCGGGCTGGCTGGCTGGCGTCTCGTCGAAGTCTGAGGCGCAGGCTGCACTTGCACCATAGGTAGCTATTCCCCCTTCCCAGAGATAGGCAGACAGACTGACAGACTGGCTGGCGAGCGAGCGAGCAAGCAAGCGAGGAGACCGATGCCAGCCCAGCCCGGTGCTCCGGCTCAGGCTGGCTCGCGTGAAGCTGTGGAGGTCGGGGCCGGCTCGCCCACCGCCTGGCCTTGCAGAAAGGTCAGCAGGGCCTGGTTGAACAACTGTGGCTGATCGTACATACAGATGTGATTGGCGCGCTCGATCACATAGAGATGGGCCCCAGGGATGGCGGCGTGGAGCTGGCGCCCGAAGGAGAGCGGGACCAGGTCGTCCTGGGCGCCCCAGATGAGTAAGGTGGGGGTGCGCAGGGTCGGTAAGAGCGGGCGGGCATCGAGGGCCACGATCTGGTGGGCGGCGCGCAGAATCATCAAGGTGCCGGCCCGGAGTCCATCGTAGAGCAGCGTTGGCCAGAACGCCGGTGTGGTGCGCAGCAGGGCCAGAGCAGTTGGCCAGACGAGCTGAGCCACCGAGCGTTCGAAAGGGATGCCAATGGAGGCCACCAGGACCAGGTGCCTGACCCGCTCGGGCCGCTGGGCGGCCAGGGCCATGCAGACGTAGCCCCCCATGGAGTGGCCGACCAGCGAGAAGCTTTCCAGGCCCAGGGCCTGGCAAAGGTGATCAAGCCAGTGGGGGGCACGCAGCAGTTGGAACTGACGACGGTAGCGCCGCATGGCTCCAAAGCCAGGAAGGTCGACCAGGTAGACGCGATAGTGTTGGGCAATGGCAGGAATGTTCCTGGCCCACCATTTGGTCGAGCCAGAGAGGCCGTGGACGAAGACCACCGGCTCGCCCTGGCCAGCGCACTCATAGCGTACAGGAATGCCATCGACAGTGACGACCTGACTGGATGTCTGAAAGGCGGCCATCGCCCGTTTCCCTCCTCTGTGGTGACAAGCGAGCGCCTCACTTGTTTGCTCGCTTGTCCTGCTCGCGATCGATTGATTGTTAGTTGGGTCTTGATTGGCGGCGCCCCAGGCGGGCAGCTCGGATCGGAGGCACTTAGCGTGAGGAGGTGCCCAGCTCGTGGAGGCCGTTGATCGTGGCCAGCAGTGTGCTGATGGCCAGGTCGGCGAGCTGCTCCTTTGTGAGCTGGCGCTCCTCCAGCCAGGCCAGGCTGAGGGCTTCGACGAAGCCGACCCACCCCGTGATGGCCAGGCGCAGGGCAGGCAGGTGGCGCTCGTGCTCGGGCAGGCCCTGCAGAACGCGCTCGACGTAGGTCTGCCGCACCTGGTTGAGAATGGCAGCGACCTGGGGGTCGACGCCAACGCCGCCCCGCAGGAGGGCGACATAGGTACGCGCGTGCATTTCGGCGAAGGTAAAGTAGGCCAATAGGCCGACGCGCAGGCGCTCCAGCGGCTCCAGCCGCTCGTCTGGCTCGGTCAGCTCCAACAATTGGTTGGTGCTGTGGCGCAGGACGGCCAGATAGAAGTCGTGCTTGGTTGGAAAGTAGTAGTAGAGCAGGCCCTTGGAGATGTTGGCGGCAGCGGCGATGTCGTCGATGGCCACCTCGTCGTAGGAGTGCCTGCTAAAGAGATCCAGGCCGACCTCGATGAGCCGCTCGCGGCGCGTTTTGCGTTTGTGCTTGTGCAGCATCAGCTGATCCCCCAGCGCTTGATCATGCGCAGAGCCAGCGGCGAGCGCTCGTAGCGGTGGGCGCGGGCCAGACGGCGCAGGCGCAGCAAAATCACTAGATCGACCAGGGCAGGCAGGTGGCGCGCCAGGCCGATTTCGAGGGCCCCCAGGCGCGTCGTGGCTACGTCGCGGCGGACGCGTCCGCTGCAGCAGCGCACCAGGGTGGCAACGACGGCCTCCAGCGGCTCCTCGCGTACGAGGTCGGCCAGTGAGAGACCTGCAGCCTCGGCTGCGGCGTGGATCGGTGTGCGCACATAGCCCGGGTAGACGGTGGTCACGCCAATCTGGCTGCCATATTCCATGCGCAGGGCATCCGACCAGGCCGCCAGGGCACGCTTGCTGGCGGCATAGGCCGAGGCGAAGGGGACCGTGGCGAAGGCCAGGCCGGAAGAGACGTTGATGACCCGCCCGTGCGAGGCGAGCAGGGCGGGCAGGGCATAGGCGGTCACGGTCCAGGGGCCAAGCAGGTTGACTTCCAGGGTCAGGGCGACATCCTCTCCTGGAGGGGCACCGGCGTCCTGGGGGAGACCGATGCCTGCCAGGTTGATGAGGATGTCTAGCCCGCCTAGCTCGCTGATGGCCTGGGCCACAGCCCGCTCAACGGCCTCGCTGCTGGTGACGTCGGCCTGGATGATGCCCTCGCCGCCGCGCCGGTCGAGGCCGATGACCTGCGCCCCACGCCGGCGTAGTTCGGCGCAGGTGGCTCCACCGATGGCCCCCGCCGCGCCCGTCACGAGGACTCGTTTGCCGGCCAGGGGGCCGCGCTGGTGGCTTTGCATAGTGATCCCTCCCTCCGTGCTTCTCTCTCTCTGGGATGAGGTGCTTGCTGGCTTGCCCGCTCCTCTCGCTTCGCTTTCTCTCCCTGTCAGGCAGACAGGCAGACAGGATAGAGAATGCCTCTGTCAGTCAGGACTGGTTGGCATGACCGGCGGCCGGAACGGCGTAGCCGGGGGCACTCTCGGCTGCCGGCTGCGGCTGTGATTGGCTCTGGTTGCCGCTGAGCTTGCCAGGCTGGCCACCTCTGGCTCGGGGGGCCAGACCTCGTAGCCGACGCCGCAGACGCTCGATGGAGCGCATGGTCTCCTGGACGCCAACCAGGTAGCGGGCCGATGGCGGCTCCCAGCGGGCAATCTGCTCAACGATGGGCGTCTCCAGCCGCTCCTGGCACTGGACGAGGTCAACGAGCAGGCGGGCCCCACGGCTGATGAGGGGGCCGGCGCCGCCGCGTGGCTGCAGGAGGCCGAAGATGTAGAGGTTGGCCAGGCCCGGCACGAGCAGGTGAGCGACCAGACGTGGATAGCCATGCTCCCAGGTGAAGAGGTTCTGGTCGAGGAAGGGGAAGGAGACGTTGAAGCCGGTGGCCCAGACGATGGTGTCGAACTCCTGACTGCTGCCGTCCACAAAGTGGACTCGTTTGCCGTCCAGGCGCGCGATGTCGGGCTTGGGGCTGATGAGTCCGTGACGGATAAAGTAGAGGAGCTGCGAGTTGACGATCGGATGGCGGTCGAAGAGGTCGTGGTCGGGTTTGGGCAGCCCGTAGCGGGAGTTGGGGCCGACGATCAGGGCCAGGGCGGCTTTGATGATCAGCTTCTGGAGCCAGAGCGGCATCCAGGGCATTTCCATTTCGGCGACAGGGATGCCGGCAATGGTCTTGGGCAGGAAGTAGTAGCCACGGCGCATGGAGATGGCTACGTGCTTGATGCGCTTGCAGAGAGCGCCTTCGACGGCGATGTCGCAGCCGGAGTTGCCTGCCCCGACGACCAGGATGCTTTCCCCTTCCAGGTCGTCGGCGTTTTTGTAGTCCTTGGAGTGCAGGGTTTTGCCGCTGAAGTGCCCAGGGTAGCGCGGGTAGCGCCGGTCCCAGTGGTGGCCGTTGGCGACGATGACCCCCTGGTATTCGAGAGTGCGCCCATCGTCCAGCGTGACGCGCCAGCCGCTGAGACCGCGCTGGTCCAGCGGCTCGAGGCGTTCGACACGGCGCCCAAACTGGATGTAGCGCCGCAGGCCGTAGTGGTCGGCATAGGCTCGCAGGTAGTCCAGGACTTGCTGACGGCTGGGAAAGTCAGGATAGCTGGCCGGCATGGGGTACTCTTCGTAGCCGGTGCTGTTGCGCGAAGAGATGATGTGCGTTGCATCGTAGACGCCGTTGAGCCAGTTGCCGCCGACGTCGTCGTTTTTCTCGAAGATGTCGAAGGCAATGCCGGCTTCCTGGAAGGCTCGGGCAATGCCCAGACCTGAGTAGCCGGCGCCAATGATGCAGTAGCGCGGTGCCATGCGTGTTCCTCCTTTGGTGGTGACGGCTTGCTGCGCCGGTCAACCCCTTGACCGGCCCGGGCCGAGCGTCAGACGACCCTCTGCTCAGCTGACCCCGCGGGCATCCCCTCCGGCTTGCCTCACTGGCCTGGCCCGGCCTGGCTTCGCTTCTGCGCGCTGGCCGCTGAGCGCCCGCGTCTGCTCCCTTCCCCTCGCCGCTCCCTTCCCTGTATTGAATATAGTTCAAATTTGACCAAAAGTCAAGACGGGCCGGGTCTTGTCTCGGGACCGGGGCAGGATGCTATAGTAGGTGAGGCGACCTCCGCTCAGCCTGTCGCCGCTGGCGGGACTGCCTGCTGGCGGGTTGGCTGGTGTCGCCAGGTCGTGGTCTGTGTGCTCTTCTTTTTTCGCTTGAGAGGAGGAATGCGTTCATGGCTGTGACAACGATTCGCACTGTTGGTGTCGTTGGCTGTGGCCTGATGGGCAGCGGCATTGCCCAGACCTGTGTCCAGGCCGGCTACGAGGTGGTAGTTCGTGAGGTCTCTGAGGAGCTGCTGCACAAGGGCCTCCAGCGTATCTTTGAGGCCTGGCAGATGCTGGTGGGTAAGGGCCGGCTCTCCCAGGAGCAGGCCGAGGAGTATCGTGGGCGCTTGCGGGGGGTAGTGGCGTTGGAGGAGCTGGCCGGCTGTGATTTGGTGATCGAGGCCATTATTGAGCGCATGGAGGAGAAGCTGCGCCTCTTTACGGCTCTCGACCGCCTGCTCAGGCCGGAGGCGCTGATTGTCTCAAATACCTCTTCGCTGAGTGTAACCCAGATGGCGGCCGTGACGCGCCGCCCGCAGCAGGTGTGTGGGCTGCATTTCTTTAATCCGGCTCCGGTGATGAAGTTGGTGGAGGTGGTGAGACCGATTACGGCCTCCGAGGAGACTATCGAGACGGTGCGGCGTTTTGCGGAGTCTCTGGGGAAGACTCCCGTGGTCGCTAAGGATACCGCCGGCTTCATTGTGAATTTCTTGCTGATTCCGTATTTGCTTTCGGCGATCCGGATGCTGGAGCAGGGGATGGCCTCCCGCGATGATATCGATACGGCTATGCGTCTGGGTTGCGGCTACCCCATGGGACCGTTTACGCTGCTGGATTACGTGGGTCTGGATACGACTCTGTGGGCGGCAGAGGCTATCTATGAGGAGTATAAGGAGCCGCTCTATGCTCCTCCTCCTTTGCTGCGTCGCATGGTGGCGGCGGGGATGCTGGGCCGCAAGAGTGGGCGTGGCTTCTATGAGTATTCCTCCTGAATCCCGCTCGGCTGCCCCCTTCGCTGGCTGCCGGGTTGGCTGGTCGGGCGGGCAGACGGGCGGCTCTCACCACTTCCGGGCTAGGTGGCCAGCCGACTAGCTGCTGGCCACTTGTGCCTTCTTTCTTTTTGTCTTGCTTGTGGTCTGGCAGGGGAGGGGAGCGGTCTGGGTCGGTGGTGACTTGCTCGGGGTTGGCTGGGTTCGCTCCCCCTCTCTCCCTATTCCTCTTCGTGTTCTTCGGCCAGGGAGACGCGCGGCTCCCGGCCTGGGCGTGCGCTGGGGGAGTGGGACTGATGGCTGCTGGGGTGGGCGCGCTCCAGCGGCAGGTGCTGGTGGTGGTAGAGTCGGTTCGAGAGGAGGGCGTGATTGGCTGTCATGGCGACTTGTAGGGATTCGACGAGTTGCTCGAGCCGCTCGATGCTCTGGAAGACTTGCTGGAAGGGGGCCTGGTTGTCATGGTAGGGTTCGACAGCACTGGTGCTGGCTCGCTGAACGGCCAGGTGCTGTTCCCAGGTGGTGGCCAGCTCGCGCAGGGCGGTGTAGAGGCGCTCCAGACGCTCATCGAGTACTCGGCCAAGGGCCTCCATCAGGTCGTCCCAGGAGAGTTCGGCCTGCACTTCGAGGGCTTCGGCCTCGGCTTCGGGCCCAGAGGGCTGTGGGGGGGGAGCAGCCTCGTCGCTGCCGGGCCTGCCTTGCTCGCCAACGGTGGAGGGGATGCCAGCGGAGCGCTGGCTGAGGAGCTGGTTGAGGAGTTGCTCGATGCCCATCAGTTGGGCGGCAAGGAGACGGTCAAGGGCGCTCTCGATGTGCTGTTGTTGCTGTTGCTGGCGTTGCTCGACTTCGTGGCCCAGGGCCTGGATCAGGCGCGTTTGCTGGGTGCCGAGCTTCTGGCTGAGGGCGATGTTGAGTTCATTTTGCTGGTCGCTGAGTTTGTGGGTCAGGCTGCGCAGTAGCTCCTGCTGGAGCTGGTTAAGGCGCTGCTCAAAGTCGCGGCTCAGGGTGCTGAGGCGCTGCTCGAAGGTCCGCTCCATGTCCTGGCGGTGAGCAGTAAGGCGGCGCTCGAGTATGGTGTTGAAGGATTGCAGTTCGTCTTCGGTGAACGACATAGCCACGTCCCTTTTGTTCTTCCTGGCTGGGTGGGTGAGCCTGCTGTCAAGTATAGGGGGAGTGGGGACGATTGTCAATTCGGCGCTCCGGTAGCGGCGCTCGGCCTGGTCAGGGAGGGATCAGGCGCCTCCGGCTGGCTGTGTTACAATGGTAGGGATGCGGGGTGTCGGTCGGTCGATGGGGGCGAGGCTGCGTCCGTCTGACTGACTGACTGACTGAGCTGTCCAGCGCTTGCGGAGGATGTTCTCTATGCCACGTGCGATCGATTTCCATGTGCATTTGCCAACGACTGAGTTTATTCAGGTGACCCTTGGTCCCTATGCCCGGGCCGCTGAGCGTTTCTTTCGTACGGAGGTGCGCCTGAAGGATATTGAGCAGATGGCCGCCGACTATGCGGAGCTGGATATGGTCGGGGTGCTGTTAGCCTGGGATGCGGAGACGGCTACGGGCCTTCCTCCTTTGGGCAACGATTATGTGGCGGCTATCGTGCAGCGTTATCCTCGGCAGTTTATCGGCTTTGCCAGTGTCGATCCCCATAAGGGCAAGGCGGCTGTTAAGGAGGTCGAGCGGGCCATCAGGGATCTGGGTCTGGCCGGGGTGAAGTTTCATCCGGGGGTGCAGGCCTTCTATCCCAACGACCGCGCTTTCTATCCGCTGATGGAGAAGATTCAGGAGTTGGGGGTACCGGCCCTTTTCCATACGGGGACGAATGGTCTGGGGGCGGGTGTGCCTGGAGGGATGGGTATTAAGCTGGATTATACCCGCCCGATCTATCTGGATGCGCTGGCCGCCGATTTCCCGGGCCTGACGATTATCGGAGCTCATCCTTCCTGGCCCTGGCATGAGGAGATGATCGCTGTTCTCCAGCATAAGGCGAATGTCTTTAATGATTTGTCGGGCTGGTCGCCGAAGTATATCCCTCAGTCGTTGCTGCGCGAGGCGGCAACTCGCCTTCAGGATCGTATCCTCTTCGGCTCCGACTATCCTTTCATTACGCCTCAGCGCTGGCTGCGCGATTTTGAGGCTCTCGACTATTTCACCCCCGAGGTGCGCGAGAAAATCTTGTGGCGTAACGCTCAGAAGCTGCTGGCCCATACGCCGGTGGCGAGCATGCAGTTCGCCTGATGGCGCTGCTCCCGCTCGCCTGTCCGCTGCGCCTGGCTGAACTGCCTCCCCGGCCCTGGCTGGTCGGGGGGGGGACCGCTGCCCGGCTCGGCCTCTGGCCGGCGTCTGGCGGCCCGTGGGCTTCAGCCGAGCGTGTCGAAGAAGCTGGCCGCTGGCAGGGTCGGTAGGAGACGGGCGATGAGTTGCTCGTCGATGGGCTGGCCCGCCAGTTCCAGGGCACTGAAGAGGACCCCTACGACTGGCTCGAAGCGTGGGCGTATGGGCTGAGCCTGCGGTGAGCGGCTGCGCACGCGGGCGATGATGGCTTCGGCCAGCAGTGTCGACGGATGGCGCAGGACGCCTCCGGCCAGGACCAGGGGAAAGGGCCGACCTTCGAGACCGACGCGCTGGGCTGCGACGTTGGCGAAGTCTCCCAGGGCGCTGCCGTGCTCGGTGACGAGGCGGCGGGCGACCCTGTCGCCGGCCTCGGCCTCGTCAAGTAGAGCAGCGGCTAGTCCGCTCGGTGGGGGCGTTTGCTGAGGTAGGCGAGCGCTGAGGCGGTGGAGGACTTCTTCGACGCTGCCGGCGCCAAAGTAGGCGAGGACGCGCTCGCGCAGGGTTGTCGGGGGGCTGATGCCCAGTTCGGCATGGAAGACGGCGGTCAGGGCTAGCTGGCCGAGGTGACCGGCTCCCTGGACGCTGTCTTGCCAGTGGCTGGAGTGCCAGGTGCGTCCGTCCGGTCCTCGGGCTCCGGTGGCAGCGCCTGTTCCGCAGATGACAGCTACCCCCTGGTGGCTGGTGCTGTTCATGCAGGCGGCGTGTAGGACCCCAAGGGCATCGTTTTGGATCAGCAGCCGTTTTCCGTACCCCCGTGTGCGCATGGCTGCCTCGAGCAGGGCGAAGTCTTCTGGCCAGTCAGCTCCGGCCATGTTGAAGATGGCGGCTTCCAGTTCGTCTGGCCTACAGCCGGCTTGCTGGAGCGCACTTTCGACAGCCCGCTCGATCTCGCGCAGGGCTGGCGGCTCGTGCAGGTGGCTGTGGGGGGCCTCGCCCGGCGCAAGGCGGTAGATGTCGCCGCAGCCGGCCCGCCCTGCTCCGCGGATCTGACCGTCGAGAGTGGCTACCAGGGCCAGGGTTTTGGTGTTGCCTCCGTCGACGGCGAGTGCGTAGCTTGCCATGGCTGTCTGCTCCTTTGTGTTCATCTGGCTGCTGTGGGCTTAGTGGAGGAGTCGCTCGGGAAGATAGGCCCGGTGGGCGGCAGCCATCTCGTCGTAGAGGGCCTCTGCTTTGCTGAGCGAGAGGACCAGCGGATGGCTGGCCAGGGCCCGAATGGCGTCGCGCCGGTTGCCGCTCCAGGCGGCTTCGGCGGTGAGGGCCTGGTATTCGGCAAGTTGGCCGATGAGACCTCGCAGGTGGGCTGGCAGCGGCTCGTGGAGCAGGGGGGTGACTCCCTGGCGGTCGACGTAGCCGACGATTTCGACGACGCGGTCATCGGGTAGCCCCGGAAGGGCGCCGCGGTTGGGGACGTTGACGTACCAAAGCTCGCCTCGGTCGTTGTAGATGGCGTCCATGACGTCGATGGCTAGCTCGAGTTCGTGTAGGCCGCCACGTGAGCGCTGGGGGTCGAGCGCTGGCAGGTCGCGTTCGGCTTGCTCGCGGTAGTGATTCCAGTAGTCAGGGACGCTGGCCATGATGTCTTGGGCGCGCGTGGTGGGTTTGGCTTGTTGCTCGGCCAGGAGTTCGTCTTTGTAGTAGTAATACTGCAGGTAGTGGTTGGGTAGGGCCTGCATGGTCACAGCTAAACGGAGCTGTCGGAGGGTGTAGCGCAGTTCGGGATCGGGGGTGTCTTCTCCTTCGGGATGCGCACGACGCAGCCGTTCGTAGGTTTCTTCCAGGAGCGGCAGCAGGTCTTGCCCGTCGTAGCGCGGGTTGAGTCCCCAGGATCCGTGGTTGAGTCCTCGGAAGCGTACGCTTACTCGGGCCGGATCCAGGCCAGCATAGCGGGCAAAGCGGGCGGTGTCCATGATCGGACCTTCGCAGAAGGAGATGGTGGGAATGGGGCTGTGGTGGGTGACAGCTTCTGAGATGATGTTGATCGGGTTGGTGTAGTTGAAGAGCCGCGCCTGGGGGCAGACGGCCTCCATGTCGGCCAGGATGCCTTGCATGACGGCTATGCTGCGCAGGGCCATGAAGAAGCCGCCCGGTCCCTGGGTCTCTTGGCCGATGATGCCGTATTTGAGGGGAATGCTTTCGTCCAGGTGCCTGGCTTCGAAGCCGCCTGGCCGGTAGCTGGTGAGGACGGCATCGCAGTCTTGCAGGCCAGCGCGCCGGTCGGTGGTGATGGTGATGGTCAGGTCGAGGCCACGGGCCTGGGCCAGTTTGCTGCCGATGGTCTGTACGATCCGGAGGTGCTCTTCGTTCAAGTCGATTAGGACGATCTCGGAGCCGTTGAAGTTCTCTCCCTGGGCGATAAAGGAGGCCAGCGTTCCGGCGGCGCGTGTGCTTCCTCCCCCAATATAGGCAAGTTTGATGCGGGCCACGGTTTGCTTTCTTCCTCCCCCTGGTTGGGTGATCTAGACAACTAGATGATTCCAGTATACATCCTTTTGTCCAGGTCCTGGCGCCTGCTTCTCTCTTCCCCGCCTCTGTGGCTGGCGCTCGTGAGCGACTCTCAGTTGGTGATGGCCGTGCTTCTCCCCCAGGTGGCGCTGACAATGGCCGGCAGGACCTCGCCGGCTTTACCTCGCAGGTCGTAGAGTCGGCTGGCCCGGGTCCCGTAGGTCGTCTCTTCCTGCAGCAATGGGGTGGCTTCAGGGTTGATGACCGCTACGGTGGCGCCTGCTCGTAGGGCGGTGTGGGGCAGCGAGGCGGCCGGCTCGACGATGCCCGAGGTGCCGACGACGAGCAGGACGTCGCAGCGCAGGACAGCCTGCAGGGCCTGGTAATAGGTTTGCTCAGGGAGAAGTTCGCCGAACCAGACGACGTCTGGTCGCAGGTAGCTGCCACACAGGCGGCAGCGGGGGGGTATTTCCTGTCCGCTGTCTCTCTCGGGATCGGCCGGGTGGCCTTGGGCCAGGCATTTGGTGCGGAAAAGGTTCCCGTGTAGCTCCAGGACGCGGCTGCTGCCGGCCCGCTGGTGCAGACCGTCGACGTTCTGGGTGATGACGGTGACCTCTTCTACGTGACGCTCCATTTCGGCCAGGGCCCGATGGCCGGCGTTGGGTTCGGCTGCTGCGGCTTTCTGCCTCCGTTCGGCGTACCATTTCCAGACGCGCTGCGGGTCGCGCTCGAAGGCTTCGCGCGTCGCCAGTTCTTCTGGTCTGAAGTGTGTCCAGAGGCCGCTGGCTGCGTCTCGAAAGGTGGGTATGCCGCTCTCTGCTGAGATGCCTGCTCCTGTAAGGGCTACGATGCGCCTGGCCTGGCGCAGTACCTGGCAGAGTTCTTGGGGAATGCTCTGTTCCATCTCTTCTCTCTTTACTTTGCCTGCTTGCTCGCTTTGAGGTGATCGGCGGCTGCGCTGCCTGAGATGCTTTCCCTTGCTTTGCTGCCTCTTCCTTCTCTGGTTCTTTTCCTTCCCTTGCTCTCGTTCCGCCATATCATAATGTATGGCGGGTTTCGTTTTGTTGCAAGGGAGGGTGGGGATCTGGGACTACTCGGGCCGGTCTTGTTGCCTGCTTCGCTCTTCTTCGCGCTGCCTCTCCCGACTTGACTTCTCTTTTCTTGCTGGCTTGCCTGTCTGTAATGTAAGATGCTTTGGGAGAGGTGCTTCTCTTTGCTGCTGTTGCTGTTGCTTGTTGAGTTTCTGTCACTGTTCGCACACAGTTCATCATGACTGGCGCGGGGAAAGGAGGAACTCTAGGTGGTGACTGAGGCGCTGAGTGCGCTTGGTTTTGCTGGTCTGGGGCGCATGGGGCTGCCTATGGCCCGCAATTTGCTCCGGGCGGGTTACCGTTTGCGGGTATACAATCGTACGCCGGGGCGGGCCGATGAGCTGGTAGCTGAGGGGGCCCAGTGGGTTGAGCGTCCCCGTGATCTGGCCGAGCCGGGTGGGGTGGTTTTTTCGATGCTGGCCGATGATGCGGCGCTGGAGGCCGTGACGGTCGGTGATGATGGCCTGCTGGCTGGCCTGGCTCCTGGGGGTATCCATGTCTCCTGTAGCGCGGTCTCACCCGCTATCGCCCGCCGTATGAAGCGTTTGCATGCTGAGCGTGGCTGCGTCTATGTGGCGGCTCCGGTTGTCGGGCGGCCCGATGCTGCTGCCGCCGGTAAGCTTTGGATCTGTCTGGCCGGTGAGCCGGCGGCCAGGGAGCGTGTTGGACCTCTGCTGCAGGTGCTTGGGCAGGCGGTCTTTGTCTTCGGCAACGAGCCGGCTGCTGCTAATGTGGTGAAGCTAGCGGCGAATTTTTTGGTTGGGTCGGCCCTGGAGGCGCTGGTTGAGGCCCTGGCTTTGGCTGTGGACGAGGCGGCGGGCCTGTTGTGAGTCGCTCTGCTGTCTCGTTGGCGCTGCGGAGATCGGCGGGTAGCGAGGAGGCGCCAGATGGCGCCTCCTCTTTTTTGCTTCTCTAGCGGATGATGCCGTAGCGCAGTTTGAGGGTCAGGATGCGCTCGACTGACTGGTCGATGCGGGCTTCTGTGAGTTGCCCTTGTTGAATGGCGGCCTTGAGGGCGCTCACGACGTCAGCCACCTGCTGTGGTGTGTAGGGACCTTCGATGAGGTCGTTGCCGGCTTCGATGGCCATGACGGCGGCTTCGCTCAGGGACCAGTGTTCGCTGATGCCTCGCATGTAGAGGCCATCGGTGATGACGACACCGTCGTAGCCAAGCTGCTGGCGCAGTACGCCGTCGATGGCCTTCGGCGATAGCTCCGCCGGCAGTTGGGGGTCAATGGCGGGCATCAGGACGTCGGTCGCCATGATCATGGCTGGCTGGTATTTGGGGATCATGATCCGGTAGGGGGCCAGATCGATACGGTTGAGCGTTGTCAGATCGCGGTTGACTACTGGCAGGCCGCTGTGGGGATCTGAGGTAATGGCCCCCAGTCCTGGGAAGTGTTTGAGGCAGCCGGCGACCTGGTGTTCCTGCAGCCCTTGTAAGTAGGCTCCTGCGTAGGTGGCCACCGTTTGGGGGTCACGGCCAAACATGCGTGTCTCTAGTACCGGGGGGTCGACGCTGTGGACGTCGACGACGGGGGCCAGGTCGCTGTTGATGCCGAGCTGTCTCATCCATTCGGCAGCCTGGCTACCTTGCTGGTAGGCGTAGGATGGCTTGCCGCTGGCTGCCATCTCCGCTGCCGATGGAAGTGGCCCATGAAATCTATAGAGCCGGTTGACAAGTCCTCCCTCCTGGTCGGTGGCGATCAGGAGGGGTACCTTGGCGTCCTGCATCGCCTGCTGGGAAAACTCCGCGATGGCGCTGATGCTGTTGTAGGGTGCATCGAAGTTATGGTTGCTCTCCTGGTACATGAAGCCACCCACGTACTGGTCGCGGATCATCTCCTGCAGGCCGCTGCTCTGGTAGTCGTGGCCCAGGTACTCCACGATGATGAGTTGACCGAGTTTCTGGTCGAGGGTCAGGCTGGCAAGGATCTGGCGCGCCCTGGCGATCAGGCTCCGGTTGCTCTCCAGATCGCGCCCCTGCCAGTCTGGTCGGGCTGCCGCTGGGCGTGACTGGGCCGTTGTTGGGGCTGTCGGTCCCCCTCCTGAGCTTTCGCTGCTCTGCCCGCATCCTCCCAGAATAAGCAATAATGCGCATATAGCAATATAGATCAGATTTTGATTGCTCTTCTTGCCTACATACTTTTCCATTGTTCCTGCGTGCCTTCCGTGCGCTGGGCGATGGAGATCACAGAGATACCCTCTGATGTTTAGCATAACTCCCTCTCGAAGGGTTGGGACGGTGCAAATTCTGCCTGGTAACGAGGTGAGAGAAAGAGGTTGCCTGTGCCTGCGATTTTGGGAGCTGGGTGGTGGGGTCCCCTCGGACTATGTGTCTATCTGCTCGGTACCTTTGTTGTTGTTCGTCCGTCGGTTCTGTGTAGTCAATGACTATAAGACAAACAGATCCTCCTCTCTGAAATAGCCTACTTCTCCCCAGCGAGCTATCGCCCCAGGCCGCAAGCAAGGCCATAGGGCGGGCAATCTCGCCTGAGGGATCGGGCCTTTTCCTGTTCCCGTCCTGAAGCTGGCAAGTGGAGAGCAATGTGGCGCTCTCCACCTGCTTTGTCACGTCTCTACTAAGCCAGGCATGGGCCTATCCTTGGCACACTCTTATGGCTATAAGAATTTCTATCCTCTTTGGGGGGAAAGGCATACCGACTTGACGTTGTCCAGGCCAGCGGCTATCATCCCTAGCAAAAGCAAAGCGAGGGCATTGCCCGCGGCGGCCAGCGGAGCAGAAAGGGACCACCTGATGAGCGAACGAGTGCAGCGCTACGACGCAATCATTATCGGAGCCGGGCACAACGGCCTCGTCGCAGCCGGCTATCTTGCCCGAGCGGGCAAGCGGGTTCTAGTCCTTGAACAGCGCGACCGAGTTGGAGGCGCCTGCACCCTTGAAGAACCCTTTCCTGGCTTCAGCGTCTCCCCCTGTGCTTACGTCGTTAGCCTCCTGCGACCGGAGATCATCCGCGACCTGGAGCTAGCGCGCTACGGCTTTGAAGCCTACGTCAAAGACCCACAGATGTTCGTTCCCTTCCCTGATGGGAGCTATCTCTTCATTCGTGCCAGCAGCGAGCTGACCGCCGAAGGGATACGGCGCTTCTCACCACGGGACGCCGCCGCCTATCCGCGCTTCCTACGCTTCTTTGAACGGGCCTCAGAGATTCTTACCCCTCTACTGCTGGAAGAGCCACCCAGCCTGGCCGAGCTGGCGGCACGTTTCCGTGGCCCCGATGAAGAGATCTACAGTTGGCTCATGTTTGGGAACCTCTATGACCTGCTGGCCGAGTACTTCGAATCCGACCAGGTGCGGGCTGCTTTTGCTGGACAGGGCGTCATCGGCAGCTTTATCGGACCCAAAACGCCGGGATCCGTCTACGTGATGTGGCATCACATGTTCGGAGAAGTCAACGGACAGCGTGGTCTCTGGGGCTACGTCCGCGGCGGCATGGGGCGTATCAGCTTTGCTCTGGCCGCCTCCGCCAGGGCGCATGGTGCCATCATTCGCCTCCAGGCGCCCGTCGCCAGCATCCTCATCCACAATGGGCGCGCCGAAGGAGTACGCCTGGAAAACGGCGAGGAGCTGCGGGCCCGAGCAGTGCTCTCCAACGCCGATCCTAAGCGCACCTTTCTCCAGCTTTGCGCCGACGCCGGCCTGGATCCTGTCTTCCTGGCTCGCCTCAAGCGTTTCAGGACCGAGAGTCCTGTTATCAAGATCAATCTGGCCCTCAAAGAGCTGCCCAGCTTCACCTGCCTGCCCGGCAGCGCCCCGGGTCTCCAACATGCTGGCTCCTGCGAGATCTCGCCGACCCCAGACTGGGTACAGCAGGCTTATGAGGAGGCTTTGCGCGGCGAGCTGTCGCGCCGTCCCTACATCGAGGCGTACATGCAGTCGGCTACCGATCCCTCGCTGACTCCTCCGGGCAAGCACCTGATCTCTCTGTTCTGCCAATATGCCCCGTACCACCTGAAAGAGCGGGCCTGGAGCGAGGAGGTCAAAGAGGAAATGGCCGAGCGCGTGATTGCCACCATGAGCGAATTCGCACCCAACTTCGCCGATGCTATCATCGACCGGCAGGTGCTCAGTCCGCTTGACATCGAGGCGCGCTATGGCATGACCGAAGGGCACATCTTCCACGGAGAGATCACCCCCGATCAGCTCTTTGGTCAACGCCCAACGCCCGAGTGCGCCCGCTACCGTACCCCGATTGCCGGTCTCTACCTCTGCGGCTCAGGAACCCATCCGGGCGGGGGCGTCATGGGAGCCCCCGGCCACAACGCAGCAATGGCCCTACTACGCGACTGGGGAGAAAGCTCCACGCTCCCCTAGCTCAGCGGTGGGAGGGGAATCCGCACCACCCTTCATAGCAAGCAGACAAGGAGGCCGATTCCCCCCCCCTTTATGCCTCGCCACATCCTCGCCTGGATCGGGCCGGGCCTGACAGAAAGCAGGCGGGGTGACCCCTGAACAAGGAGTCACCGCCAGCCCACCTTCGGGTTATGCCGCCTTCGAACATGGCAGCTACCAAAAGTAACGCCTCCTGCTCCCCTAACGTCTCGCCTCTCACACCTATCAGCTCCATCGCCAGTCTGAGCGAGTCGAGCCGGGACCAGGGCCAGCCTCAGCCAAAAGCCTCGATCCGGTTGCCGTTCCTATTTTTCAAAAGCGGAGCGCCCTGGAGCAGAGTCAGGGCCAGAATTAGCGCTCTCTCTATGGCTATAAGAAGTCCGAAGCCGGGAGCGATCTCACCTGATCGAGGCGAGCGAGCAGAGCCGGAGCCGAAGGAAAGTACCTCTCCAGCCAGAGGCGCAGCTCCTCAGCCAAGGGAGCCACCAAAGTCAGCGGTGTCCCATCGGGATAACGACGCACAGTCAGACGAGAGGCATGGAGAAACTGGCGCGACAAAGCAGCCTGGGGCGTTCCAGCTGGCGGAGGTGGGGCATAGGTCTGATCGCCGACCAAAGCATAGCCCAGGGAAGCCAGATGGACTCGGATCTGATGAATCCGGCCCGTAATGGGGCGCGCCTCCAGCAAAAGAAAAGGCCCCTGCTGGGCCAGCACCCGCAGCACCGTTTGGGCAGGCAGGCCCTCTGGTCCCACCACACAGCGTCGACGGTCCTGGGGATCACGCTGGATTGGCCCATCGAGCAACCACAGGCTTCCCACGGGCAATGGCAGCAGCTCTGCTTCTCTTCCCGAGATCGCCAGCTCCTCCAAGACAGAGGGGCCTTCCGTTCTGAGCAGCTCCTGATCAAGCTCGGCCCCAGAGAGACGACTCACCCGCAGCGGCTGCAGGGGTCGCGTCCAGCTCGGGGATCCGGCGCAGGCCACAGCCAGATAGCGCTTCAGCACCTGATGCTCGTTGAACTGCCGGCCCAGATAGCGGCAGGCATTCTCCGTGCGAGCCAGCACCACCACCCCTGATGTATCCTTATCCAGGCGATGCAGGAGCACCGGTTTGGGCAGCGGTCCCTCCTGCTTGCGCAAACGAGCCGCCCGTCGCTCGCGCAGCATCAGGCGCACCGCCTCGGGGGCCCGCTCCCAGCCCGGCTCATCGGGCAAATCCGGTGGCTGCCACTCCTGCGGTCCCTGCTGCTCAAGATAAGCCAGAATCATATTCCAGAGGGTATCATCGCTATGCTTATAGGTCGGATGAATCACTACACCTGCCGGCTTATTGACCGCCAACACATGCTGATCCTGATAGAGAATCAAGCCCGGGTCCAACTCCATCACAGAAACCGCCTCCTGCTACCAGCTTAAGGGGACACGCGGCGAGCCAGGCAAGCCTTGCCCGAGCGTGCAGCGATTGTCAGGCTATTATAGTTCTGGCCTCCCCGAGGATCAAGAGGCGCGTCGGGTTCATAGCAGTCAGCCGTCGGGCCAGAAGGCAGAAGGCCAGCGAGGGAAGGGAAGACAGGGAGACTGCCCACCATTTCCCCGACATGATAGAATGTGTAGGATACGGTCCAGGGAAGGCAGAGAGAGGTATGAGCATGTCTTCGATCCAGTACTATCGTGAACACCTGCCACTACGCAACCCGGTGCTGATTGCCGCCTTGGCCGGTTGGAACGACGCCGCCGACTCGGCCACCACCGCCATCAAATTCCTGATCGATCGCTGGAAGCCGATCAAGATCGCCGAAATAGACAGCGAAGACTTCTACGTCTTCACCGAAACACGGCCCATCGTGCGCATCGTCGACGGCATGCAGCGTTCTCTAATCTGGCCTGTCAACCAGTTCTCTGCCCACGGCCTTCCCGAGCAAGAGCGCGACATCATTCTCTACCTGGGAGTAGAACCGCAGCTCAAGTGGCGCACCTTCAGCGAGTGCTTTCTAGAGGTCTGCCGTCACTTTCACGTCTCGGAGGTCATCCTCCTGGGGGCCATGCTGGCAGACATTCCCCACTCGCTGGCAGTACCCATCACTGGCAGCTCATCGACGCCCGAGCTGCAGGAGCGGCTACGCGAGCTGGACATTCACAGCTCCGGCTACGAGGGTCCCACCGGCATGATCGGCGTGTTGCAGGACGCCTGTCGCCGCGCCAGCATTCCCGCCGCCAGCCTTTGGGCGGCAGCGCCCCATTATCTGGCCGCCACCCCCAACATCAAGGTCACTGCGGCCCTCCTGACCTATGTCAACAGCCTCCTCTCCCTCGACCTCGACCTTAACGAGATCCAGGCGGACGCGGTGCGTTTCGAGGAGCAAATCACGGCCTTGGTGGCGCGTGACCCCGAGGCCAGCGCCTACGTCCGCCGTCTGGAGGAACAGATCCACGCCCTGGCGGACGAGGAGGATGAAGACGACGAGGCTGATCCGGAGGACGAGGAGGAGCCGTCGATCAGCGATACGAGCGGCGGGCCAACCTCCGACCTTGACCGTCCCGCCGGCACCGGTCCCCTGCCGAGTGCGGACGTGCTCATCCGCAGCGTTGAGGAACTACTGCGGCGTGAGCGAGAACAGGGGCCACCCACCGATACCGACGATTCGAAGGACGAGGGTTGAATGAGCAACCGGCTGTATACGCTTGAGGAAGTGCTGCACCCGCGCTCTGTCGCCATCATTGGCGCTTCGCGCGCGCCCCAGAAGTGGGGCCATGTCGCCGCTCGCCAGTTGCTGGCGAGCTTTCCAGGCGAGGTCTACCTTGTGACGCCCAGCGCCCCCGAGATTCTCGGCCAGCGCACCTACCCGAACCTGCGCGCAGTGCCCGGACCCGTCGATCTGGCTATTATCACCACCGCCTTCCAGCACGTGCCCGCCGCCGTCGATGACTGTATCGCTCACGGAGTCAAGGGCATCGTGATCGTCACCGCCGGCTTCAGCGAGACCGGTCCCGAGGGCCGCGCCCTCGAAATGGAACTGGTCGCCCGCTGCCACGAGCACGGCATCCGTATCCTGGGCAGCAACTGCATGGGTGTCTACGTGCGACGTGCCCAGCTCAACGCCCTGGGCATGGCCTTTCCTTTGCCAGAAGGACCGATCGGCCTGGTCTCTCAAAGCGGCAACCTGGGAATGTATCTCTACGCTCAGGCTCAGCTCGACGGCCTGGGCTTCACAACCTTCCTCAGTATGGGGAACGGGGCCGACGTGCGCTTTCCCGAGTATCTGCAGTATCTGGCCAACGACCCTGAGACAAAGGTGATCGCCGGCTACGTCGAGGCCATCGATGAGGCAACGCTGCGGGAGGTGACCCAGCAGCTCTATCATCAGGGACGCTACAAGCCGGTGGTGATTTTGCTGAGTGGGGCCACGGAGGTCGGCGTGCGCGCCGCCCTGGCCCATACCGGCAGCCTGGCCACCGTGCGCCCCGACCATGATACAGCACTCCTCGGCAGCGGCGTGGTACGCGTTATCCGCTCCGACGAACTCTATCCGGTGGCACGCGCGCTGGCACTGCAGCCACCGACTCCGCGTGGCGGTCGGCGCGTGGCGATTGTGGGCGACGGCGGCGGCAGCGTGGTCGCCTCGGGCGACGCAGCCCTGCGCTGCGGCCTGGAGGTGCCCATCCTCAAGGAGGAGACCCAGCAACGGCTACGCTCCCTGATGCCGGCACGGGCGACGGCCACCAATCCGATCGATGTCGCCGGGGCCGCCGATGAGGACCCGCTGGCCTTCGCTCACCTGACCGAGATCTGCCTGGCCGACCCCACCGTCGACGGCGTCATCATTACGGGCCTGTTCGGCGGCTATCGCTGGCTGCTTTCAGAGACCTTCGGGACCCGCGAGGAGGAGGCCGCCCACGCCCTGGGCCGCCTCGTACGCCAGTATCGCAAGCCGGTCCTGGTGCAGACCATCTACGCCCGCTACGATAAGGATATACCCGCTCTGCAGTTGCTACGCGCTGAGGGGATCCCCTACTACGAATCGATCGAGATCACCTGTCGCGCTATGGCTGCCCTGGCCGAGATCGGCCAGTTTCTGGCCAACATGGCCTCCGACCCTGCCGATCAGCAGGCCGAGAGCTGAGCGAGTTGCAGCGAGGAGCGAGGTCGAGACCGAGGCAGAGCACAGCCGTCCCCCTGAGGTCCAAACCGAAAACGACCCAGGGCAGCCGCAACGGCTCTCGACACTCGCTCGTTTCCTGGTTTTCCTTTTCTGGCAGGATCAGTGGGGCGCGCTGAAGAGGCCTGGCAGGCGCTGACTGATCTGCCAGGCTTCCTGCACCATGCGCTCGATCAGTTCCTGTGCCGTTGGAATATCGTGAATCAGACCGACCACCTGCCCGGCCCAGACAAAGCCCTCGTCAATCACTCCCTCCAGCGCAGCTCGCTTGTTGACCGACCCGCTGATGAGCGGTAGCAGCCGGCGCAAGCGCTCCTCGGGAGTCGCCTGCTCACGCTCGAGAGCCTCTTCGACCTGGCGAATGCGCTCGGCGACCGGCCCTCTGAGAACACGCGCGGGGCGCCCAATGCTGCGCTCGATGATCGTGGTATCCGTCTCCTGGGCTTCAAGCAGGGCCTGCTGATAGCGCGGGTGAGCGTTGCTCTCGCGAACGGCCACAAAGCGCGTGCCCAGTTCCACCCCCTCGGCTCCCAGGGCCAGCGCTGCCGCCAGGCCGCGCCCATCGGCAATGCCGCCGCTGGCCAGGACCGGGATCTTGACAGCTTCGACGACGCGAGGCGTCAGCACGAGCGTGCCGACATCGTCGCGCCCGAGATGTCCCCCGCCTTCAAAGCCGACGGCGATAATGGCGTCCGCCCCCAGAGCCTCCGCTTTGCGCGCCGCGCGCACGCCCGCCACCAGGACCATCGTGCGCACTCTGACGCCGCTGGCCTGGATGCGCCTGAGCAGCGGCTCAGGGTTACCTCCAGTAATACTGATTACCGCCGGCTCCTCGCTGAGGGCCGCGTCGAGAAAAGGCTCAAGGGGAATGTGCCCTATGGGGAAGTTGACCCCGAAGGGCTGGGCCGTGAGGCGCTTGGCCTTCTGGATCTCGGCCCGCAATTCTTCAGGCGTGGCGAAACAGGCACAGCCGATCTGACCAAGACCGCCCGCGTTGGAGACCGCCGCCGCCAGTTCGGCAAAGGAGAGATGAGAGAGACCTCCCTGGACAATTGGATAGCGGATGTTGACTAGCTCGGTAAAGCGCGTCTGCATGCGCTCAGGTAGCGATGCCAAGTGCGTTCCCGCCTTTCGCCGACCGCGTTCGTTGAGCATGAGGTGGCAGGCTCCTCTTCGCTTCCTGCCTTCATTGGCCGGCAGAGGATATTATACCATCGCCCCCCGGCTCCCTCCCCCCAGCCTCTCCAGACAGCGAATGTATTAATTGTACTGACTACAGGCTCTTTCGCTTCCTATAAGCTTCTATTGGTTGTTTAATGATAGCCATCTACGAACAATCGATCCCTTGTGTAAGGGAGAGAGCAGCAAACTGCTGAATTGACAACGATTGTGGATTCGCATATACTAGGCTATACAATCCTTAAAGGCTCCAAATAGCGAAATGAACCCCATCTATAGCTTAGAGTATTTCCCATGAAGTAGCAGTTAGGATGAAGCCAGGGACAATGAGCATCACTTTTTCACTGGACAAGAGCACGCGCACTCTGCTCTATCAGCAGCTTGCCGAACAAATCAAGGGGGCGATTGTGCGAGGGGAGCTGACCGAGGGCATGCAGTTGCCGCCGGTGCGGCGGCTGGCGGCAGACCTGGGTGTCAGCACAACGACGGTTGCCCAGGCTTACGATCTTCTCGCCAGCGAGGGAGTCATTGGTGGTCATGTTGGGCGTGGCACCTATATCCTTTCTTCGCCCCTGACGGCCCTGGCGCGGGCCCGGGCGCCCTTTGGGGGCGATCCTCACGCGCAGGGAGGCAGTGTAGCTGGAGCCTTTCAGCGCCAGCGGCAGGACTGGGCGGCGAGCTGGCTCGGAGGGCTGGCTCTACAGACCAGTCGCGCGGGCCAACTGCAGTGGCTGACACAGCGCGCCCTCGAACGGTGGGGCGATCCGGCTACGATGATCAATCTAAGCAGCGGCTACCCTGACGTCAGCCTTTTTCCAATCGAGCGCTGGGAGCGTTCGATGGCGCGAGCGGGGCAGCTTCTGGCCGAGGAGGTCAGGCGAGCCTCCGGCTTGCAGGTGCTACAGTATGGCTCGACGCTGGGCGACGAGGCTCTGCGCAGTTATCTGTGCCAGTATTTCACGCGCTTCGGCTTTCACCCTGAGCCGCAGGAGATTCTGCTGACCAGCGGCAATCAGCAGGGGCTGGACCTGGTGGCTCGTGTTTTGCTGACGCCGGGCGAGTCGGTCTTTATCGAGGAGCCAGCCTATCTGGCGGCACTGGATATTTTTGAGCAGCAGCGGATAGCCTGCCAGCCGATCCCGATCGATGAAGAGGGGCTGCGCCTCGATCTTCTGGAGCAAGCTCTGGAGGCCCCTGCGGTCCGTCCCCGCCTGCTCTGCGTGGTACCAACGGCCCATTCGCCCACCGGCGTTACGCTCTCGCGCGAGCGCCGTCAGCGGCTGGTCGAACTGGCCAGCCGCTACAATCTATTGATCGTCGAGGACGACTATTGCAGCGAGCTGTTCTACTCCGAGGCCGGGTGTGAGCCTCCTCCGGCTCTGCGCAGCTTTGATCGCGAGGGGCGTGTGATCTACCTCAAGAGTTTCAACAAGCTAATCTTTCCAACCCTCCGTTTCGGCTGCATTGTGGCCGCCCCCCCCATCCTGGCGCGCCTGGTCGAGGGCCAGCAGGCTTTCGCGCGTGGGGCTTCGCTGCCGCTGGCACGGGCCTTACTGGAGCACCTGAGCGATTCCGCTTTCGAGGAGGAGCTTTGTTGTTGCCGCCAGGAGTATCGGCGTCGGCGCGACGTCCTGCTGAACCTGCTGGAGGAGGAGCTAGCCGGGCTTGACTGCCGCTGGACGATCCCGACGGCAGGCTTCAATCTCCTGCTGTGGCTGCCACCACACTTGCAGGAGTATGAGGTGATAGAGAAGGCAGCTGACCGCGGCCTTTTGCTGGCTCCGGGCCAGCTTTTCCGCGCGGAGAGCAGTCAGCAGCAGTGCCCAAGTGTGCGTTTGACCTTTGCCGATAAGTCGCCTGAGCAGCTGCGCGAGGGGATCAAGCGCCTGTCGTCGACGCTGCGCGCGCTGCTCTATGGGAGCAATGCCGGCCAGAGCCAGGCTTCGCCCGACCTGTTCACGGCAGTCTGAGGTACCCCGGCTCGCCTATGTGGCATGGCTCGTTCGACGTGCCCCTGATGACTCCCTCAGCTCCCAGCTTCCTGACTGGGGAGGGTAGTCCTGCCAGAGTCAACAGGCCATTTCTTCCCTGTTCGCCCAGGCAGTCCCTCCCCAGGCCAGGACCAACCCGGCCGAGCGCCAAAGCCACTTTGGCCCTTTACGCCAGCATCATAATTGCTACCGCTCCCCGCCTTCAGCCAGCTCCGGCTGCTTAGAGGCCGCAACCCACATCCAGGCCATGATAGGCAAGCAGAGAAGGACGATATCATCCCTAAGCCAGCAAGCGAGGACGAAACCGGTCAGCAGTTCCGGGGTCAGGAAGGGAGCGCATGGGAAGAAAGCGCCATACAAGGAGGCTCTCAGAGAACCGCGGACAAGCGCAACGGAGAGACTCAGCCCCGGAATCGGCCTGGTCTGCCCGGCAGGAGATAGCTCAGAAATAGGATGAGGCTGGACCACGAGAGCACAGGCAGAAGAAAGAGAACGAAGGTCCGCAGGCGCGACCTGTCTCGCCTTTACAGGCAGAGGGCGGTGACCTTCGTTCTTCCCTTCCTGGATGTTCCGCCCAACGGTTATCGGTTACTCCCCGGTGAAGTGAGGAGGGCGTTTCTCGACAAAGGCGCGTGTCCCCTCTTGACGGTCATGAGTGCCAAAGAGCACGAGCCAGGCTTCTGCCTCTATGACCAGGCCCTGGTCCAAGGAGGTCTGCAGTCCCTGATTGATGGCTCGCTTGGCCTGCTGCACAGCAATCGGGCTGTTGCGCACAATGCTGTGCGCCAACTCGTGGGCCTCGCTCAGCAGGCGCGCGCGAGGCACGACGCGATTGACCAGACCGAGCTGGAGCGCCTCCGTCGCCCTCAGACGACGTCCCGTGAAAATAAGCTCTTTAGCCAATCCCGGCCCCAGCAGGCGCGCTAGACGCTGGGTCCCCCCCCAGCCGGGCAGCAGACCAAGCGAGGTTTCCGGCAGGCCAAGCTGAGCCTCTTCTACAGCCAGACGGATATCGCAGGCCAGGGCCAACTCCAGGCCTCCTCCAAGGGCATAGCCATTAATAGCTGCAATGCTCACTTTGCTGCTGCGCTCAAGTTTCAACAGCACCTCCTGTCCCTCATAGACGAAGCGCCGCGCTTCTGAAAGGCTCATAGCCGCCATATAGGCCACATCTCCCCCAGCCACAAAGGCCCTTTCTCCCGCGCCAGTCAGAATGACAACCAGCAGCTCACGGTCCCGCTCTAACTCATCTACTAGTTGACGTAGCTCGTCGAGGACAGTCCGGTCAATAGCGTTGAGCTGGTCCGGTCGCGCAACGGTTACCTGAGCCACTTGCCGGTGAGGACGCTCAATCCGCAGGTAACGATAACTCATCTCTCGCCTCCTCGCTTTACGCTGACCAACCGCTTAGTAGGAGCGCGGCAGCCCAAGTACGTGCTGAGCAATATAGTTGAGAACCATCTCCTGACTGATTGGCGCCAGGCGGAACAGCCGGACATCGCGCCAGAGCCGTTCAATATGGTACTCCGTCGAAAAGCCATAGCCACCCAGGGTCTGCATGGCTTGATCACAGGCATTAAAGGCAGCCTCTGCCGCTACCATCTTAGCCATATTGGCTTCCGCCGCGCAGGGCAGATGATGATCAAGCAGCCAGGCAGCTTTGTAGTTCATGAGGCGAGCCATCTCAATCTCGGCCTTTAGGCGCGCCAGCGGAAACTGAATAGCCTGGTGGCGGCCAATTTTCTGACCGAAGACGACGCGCGCATTGGCATAATCGACCGCTAGCTTGATGGCCAGATCTCCGGCCCCCACGCAACCCGCCGTTGTGACAATACGCTCGCTGTTCAAAGTATCTACCAGGTATCTCCAGCCCTCGCCCTCCTCGCCAACGAGAGCTGTCCTGGGCACGACCAGCTCGTCGATAAAGACCATGCTCGAGGTCACACAGTGCGTTCCGACCTTCTCCAGGGGCAGATAGCTGATGCCTGGTGCTCGCGGATCAACCAAGAAGAGACTGAGGCCAAAGGTACGACGAGGTGCCTCCTCCAGGGGCGTGGTACGTGCCACGAGTAGCATGCCACCAGCTCGATCGACTCCCGAGATCCACACTTTCTGGCCGCTGATAATGTAGTCATCGCCACGACGGCGCGCCAGGGTCTTGGTGGCCAGGGTATCGCTGCCAGCATCCGGCTCGGTGAGGGCCATACTGAAATCGAACTCGCCACGAGCCAGCGCAGGCAGGTAGCGTTCGCGTTGCTCCTCAGAGCCGTGCCGTAGAATGGTGAGGGCCCCAAAGACCGGTGTCATCATAAACAATTGGGCGATGGTGGCTCCTGCCCCACTAGCGGCCATCTCCTCTACCACAATCGCCATCTCTAGCAATCCCATGCCAGCCCCCCCATAGCGCTCGGGGATGATCGTTCCCAACCAGCCAGCCTGAGCCAGCTCCCTCCATAGCTCCTCGGGAAAGGCATGCTGGCGATCTTTTTCACGCCAGTACTCCAGGCCATAGCGGCTGGCGAGCTGCCGTATACTCTCACGAATGAGGGCATGCTCCTCTGAGGTCTGAAAATCCATCGTTGTTCTCCCTGCACAAGATAGGATGGACCAAGGCGTGCGGTTCGCTCTCGCAGGTCTTGGCTGCCTGCCTGGGGGAAACATCCACGATAGAAGACGCTTCTGCAGTAGAACAGTACTCTCAATGGGTCGAGAGGAGAAGCGTTCCAGGATGTTCCAGCAGGTACTTGACATGGGCCAGGAACCGCGCCGCAGGCTCTCCGTCGATCAGGCGATGATCAAAGGTCAAGCTCAGCCCCAAGCGACTGTAACGTTGGAAGCCCTCGGCGCTGGGACGAATCTGCTCACAGATGCGCCCTATACCCAAAACGGCACCTTGCTCCCTGGGCAGGATGGGAGTGAAGTAGTCGACTCCTTGTGCTCCCAGGTTGGTGATCGTAAAGGTCGCTCCCGCGAGCGCATCGGGTGACAGCCGACCACTGCGGGCCTGCTCGACCAGAGCCTGGAGCTCCCTGCTGATCTCAGCCAGACTCTTGCGATCAGCTCCCCGGATCACTGGCACAAGCAAGCCATTCTCAAGCGCAGTTGCGACCCCAATGTTGATCTCGCGATAGAGGCGAATCTCATCTCCTACAAGAGCGGCATTGAGCAGGCGATGCTCACGCAAGGCAAGAGCGACAATCTTGATTAGCAGATGGGTTAGCGTGATTCCTGACTCCCCATGGCGCTGCTGTTCCTGCTGCAGCTCTGCTCTCAGCTGGAGGGTCGAGGTGACATCAGCCTCCATCATCAGGGTTAGCTGGGCTGTCCCTTGCAGACTGCCCAGCATATGCTCAGCAATGCGCCGACGCATGGGGGTCAACGGCTCACTGTCGTAGGAGGGCAACTGCCTTTGCCCCTCTCCGTCTGATCGCAGCGGCTCGTCGCCGTGAGATGAGATGGTAGTCGCAGGGGCTACGGCTATGCCGCTTGCTGAGATTGCCGACGCTTGCTGGCCTCTCTCTTCACGGAGCTGCTGCCAGGCCTGCAGAACATCGGCTTTGTGAATACGTCCCCGGGGGCCGCTGCCCCGGATACGCTCCAAGGGTACGCCCAGGTCCTGGGCCATGCGCAAGGCCACAGGCGAGATCTCACGCCTCTCTCGCCCGCCCCCAGGACCAGCCACCTGGCCTGGAGCAGCGATCGACCTACCTGCCGGCCGCTGTTCTCTCTCCCCCCGCGCCTGCTCTTGAGCCTGAATCATTGGCCCATCCGCCGCCGCAACTAGCGCTTCCCGCTGGGCCAGAATGCGCGCAATGACGGCGCCGACAGAGACCGTGGCCCCCTCGGGCTGCAGGATCTGCAGATAGCCGCTACTGGGGGCCGCAACTTCATGGGTGATTTTCTCAGTCTCGATGGTACAGATCACCTCGCCAGCCGTGACCGGCTCCCCCTGATGCCTGGCCCACTGGACAATAGTTCCCTCTTGCATGGTCAGACCCAGACGAGGCATGATCACCTCGACCTGTGCCCCCGCACTCGCCTCACTCATAGCTGCTCCCCAAAGTGTTCGCTTGGCCACATGATCAACCGTCAGACCAGATAGAACCAATGGTTGGCACTACGTGTTGTCCCAAGGCCCTGCCCCCACTGTGCTCAGGGAGACAGGCGCCCCTCTTTCCCCTCTCAAGGCGCAAGAACCCGCTCTACAGCAGCGATAATGGCCGTCCGATCGGGCACAACCGCCTGCTCTAGTGGAGGGGAGAAAGGGATCGGGGCAAATGCTGCGCCAACACGTGTAATAGGCGCATCGAGCATGTAAAAGGCATCCTCGCCGAGAGCGGCCGCCAGTTCGGCTCCTATTCCTCCAAAGCGCGCAGCACTATGGGCAATCACCAAGCGGTTGGTCTTCGCCAGTGAGGCCCGCACGGTCTGCAGATCGAGCGGGTTGACGCTGCGTAAATCTATGACTTCGCAGAAGATACCTCGCTCGGCCAGGGTTGCTGCCGCCGCCAGGGCCTCACGCACCATGACCCCTACACTGGCAATAGTCACGTCCTGGCCCTCACGTTTGATTGCAGCCTGTTCCAGCGGCAGGACATAATCTTCGTCCGGTACCTCTTCGGCCAGGGCATAGAGAGTTCGGTTCTCGACAACAATCACCGGGTTGTCATCGCGGATGGCAGCTTTGAGCAGGCCCTTGGCCTCATACGGACTAGAAGGCATAACGACCTTGAGGCCGGGGACATGGGCCAGCCACGCCTCCAGACTCTGGGCATGTTGCGGACCAGCGCTATCGCGGTAGCCGGTCTGGGTACGCACAACCAGCGGCAGCTTGGCCTGGCCTCCAGTCATATAGCGCATCTTGGCGGCCTGATTAACGAGCTGATCCATGACCAACGCCAGGAAGTCCATGAACATGATTTCAACGACCGGGCGTAGGCCAAGCGTGGCCGCCCCAATGGCCAGGCCCACGACAGCCGCTTCGCTGATAGGCGTGTCACGGACACGTTGCGGACCAAAGCGTTCCAGGAGGCCGCGCGTGGCCCCAAAGGGGCCGCCAGGCGCTCCGACATCGACCCCGAGCAGACAAACTGCCGGATCGCGCTCCATCTCCTCGCATAGAGCCTCATTGATCGCACGCACATAGCGTTTTTCCGCCACAGCAAGTGCTCCTTCGCTATCCCCAGGTCTTCAGATCAGTCTGACTCCAACGGCTGATAGAGCACATCCTCCAACGCCGAAGCGGGATCAGGAAAGGCCGCCTCTTGAGCATAAGCGATGGCCTCAGCCACCGCTTCACGGGCCTGCGCCTCCAGTGCTGCTTCTTCTGCCTCACTTAACAGGCCCTCGCGCAGAAGGCGCTCGGCAAAGAGGCGCAGAGGATCATGGGCCATAGCCTCCTGCAGCTCTGCTGGCAGCCGATAGCGCTGCGGGTCGCCTTCGTAGTGTCCACGCAGACGCCAGGTCAGGCACTCCACCAGAGCCGGCCCCTCGCCAGCTCGAACCCGGAGCAACGCTTCGCGGACCACAGCGCGCACGGCGAGCGGGTCCTGTCCATCTACACGCCAGGCCGGCAGCCGGTAGGCAGCGGCGCGCTCCGCTACGCTCTCGACAGCCGCATGCACGCTCAAGGGAGTAAACTCGGCATAGCCGTTATTCTCACAGAGTAAGAGCAACGGCAGACGCCAGAGAGAAGCGATATTGGCCGTCTCGTGAAAGAGGCCGGTGTTGACGGCTCCATCGCCGAAGACCGCCACTGCCACTTGCCGCCGTCCTTGCAGTTGCAAGGCCCAGGCCGCTCCCGCCGCATGAGGGAGGCCCGCTCCTACCACGCCATTAGCCCCCAGCACGCCCACCTCAAAGGCAGCAATATGCATGGAGCCGCCCCGACCTCGGCAATAGCCAGCGCCCTTGCCGAAGATTTCCGCCGCAACCCGCTTCAGGTCAGCCCCCTTGGCGAGGACATGGCCATGCCCTCGATGCGTCACATAAAGATAGTCATCGCGTTCCAAAGCGCTGGCCAGCCCCGCCGCCACAGCCTCTTGACCAATAGAGAGATGAATAAAGCCAGGGATATGCCTGGCGGCAAAGTGATCGCGCACCGCCTCCTCGAAGGCCCGAATTAACTGCATCGTTGCCAGCAAGCGGCACGCCAGTGCCCTATCGATGTCCTCAGCGGGCGGCACACCTAGCCTCCTCTCCAAACAAGATCAATTTCAGGTACCGGGTGGACGGACAGCGGCGGCGGATAGCTGCTTTCACCTGCCTCCAGCCCTGACCGTCCACCTAGCGAGCAACCCTAGCTGCCCACAGAACTGGGAGCGGGTGCAGCCAGAAGGCGTGTCAGTTCATGTACATCCTGGCAGTGCTCTAGCCCTCGAATCAGCTCGACCAGGCGCTGAGTCGCTTCAGGCGTCAGGGGCAGATCGGGCTGCAGTTCCCTGACCAATTCCAACTCGCGAGCAAAGTCCCAGGCATAGTAGCTGGCATCGATGAGCAGCTCTTGCCGCAGCGTGCGTCCATCGACGAGATGAACTGTCAGGCGCAGCGAAAGCGGCGGCAGCTCCTGGTGTGCACGCATCTCCAGCTTACCAATCAAGGCACGAGTGGCGGCGTCCTCAAACTGAGTGAGGGAGGAGAACGAGAACGAGCGATGAGCCAGCGCCCAGGCCACACAGAAAGGTGCGCTCATCTGCGTCTGCTCTACCGTAGTAAATGGGCCGGTATAGGCCATGCCCGGATAATTGGCCTCGTAGGGGTTCATCTCCAGCTCGATGCGCTCGATTTCCTCCAGGCGAGGCCCGTGAGCCTGGGCCAGAGCCAAGGCCGCGGTAATCGGACTTTGGTTAAAGGCGCAGACCGGATAGGGCTTGAAGGTCACATTGAGGATTTCCCAGGCACGCCCCAGGTGGCTCACCACCCTCTCGAGGCCATCCCGCGTGCCGGCAAAGGCCTGGTAGAAGCCCGCTGGTCCCTCCAAGGCAATAGCCGAGGCCCGCGCCCCCTCACGCGCAAGCAAGGCAGCCAGCAAGCCATTGCGAGCCGCAACCCCGTTCTCAAAGTGCCATTCCATGCTCCCCGAGGCAAACGACTGCGTTGTGCCTCCAGCAAAAGCAGAGGCAAAGCCCAAAGCTGCCGCTAGCCGCTCCTCACTCAGATCCAGAGCCTTGCCCGCTGCCGCAGCGGCTCCCAAGACTCCGTAGATAGCACTGGCCCGGAAGCCACGCGGGGTCGTCAGAGCGGTGAAATCTCGACTGACTGCGGCCAATACCTCGTAGCCAGCTACCAGAGCCGTCAGAAAGGCCCGACCATCTAATGTGCGTAGCTCGCTTGCCGCCAAGAGAGCGGGGATAATCATTGTGCCCGGGTGAGCCGTTCCATGGGTGTCCTCCTGCACCCGCCCATGCAGGATAACTCCGTTGGCGAAGGCCGCCCCGGCCAGGCTCGCACGCAAGGTCGAACCAATTACGGGGGCACTCACCTCACTGGTCCCAGGTTCAGCCAGTCCTACCAGGCGGCGAGCAATGTGGGCATACTCAAGCTCCGAGCCGGCCAGGCCCACCGCCAGACCATGCAGCAAACAGGTTTTGGCCTTATCAACAACCTGGGCGGGCAAGGTTTCATAGCTCAGGCCGGCCACGAACCGCGCAAGCTCTGCGCTCAGCGTTCTGTCCATTGAAGCCTCCTTATACTTCACTCGCCCGAGCGTGGGCAGTCAAGTTCAGATCAGCAGGCAAATCAGGTTGGTAAGCGGCATGCCCTGACCGACTCAGACGAACGAACCGTTTCTAGCTGACCGATTGGCTGGAACTGGTCCCCTTAGCCAGAGCCGCCAGGTCCTCAGCGACGCGCAGGCGCAGCTCGCGCTTGAGGACCTTACCCGAGGGATTGCGGGGCAGCGCTTCGATGAAGAAGATGTGGTGGGGGACCTTAAAACGAGCCAGCTTGGCCTGACAGGAGGCCCGCAGCTCGTCGGAGGTTACCACCTGGCCTGGCTTCACTACCACATAGGCTACCGGCACCTCTCCCCAGCGAGGGTGCGGCATGCCCACTACCGCCGCCTCCAACACGCGTGGGTCCTCGTAGAGGACGCGCTCCACTTCGAGCGAGGCAATATTCTCGCCGCCACTGATGATCATGTCCTTCTTACGATCGACAATGTAAAGATAGCCCTCTTCGTCGAGATAGCCGATATCCCCAGTATGGAACCAGCCGTTGCGCAGCGCCGTCGCCGTCGCCTCGGGGTCCTTCCAGTAACCTTTGAAGACCTTGGGACCGCGCAGAACAATCTCGCCAGGCTGTCGCGGCGGCAATGGCTGATCATTTTCATCGACAATACGCAGATCCAGGTGGAGGCAGGGTTTGCCGACCGAGCCAATCTTTTCAATGGTCTTGGCCTTGTCAAGATAGGTATCGCCTGAGACCGTCTCGGTCAGGCCATAGGCATCAGCAAACCAGGCATGAGGGAAGAGGGAGAGCAGCTTTTGAATGAGAGGGATGGGCATCTTCTCGCCGCCATCGATAATGAAGCGGACCGAACTGAGATCATAGCCCCAGATCCCTTCAGCCTGCAGCAGCATGTTGATCATCGAAGGCGGCAGCCACATATTGGTCACACGCTCGCGCTGGACCGTCTCCAGCAAGACCAGCGGCTCGAACTTGCGCAGAATGACCACGCTTCCCCCCGCGTAGAGAACCGAGGAGGCTGGCAGATCCAGCCCACCCACGTGATAGAGTGGCCCAACGATCAGAGTGCGATCTGCCGCCGTGATGCCAAAGAGCGTGATCTGAGCAATATTTTTCCAGTAAAGGTTACCATAGGAGATCATGACGCCCTTGGGATAGGCCGTCGTTCCAGAGGTATACATGAGACGGTGCAGGTCATCACTGCCAACCTCCACCGCCGGCACCCGTCGCCCCCAGTGGGCCGCAAGTAATTCATCATAAACCAGCCACCCCTCCGGCACATCGGCTCCCACGCCAACTACATGACTCAGACCTGGACAGCGGCCACGAACCGCCTCAACGACAGGAGCGAACTCGCGCTCGCTGATGAGCAGCTTGGTCTCGCTATGGTTGAGAATATAGACCAGCTCCTCGCCAACAAGCCGCCAGTTGACGGGCAAGGCTACTGCGCCAAGCCGATTCACGGCAATGATGGTCTCCAGGAACTCAGGACAGTTCTTGAGGAGAATAGCGACGATATCTCCAGCCGCCAGACCTTGCTCTTTGAGGGCAGAGGCAAGCGCCTCACAGCGAGCATGCAGTTGACTATAGGAGAGTCGCCTTCCCTCGTAAATAATGGCCTCTCGCTCAGGGCAGCGTTCCGCATAGTGCTCAATGACACTGCTGAAGTTGAAGGTCATGACGCGCTCCTTTGCCAGCTCGCCAGGCCACAGCTAACCAGGCAGATCGCTCCTTTGCTTGCTGAAGACCTGGCCACACGCCTTCCTTCCAGGATATAAGACAAGAGAGAGGAGAGGAGGAGCCACCTGGCACGCAGTGGCATTACCCACCAACCAGTGCCAGTCTGCAGATAGGCCCAGGTCTAGTCCCCCCTCGTCGCGTCCATGCGCCCGCCAAGGGATTCCTCCCCCTTCATCGCGCCGCTTACCGACCGACCAATCGGTCTGTTTGGCGGAAGTATAACATAGCCTGCAATCTGGCGTCAAGGGTCAGTGTAACCAGTTCGGGGTCAGCATCGTCTGAAACTAGATCTTATGCGGTGGCATAATTTCACTAAATTCCAACAAACAACGACTGGCAGGGTTGCTATCATCAATAGACCCTTGACGGCGGCACTTCGTCTATGCTATACTCTCAACCGACTGGTCGGTCGCATAGTGGCGATGCGTCCATAGCAGAGGCTCTTCCCAGGCGCTGTCAGACCCATTCGGGCCTTGCTCCGCCTGGTGAGGGAGAGAGCTTCTAGCCTGGTCTTGTCCGGCCTGGCTCGCACAGAGACGACGTGCGGCCTTCGTTCCAAGGAGGTCTGAGTATGAGCGTCTACCCACGATCCAGTGAGCCTTTCCTCTTTGTCCACAAGGAGTCTGTCCAGGGCCAGTGCCCTGAGTGTGGCAGCCAGCACCTGCAACGTTACCCTGTGCTAAGCGAGGGCGGCTGGTGGCTTGTCACGAAATGCCAGGACTGCCTCTACAGCCTTCAACGCGAGCGCTGGGGCCGCCTCGGCTCCATTCAGCTTCTCTCCGAGACACTCTAGCCGAGCCTGGGAAGAGTGTTATCGTTGCACCCTGACCTTCACTGATAGTAGAGGCACCTCGTGTAAGTATTTCTCCTGAGGAGTCTTCCTATGCTTGCAGTCGATGTTGGCGGCACGTTCACCGACGTCGTGGCCCTCGATGATCATTCGATCAAGGTGACCAAGGTCCCTACCAATGCCCTGGAGACGGAGCGCTCGGTGATTGAAGGCGCACGCTTGCTCGATGTCGCCAGCAAACCGATCTTCAACCATGCCAGCACCGTTGGCCTCAACGCCATTATTACGCGCCGTCTGCCCAAGGTAGCCTTTTTAACGACACTCGGACATCGGGACATCCTGGACATGGGGCGAACATGGCGCCCGCTCGACGCTTTGACTGATCCTGGCTGGCGTCGCCCCTTCGGCGATGCTGCCGCTCCTCTGGTTCCTCGCTATCTGCGCCGCGGCATTAGCGAACGTATCACTGCCGATGGCAGCGTCTTGATGCCCCTCGATGAGGCTCAGGCTCGCGAGCAACTGGCCATCCTTAGAAAGTGTCATGTCCAGGGAGTGGCTATCTGCCTGCTCAATGCCTATCTGAATCCGCAGCACGAAATCCGCCTGCGTGAGCTTGTGCGTGAGGAGCTTGGTGATATTCCCTGCTCGATCTCTTCAGAGGTCTCTCCCCTGGCCAAGGAGTACGCGCGCGCCTCAACGACCCTGATTGATGTGCTGATGAAGATCATTTTCTCCCAGTACTCGCACAATTTGCTCTCGGGGCTGCGTGAGGCCGGCTTCATAGGCCAGGTCAATTTTGCCGACTGTGCCGCTATGCTGCGTCCTGCCGAGATCGCTATGGAGCAGCCTTTCCGCATCGTCTTCGCCGGGCCTGCCGCAGGGGCGGTCTCCAGTGCCCACTTTGGACGCCTGATCGGCGAAGGGAATCTGATCTGTTGCGACATCGGGGGCACATCCTGCGATATCAGCGTGGTAACAGGCGGCCAACCGGTGGTGAATGAGACCTTCGAACTGGAGCACGATCTGCTGGTCAATGCCCTCTCGATCGAGATCGCCAGCATTGGGGCCGGCGGTGGCAGCATTGTATCAATCGCTGCGTCCGGTGAAATGCAGGTCGGGCCGGAGAGCGCAGGGGCCGATCCCGGTCCTGCCTGCTATGGCAAGGGAGGTATGGCTCCAACTTTGACCGATACCTGCCTGCTGATCGGCCTCCTTGACCCTGAGCGCTTCCTCGGCGGCCAGATGCATCTCAATGTGGAGCTGGCGCGCGCCGCTTTCGAGCGCCTGCCTACCGCGCTGAGCCTGGAGAAGCGCATCGAGTACGCCTACAAGATCGGCCTGAATAATATCGCTGAGGGCCTGCTGGATATCACGATTAAGCAAGGCGTCGATCCACGTGATTATAGTTTGATCGCCTATGGAGCCGCTGGCCCGCTCTTTCTCCCTGCGATCCTGGAGCAGATCAAGGCCAAACGGGTGATTGTGCCTCCCTACCCCGGTTTCTTCTCGGCCCTCGGCCTGCTCAGCTCTGATCTGGTCTACTCCGATAGCCGGAGTGCCTATATGGTTTTAACGCCGGAGGCCGCTCCGACGATCGCCCAGATCTACCGTACTATGGAGGAAAAGCTGCTAGCACGTATCCCCGGGGAAAAGAGCCAGGTGCAGATACTGCGCAGCTTCGACGGACGCCTGCTCGGTCAGACCTGGGAGACACCTTTTGTGGAGGTGCCCGCTGGCGAGATCAGCGCCGAAACGATCGCGACAATGGTCGAGAATTTTCATCGGGTCTATGAGCGGCGCTCGGGCAATCGCTTCGAGGCAATCCCGGTGCAGAGTGTCACCTATCGCGTGCAAGTGGTGGTGCCCTCTCAGAAGGTGGAATATCCCTTCCTGGGAGAGGGCCAGCCGCATGAGGCGACCCCCGAGCGCTGGACCACGCTGCGCTACCTCAGCGAGGGCGAGCTGCGGGTCGCGGAGTACGAGCGCGTACACCTGCGCAGCGGAGCCATTGTGCGTGGCCCGGCGATTATCCGCGAGCCGACTTCGACAATCCATGTGATCGCTGGCCAGGTGGCTCGTGTCGGCTCGTGGGGAGAGATCGTTATCGAGCCAGCCGTTTAGCTGACTCCGTTCTCCTTATCCAGCGCGGGCAGGAATGGTGATACCTCACCCCATCCATCCCTTCATCTATCACCGGTTCCTGCCCTCCCCAGCCTTGTTCGCAGTCCGCATACAGGATCTAGAGTATCCGAGGAGGTCCCGACTATGGTGCGCGTTGAGCCATCGGTGCTCATTAAGGATCTGGACGAGGATGCTTTCCGCGCCCGCTACCAGTGCGATCGCTTTACGGCTACGGTACTCTCCAGTCGCCTGCGCTATATTGTACAGCACATGTGCACTGGATTGTTGACTAATGCATTCTCAGTAATCCTCCGTGACTGGTATGATTTTGCCAGTACCATCGCTGGCCCTCCCGAGTTGGACTATCCGACGCCAGCGGTCAGCAATAGCCTGGTGCTCTTCTTGGGGACGATGACCGACGCAGTGCGCAACGCCGTGGAGGAATTCGGACCCCAGAACTTGCAGCCAGGCGACGTGCTGATGTGCAATGACCCCTATCGCATCGGTACCCATGTGAATGATGTTTGCTTCATTCGCCCAGTCTTCTTTGAGGAACGCCTGGTCGGCTTTGTCAACTTGCAAGCCCATATGCTTGACATGGGCGGCGTGGTGCCGGCTGGCTTCAGCGGCACAAAGCGCAATGTCTACGAGAATGGCCTGGTCATCGGGCCACAGCTGCTCTATCACAGCGATCGCCCAGTCAAGTCGGCCTGGAGCTTGATTTTCGATAACGCGCGCTTCGGCAACCTGATGCTGCCAGATATTAAGACGATCTACCAGAATCTACGCCTGGGCGAGAACCTGTTGCTGGAGACAATCCAGCGCTACGGCGTTGAGAGCTATCTGGGAGCGATCCGCTACGCCTGCGATCTGTCAGCGGAGACCATGCGCCAGGCCCTGGCGCGCCTGCCGGATGGTGAGTTTGAGGGTGAGGATTTCATCGACTGCGATGGCGTCGATGACAGCGAGGAGTACCACGTGAAGGTGAAGGTGCGTATCCGGGGCGACCGCGCGGAGGTTGACTTGAGCGGCAGCTCACGGCAGGCCCGTACCAGCATTAATGGCGGCTGGCTGGATGCCAAGACGGCGGTAGCGGTGGCCCTCAAGTATCTGCTGGACCCGCGTAGTCCTTTTACCTCGGGTACGTTGCGCAATGTGGATGTTGTTTTGCCAGAAGGCACCTTCTTTAGCGCTATGCCTCCCGATGGGGCAATCTTCCTCTACTGGGAAAGCACTCAGCCTCTACTTCTGGCCATCTTCCGCGCGCTGAAAGAGGCCCTGGGCCCAAACGCCGTTGGCGGCGACTACTGCTCGCTCAATATTCATAATGCCAATGGCGTGCGCAACGGCATCCCCTGGGTAACGATGGCTCAATGCGGTGGCGAACACGGCCCCTGGGGTGCAACCAAGGATGGCGATGCCGATAGCTATATGGTTTTCTACCTGGCTAATAACCTCGACCCGGCCACCGAGGCTATCGAATCTGATTTCCCTTGTGTGGTACTGCGCAAGGAGTACACAACCGATACTGCCGGCGCCGGCCAGCACCGCGGCGGTGCAGCGGTGGTGAAAGATACCCTCTGGCTGACTGAGGCTGAGCATTATTCGATGCCTCTGCATACGAAGGCCCCCAGCGGCTTCGGCGTCTATGGCGGCAGAGATGGAGCCGTGGGAGCAGTCTGGGTCTGGGAGCCAGAGGCGTATGAACAGGTCCAGCAGGCCGGCCTGGTCGGCTTCGATGAGGCAGTCTATCGTCAGGCAACCCCCGTTGCAGGAGTGCTCAATCCGGAGACTCACGCTCTCGATCGCCAGGGTCGCTACTTCCACTTTGCACGCGTGCCAATCTGGCGCACACGCCCACGGACGATGTTCCGCTATCTGACCAACGGCGGTGGGGGATGGGGCAATCCTTTGGAGCGCCCCCCCGAGCGGGTCCTGCGGGATGTGCGCGATGAGTATATTAGCATCGAGGCGGCACGAGAGCTATATGGCGTGGTAATCCGGGGCGATCCTTATCACGATCCCGAGGGTCTTCAGATTGACTATGAGGCAACGCAGGCTCTGCGTAGCGCAGCCGCCGGCCAGAACCATTGACAAGCGTTCTATAATCTGTACTGCATGTGAAAGGTGGGACATATGGGCCAGCACTTCCCGATCTGCAGGAGAATACAAGGCCGTCGACCTGCGGTTCCGGCTCCCATCCCGGTTTCGGTTCCTCCTTATCCCCCATAAACCCAGGCCGCCTTTGCTTGCTGCTAGGCAGAAAATCAACTCGAGGCAGGCTAATGGTAACTGACAAGCTTTCGTCAAGGGAGCAGAGGCCGGCCCCTCGCCTCCAGCTCCGCGCTCAGAGAGGAGGGTCCCAGTGGCGCGTAAGCGCGATATCATCGAGGTAGCCGCTCAGTTGTTCGCCCGACACGGCTACCACGGTACCAGTGTACGCGATCTCTCCGAGGCGCTGGGGTTGGGCAAGGCCAGCCTCTATCACCATATCGCTAGCAAGGATGAACTCCTGTTCTGGGTCCACGAGCAGTTCATCAATCCCTTGCTGGAGGAGACAGAGCGGCGCCTGAGCGCCGAGATGGACCCGCGCGATACTCTGCGCACGCTGAGTTGCATTCTGATGCGCGTTATCGCCGACTATCGGCCCTACGTGACTGTCTTCTTGAACGAGTGGCGAGCCCTCTCCCCCGAACGCGCGGCAGCGATTCGGGAGAAGCGCAAGCGCTTTGAAGGCTATATCCGCGCAGCTCTAGAGCGCGGGATCAAGCAGGGCCTGTTCCGGCCCCTGGATGTCTCAGTCACTTGTTTGGGCTTCTTGGGCATGCATAACTATGCCTACCAATGGCTGAATCCCGAGGGGCGCCTCTCCCCCGAGGAAATCGCTGCTATCTTCAGTTCGATCTTCTTGCGCGGTATCGCCCAGGAAGATGATCAGAGACAGAAGGAGGCCCAGGCAACTCCAGCCGGTTCATCGTAGCATAAGCCGACTGACTGGCGTCGGCCTGCCGGCCAGCGGGCGCGGCAAGAAGCCTTGACAGATCAGGGCAGACTAGCGAGACAGCCGCAGGCTCTGCGATTGAGTTTAGCCCTGGCTGCAACTCGCTCGTCCGTCCAGGCAGCCCGCGGCCCAGACGGGCGATGCCGACTGTGCGTTGATGCCAAGTGTGAAGCAATGCAGCGAAAGGCGGTTTCGTTATGGCAGTAGCTCCTGTCAGCGATCGGATCGACCTGAGTGGTCAGGTGGCGGTGGTAACCGGTGCGGCCCGGGGTATCGGCCAGGCCACCGCCCGGGTGCTGGCCCGAGAGGGGGCCAGCGTGGCGGCCCTCGATCTGCTTCCGTGCACAGAGACAGTGCAGACCGTGGAGGCGCTGGGTCAGCAGGCCATCGGCCTCTCCTGCGATGTCTCTGATGCTCAGCAGGTGCGCCAGGCTATCGATGAGGTCGTTGCCCGCCTCGGTCCTCCCCATATCCTGGTGACCTGCGCCGGCGTGGTCTCTCGTACGGATCTGGAGGCTATGACCGTAGAGGAATGGGACCGAGTTCTGGCTATCGATCTTCGAGGCACGTTCCTCTGCGTGCAGGCCGTCTACCCCCATATGAAGGCCCGCGGCTATGGGAAAATAGTGTGCGTAGGCTCGGTGGCCGGCAAGGTGGGAGGCGTGATCTCCGGGCCCCATTATGTGGCCGCTAAGGGCGGTGTCCACTCCTTTATTAAGTGGGTGGCTAAGGCCGGCGCTCCTTACGCGGTCTATGTGAATGCCGTGGCTCCCGGACCGGTCTGGACCGATATGACGATCGGGCATCCTTATCGCGATGAGATGTCTCCTTTGGGTCGCCTGGGTGACCCGCGCGATATTGCTGAGGCCATCCTTTTCCTGGCTTCCCCAGCCTCGAATTGGATCACCGGCCTGGTGCTGGATGTCAACGGCGGCATGCTCATGGATTAGCAGCGCCCTTCCACTCTCAGCGCTAACTTCGCCCGGTCTTCTCTCTCCTTTCGCTCCCAACGAGCGCAGCGGTACGCCAGCCTCTCCCTCACCACTGCGCTCGTTTTCTCTTTCTTTGCTTTGAATAACAAATAATCACTTCCCTCTCCATTACGCGCAGCTTGCTTCTCTAGTTGATCAGCCTGGCACGGGGCCGGCTCTCGTGCTATTCTATCTAATAGGGCATAGCCAGAACAGCAAGCAGGAGAGGCAACTGCTTCGCAAGAGTCGGACCGGCCTCCCTGGCTGCCCGCCTGTCCGGGCTGAAAGAGCTGCCTCTTCTCGCTGTGTCAGACAATAAGAGGGATAGGCCGACAATGAGCGCTTCAACGGAGCACTTTGGAGAACATAAGCCCGCCGGGCGACCTTCTTCATCCTCAGACCGCCACACCTACGTGATCGATCCCGAGAATCCGGCGGAGATGGCACGCCTGATGATGCAGGAGCGCATCATTACCGAGGGAATGGGCGGCCTGTTCCCCGAGGGACAGACGCTTCCTCCTGCAGCCAGGGTGCTCGATCTGGCCTGCGGCCCAGGCGGTTGGGTCCTGGACCTGGCCCGCACCTACCCCGATGCCGAGGTGGTAGGCGTCGACATCAGCCAGGCGGTCGTCGAGTACGCCTCGGTTCAGGCACGGACCCGTCGCCTGGCTAACGTCACCTTCCAGGTGATGGATGTGATGAAGCCGCTGGCTTTCCCCGAGGCATCCTTCGACCTGGTCAATGGCCGCCTGCTCGCTGGCTTTATGCTGCCAGGGGCCTGGCCCTCCCTGGTCGCCGAAGGGTACCGCCTGCTGAAGCCGGGAGGGGTACTACGCCTGACCGAGGGCGAGCTATCGCTGACGACCAGTCCGACGCTCAGTGCACTCCACGAGCTGGGTACTCGGGCCTTGAAGCTGGTCGGACAGAGCTTTTCGCCGGATGGGCGTCATGTCGGCATCACCCCAGTGCTGCCGCGCTTGTTGCGCCAAGCTGGCTTCCAGCATGTACGCCTCCACGCCAGCGCCATCGAGTGGTCGATCGATACTCCCGCTTACTACAGCCTCTTTAAGGATTGCCTGATGGGCCTGGAGCTGATCCGCCCTTTCCTGCTCCGTACCGGCCTGATCGAACAGGATCAACTAGAGCAGCAGATACAGCAAGCCCTGGCGGAGATGCAACAAGATGACTTTTGCGCCGTCTGGACCCTGGTGACCGTCTGGGGCCACAAGCCAGCAGCTTCTTCCCCAGCCTGAGAAAAGGCTCAGGCCATGCCCCTCCCGCTTTCCTGGCCTGGCCCCTCTCCTTTTTCTCAAAGGCCAGGGCTAGGACCCCAGACTCAGGAGGAGCAGAAGGATGCTCAGGAAAAAGCCCCCGAGCAGAAGGAAGGCAATGAAGCGGGCCTGACGGCTGGTCTCGTCAGGCGCCACGTTGACGGCCAGTAGCAGGCTCTCATCGTGAACGGTCGGCTGGATCGGCTCCAGCGTCGAGATCGACCTATCGACATCCGTCCTCGCGGTCCAGCGTCCGTGCCACTGGCCGAGAGAGGTGAGGCGTGGCTGGCCCAGGCCACAGCGCAGGTAGAGGTGGCAGAGAACCACGAGGCCGCCGAGCAGAAGGATGCAGATGGCAAAGATGAACAGTGGCAGCATGATCTCTCACTCCTTCGTTCTTCGGTCGTGTGCAGGCTCTTTTATCACCCCAGGTACATTGTTGACCACCTACACTCTATAAGGACGCTTTGCTCTGGCTTCCATGAAAAGATGTGCCAGGTAGGCACATCTCTCTTCACGAGAAGAGGGGCTATCGAGGAGACAGGCGGCTCCGCCCCTCAGCGGAGAGCTACGACGGGGAAACAGGCGGACAGCAGTGGCCAGAGGATTCGCCACAGCAGAGATTGTGGCCCCCCTGGCCGCTGTGATAGAGTACAGGGACAGGCAGAGAATCTGCATGAGACGAGGTGCTTTATGAGCGACCATGATCAGTTGGAGCTGGCTACCCTGGCTGGGGGCTGCTTTTGGTGCACCGAGGCAGTCTTTAAGCGCGTCAAGGGAGTAGTGAGCGTCACGCCGGGCTACGCCGCCTCGCAGGTACCGAACCCGAGCTACGAAGCAGTCTGCTCGGGTAAAACTGGCGCCGCCGAGGCCGTTCAGATCCGCTACGACCCGCGCGTCATCTCCTTTGAGCAGCTACTGGAAATCTTTTGGCACACCCACGATCCTACGACGCTCAACCGCCAGGGGAACGACGTCGGTACGCAGTACCGCTCGGCCATCTTCTACCATAACGACGAGCAGCATCGCCTCGCCCTGGCCTCAAAGGCGGCCCTGGAGCAGGCAGGGACCTACCGCGATCCGATCGTCACCGAGATTGTCCCGTTTAGCAACTTCTACCCAGCCGAAGACTACCACCGCGACTACTACGATCGCCACCCCTATCAACCCTATTGCATGATCGTAATTGCTCCCAAGGTGCAAAAGCTTTTGAAAGAATATTCCCCGGTAATCAAGGAAGATCAGGCGCGGACCTAGCAGCAGGTCAGAGGGACACCAGGTGAAGAGACAGAGGGAGGAAGTGGCAACTCGGGAGCAGGATCGACCGGCGTCAGCGTCGGGGGTGGGCGGACCAGGACCTGCTTCCGGATCAAGCCCCGGTCCGCCCGCAGCGCGCGAGCGGACCGAGTGGCAACCATCAACTATGGAGCAAGACAACGGGTTCGCCGCTCTCAGAGGACGGCCGTTACCCGGCGCAGCTTGCCATCGCGCAGAAAATTGACGATGAGGCGATCGCCGGGGAGATGGCGACGCACGATGCGCTGCAGGTCGCGTGGCTCAGTGACTGGCTCGCCATCGGCGGCCACAATGATGTCGAGGCGACGCAGGCCAGCCCGTTCGGCGGCGCTATCGCGGTGAACCTCGAGTAGCTGCATACCACTGACCTGGGTGAGCTGAGCAGCGCGCCGTAGGGCCGCATCCAGCAGCACGCGCATTCCTCCGACTCCCAAGGCCACGCTGCCCGTCCGCGCCGTGCTGCCGCGTGTGATGCGCGCAATGGCTGACTGGAGCGTCTCCAGAGGAATTGAAAAGCCCAGCCCCTGAGCGAGAGCCATCATGGCCGTCGTCATGCCGACGACCCGCCCCGAACTGTCAACCAGGGGGCCGCCCGAGTTGCCTGGATTAATGGGAGTATCGGTCTGGATGAGATTGGTAAGGCGACGCCCACCACGCCCTTCCAGAGTACGTCCGAGGGCACTGACCACCCCAGCGGTCACGGTCCAGTTCAGCCCGTAGGGGTTGCCCACGGCAATCACCAACTGGCCTACCCGCAGCTTCCCTCGCCCGAACTCGGCGACCGGGAGACGGTCCGCCCCGATGCGCAAGAGGGCCACATCGGCCTCGGGGTCAGCGCCAACCAGCCCAGCATCAAACGAGCGTCCGTCGGCCAGCGTCACGCGGATGCGCCGCGCCCCTTCGACAACATGGGCATTGGTTAGAACCTGCCCATCGGAGGCAAAGAGAAAACCGGAACCCAGGCCGGTGGCATCAAAACCGGGACCGCCATAGGGGGGAACGTATGGCCAGCGCAGCCCGCCGCGCTCAACGTCAATGCGCACTACCGCCGGCCCCACCCGCTCCGCCGCAGTGGTTACCGCGCGCGAATAGGCGTCTAGAGCCTGTGCATCGCGTTCTTCTGTTTCCATCATAGCTGCAATCGCGCTTTCTGCTGTGGAACCCCATTTTTCGCCGAGCGTGCGAGGCCGCGAATCAATGAGATTGCTTTCTATTGTATCACATACGCCCTTCAAGGGGGAGAACAGGGTCCCGCCTAAGCCAGCCCGCGGCCACAGGACGCGAGAGCAAAGGCAGGGAGGGAGGGAGACAGACAGACAGGCAAACAGCCAATCAGAGAGGAGGGAGGCGGGAGGCAGGCCGGCTGTTTCAAGGGGCAGCCTCTTGCCGGACCTGCAGCCCGCCCAGTCCCAGCCTGAATGTCTGACACTGACCTGGCCTTTGCCCTCACTGGCTAGAGATTGCCCAGCAGTGCCATCAGCTGCTCTAGCTCGCGCTGACCATCGGCCAGGGGCACGTGGGTCACGACCAACTCATCGAAGCCCTGGGCCAGCAGCTCGCGCAGACGGGCGGCCACGCCGGACTCATCGCCCCAGACGACGAGGTTTTTGATCAGTTCCTCGGGCAGGAGACCGTCGGCCCCCACAGGGAAACCGGCGTCGGCGAACATGTTGCGATAGAACGGTACACGCGCATAGACACCGAGATGGCCGCGCGCTGCCTCCAGCACCGCCGCCCAGTCTGTCCCCAGGGCGACGGGCACATGAGCCAGCAGGGGCGGCCGCGAGCGCCCTCGCGCGGCGGCCCCCTCAGCCAGGGCCGGCCTGGCCTTCTCCAGCAGATAGGGATGGGGGCACATCCAGGAAATGGCGCCGTCCGCCAACTCGCCTGCCAACTGGAAAGCGCGACTGCGCAGGGCAGAGATGAGAATGGGCAGAGGCGAGGGTTGGGGGAAAGAGGCCCGCGCCGTGTAGAAGCGGCCCTGGAAATCAACGCTCCCCTCCCACAGCGCGGCACGCAGAATGGTCACATACTCGCGCAGGTGCTCCAGCGGCTCAACCATCGAGAAGCCATAGACTCCCTCGACAGCGTGACGATGGCTGGTCCCGATGCCAAGACGCAGACGCCCCGGAGCCAACGCCTCCAATGTGCGCGCCTGCTGGGCCATCACCAGCGGATGACGCGGATAGGTCGGCACAATGGCCGTGCCCAGGCGAATGCTCTGGGTCTGCACCAGCGCCGCGGCAAAGAACGTCAGTGTATCCGGCGAGGTCGGCAACTGGGTCATCCAGCATTGGCGCACGCCGGCTTCCTCGGCGCGGCGCAGCGTCGCCAGCAACTGGGCAACCTGACCGGTCCCAAAGAAGGCCAGTCCTACACGCTCGCGGGCCGGCTTCTCAGCGGCTCCGCTCTCTTGCGGAGAAACGGTGCTCTGTTGCTGCATAAGCAAGCTACCCTTCTTCTCCAGGCTGGCAGCGGTCTTATCGCTACCAGATGTTGTGTATCAGGGGAGTGACCTTCAAGAAGCCCTCCCGGGCTGCAACATAGCACCTGCCAGGCGGCCCTGTCAAGCAAAGCGCACCGGCGCAGGCAGCTAGCGACCCGCCGCCGGCTGCCTGCGCTGGTTGACCCCGCTCCGATACTCGCGCATCACCAGCTCCGTCAGCTCGTCAACCGAGGTCTGGGCTGCCGGCTTATCGAGGGCAATGCGCCCATGCTGCAACAAATTGACGCGATCGCAGATCTCCAGTACCTGGGCATAGTTATGGGCGATCATGATGATCGAGACCTGGCCCTCTTGCTTGAGCGTGCGAATCAGATTCAAAATCAGGCTGCCCTCCTTGGCCCCCATCGCCGCCAGCGGCTCATCCAACAGCAAGATCCGGGCCTGCGAGTAGACCGCGCGCGCAATGGCGATCGACTGGCGCTGGCCACCGGAGAGCTGGGCCACCTCCGTATCGACCGAAGGGATATTGACCCCCATGCGCTCCAGATACTCGCGCGCCTGGCGGCGCATACGCTGATTATTGAGCAGCGGGAAAGGATTCAATAGCGCCTCGCGCTTCAGAAACATATTATGGTAGACGCTCAGCTCATTGATGAGAGCGAGATCTTGATAGACGGTCTCGATCCCCAGCGAGCGCGCGTGAGAGACCGAGCGCAGGCGCACCTCCCTCCCATCGATAAAGATGCGCCCCTCGTCGGGCTGCAAGAAGCCGGTCAGGATCTTGATCAAGGTCGATTTACCGGCGCCATTGTCGCCGACCAGGCCCAGGACCTCGCCCTGGCGCAGATAGAGACTGACGCCATTGAGGGCTGTCACCGCCCCAAAGCGCTTAACCAGGCCCTCCGTGCGGATCACCTCTGTCGTCGTGGATGTACTCATTCGCGCCCTGCCTCTCGCCATAGTCGCAGGCGAACGTTCAAAATCATGGCTACCAGAATGGCTGCCCCCAGAATGATATCGAAAGTAAAGGCACTCACTCCCAACAAGGTGAAACCATCGCGCAGAATGGAGAGCACCAGTGTTCCCAGGAAGGCCCCAATGATCGTTCCCAGACCACCTGTCAGGGCCGTCCCCCCAATGACGGCCCCGGCCACGGCCATGAACATAATGTCGGTGCCGCCAGCCAGAGGATCGATCGAGGTGATCCGAAAGGCTTCCAGGGTGCCAGCGAAGCCGCCGAGGACGCTACAGAGCATGAAATTTCCAATTTTGATGCGGGCCACATTCACCCCTACCTCGCTGGCTCCCAGCAAGTTTCCACCGGTCGCTACGGTGTGTAGTCCCCAGCGGGTCCAGGAGAGCACAATCTGCATCACGATCGCGATGGCAATGGCCCAGATAATCTCGGAGTAGGAAGCGTGCCCCAGCACTTCATTGACCAGCCCTTCCGAGGGCGTCAGGACCGGGAAGCCCTGCGAGATGGTCAGCGTCAGGCCATTGATCAGAAAGAGGGTGCCCAGGGTGGTGATGAACGAGGGCACCTTCAGGACAACGGTGATCAGGCCATTGAAGAGTCCCACAAGCGCACAGACAATCAGTCCCAGGATCAGCCCCACGAGCAGCGGTAACCCCGCCTGGTTGGCGAAGTACATAATGAAGGGGGCCAGAGCATAGACCTGACCTACCGACAGGTCGATCTCGCCACAGATCAGGAGCATGACCTCGCCGGCGGAAATGATGGCGGTCGCGGCCACAAACTGGGAGAGAGTCCTGATGTTCTGCGCCGAGAGAAAGGCCTGATTGGAGAACTGGAAGTAGATCACCAGGGCGACGGCCACGACCACAATGCTGGCTTCACGCTGCCGCAGGAAGAGACGGGCCACCCGCAGCCAGGGATTGGGCCGCTCCGGCGTCGGTTCCGGCTCCGCCTTCACTGGCGGAGCAGAAAGAACGTTCTCGGCCATTGCGATGCTCCTTCTTGGTGTGTGCTGCCTACCTTCCGATGGCCTCCTGCCTGTCTGCCCCACCGCATCGCGCTCCCCCCCCCGATCTTCTCCACCCGCCGCTATGCTCCTCACTGGCCACCCGGTCCTCCGCCTCTTCCACCCAGGGAGCGGACAGTAATAGTATGTTCCATAGGAAACGAATCTGTAAGTCCCCACCGCTTTCCTGCTCCTCTTCTCCAGAAAGAGGCTCTGGCCCGTCAGACTGGCCTTCACCCCCACAGCCAGATCAGAGGAGCCTCCAGCGCGCCAGACTTACAGATTCCGCTTTTCTTTCGTTCACTGAGCTGCGACCCTGGCGGACTGGCAGGTCTGATGGTCTGATGGTCATCCAGACCCGCCAGTCCGCTCACTAGCCCTGGTATTGTCCGCTTCTCGGGCAGATCTTTGCCCCTATTGGCCTTTGCCCCCCACGCACCTGGCTGTCAGGAGCGCGGCACCAGTTGCTCCTTAGAGGAGCTGCCTTCGAAGCGCGTCTGCGTGCGCAGATAGGGGCCAACGTTCTCCTTGGTGACGAAGAGCAGACCTGTGTCGGTGTCGGAAGGCACCATCAGGCCGCCCGAGAGCAGATAGAGAAAGAGCTGAATAACCGGGTAGAAGCCCTGCAGATAGGGCTGCTGATCGATTGTGAAGTCAAGGTTGCCAGCCTGGATCTCCTGGAGAGTTTTGGTCAGCAGATCGTAGCCGCCGCCATGCACTCCCTTAGCCGCCAGGTTGTACTTCTCCATTACCTGGGCCACGCCCTGGGTGCTGCCGGCATCAACGGCAAACATGCCTTTGAGATTGGGATGGCCCAGATAGTAGGCTTCGATCCGCGACAGCTCCTCTTCAACCTGGGCCCCGGTCGCCACCTCCACGAAGTTGATCGGCGCTTTGGAGTCCAGGATGGCCTGCTTGGCTCCGTCGATACGCGGCTGAATGTTGAGCGAGCCAGGCGTGGCGATAAAGCCTACCACGTCGCCGCTGCCAACCAGGGAGACGATGCGCTGCCCCATGCGGTACCCCGACTGGTAGAGGTCCTGACCGATATAGGCCAGGCGCCTGTTCTTGCTGCCAGCAGGCGCATCGGCGTTATAGGCCACGACAGGAATGCCGGCGTCAAGAGCGCGGTTGACCGGGTCGTCGAAGGCCGTAGGGTCGATGATCGAGACGGCGATGCCGTCGGCTTTGGCGGCGATGGCGGCGTTGAAGGCGTCTACCATCTCCTTCACAATGCTGTTGGCTGAGCCGGTCCACTGATAGGTGCAGCCAACGAGGGCACAGGCATCCTGGATGCCGTACTGGGTGGGAACGAAGAAGGGGTTGGTGGTGACGTGATTGATGAAGACGAAGTTCCATTTGGGATGGCTGGGGAAGTTGCCCGCCACTCCCGTGGGCGAACTGCTGGTGGGCTGACCACCACAGGCCGCCAGCGCCGACGCCAGTGTGGCCCCGGCCCCTCCCGCCAGCGCGGTCTGCAGTAGACGCCGTCGTCTGAGAGGAAGACGCTCGAAATAGGCTGAGAAGCTTGATCCTTCCACGGCTGGACCTCCAGTTCCTTCTAGCTAGTCGCCTGACAGACAGAGCGATTGCCTGGGAAGGCTCACTCCGAGCGAGCGACGAAACTCAGCAAGAAGAGCTTCCTCCTTGCTGCCGCTTGCTTGTTTTCCTCGCCTCAGTCGCTGTGCTACCTTGCCTGCCTGCGTGCGGTCTGTCTCCCTCCCGCTTCCTTCCAACCTCGCTCGGCGCTCCTACTCTCCACCTTCATCCATATTCATCGATCTCTCGAATGGGCAGCGATGGCGGGACGACCACGGCTGCTGGGCAGCGTCGAGTCGCCGGCCACTCACTCACTCGCTCGCTCACTCACCTCCTTCTCCTGTCACTGCGGGCGCCTCGCTCTGGCTGTCATAGGGGCAGGCGCTCAGGGAGCGACCTGAGCCAGAGAGCGCGTAGCCCAAAGCCCGGTGAACATCCTCGGTGGTCAAGACAATGAGGTCGCGCATGGCTTCCTCAGCGGTCAGGCCCTGGCGCAGGCGAATCGCCTCTGCGACCCGCCGGTGGAGCGGCATCGTGCGCTGATTGGCCCCCGGCAGGCGCGCCGTCACCAGGCGGCTGGCGCGCAGTGGAGCGGCCAGCGTGGCCACGATGCGCTCTAGCAGCTCGTTGTGGGCTGCGGCGCAGATAGCACTGTGAAAGGCCAGGTCAGCTTCGATGTACGGCTCGGCCTCCTCGACCAGCTCCTCCAGCCGGCCACAGGCCTCCTCAATGGTCTCTATCTCTTCGGCAGTGGCGCGCGAGGCCGCCAGCCTCGCCGTCATCGGCTCAAACATGAGGCGTACTTCACAGACCGCCTCCAGAAAGGCTGGATCAGGTCCGACCTCGTACTGCCAGGTCAGCACCTCAGGATCAAGCAGGTTCCAGTCCGCCCGGGGACGCACACGCGTTCCCGTCCGTGGGCGCGCCTCGATCAGTCCCTTCTCAGCCAGCACTTTGAGTGCTTCGCGTAAGACCGGACGGCTGACATTGAATTGTTGGCTTAGCTCTGGTTCGCTCAAGAGGGCATCGCCCGGCTGAAAGTCCTTGCGCATGATGCTTAGCCCTATCTCCCGCACGACCTGCGCAGACAGATTCTGCCGCCTGAGCGAACGGAAGGTTCTTGCCATCTGCCTCCAGAATTGTCATACAATTTAACGGTATGATAATATAAGATGCGGTCTCTGTCAAGCTGGGGGCAGGGCAAGGTGAGTTCGCCTGGGGCGATTGACCGCAGATCAGATCGTTGACACTTTCTCTGGAGGAGCTAGCGGGTACCACCATGAAAATCGTCGATGTCAAAACTCATGTGATGGGGACAGCCTGGCGCAATCTGACCTTCGTGCGCGTGATTACCGACGAGGGACTGGAAGGGGTCGGTGAGGTCCGCATGCTCAATCATACTGATGCCCTCTTGGGCTATCTGGCGGAGGCTGTGCCCAACCATGTGCTCGGCCACGATCCGGGCCACATCGAGGACCTGGTGCAGCGCATGTACCGCAACGACTATGCCCGCGCCGGCGAGATCGCCATGTCGGCCATTGCGACCATCGAGATCGCCTGCTGGGATATCCTGGGCAAGGCCCTGGGACGCCCGGTCTATCAGTTGCTGGGCGGCCCGGTCCGCGATCGCATCAAAGCCTATGCCAATGGTTGGTATACGGTCGAGCGCACACCGGAGGAGTTCCATCGGGCAGCCCGGCGCGTGATTGAGCGCGGCTATCGCGCTTTGAAGCTCGATCCTTTCGGCTCGGGCTTCTACGAGCTGGAGCCGGCAGAGAAGCGCAAGGCGGTCGCTCTGGTAGAGGCGGTGCGCGCTGCCGTTGGTCCAGATGTGGAGCTGCTGATCGAGATGCATGGGCGCTTTAATCCTGCTACGGCGGTGGAGATGGCGCGCGAGCTGGCCCCTTTCAAGCCGTCGTGGATAGAGGAGCCGGTCCCGCCAGAAAATCTGGCGGCTCTTAAGAAGGTGGCCGAGCAGGTGACTATTCCGGTCGCTACTGGCGAACGCCTGCATACGCGCTACGATTTTCGCCAGCTTTTTGAGCTGCAGGCCGCCGATATTATTCAGCCCGATATTACTCACTGCGGCGGGCTGCTGGAGGTGCGCAAGCTGGCCGCCTGGGCGGAATGCTACTATCTGCTGGTCGCTCCCCACAATGTCGGCGGTCCGGTGTCAACGGCGGCCGCCCTCCATTTGGCCGCTGTGACTCCCAATTTTAAGATCCAGGAGCACTTCAACGATCTCAACGAGGAGTGGGTCAAGCAGGCTGCCCCAGGTAACCCCGAGGTGATCGACGGCTATTTCTCTCTTCCTCAAGGGCCAGGCCTGGGAGTGACGCTTGATGAGGCTTTCGTCGCTGCCCATCCGCGCCAGCGCATTTTCTTCAACCTTTTTGCGGAGAACTGGCACCTGCGCCAGGCGGTGCAGCCGCCAGCCCAGGCGACGGGTCCCGCTACCTCCTCTGACGAGCAGTCGCCGCCACCTTCGGCCTAGGCCAGGAGCCGGCTTGGGGAAGCTGTGGACCCGTGCCGCGACTTTGTTGGCCCTCGTCTTAGATGGGCTGCAGCAGGACGGTCATGAGGAGAGCCGCCCCCGCTCCGGCCAGGGTCCACAGCAAGGACCAGGGCGCGCCGGGCCGCTGGGCCGCAGGCAGAAGATGGCTGGCTCCCAAATAGAGCAGGAAGCCGCTGAAGAAGCCAAGATAGCGCGGCAGGAGCGCGGTCGGAAGGCTGATCCAGATGGTTGCCAGGGTCCCCAGCAGAGGTGTGCAGGCAAAGAAGAGCAGCCAGGCGAAGGCCTGCTGGCGGCTGCTGTGGTTGGCCAGCAAGAGGGCAACGGCGTTGAGTCCCTCCACAAGGTTGTGGAGAATGATGGCCCCGGCCAGGAGCAGCCCGGTGGCCGGGTTGACGACGAAGCCCAGGCTGATGGTCGCTCCCTCGAGCAGGCGATGGAGGGAGAAGAGCATGACGGAGACGACTCCGAGCAGGGGCCAGGGCGCGCTGGTGGCCGACGCCTGGCGCTGACTCTCCTGCCAGTGAAGGCTCAGTCTTTCGAGCAGATGGAAAGTAAAGAAGCCACCGGCCAGCGCGGCGAAGGCCGCAAAGCGCTCCTCTGGCAGGAGCGCCAGCACGCTAAAGAGGCGCGGCAGCCATTGGAAAGCCGCCAGGCCGACAAGGGCCCCAGCCGCAAAGGCCATGACCTGCTGGAGCTGCTCCCGCTGCCGCAGGGCGACGATTCCCCCTGCACAGGTGGAGCAGAAGGCAATGATAGAGAGTAAGAGCGTGCTCATCCCCAGGTCCTCACTCCTCAACCGGAAATAGCCAACTGAGAGATCCGCGCGTTGTGCGGCATTGCCTCCGACAGCACTGGCGGCAGGTCGCCAGGAGATGCTCCCTGGCTCTTTCTCTAACAGTGATATCATATCGCTCCTTTTCAAAGCAATGCATTTCCGATGATCTCGCTCCTAATATAAGCCGCTTGCTTGCCTGCTGACGAGAGAGAGCAAGGAGAGGTCGGGCCGGACCTGAAGAGACCAGGGTCAGGAATCCAGGGCCGAGATCTGCGAGTAGACGAGGAGGAGAGCAGGGGAGGCAAGAGGGGAAAGTCGGGACAAGCGTCAGGATCTGAGTGGGTACTTGCCTGCACCGGGCGCCGCAGCGCCCGCTTCCCTACCACCTCCCTACCGCTTCAGGCCAGAGGTCGCTCGCCGAGTTACATCGGCGACGAGAGACAGGCCGCCTTTTCAAACGGCGTTAGGGGCACTTAGAAGGGCATCGATGGCCGCTGTCAGGGTCTGGAGCTTAAAGGGCTTCTCGACGACCATTGCCCGAGGGGCAATGCTTCTGGCCTGTTCAATCTCACTGGCTGGCGCCGCAGTGCAGAGAATGAGAGGAAGGTTGCGCGTCTGAGGATGGGCCCGCAGCCGCCGAAGGACGTCTTCGCCGGGTATGTCGGGCATGTAGAGGTCGAGGATGAGTAGATCGATCGGCAGGGGGTCGGGCGTACGCTCCGCCATGTCTGGGGAGGCCGACCTCTCTGCCAGGAGAGCCTCCAGGCACTCACGTGGATGGCGATAATGCACCACGCGATGACCGGCAAAGTCTAGCAAGGTCGCGCAAAGCTTCGCGATGCGCGGATTATCTTCCAGCAGGCCAACCTGCGCCATATTGCTACCTTCTCGCTTACGAAAGCAGACCTGTTGCCTGTTCTTTCAGACAGAAAGGGTGACAGACAACGTCCTGCAAATCTGGTGATGGTTCTCCTTTGCTTAACACATCCCGTTCAAGATTGTAGTGTTCTTGATAGACGCATGTCAAGATAGTGTTGCGCCTGCGAAGGGTGCAAGCTATGTCTTGCGTCGCCTCGACGGGCCGCCGTCAATGCTGTACAATGCCTTCAGATAAGAAGGAGAAAGGCAGCCTGTGTGGCGAGGCCGCCGCTCTGCCGCTCTGATGCGCCGCTTCCAGATCGTCCATTCCATCGCACAGGCCAGCGATCTGCCTCCGGGGTCTGGACTTCCTCCTACCAGGCTGGTCGGGCGCGCTTCTGCCCGGCCCGCCAGGATCCGCTTCGCCGCGGCGCCATCGGGGCCAACTAGTACACAAGCCAAGCAAAGCAATCAGGACGCAAGGTCTGACAAAGGAACCTATGAGCGAGAGCGAACAGGAACAGGGTAAAACACTCCCCGTCAGCGTGGTCCGCTTCGGTCTGGGCAAGGAGATCCAGCTCTATCCAGAGGAGCTGGCGGTGGTGAAGCGCGAGGAGGGCGAGGAGACACGCATCCCCCTGGCCGAGATCCAGCGTTTGATCTTGATGCCGGGCGATCCGAATCCCGCCAGGCTGATCCTGCTGGCTGATCTTGACGAGCATGAGACGGTGATGCTGGCCGAGGGAATGAGCAATGTACGCGATTTCCGCGCAATGCTCCCACGCCTGCGCGAGCTGGCGCCGCATATTCAATTCGATCCCCCAGATATGGAGGAGCAGCTTCGCCAGGCGCTCAATACGCGCCGCGCCTGGACTTTGACCTGCTATGGCGCTATTCTCCTGGTCTGCATCTTACTCTACGCGATTTATTTGTTGGTGGCCTATATCGGCAGTCATCACCCATGAGGAGAGCAGATCGACCACCGCAGCGGCTCTCGCCAGGCCCGCCAGCAGAGCCGGCAGGGGAGAGCCTCGCGCTGCCGACCGCTAGCGCTGCTCAGAGGGCGACTCCCCTCCTTGCCGATGCGGGGGTACGGCCGGCGGCAGGCGCTGCCCGGCCTCCCGCTCTTGGGCGGAAGGCCGCCCGTTCTGCCCCGCCGGGGGCGGGGAGACTCTGAGCAGCCCGCGCCGGTGACGGCGGTTGCTGCGCGTGAGCCAATAGAGCAGGGCGAAAAAGACTGCCGCCAGAAGCAGAGGAATAAGGCCGTTGCTGTTCCAACCGCCGCTACTGCCGGGGAAGACGTAGACGTCATCGACGGCGGCGTAGAGCTGGCTGTAGTCGCTAGCCCCCAGGGCCAGGGCATAGACCTGGCGATTCTTGGGCAGACCGCCGCTGCCGATGACCGCGCTCCAGACCTGTCCGCTGTCGTTGCTGCGCAGGACGCCGATGCTGGTGCCCAGGTAGAGGGTGGTTGGCGTGCGAAAGTCGATCAGGATAGCGCGCACGCTGAGGCGCGCCAGGCCCTCTTTGTTGCGCTGCCAGCTTGCCCCATTGTCGTGAGAGAGAAAGATACCCTGATCGGTACCGGCAAAGACCAGGTTCGGCTCGCCCCCGCTGAGGGCCGCCGGGCGTACACGGTAGACGGTGATGCCCGCTGGCAGGCCACGGCTGACAGCCTGCCAGCTCCGCCCATCATCGTCGGAGCGGTAGATGCCGCCGACAGTGGCCGCCCAGAGTCGCCCCTGATCGCTCACGTCGACCAGGTCATTGATCGGCTGGCCCGCCGGGAGGCCCCGATTGGCAGCCTGCCAGTGCTCCCCCCCATCGCTGCTTACAAAGACCCCATGACGGGCCGTACCAACGTAGAGGAGGCTAGCCCGCTCCAGATCAACGGCCAGGGCCGTGCAACTGTCGGCTGGGAGGCCCCGACTGGCAGCCTGCCAGTGCTCCCCCCCATCGCTGCTTACAAAGACCCCGCGATCGCTGGCGGCATAGAGACGACGTTCGCTGGCGTCAAAGCTGAGGGCATTCACCGCCAGCGGCAGAGGCAGACCGCGGTTACGCGCCTGCCAGTGCTGACCGGCGTCGTTGCTGGCAAAGATCCCCGCCTGGGCGTCACCGGCATAGAGCTGAAGCGGGTTGGCGGGGTTTACCACTAAGACCCGGATATGTTCCTGCTGCAGGCCGGTGGATTCCCAGGCCCCCCCAGCCAGAATGCCGCTGCTGGGAGCACAGGCCGCCAGGAGCGAGAGGAGCGCTCCCACGATGAGCATCCAGAGCAGGCCAGGGGCACGCCATGAGGGCCAGCGCCGCCAATGGCTAGAGCAGAGCGCTTGCTGCCGCAGCCTTTTACGAGCGGCGGCGGATGACCCGCTGGACGTAGATAACGGTCTCGTGAATCTCATAGCCCCGTGGCAACTTGGGCGCCTTCGCGGATGACAGCGGCTCCAGCGGCTTCAGATGACTGAGCAGCGGCAGCGCCTGGGCTGCCTGGCGTCCGGCACCCGCAGAGCGCGCTAGCAGCGAAGTCAGGCGCCTCCGTAGCAGCTCCAGGCCTACCCCTACCGCCAAGGCTCCTACCCCGGCGGCCACCCCCTGGACTGGACCGCGCAGAGCCGCCGGCCATTGCAGCCGGCGCGGCTCCAGGGCAGGCCGCGGCCTGGTCACCAGGCTGCGCGAGACCGGGATCACCAGTTCAGCTCCACAGACCGGACACCGCTGGTCCTCCGGAGCGCAACTGGCTTGACATTCAGGACAGACCATTGCTCTCCTCCCTTACGCTTACGTCCTTCATGTTCGTCATGTTCGCTTGACTCCCAGGTACAGAAATAGAACGGGCCGAGGCAGAGCCTGGTTTCGTTCCCCCGCCCTAGCTCTGGCCAGAGCGAGACCGCTCCTGTAGGATCTCCTCCAGCGCGGCAATCACAATGGCGTTCTCCTCGATCGTATTGTAGAAGTAGGGGGAGATGCGCACGAGACCGGGGCGCGAATCAACCACAATGTCGCGCTTGATTAGTTCGGCGACCACCTGCTCGGGCTGCTCTACCTCCAACATGACGATCGAGCTGCGCCGCTCCGGCTCGCGGGGAGCCCGCACCTGCCAGCCATGCTCGCGGGCCCTGGCGATCAGATCGTTGGTCAGGTAACGCGTGCGCTCGCAGATGGTCTCAACCCCAATCTCGCGCACAATCTCCATGCCCGCATTGGCAACATAGACAGAAGGCACCGCCGGCGTCCCCAGCTCGATCCGGGCTGCGTCCGGGCGAAAGGCCAGCTCGCGCGTCTTGAACTGGAACTGCTCACGATGGCCGAACCAGCCAGCTATCGTCGGCTCCAACTGCGAAAGCAGCCCCTCACGGATATAGACAAAGGCCAGGCCCGGCCCTCCCATCAGCCACTTCAGGGTGCCGCTCACCAGAATATCGATGTCCATAGCCTCGACATCGATGGGGATCTGCCCCGTGCCCTGGTAGTCATCGATCAGCAGGTAGGCCCCCTGCTTGTGGGCAATGTCGGCCACGGCCCGCACATCCTGGATGTAGCCACTGGTATAGAAGACGCGCGAAGTGGCTACCAGCAGCGTGCGCTCGTCGACCTTCTCCTCGAACAGCTCCGGGGGCGTGTAAATGCGGTCGGGACTTTCGACAAAGACGCACTCGACTCCCAGGCGCTGCTTGGCCAGCCACTGGTAGGCGAGGGTGGGAAAGTCCATGTCGGCCAATACAACCTTGTTGCGCTGACGATAATCAAAGGCGCTGGCAATCGCCCCAAGGGCCACGGAGACATTGGGCGCCAGAGCTACTTCGTGCGGCTCCGCGCCAATGATGGCCGCGAACTGACGCCGCGCCCGTTCTAGCTCACCCAGCCAAAGCTCGTACCAGGCATGCGCCCCCCATTCGTTCCAGCGCTCCATAAATTCGGCCAGACGCGCCATCCCGCGCTGCGAGAGGGCCCCCAGCGAGCAGCTATTGAGATAGGTCTTGCGCTGGAGAATGGGGAACTCCTGCCGATAGCTCTCTAGCTCAGGATGCTCTACCGCAGGCGGTGCCGGATACGGCACACGCGACGCATCCGTGGTCATGGCTGCTTGCTCCTTGCTCATGTCTTTGCAGGTTGCCTGTGGTGTGGCGTGGACCACCGCTGTGCTGAGGTGTTCAGGCCATATGTAAGTCAGCCCGGCTCAGCCTGTCCACACCTGGAAGGGCCTGGCGATCTAGCCAGGGCCGGCCCGCTGGCCGTGGCACCGGAAGAGGGTCCGCCGCGGGGGACCTCGTTAGCAGCCTCAATCCCTGCCTCCAGCCCGGCCCAGCGCCGGACTGCAGAGTGCTGAAGACAAGACGTCGGGGCCTGGTCTCGTCCACGCAGCCCCTTTTTCGGCTCTCTTTCTATCTATTCTAGCTATTCTCGCGATGCTCAGGTCCCCCTTCATCCCCCCGGCCCCATCGGCATCCGCTACTAGCGCAGAGTATAGCAGATCCGCCGTTCCTTGTCCTCCTCCCACCACCCCACCTCGGAGGTCGGGGGGCAAGAGCAGCCAGACTGGCATTCCTCCTATCTATCTAGTCTATCTAGACCTGCCCCCGGCGCATCAGAGTTCCGATGCTACGCAGCAGCGCGACCGCGGCCCGCTCGACCTCGTCGACGCGGCTCCAGCGTCCGAGCGTCAGACGCAAGGCCCCCAGGGCACGCTCACGGCTCAGTCCCATCGCCAGGAGGACCGGCGAGGGGTCGGCGCTGCCTTCATGGCAGGCTGAGCCGGTTGAAGCCGCAACCTCGGGCGTGGCCGCCAGAATCTCCTCGCCGCTGAGACCGGCGACGCTGACATTGAGGGTGTTGGGCAGGCGCTCCTCGGGATGGCCGTTGAGCTGGAGACGCTCGCCCAGGCCCTCGTGCAGGCGCTGCCAGAGCAGATCGCGCAGGCGTTGCAAGCGGGCCCTTTCCGAGGACAGACGCTCAGCCGCCAGGCGGCAGGCAGCCCCCAGGGCTACGCAGGCCGCCACGTTCTCGGTTCCGGCTCGCAGGCCACGCTCCTGCCCTCCTCCGTAGAGGACCGGCTCCAGGTCAAGGTTGAGGCCATGGCGGACATAGAGCGCACCGATCCCTTTGGGAGCATAGAGCTTGTGACCGGCCACCGTTAGCAGGTCTACACCCAGCTCGGCGACGGGCGTGGGGATCTTAGCCACGCTTTGCGCCGCGTCGCTGTGCACGAGCGCGCCGTAGCGGTGAGCAATGGCTGCGATCTCGACCAGCGGCTGCACTGTGCCGGTCTCGTTGTTGGCGTGCATGATGCTCACCAGGATGGTGCGCCGATCGATCGCGCGCTCAACCTCTTCCGGCCGAACGCGCCCGTACTCGTCGACCGGCAGATAGGTGATGCGGAAGCCGTGGAGCCGCTCCAGGGCACGGCAGGTATTGAGGACCGCCGGATGCTCGCTGACCTGGGTAATGATATGGTCACCCTGCGTCCGCCGTGCCAGGGCCACGCCTCGCAAGGCCAGGTTGTCGCTCTCGGAGCCTCCCCCGGTGAAGATGATTTCCGCCGGCCTGCAGCCCAGCAGATCGGCCACCTCGGCCCGCGCGCGCTCGATGGCCTGATGGGCCACCCAACCGTAGCTATGAGCACTGGAGGGATTGCCGAAGTGCTCGCGCAGGTAGGGGAGCATGGCTTCAAGCACTACAGGATCGACCGGCGTGGTGGCATTGTAGTCGAGATAGATCGGGTCGCCGCGCAGTCCAGGATGGCGCAGGCTCACACTGACCTCCTTCCTGACTCACTGTTGTTGTCAGCCTCCCTTTGATGCAAGGGCTGCGATGCCTAGAAGCCTCGGGCCAGCTCCTCCTGTAGTCCATCTTGCAGCTCACGCCAGAGGCCGCGCACGGTCTCCTCGCTGGTACGCAGGTTGCCGATGGCGGCCCGCAGGCTATATCTGCCGCGCAGCCTGGTATGCGAGAGAAAATAGTGGCCCGCCCCATTGATGCGATTGAGCAGGCGCTCGTTAAGGGAGGTCAACCGCTCTTCGTCGTCGAGACCACGCGGATGGGCCCGGAAGCAGACCGTACTGAAGGGAGTGGGGGCCAGACGCTCGAAGTCGGGGGCCTCGTCGATCCACTGCGCCAACAGGTGGCCAAGACGGATGTGCTCGCGCAAGCGGGCCTGCAGACCCTCCTGCCCAAAGTAGCGCATGATCATCCAGAGCTTCAAGGCCCGGAAGCGCCGCCCAAGCGAGATCCCATAATCCATCAGATTGGGAGCCTCCTCCTCGGTGCGCAGGATCTCGAGGACTAGACTGAAGGTCGCCTTGACAATCTCGGGCTTGCGCGTGAAAAAGACGCTGCAGTCGAGCGGCGTGAAGAGCCACTTGTGAGGGTTGACGATAAAGCTGTCGGCCCGCTCGCAGCCAGCCAGGATATGGCGGTACTCCGGCAGCAAGGCGGCAGAGCCAGCGTACGAGGCATCGATGTGCAGCCAGAGACCATAGCGCTCGCAGAGATCGGCGATCGCCGGAACCGGATCGACGCTGGTGGTAGAAGTTGTCCCAACGGTCGCCACGACGGCAAAGGGTCGCCAACCAGCCGCCAGGTCCTCTTTGATGGCCCGCTCCAGGGCGGCAACATCCATGCGGTATTCGTCATCGACAGGAATCTTGCGCAGCCCCTCCAGCCCCACACCCAGAACAATGCCAGCCTTGTCGACGGCGGAGTGAGCTTCCTGCGAGGCATAATAGCGCAGCCGCGGAACCTCGGGCCGCCCACTCATACCGCGCTGACGGATCTGGAGGTCGCTGAGAGCCTCGCGCGCCGCCGCCAGGGCGTAGAGCGTGCCAGCCGAGGCGGTGTCGTTGATGACCCCAAAGAGCGGCCCTGGCAAGCCAAGCATCTGTCGGAGCCAATCAAGGGCCACCTGCTCTAGCTCGGTGGCCGCCGGCGAGGTGCGCCAGAGCATGGCATTAACGTTGAGGGCCGCTGTCAGCATCTCGCCGAGGATCCCCGGTCCGGAGCCGGTAATGCCAAAGAAAGCCATGAAGCCCGGCGCGTTCCAGTGGGTAATGCCGGGCAGGAGAATGCGCTCAAAGTCGGCAAGGATGGCCTGCATCGATTCGGGCTGCTGCGGCGGCTGGGCCGGCAAGGCCCGCCGGATGTCGCCCGGCTGGGTGCGCGCCAGGACGGGATAGTCAGCGGCATGCTCGAGATAATCGGCCATCCAGTCAACCACCTGATGGGCATAGAGGCGAAAGCTGGCCGGGTCCATGTCGCCAGTGGCTTGCTCTTGCTGGGCAGAATCAAGGGCTGCTCGCTTCTGCTCTCTCTCTTCCATAGCCAGAATTCCTGCTCCTCTCGACATCAACGGCCTCGCCCCGCCTCCCACGGGCTTCCAGCCACCGGGGACTATGGCCCCGAGCAGAGTGCCGGAGACCTTGTCCGCGAGGCACTCGCCTGGCCAATCCCTCACCAGGTGAGAGCGAGAGCGGGAAACCCAGGAGCCGGACGAGGACCGATCGTTTAGATCTTATCACATCTGGCTTGAGGGAGGGGACGCCCCAGGCACCGGCTGGCCCCGGCGCTCTTCAGAGAAGAGGGAAGAGGATAAGAAGAAGAGAAAGCGAGCCAGCCCCCAAGCCACCACCAGCATCCTCCCTCCCATGGTCTCGCCCTGTTCCTCATTCCTCCGATCACCAAGCAAGAGGGAGAAACTCAGAGAGAGAACAAAGGAGAGGAGAAGGAGGATGCTGCGGTGCTAGGCTAGCGCCGGCCCGCTGAGTAGATAGGCAATGATACGCGACTACGGGCCTTGAGTGATCAGCTCTTAGCTGAGGCCAAACTTCTGGGCCAGCTCGCGGTTGGATGGCTCGACGAGGACGGTGCCATCGGGAAAGACGATGGTGGGAACGCTGCGCATACCCCCATTGACCCGCATGACGTAGGCAGCCGCCTGCTCGTCTTTTTCTATATCGATGTAGTCATAGACGATGTGGTGTTCATCGAGCCAGCGCTTTGCTCTGCGACAATCACCACACCAGCTCGTTGCATATACCTTGATTTGCTGTTGGGTAATAGTCGAAGCGGTAGCGTGTCTTTCCACTGGGATAGCTCCTTGGGAATGCGATGATAGTGGAGGGCCGAACCCCGGGTTACACTTTATAGAAACACGCCCGGCACGTTCATCTATTCCTGAGCCTCCGCTCTGGACCGATGTGCCCCATGCCAGTCCAGCGCCGGACCTGCTCTCGGCCACCGCTTTGGGGTCAGAGAGGCTGGCGGAGGGAGATGCTGCAACCTTTTTCGTCCTTTGGATGTTATAAGGATCAGGCGCGGGGAGGAACATCTCTTCTGCAAGCGAGATGATAAGCTAAGCGGGAGGCAGAAGGAAGAAAGGAGAGGAGGCCAACGCAAGCTGTGATGCCGGCATCCACAAAGACAACTACCAAGCGCAGCAGATCGTGCCTGTCGCGGCAAGATTCCGGGGTAGGTCAGGGTCTGGGGCAGGGCAGTGCCCATGACCCACACTGACAGGCCCAACTCTGATCAGGAGCAGGCACTCCTTTCTGGCCTGCTCGCCGATCTCGATCACTGCTTTGAGCAGGTCGTTATGTATTATGAGCAGCGTCTCTTTGCTTTCGCCCTGCGCCTGAGCGGAAGCTACGAGGAGGCACAAGAGATTACCCAGGACGCCTTCGTGCGGGCCTATCACGCCCTGGCCAGCTATCCCCGCGAGCAGTTGCGCGGCCTGGCCCTGCGCTCCTGGCTCTATCAGATCGTTCTCAACGTAACGCGCAACCACCTGCGCAAGAGCCGTCGTCTGCCCACCAGCATTTCGCTGGAGGAGGTCGGCATCGGTCATAGCGAGGAGCCGGAGAGCGCGCCCGCTGACAGTCCCGAGGCCTGCCTGGAGGCCCACGAGCGACAGCGTCTTCTGCAGCAAGCGCTGCAGACCTTGCCGCTCGCCTATCGCGAGGTGGTCGTCTTGCGACACCTCGAAGGTCTGAGCTACGTCGAAATGGCACGCCTGCTCAATCAGCCAGTGGGCACAGTCAAAGCGCGAGTACACCGTGGCCTGGCGCAGCTACGCCGGGTCCTGGTCGACTATCATGCCCATGAGGTGCTCTATGACTGAGAAGCAATCCTGCAACAGCCTGGAGCCGGCACAGCAACTTGTTCGCGAGCTGCGTGCCCTCCAACGGGGGGTCCTCCCCCCACCCACCCTACGCTCTCGCGTCTTGATCCGGGTCGGACTGGCGGACGGTTATCTGTGTCTCCCTTCACCGCTCGGGCCGGTCTTCGTGGCGCTGAACTCCTACGGCATTTCAGCCGTGGACCATGCCGCAGATGCCACTCACTTCGAGGAGCGCTTTCGGGCCCAGTTTGGACGGACCATCTTTCCACTCGATCGTGACGAGGCCCAGGCCTGGGCCTGGCGGATCGAGTCAGCCCTGCAGACGGGTCAGACGGCAACCCTGCCTTACGATCTACGCGGGCGCAGTCCTTTCGAACAGGCCGTACTCTGCAAGACCTTGCTGATCCCCTACGGCGAGGTACGCCCCTACGCCTGGGTAGCGCGCGAGATCGGGCAGCCACGGGCCGTACGGGCCGTGGGCAGCGCCCTGGCTCGCAATCCTATCCCGCTGCTGATCCCCTGTCACCGCGTGGTGCGCAGCGATTGCCAGATCGGCAACTACAGCCTGGGCGGCCCCGCCAATAAGCGAGCCTTGCTGCAAGCTGAAGGCGTCGATCTGGCTCTGATGGAGCAGCTCGCCGCCAGGGGGGTGCGCTACATCGGCAGCAAGACGACGCACATCTACTGCTTCCCAACCTGCCAGTACGCCCGCCGTATCGCCCCGGAGCATCGCCAGTCCCTGCATTCACCGGAGGAGGCGGCCCGTCTCGGCTATCGGCCCTGCCAGCGATGTCGTCCCGCCCCTCCCACCGGTCTGCGCGCCAGTGGGGCCGGCAAGTAAACCGCCAGCGGGTGCCCGCCGGCCCCTGGCACCTCAGCCGGCGCTAGCCCCCTGGCCCAGGCGCTCGAGCAATCGCTCCAGCAGCCGTCGGCCTCCGCTGGCAACCAGACGCGGGCTACGCGCCATGATCCCCATGAGCAGGCCCGCTGTGAACTCGCCGCGCATGGCCTGGGCCCACTGAGCGGGGGTCAGGCGTCGGAGCAGGATCAGGGCATCGTCCCACTGTTCATCGCGGTAGGCGGCGATGTGGCGATTGATCAGATAGGCCAGCTCCATCTCGCGCCCAAAGCGAGCGCGCCAGCGCCGGTCGAAACGCTCAAGGAAAGCAGCCGAGGTATTGCCCTCCCTGATGGCCTCCGCCGCAACCTCGCCGGCCAGGCGTCCGGCATAGATGGCAAAGCGAATGCCCTCGCCCACCAGCGTCGACCCGTGGCCGCCGGCATCCCCCGCCAGCAAGAGGCCCGCCGCGGAGAACCGTTCCGCCGGCCCCTCCGCCGGAAAGAGGCCCGTGTGATACTCCAGCGGACTGGCCCCCCGCAGCTTCTCGCGCAGGTGCGGCTCCTCACGAACAAGATACTCCAGATAGCGGCGCGCATCATCGTCGCTATCGGGATGAATGACCCCGACGCCGACGCGCACCCGTCCCTGGCCGCGGGGAAAGACCCAGGCGTAGCCGCTGGGAGCCACCGCGCTCCCCATTAACAGGTACAGCTCTTCCTGGGGATAGTGCGGGGCATAGAGATCGTACTCCGCCCCGTAGCCATAGCGCCGGAAGGCGCCAGCCAGCCCCGCCCTCACGGCTATATGACGGGCCATGCCGCTGGCGTCGATGGTCAGGGCGGCCCCGATAGTCAGGCGGCGCCCCCGCTCGTCGCGCACCGTGACCCCGCTCACGCGCCCATCCTCAAGCAGCACCTGGTCGACCGCATGGCGCAGGCGCAGCTCTGCACCGGCAGCGATGGCACGAGCAGCCAGATGCTGATAGAGAGCGCGCACATCGAGAACGCACGCCACCGGCGGATCATAGCGCAGCGCCACCTCCTGCCGCGGCGAGAGAAAAAAGACCTGCGGGATCGGATGGTAGAGCTGGGCTGGCACGCCCAGCTCCTGCATATCCTTGATCCAGCTTCCGCCGCTGGTATGGACCGGATAGCCGATCTCGCTCTGCCGTTCCAAGACCAGGACCCTGATCCCCTGGCGTGCCACCGCCTCAGCGGCGGCCAGTCCCGCCGGTCCCCCCCCCACAACGACAACATCCCTGGACTCCTGCATAGGCACTGTCCTCTTCCTTTCTGCTCTGCTTCGTTTCTCCCTGGTTTCTGGCCTGGACCCCCGCCGGGTCAAACTGCCCGAGCGCTCCGCAGGCCCGCCTCGCCCAGGCAGCAGCCGCGGCTAGCGCCCGTTTTCCGTGCGATGAAACTCCTCGGCATAGGCGAGCTGATGGCGGGCGCCGCACTCCTGAGCTCCACGCCGCACGCGCTCCACCACCTGCTCAAAATGGTCCCCAACCTGGCTGGCATGGGCCTGCAGTGCCTGCAGCTTCAGCTCGATAGTTTCAGAAATGTCTTCGGCATGGTTGGGCACGGGCGCCCCCATAATGTAGATCTCGCGCACCCGATGGGGCCGCAGCCCCTCGGTCAACAGCTCCGGGAAGTCCCAGGCGTTCTGGGAAGCGGGGTAGATCGCCTCCAGGGCCATACGCCCCGCTGTCAGATGGTCAGGATGATAGCGGCCCAGCATGAGGACAGGCGTCCACGAGCGCTCGGGCGACTGGCAGACCACGCGTGTGGGACGATAGAGGCGCAGCAGCCGCACCAGCTCACGCTTCAGCTCGCGCGTTGGCTGGAGCTGCCCATCGGGGTAATCCAGGAAAATCACCTCTTTCACACCCAGCACCTGACAGGCCGCCCGCTGCTCAGCCTTGCGCGTCTCAATGGTGCGCTGCCGTGCCTCCACGCTGACATCCAGGGCCTCATCCGGTCCTCCCCCTCCTCCATCGGTGCAGATGACATAGTAGACCTCCCATCCCTCACGCACCCAACGCGCCACGCTGCCGGCACAGCCGAACTCCGCATCATCGGGATGGGCCACAATCACCATTGCACGCCTGGCTTGCTCTCTCGCTGTCACAACCGTTGCTTCTTGTCCCTGCATCAAAAGACACGCTCCTCTAGGACCTCATAAGGGGATTGATTGGGGAAGTCGGCCCTATTGTATCACGCCTGCCCCCTTCTGCCTATCGCTGAGCTAGCTCGCCGCAGCCCTTCTGGCCGGCAACGAGCCTTCCTTCACCGCCAGCCGTCATTCAAGGAGCAAGGCCCGCCAAAAAAGCGCTCTCCCTATCCCCCAAGAGGGCAGCAGCGCCAGAGGCCAGGTGGTACTTTCATGCTAGAGAGGGCCGGGGGCCACAAAAATCTATTAACATGAAAGCATCCTATTTCAATGCTATCTCGCCTTAACGGTCAAAATCTGTGGAAGGGAAGTACACAAAAAGACGTATGCAGTTTACTAGACAGGCTCAACAGCAACCGCAACAATTAATGACCTGTCCCCAGTGCGATAACGTCGTGCCCGTTGGCGCACCCTTCTGCAACATCTGCGGGACACGTCTCTATCCGCCGCCTACGACCGCGCAGAACACGCTGCCCACGGCTGGCGCCGGTGCCCCAGTTGCCACCAATGCGGCCCCTGCCCAGGCTGGCGCGGCTCCCACTGCCCCACCATCTCCCACTACTTACAATGAGGAGGAAGACGAAGAGGAAGAAGAATACGATTATGAGGAGGAAGGGGAAGAGGGGGAGGAGGAAGAGGAAGGCGAGAGTGGAAAGGCCACCCCCACCGCGGCCCCCCCTCCGGCCCCGGGTGAGATCCACAGCCTGCTCCAGCGTCTGGAGGAGCAGGTCGGTCAGATCGATATTTATTTCCCGGCCAACCTGCCCGACAAGGTCCAGAAGATCAACGCCTGGAAAAAGCAGCTTCAACGCGCCTCGGCCTGCGCCCGCCTGCTGGAGCGCCCCCAGATCCAGCAGATCGAGTCGCAGCAGGCTCTGCGCCTGCGCCACCATATTGCCGAGGCAGCCCGAGCCCTGGACTACACGCGCGAATACACCGTCAAGCTGGTCGGTCACGCTGGCGCCGGCAAGAGCACCCTGCTGGCGGCCCTCATCGGTCAAGATATTTTCCCGCGCCTGGCCGGTGGAGCTGTCACCGGCGTCCGCACGCGCGTGCGCCTCTGCCGCGACGACGAGCCGGAGGAGATGCGCGTTCATTTCTTGACGCGAGCCGCCTTCGGCCATCTGCTCAGCCAGACCCAGCAGGCCATCAAGACGGCACCAACCCAGAAAATGCGCGAAGCCCTGGCTGCCGAGTTAAATATTCTCCTCAAGGCCAGCGAGGCCTTCGGCGACACCTACCTGAAGGACGATCAGCCCTACGTGGAGGTGGTGCCTCGCGAGCGCTGGAAGAGCGAAAGCCGTCGCTACATCGAGGAGCCGGCCCGCGATAGCGAGGAGCCGCGCCTGACGCGCGTCATCGACTTTGTAGAGTACCGCGTCCACGCCGGACCGCGCTCGGTCCTGCCACCCAACAGCGTGCTGGTAGATCTGCCCGGCGGGGCCGCCGGCCAGATTTACCACGATCTGATGCTGCGCGAGGAGCTGAAGCAGGTCGATGCCCTGCTCCTGGTCATCGGCAACAACCGCTTCGGCGACGATGAGCGCATCCAGCGCATCTTTGAGGAGGTGCGCCAGGCGGTGCTACAGAACCGCGCCTTCGACGTGGCCAGCCGCATGCTCTTCCTGGTGGTGACCCACTGGGATGAGATCAATTCGCCGGCCAGCCAGGAGAAGGCGCTCGGCAGCCTGCGCCCCTTCCTGCGCGAGCTGCCCCCAGGCTACGCCAGCTACCACCGTCATGGGCCACGCCACACCTATTTCTTCTATCCCCTCCGCGCCCTCGACGCCCTGCTGGCTACGCTGGGCCTGACTGGTACCTCCCTGGATGAGGAGCGCCAGCAGGAGGGCCGCGAGTACGCCGGTCGCGTCCTGGGTGTCTACCCCGAGCTGCTCAAGCTGGCTCCCTCGCTGCCCCCAACCACCAGCGCCCAGGAGTTCGAGCAGGTCACGCGCGAGCAGCATGAAGCTATGCTGCAGTACAGCGGCCTGCCGGAGCTGACCCAGGATCTGCAGGTCTTCCTGACGGAGAACCGCTACGAGGTGCAGCTGCGCCACGCAGAGACTCAACTGGCGATGGCCCTGCAGTTGACCGAAGATCTGTGCTGGGAGCAAATGGGCCAGCTCGGCGTCGAAAGCCACGATCTGCAGGAGCTGCAACAGGAAATGCGCTCGCGCCAAGCACGCCGCAGCGCCGCTCGCTTCGAGCACCTGCAGCGCCGCACGAACGCCATGCTGGATGCCTGGAACGATGCTCTGCGCCAGTTCGACGCCGCTATCAGCAGCGAGAAGAGCGTCTTCCAGCGCGTGCTGCAGACGGCCCACGAGCGCGCCGCCCAGCGCGTCAAGATCCGCATCACTCAGGGCTACTTCGACCACTATATCAAGGTCGGCAACCGCCGCCCAGAGGATTCGCCAGCGATGGAGATCGGCAATCGCTGGACGGATATCGATGGCTGGGGCCTGATTAAGGCCCTGCGCCAGAGCCTGTGCATGGCCCTGGAGCGCGAGCTGAACGATCCAGCCCGCACGCTGGCCGAAGCTTTCCTGATGCCCATTGCTTATAAGGAGGAGGTCGACGGCTCACTCGATATCAATCGGGTGGCCCTCGGCGAGTTCGGCGGCGAGCTGGACGAGATTCAGAAGGCGTACAACAAGCTGAAGCGCAGCATCCGCGAGAAGGCCCGCGACATCTGTCTCTATGTGACCCTGGGCGAGCTTCTCAACGAGGAGAAGTACGCTCCAACCCGCGAGAATCCAGCCGTGGGAGCCCTCTATCGCCTGACAAGCACTCAGGGGAAGGCCGAGGAGATCATCCAGCAGGCCCGCCGCCTGATGGTGCCAATCCTCGATACGATCTGCAATGGCCTGGCCCGCAGCACGGAGCAGCGCATCGCCCGCCTCTTCCGCTACGAGCTGGATAAGCTCCAGGAGCGCCAGGTCTACGATAGCGATCGCTTGGAGGCTCAGCCCGTGTCACAAAATGGTACCTTCTCCGATATCGTGACGCGCCTCTACAGCCACCTGACCGAGCGCGTGCATACGTCGGAAGCCCTGCGCCAGCAGCTCGATAATCTGCAAGCGCAACGTGAGGCGGCTCTGGATCAGTGGGTCGACCTGATCCAGGAGGTGGAGGCTCTCAAGACGATCCATCGCCAGGAGTAGGGCAAGGCGCCGCGAGGCGCCCTTCGCTACCTGCCAGCCCAAGACAATAGACAGAGCGGGCAGCTTCGTCCCCAGCGTGTGCTGACCCGGGACGCGCTGCCCGCTTTTCTCTATCCTCCATCGGCCCAGCCTGCTCCTCCCTCCGACGACGACCAGCTCCTTTTCTCTTCTCACTGACTAAAAAAGGCGGGGAGGGAGGACGCTCAGGGCCACGCCTCTCCCTCCCCGCCCCCTCTTCCCCACAACAAACCCGCCTGCAAGATCACGCCGCATCTCAGCCCTCCAGGGGCCGCCTCCCATTGTCACCCCGAGCACTACGATAGAGGCCGCACGCTTCGATCCCGGTGAATATCGCGTTGAGATGCAATGAAGATCTAGAGAAAGTCGCTCCTGACAGTTGAGAAATATTCATATGCCGCTCTCAGGCGCGACCAGACCTCTTTCCTGTCCTCCCGGTATCCCCCAAGCAGCTCGCTTGCTCCCTGGATGAGCCTCCATCAACAGTATAGCTTTAGCTGCGATAGAGCCTCTACTATCTATCAATCATTTATCACACAAAAAGTAATGGTACCTGTGGCCTATATATTCATCCAGGCAACAAGCATGCTGCGTACCAGGGATATGAGGCTCAGCCCCGTTCAGGCGCCCACGGCTCTGGGCCAGCGAGAGCAGACGCCGCCGCCGGTGCGGAGGGCCTTGGGGCTGGGCCAGGCAATGGAGATAGAAGGAGGCCAGAAACGATGCACGGTCTCATTTTTACAACCTGGGAAAAGTATCTGGGCGAGCGTTTCGGCGGTGGCCTGTTGAGCGCCTATCGCGAGGCTATCGGCGAGTCCCCGAGCGCCACGCCTTTGGTTAGCCGCCTCTATGACGACGGTGTGCTCTTAGAGGGCGTGGCCACGGCCAGCCGTCTTAGCGGCCACTCCCCAGAGCAGCTGCTGCGCGAATATGGGCGCTACTTTATCATGAACAGCCTCACCGGCCATCTCTGCAAGTATATTCTTTCGGGCGTGAGCAGCGCCTATGACCTGCTGCTGACGATGCGCGATGTTCACAGTCGTCTTCGCAAGACCGCTGGGGGACTGACCCCCCCACTCTTCAACTATGAGTTCGCCCCCCATGAGCGCAGCGTCGTCCTGATCTATGATAGTCCCCGGCAGTTGTGCCCGGTCCTGCTCGGGGCCATCGAGGGCGCTGCTGAGCGCTATGGGGAGGAGGTCACCATTTATGAACACAGCTGCATGAAGCGTGGCGATCCTGTCTGCCGTATTGAGGCGACTTTTGCCCGTGGAACGAGAAGCGCCGAGCAGCTCTCGGAGCAGGCGCGGGCCAATGCCTTTGAGCAGCAGGCGCACCAGAACGCCCTGCGCGAGCTGGGCAAGCGTATTTTGACGGTTCTCCCGCCAGAGGAGGCTCAGGCGCTGACGCTGCGAGAGATTCGCCAGGCGCTCCAGGCACGCTATCGCCTCAGCCCGCCCTACCTGCGCCCGGCAGTGCTGCTGCAAGTCCTCCGCCACCTGCAGTTTGCCGGCTACGTGGCCAGCAGCGAGCAGCCTGAGGTTGATCTGATGACGCGCCGCTACTGGCGCGTGAGTACCTACTGGGAGCCGTAACGTTAGGCCGGCTGCTCGCCAGTCAGCCCGACTGGCTCTCGCGCCGAGGCCCGGGGCAAGGCAGTCTTCCGTGGCCTGGCGCCGCAGCCCTGGCCGGCCTTGAGCAAGCCGCGCACCCTCTTCTCCCTCTGGCAGGTACCAGGAAGCCGACCTTTCCTGATTGATTTTCCCCAGGGCAGCCAGGGGAAGGTCCCTGCCTTTTGCCAGCTCGCGGCGCTCCCGCGGTTCGCTGGTTCATGGGATCCTTTACGAGAGCAGCAGCGATGGTGCAAGCCATTGCCATGATCTTTGACAAGATCGTCCTGGCAGGCCGCTGGCTGCCCTGGAGTTTCTCCCCAGTAAGGGCAAGAGAGGCGCTGTCTGAGGAGGCAGCCGCCACCAGGCTCGTGGGATATCCTTCGTCTGCCTGCAGCTCTTGCTCGCCCGCTCTTCTTTAGCTCGTCCGCTCCTGCCTTGAAACGCTTTCCTGGTAGAAGGGCGTGATAGGGATGGGTACGACAGTACCAGCACGATGGGGCTGGCAGGAACCTTCTTTTGTTCTGCTTGTCTGGAGAGGAGATGCAAGTGTGATGGCCACCTGGAATGCTGCTGATGTCGAGAAGGGGCTGAGCGTCTATAGCGCCGATCAGCACCACCTGGGTCGGGTGGTGGCAGTTTATCCGGAGAGCGTGCGGGTACGCCGGGGACCACTGTTCTTCTGGACAGACCGCTTTTATCCCTATACGGCTATCGCAGGGCGCCAGGGGCGACGCCTGCTGCTGAAGATGAGCGCCGCCGAGGCTCACGATGAGCAGTGGCGCAAGCGTCCGGCCTACGAGGAGCACCCGGGAGATGTGCTGCAGAGCTTCTACGACCGCGGCCATGGCATAGAGGATCCCCTTGATCCCGAGCGGGAATGAGCTGCTGCTCATCCAGGCGTCCTCCTTCCTGTTCACTACCTGTTCCGGCCACTTTGAGCGTCTTTAGAAGGTGACTACTCCCCTGGTCTGATCCAGGAGCTTCCAGGGAATCTTCACTCAGGCCCTGGTGTCCCAGAACTTCCCGAATTCGGGCAGCTTTCAGGTCCGCACAGCACGACAGCGAGCCAGCATAACCGGAGAGATCGGCAACCCGTTCGTTCGGAGAAGGGCCTCTGTGGCCGCTGCCCCCCTGGCTTCAGCGGGTGTGACGGGGAGAGAGCGGAATTGCGGTGTCGAGCTAGCGCTGAACCGGCCTCTGCCGCTTTGCAGGGCAGCTCTTCGACCAGGCCGCCTCTACCGCGCTCTTCGTCCTGCGCTGAGGAGGGGTCAGAGCGAGAGAACTCAGGCTACCGGCGGCCTGCCCGTAAAGGGAGCCAGGCCAGGCCCAAGGATCCCTTTAGTGATCCGGTAATGATCCGGGTCTGAAGGTCGGTGACCGGCTGGCACAGCTCAGTCAGGCAGGCGGCCCACGGCTGCCGGGCCTGAGAGGAAGCAAGCAAGAAAGCGGATGGCCAGGGGGAAGATACGGTTAGAACCTGAGAGAATTTAAGGTAAACACCTGATGCTGGCTAACCTGAGTTCCAGGTAGAATAGAAGCCGCTGGATGGATGCCAGGAATGGGCCTACCCGGCACCAATGCCGACCACGAGGCCGTACGGAGGCCGGCAAGCTGGTTTTTGTCGGTGAGTTTCCCGAAGGGAGCGTGGAATCATGGCTATAGCTGCTGCAGATCCCGTACGCGATGGCCGCAGGATGCGACCGGCCAGCCACTCAGCAAGACGGCACGCAGGTCGGAAGGCGGCCACGCTGGAGATAGAAAGCGAGGCCGCTCTGCTGGCCACGGGCGAGGACGAGGTTGCCCTCCCCGAGAGCGAGTCCGTTGCCGATCTGGCCCTTGATCCGTTGCTGGAGAGCAGCGACGAGCTGGAGATGGAGAGCGCCGAGGCCGATCTGACGGATGAGGTCCCTACTCGCCGCTCTTCGAATGTGCGCCAGGCTCTCGGCTCTGAAGATGCTTTTCAGAGCTACCTGCGCGATATCCGTGGCCTGGGCCTGCTGACTCACGAGGAGGAGCTGGAGCTGGCACGCCGGGCCGCCGAGGGCGATGAGCTGGCGCGCCGCAAGCTGATCGAGTCTAACCTGCGCCTGGTCATCGCTATTGCCCGTCGTTATACAAGTACCGGCGTTCCCCTGGTCGACCTGATCCAGGAGGGCAACCTCGGGCTGATGCGCGCCGCCGAGAAGTTCGATTACCGCCGCGGCTGCCACTTCGGTACGTACGCGACCTGGTGGATTCGTCAGGCCGTCAGCCGGGCCGCCGGCGAGCAGTCGCGTCTGATCCACCTGCCAGAACATGTGGCAACCCGCCTGCGCAAGGTCCGCCGCGTCGCCGCTCAGCTCTCTCAGGAGAGCGGGCTGGACCCCGAGCCTGAGCAGATCGCCGCGGCTTGCAATATTGACGTCAATGAAGTCATCGATCTCCTCAGTGTGATTGAACAACCCGTCTCTCTGGACGCCCCCGTTGATGATGAAGCCCGCCACTCGCTGGCCGATACGCTAGAGGATAGTACTGCCCCTGCTCCCGCTGAGACCGCCTCACAGCACCTGCTCGGCGAGGAGCTGCATCGCGCTCTCTCAACGCTTACTCCGCGCGAGCGCGCCGTGATTACGCTTCGTTACGGCATCGGCGATGGGCGTAGCCGCACACTGCTGGAAGTCGGCAAGGAATTGGGCATTTCGCGCGAGCGCGTTCGCCAGCTTGAGGTGGTGGCCCTGATGAAGCTGCGTAATTTTAGCGGCAATGCCTCTCTGCGCGAGTGCGTTTGAACCTGTTTCCGGTTACGACAAGCAAGCAGGCGGACAGGGTCCTCATCCCGCGGCGTGGCGCGCCGAAAGAGCAGATCGTTCCTTCCCTTTGCCCGCTCAATTCTCTCGAGGGCATGGGTCAGCCAGCCCGCCGGCCCATGCCCTGCCTGATCAGGCCTCCTGACCCTCAGCAATCGGCACTGACTATCAGGCTCTCTCCTGGCTGGCTCCCCTTCTCTTTTACCGACCTGCCGGCCCTCCCACTCGTGAGTAGAGGCGCTCTTCTGCGCGCTGTTGCTCTTTTCCCGTGGCTCACCCCCTCTGAAGGCCAGGAGCAAGATTGTCGCCCTCGACGAAAAGACCTGTCCTGTGGTAGACTGCGAAGTGTCACGGGAAGAGACGAGAGTTTGCTACGAAGCGCTTGCTTCTGTCTGAGAGGAGAATCTGGCACATGCAACCTTGTGCAACCTGTGGTACTGATGTGAGCGGTAAACGTTTCTGCCCGCAGTGTGGCACACCCGTGCCACAGGCCCAGCCCTTATCGGCGCAACAGCCGACAGTTGTTTCCGGCGGGCAGGCGGCGGCGAGCGGGGAATGGTGCCCGCGCTGTGGCGGTCAGGTGCGGCCTGGGGCAGCGTTCTGTTCCCACTGCGGCAATGCCCTGCGTCCGGCAACGCCAGCCGCCTCGACAGCGTCGTCCGTGCGACTATGTCCACACTGTCACGCTCAGGTGGCCGCTCAGGAGGCTTTCTGTACGAATTGTGGCGCCTCCCTGGCCGAGCCAGCCACGCCGCGCTTCTGCCCGCAGTGCGGCCAGCCACAGCAGAGCGGGGCTCGCTTCTGTAGTGCCTGCGGGGCGGAGCTGAATACGGCGGCGGCCACTTCTCCCACGGTGATCACCGCCGGCCCTTATCCTGTGCCTCCGGCAGGCAGTAGCGCCCCCGGAACAGGGGCCGGTGGTCCCTATCCAGTCCCAGTGGCCGGCTCGCCCGGCCCAGCCTCATACGCCCCTTCTACGGCCCAGGCTCCGGCCCAATATGGCTCCTATCCCGCTGCCGGGCAGGCGGCCCCTGCCTATCCACCCCAGACACCACTGGTGCTGCGTTGTCCTGTCTGCTGGGCCATCTCGCCCGCGGGAACGACAAACTGTCCAGGCTGTCGCACGAGCCTGGTCGGCGTCGCCCCGATGCCCGCAACGGCAGTCCAGCAGTCTCCCAACCAGCAGGGAGGACTTGGCGGGCTGCTCCAGAGCGACGGCGGCAAGCTGGCAATGGGGGCCTTGGGCGGAGCAGCGGCGGTCATTGGCGGCGAGATGCTGCTGCACGGCCTGGAGCGCTCGCTGGAGGGCAACGACTACGGATATTCTCATCACCATCACCACCATCATCACGAGCACGAAGGTGGCTTCCTGGGAGATCTGGGCCGCCTGGCGGACGACGTCGGCCTGATCTGAGCAGGCCCCTACAAGCGGCGAGCACGACGGCTCCAGAGCGACGCTCGCTCTGCCGCCAGACAGGAGCAGAGGTTGGAGACCGGGCCGCTCTTCTCTTCGGCTCCGGCTCCGGCCCCAGCCCCAACCCCGGCCCAGCCGCCGGCCTCCTGACCCGCAGTCGCCCGTTCGTTCGCTCGCTTGCTCGTTCGTTCGCTCGTTCGCCCGCCCGCTCGCCCCGGCTGTACCCAGATAGGCTAGTTTGCCTAACTTCTTCTTTCGCCTTGTTGCGACACACCTGTAAAGGGTCTATAATGTCTGGCAACAGGGGGTATCATTCTCAAGAGAAGCCGCTCGGGCGTGCCTCACCCGCCTGTTTTCTCACTGGCTCACTAGCGGCTCAATTCATTAAGAAACGCATGCATCGATGCAATACGAGCGAACTACGCTGCCAAACGGCCTGCGTCTGTTGACGATGTGCGTGCCGAGCATCCGCTCGGCCAGCATCGCTTTTTTCTTTGCCGCCGGCTCGCGCTATGAACCGGATCACCTGGCCGGCATATCCCACTTTATTGAGCATATGCTGTTTAAAGGGTCAAAAAATTATCCAAGCGCTCGTATTCTCTCGGAGACAATCGAGGGGGTAGGGGGAGTCTTCAACGGCAGCACGGGGAAGGAGCTGACCAGCTATACCGCGCGCGTCCCCTGTGAGCACCTGGATGTGGTGATCGAGGTCCTTGCCGATATGATTCGTTACCCGCTCTTTGATCCCCAGGAGATTGAGAAGGAGCGGCAGGTGATCATAGAGGAGCTGAGCGCGACACGCGACGATCCACAGGAGTGGTCAGGGCTGTTGCTAGATCAGATTATGTGGCCCGGTCTGCCTCTGGGGCGCGACGACGCGGGACGCGACGAGACGGTGGCCGCGATCAGCCGCCAGGACATGCTGGCCTACCTGGAGCAGTTTTATCGTCCCAATGCTCTGGTGGTCAGCGTGGTGGGCAATATTCACCACGCCCAGGTACGGGAGCTGATCGAGTGGCTCTTTCACGATTGGGAGCCGCGCCCGCTGCGAACCTGGACGCCCTGCCCGCCCCCGCGCAATGTTCCCCCCGTGGCCGTGGTCTATAAGGAGACAGAGCAGACGAATCTTTCGCTGGGCACCCTGGGAGTGGCGCACTCTTCCCCCGATTATTATGCGCTGATGCTCTTGAACGCTATTCTGGGGGAGGGGATGAGTTCGCGCCTGTTCCAGAGCATTCGCGAGGAACGCGGGCTGGCCTACGATATCGGTAGCTATACGAGTAGCTATTACGAAACGGGCAATCTGGTGGTGAGCGCAGGGGTCGATCCATCCCAGACGGAGGCCGCGGTCCGGGCCATCGTCCAGGAGCTGAACGCCCTCTGCGAGGCGCCTGTCTCTCAGGCGGAGCTGGAACGCTTTAAGGCCTATGTCTGCGGCGGCCTGATCCTGGGTATGGAGAGCACCCAGCAGGTCGCTAACTGGCTCGCCAGCCAGGAATGCCTGCTTGGACAGGTGATCGATGTGGACGAGATGATCCGCCAGATTCAGGCCGTGACTCCCCAGGATCTCCAGCGCGTGGCCCGCACTTGCTTTGCTCCCGAATGGCGCCGCCTGGCGCTGATTGGCCCCGAGGACCCCCAACAGATGGACCATTTTCAGAAGTTGCTCACTGCTGCCTAACGCGGGAAGAGGAGACCAGGTTCCATGCTGAAAACGATGTCTACGCTGCGTGAGTATTTGCAGTATACGGAGGATGCCCTGAGCGCCGGGCGCATCGAGGAGGCTCTTGAACATTGCCAGTATGTGCTCTCGCACTTCCCTCACTCGCTGGAGGCCCACCGCCTCCTCGGCGAGATCTATCTGGCCCAGAATCGCTTGACAGAGGCCCAGCAGACCTTCGATTGGGTGCTGACCAACGATCCCGAAAACGTGCTCGCTTACTGTAACCGCGCGCTGACAAGCGAACGCCAGGGAGATGTGGAGACCGCGCTCGATTGCTATCAGCAGGCCTATGAGCTGAGCCGCGGGAATAGCCAGATTCGTCAGGAGTTTAATAAGCTGAGCGCGCGCAGCGGTCAGCCAGGCTTTATGTTCTCGCGCGCCGGCCTGGCTCGCCTCTATATGCGCGGCGACCTGCTCTTCCAGGCGATCCAGGAGTGGGAGGCGGTCTTGGCCGCGACTCCCGATCGTCTCGATGCCCGAACGGGCCTGCTCGAGGCTTGCTGGCGCGATGGCGACTACGAGCGCGCCGAGCAGATCGCTACGGGCCTGCTGGAGGAGATCCCCGGCTGCCTCAAGGCTCTGCTGCTCCTGGCCCATATGACCTTCCCCCACAATCCGGCTCGCGCCCGCGAGCTGCTTCAGCGCGCCGAGGCGCTTGATCCGGAGATGACAATGGCCCGCGAGCTGTTCGGCGATCTGCTGACGGCTTCCCCTGATGATCCTTTCCTGACACTCGTGCGCAAGGATGCGGTCTTGATGCCTCCTCCCGGACGAAGCGCCGTCTCTTCCTCTTTTTCTGGGTCTGCCGCTTCCACCGTTTCTTCCGAGCCTGCTCTCCCCACATCCGGTCTGGGACCTGGCCTGGCCGAGGAGCATGGCCCAGCCAGCGAGGAGAGCGAGCCAATTTTTGGCTGGACCACACCCGACCCTTATCCTCTGGCGCTGTCAACGACTCCGACCCCTTCTCCGACGCCCGCGCCGCCTTCTCCTCTCCCTTCGCAGCAGATGGGAGAGCTTGCGCCCAATAGCAGCGGGGAGACTCATCGGGCCAGCTCTCCTGCCTGGTCTCTCTCGAGCAACGATCTGTCTTTGGCAGGACAGGGGCTTTCTTGGGAGGAGGAGCAGCCGTCCTGGCCACCGGCCTCGCCGGTTGGCGCTGAGGACGACCTGGGATGGCCGGCTGGCCAGAGTTCCTCGCATCCTGCCTGGCTAGATGCCCTCGATGCGACGCCCTATCGGCAACCATCCGGTTCTCTGGCGGCGCCAACGCCACCAGCGGAGCCGTCAGCCTCGTTCTCCTCTTCGGCAGAGAGCGAGAGCGCCACGCTACAGGAAAGCGCGAAGGCGACAAGGACAGGCCGCGAGGAGGTCTCCGAGAGCACCTGGTCTCAGCCTCAGTCTGCCGCTCAGGCCGAGCCGTCCTCTCCTGGGTCCCAGGAGCAGGAGGAGGAAGAAATCTTTCCATTCATGCGCGAGGGGGCCGATCCAGAGGAGGGTTGGCCGGAATGGCTGAAGTCGCTGGGAGCGGAGACAATGGAAGAGGAGGAGGCGGAGGAGTCGGCGGCGGAAGCCTCTGTCTCTTCCCCAGGAACTGGACTACGTGGAGCGATCTGGGGTGAGGCAGAAACAGCCGAGGAGGCACTACAGGAGAGCACGGTTCCAGAGTCCGCCGGGCCTGAGCTACAGGGAGCGTCAGCCTCTCCGGCCCACTCCGAGTCCGACGGCTACGCTCGCTTCGAGCAGGCGACCCTGGCCGAACCCCCATCGCGCTCCGAGGAGGACTACGCTATATCGGAGCCTGCCTACTCGCCATCGACCACCTGGGATGAGCTGGCAAACGAGGGATTCTCTGCCCCTATGGAGAAACCTGCCTGGCTGGAGCAACTGCAAGCCAGTCACAGCGCCTTCGAGGAACAGGAGGCCGCCGCTGGACCGCTCTGGCCGCCCTCTCCTGCTCCAGCCGCCTCCTCTGGCTCTGATACAAGGACCTCACCGCCGGCTGCCGCGATCTGGGGCGAGGAGCCGCCTTCTACACCCACAGCTTCGCCACAGAGCAGCCCGCGCCCAGAGGAGGGCCTCCCCTGGCTTGAGCAGCTCGCTGGCTGGTCGTCAGGCTCAGGTATCTCGGCAGGTCCATCCGCAGAGGCACAGACGCGCTCTCCCTACGAGAGCCGCGGCACGCGCTCTGAGCCTGAGCCATCGCCTGCTCCCCCCCCTTCGACGCAGCCCCAGGAGCAGTCCGCTTCGTCATGGCTGGCCGAGCTGGCCGCTGGCGCCGGGCAGCGCCCGCCAGAACAGAGCGCTCCACCGGCAGCCGCCGAGCAGCGGCTGGTGACGACTTTGGAGGATCTGGAGCAACAGCTCTATGCTCAGGGCTTCGTGCCGTTACAGCCGGGTGGGCTGGCCAGCTTTGCTCAGCCACAGGGGACACCTTCCCAGTCCTCTGCCGGAACAGCGGAGCAGCCACGAGCCGCTTACGAGGACCAGCGGCAGCCTACGCTCCCGCCGATGCCAACTCCGCCCGCCGGGCTGGAGGAAACGGTACGCGCGCCGTTAGGCCAGCCGTCGGTTCAGCCACCGCGCCACGAGGAGCCGCGCCAGGCGCCCGAGCCGCTCTGGCCCGCTACCCCCACCCCTGGCCCAAGCCCAAGCTCGCCCACAGCTCACGGACTCTCTCAGGGTCCTTCGCTGCCGAGCTACCGGCCCGACGCTCTTCTGGAGGATGAGCTGGAGACAACCATGAAGCGCCCCGTCTTCCGCCTCCAGCCAGCCCAGAATCGCCCACAGACACCCGGCGGACGCCCCACCCCACGCTCTACCAGCGCCGGCACTGGCCCCGGTCGGGCGACCCCAGGCTCTGGCTCGGGATCCTCCGGCCCCACCGCAGGTCGCAGCTCCGAGGGTGGCGAGGTAAACTACAAGGAGCACCTGATCCGCGGCTATCAGTACCAGCTCGCCGGCGCTTACGACGAGGCGATGCAGGAATACCGCATCGTGATCCGCAACCAGCCGGAATTGCTGGGCGAGGTCATTAGCAATACGCGCGCTTTGCTGAAGCTGGCGCCCAAATATGCCCCCGGTTACCGCGTGCTGGGCGACGCCTACATGCGCCAGGGCGAGTACCTCCAGGCCATGGAGGCATACAATAAGGCTTTGACTATGACGCGCCGCGCCAAAGGCCAGGGCGCTTAGCCACCGCGCCGGCAGGCAGAGGTCTGCCTGCCCGGCTTAGACGCTAGCCCGGAGCTGGCCGCCAGAGCCAAAGCCTGGAGAGAAGAAGCACGAAGAAAGGCTCTCCCGCTGAACTGCACAGCCAGAAGAGAGAGCGATCAGCTAGCCAGCGGCTAGACGAGGAGAAGAGACGTCAGGAAGGAGGGCTCAAGAAGTGGGTCGTCCGGCTAACCTGGCTGAGCCTGATCATCCTCTCTCTTCTGCCCCCCTCGCATACCAGGCTGGCTGGCTGCTGGGCCAGATCTGGCCCGCTACGGCCCTTGCGCTCTAGCTTCGAGATGGACGACTCACAAGAAGAATCTAGCTACCATCCAAAGGAGTCATCAGTGGAGACGATTCTACAGCGGTTGACCGAGCTTGATGAGGTCTCAGGCGTCATTCTGGTGGGTAAGGATGGGCTGATCGTCAGCGGAACGCTGCACAGCGAGGACGAGGAGATGATCGGAGCCTTGTCCGCGACGGCCTTTGGTTCCCTCAGTAGCTATACCAGGCAAATTAACCAGGGCGAGATCCGCCATGCTATAATTGAAACGCAACAGGGGACAATCCAGATGGCGGAGGTGGGCGATTTGATCCTCGTGGTGACTACCCAGCAGACCCGCTCTCCCAATCTAGGACGCGTGCGCCTGGAGATGAAGAAGGCCTGTCGCCAGATTCTCCCTCTGGTGACAAGCCAGTAGAAGGGAGGCTTCTCCCTTTTGTTTGACTAAGCCCCAGGCCCTCAAGGCAGTGGCCTGTATTTTGGTGGAAAGGAAGTTCTGATCGCTGGCATGGAACGAACATTGATCATTATTAAGCCCGAAGGGGTCCAGCGCGGCCTCATCGGGCAGATTCTCGCCCGCTTCGAGCAGCGCGGGCTGAAGTTCGTCGGCCTGAAGATGCTGCAGATGTCCCCCGCTCTGGCCGAGGAACACTACGCTGTCCATAAGGGGAAACCATTTTACGCCGGTCTGGTGAAGCATATTACCTCCGGCCCAGTGGTGGTCGGTGTGGTCGAGGGCCGGGGCGCCATTAAGATGGTGCGCACGATGATGGGGGCCACCAACGCCGCCGAGGCCGCCCCGGGAACGATCCGCGGCGATTTCGCCCTGGAGATCGGCTATAACATCATTCACGGCTCCGACGGACCAGAGACAGCGGCCCGCGAGATCAGCCTCTTCTTTAAGCCGGAGGAACTGCTCGATTACCGGCTGGCCAACGAGTCCTGGCTCTATGAGGAGCCAGAGCAGCATTGAGCAAGGCTCCGCTCCTGATGCACCCTACCTGCCTGTCTGGCTGCCGGCAGACTGAGAACGGCGCCAGCAGGCAACGCTCAGGTCGCGGCCATCGCTCCTCTGCCACTTCAGCCGTTGGGATTGTTGAATTGCTTCTTACCCTTCTTCCACACCAAAGACTTTCCTGATCACTCACCCTGGTTTAGCCTATTCCTCTTCTTCTACTATCTACCTGGAAGGTCCGGTCCGGGTGGCCGCCTGCCAGACGCCACCCGCCGGCTTCCTTCTTTCCATACCTCCAGGTCAGGTCACGCTCCCTCTCCGCCCAGAGCAGAGCCAGGTGGCCTTGAGCGGAGCTGCCCTTGCTGCGGGAAGTGGATCGCCTGGTCGGCATCGGTCAGAGGATCAGGCCCCCCACTGGCCCAGGGCCGCCCCTAGACCAGACAAAGGTCGCAGCGGTGACGAGGAGGAAAGAGAAGAGGAGACGATCAGGCAGACAGGTAGATGGGAAGGAAGACAGGACGGCAGCGCCGGCTGGCCGCCTGACCTGAGTACGGGGCCTGACCTCGACGGCAAAGGAACGGACAGAGGTCGCTCACTCCGACCATAAGGGACCTGTCAGGCAGAGAGTACGTCAGCCCATTGTCTGGCTAGCCGATCACGCCGGGCTGCTCCTCCGAGACCCTTTTCCTTTGACTGCTTCTTTCTTCTCTTCTTTCTCCGCAAGACGCCAACAGCATGTTTTGCTACGCAAGCAGCGGTTCTGCTCTTCCAGGGTGAGTGGGGGCGTGCCTTTCATGCAGAATACCTGATACAGCGGCTCGCCCGCTTCGATATCGCTGTTGGAAAACCAGCGCTCGCGGTAGAATGGGCAGCCGTTACGATGCTTACGCCAGTTTGGACTATTGGCTGGATTGCTTTCAAGTGTACCTGCCAAGAATCCCTTCCTTCCTCTTAGCAAACGTGCTTCTACTTGTTCCGCTCATCAACTCGTGCCAGAGAGATGGGCGATCAACGAACGTTGTGCCAGGCGAGGCCGACGAGCAACTGACATTGGCTCTCTGTTCGCCCGCTGGCGAGTCGTCTCTCGGGCGGTGCAACGAAGGGAATGGTTGCTCCCACCTTGCTCTGGCCGGCTTTTTCCCGTCGGTCTGGTGGTTTCATCGTACTTCGGAAAGGTCGGGCATGTCAAGCCATCACCAGCCCGCGCAAGAGCACTGGTTGGGCGATAATCATCAGCACTTTCATCAGCAGCAAATCGCGCAGGGGCTGAGCCGCCCCCTGGGACAGGCAGGCGGATGGACAAACAGATAGCCTCAGGTCACGCTTGCAGAGCAAGGCTGGCATCCGCTATACTGGCGCAGGAAGTCAAGATGGCTTCTTCCCATTGAACGAGTGCGGCAGCGTTAAGCGAGGAGAGGAGAGCATAAGCAGGTCCTGGCTTTCTTGGCTTCTGGAAGAAGCAATCGCTACCTGACTTCGATTTAGTTAGCTGGGAGGCTCTGGTGAGTTTATCGTCACATTCGGCAGGGGGACCGCCGCCAGATCGCCCACCTTTGAGGGCGGAGGAGGCCCCTGTTCCCTGGTCGTTCCGCGAGACCTGGCTGGCGCTCTTGATCCCCCTGGTGCCCTGGCTCCTGCTCTCGCTCGGTGCTCAGTTGCAGGGCAGCCGCCTGCCCAATCCCAAGACGCCACTCCCCTGGCAGCAGGACCTGGCAGGGGCCCTGGCGGCGGCTCTCTCGACCGTGGTCGTCGAAGGGGCTTTTTTGCTGGTGGCGCTTTTCTTCGCGCGGCGCGCTTTGCGCCGCCAGACCCAGACCCAGCCTGGTGCAGAGCCAGCAGCAACCAGCACCAGCGAGGCGGAGGGCACGTCCACGCCTCCTCGAGCAGTGCCCGCGGCTAAAGGGAGCCACAGCCACGTTTCCCTGGGAATGGTGCTGCAAGCCCTTGGCTTGCGCCGCTTTCGCCCGCTTTTTCTCTGGCTGGTCGTAGGCTTCCTGGCTCTGCTCTACGTGGTCAACAGTCTCTACTCGGCCCTACTTGAGGGTCTGAAGCTCCCACTCCAGACCAACGATCAAGTTATTTTAGAGAGCAGTCGCCTGGCGCCGCTGACGACCACTGTTCTGTTGGTCTTAGCGGTGATCGTGGCTCCTGTCTGCGAGGAGATCTTTTTCCGTGGCTTCGTCTTTCCCGGCTTACGGCGCGGCCTGGCCCCCGGCTGGGCAGTGGTAGTAAGCGCGCTGGTCTTTGCCCTGGCTCACGCTGACCTTGGCTCACTGCCAGTGCTGATCGTGATCGGCCTGCTTCTGGCCGTGCTGCGTTGGTGGAGCGGCTCTCTCTACCCCGGCTTGCTCTTGCACGTGCTCAACAACGGGATTAGCGCCGTAGTGATTGTGCTCTATATGCTGGGAAGCCTGCACTAGGGCCTCCCTGGGGTGGGGGCATCCGAGCAACGAGCAAGCCGGCGGGGTAGTTCGTCCCGGTCTGGCAGGGCAGGAGGGTGGAGACCTGCCAGCCCCCGAGCCGGGTGACGTGAAGAGGAGAGGCGGCCAGCCGCCGCCGCTCAGCCTGAAGGTCAGGCGTCGCCATGCAACTTGCGGCGATCTTCCACGCGCGCGCTGGCTGTCTTCGACTCGCCGCCGGTGGCGCGTGGCAGGCTATCGGGCGGCACCAGCTCCACTTTGGGCGTGTTGCCCGTGACCGATTTGACCGCCTCGGCCATGGCCCGGGCCAGTTCCTGACAGCGCTCGCCCTGGTCTAGCAGTTGCCGCTCCTTCACCTCAACTTTGAGCAGAAAGGTGTCCAGCCCATCGCGGCGATCGACAATGATGCGGAAGTTAGTACCGGTCTCGGGGAAGCGCAGTAGGGCCGCCTCGACCTGGCTGGGAAAGACCAGGAGACCGCGGATAGAGACCGCGTCGTCGGTCCGCCCTTTGATGGCGCCGATTTTGGGATGGGTGCGCCCGCAGGCACAGCGCTCTTCCCACCAGAGACGCGAGAGATCGCGGCTGCGGTAGCGGATCATGGCTGTGCCATCGCCGGTGAGCCAGGTCCAGACCAGCTCTCCCTCCTGGCCTTCTTCAACCCATTCGCCGGTCTCAGGATTGATACATTCCACCAGGAAGGCATCAGCCCAGGCATGCATACCGTTGCGCTGCTCACACTCGCAGGTCATGCCCGGTCCTAAAAATTCGGTCATGCCGAACTCGTCGTAAGCCGTGATGTGAAAATATTCCTCTAGCTTCAGCCGCGTCTCCCAGGGCCAGGGTTCAGCGCCAAAGAGACCAATGCGCAGCCTGGTGCTGTTGAAATCGATGCCCAGTTCGCGCGCCTTGCGTCCCAGGTAGAGGCCAACGGAGGGGGTCATGCACATGGCGGTGACGCCGAAGTCGGCGATAAACTCGAAGATGCGCTCATATTGGCGCGCATCGGAGCCCATCGGGATGACCATGACCCCCATCTCCAAGGCTCCGTAGTGGAAGCCAAAGCCGCCGGTCGGTAGCCCATAGCCGTAGCAGTTCAGCAGGATATCGCCGGGCCGCAGACCAACCATCCAAAGCTCTCGGGCGTTCAGCTCGGCCCAGTTCTGCAGGTCGCGTCGGGTGGCAAAGACCGGCACGCTTTTGCCAGTGGTGCCGCTGGTGGCGTGGACCTCCAGCGCTCCCTGCTCTCCCCCAGGCGGCACCATGGCTACCCCATAGGGATAGGCAGCGCGCACACTCTTCTTTTCAAGAAAAGGCAGCTTCTGTATATCTTCTAAGCTTTTTATATCTTCTGGCTTTACCCCAGCTTCGTCATAGAGCTGGCGGTAGAAGGCATTCTGTTTATAGGCACGAGTGACAACCGCCTGCAGGCGCTCAAGCTGGAGGGCGCGCAGGCGTTCACGGGGCAGAGTTTCGATCTCTTCGTTGAAATATTTCCGATCGCTCATGGGCAGCACCTCCGCCACTATTCTACCATTGCTCTCTGCAGGCGTCTACGCGGGCAAGGACTCTGGCCCTTCTGGACGGGCAGGCCGGACGAGGACGATATATGGTATCATGTCTGAGGGAAGAGCGCAGGGGAAGGTCATGCCCCCTGGCCTGGTCTTGGACAGCATAGCCTAGCTGGCCTTCTCCGTGTTCTTTCTTGTCTTGAGAGGAAGGAGCAGGGACTTTTCTATGGCAGTATCAGGCCTTCAGGCCGTGATCTGGGATCTGGATGGGGTGATTATCGATAGCGCGCAGGCCCACTTTCGGGCCTGGCGGCGTCTGGCCGAAGAGGAAGGGTGGAAGTTGAGCGAGGAGGATTTCCGCGCGACCTTTGGGATGCGCAACGATCGCATTATCCCGCTGCTTTGGGGAGAGATGCCTCCCGAGCGGGTGCGCGCTCTCTCGGAGCGCAAGGAAGCCTATTTCCGCGAGCTGGTGCGCCAGAACCCTCAGGGCCTGGCTCTGCCAGGGGCGCTGGAGCTGCTACAGGCGCTGCATGAGGCCGGGATCGCCCAGGCGCTGGCTTCATCAACGCCTCCGGAGAACATTGCTCTGATCAGCGAGCTGCTGGGACTGCAGCGCTATCTGCAGGCCCTGATCTCGGGGGAAATGGCGGAGCGCGGCAAGCCGGCTCCGGATATCTTTTTGAAGGCCGCTGAGGCTTTGGGCGTCTCGCCTTCTGCCTGCCTGGTAATTGAGGATGCGGTGGCCGGCGTCGAGGCGGCCCATGCCGCCGGCATGCGTTGCCTGGCGGTCACAACAACTCGTGAAGCCGAGGCGCTACGCCAGGCCGATCTGGTGGTGCCCTCGCTCACAGAGGTGGACGTAGGGCGCCTGCGCGCTCTGGTCCCTGCCTCGTGAGCGAAAGAGAGGGGCCACCCTTCTTTGTTCCACCCCCAGCCCCGGCCGGCCGTCGTAGGCGTCTCCAGAGGCGAGACCGACTTGCGGACGCCTGGGCCTTGGGCTATACTCTCAGACAGGACGAGGCTGGCCTCGTCCTCTACTGGCATTTCTCTGCCTGCCAGCATCTGATCACGGAGGTGTAGGGGTCCCGGTGGGCCTCGCCGTCTTCAAAACGGTCGGGGGGTCGCTGCGCGCGGTCCCTGGTGGGTTCGACTCCCATACACCTCTGTTTCCCTTGCTGCTTCTCTTGCCGCCCCTCCGGCCAGGCCTGGCCAGGGGGTAAGCCGTCGATCTGCCTGGCTTGCTCTCTATCTCCCATGCTTTGGCCAGTTCTGCCACCTGTCGATGCTATCCCCCCTTTAAGTCGTTCTGAATCATGCGGAGGAACGTTCGCTCCTTTCTAAGCGTCTCTCTAAACTGTAGAAATGCCCAAAAGAAGAAAGGCGTAGAAAGCGATGTGCTCTCTCCAGCTATCTTTACGCTATCTAAAGCGGGTTCCTGGGGGAGTCGGCAGGCTCTGGCCATGCTTGCAGGGCTGGTTGCCTGGCATTGGCCAGGCGGCGCTACTGCTGGGGGTGGCCCTGGCGATTCAATGGCCAGCCCCAGTGAATGGTGACCAACTGGTGGCCGCCTGGCGCGGGAGCGATCTTGTAGTGAGCCACTGGCCGATGGCTCTGGAGCTACAGCGGACGGTCGCCCAGGCTCATCGTCTGCCGCTGTGGAATCCCTATTTCGGCGGCGGCCTCCCTCTTGGGGCCGACCCTCTAGCCGCTCTCTTCTATCCGCCAACTCAATTGGTACACTTCTTTTCGCTGCGCGATTACTTCTTTGTATTGATGACTCTGCATTTCTGGTGGGCCGGGCTGGGAACGCTTTTGCTGGCGCGCCGCGTCCTCGCTCTGCCGCGCTGGCCAGCTCTGGTGGCAGCGGTGGCTTACATGGCGACGCCGCGCCTGATCAGCCACCTGGGGGCCGGGCACGTAACGATCATGCAGGCGGTCTGTTGGTATCCCTGGCTGGCTCTGGCTACCTGGGCGAGCGTGCGCCAGCCGCTGCGTTGGGGACCGGCCCTGGCCCTCTGCCTGGCTATGCTGCTCCTGGCCGGTCACCCACAGATGGCCTATTACGGCTTGCTGATGATGGCCGCCGTCGCCGTCTGCTTCCTGCTGCGGCGCTGGTGGTATGATGGCTGGCGCCCGGCCTTGCTCTCGTCGCTCTGCCTGCTCCTGGCCGGGGGCCTGGGGACGCTGCTGGCAGGCATTCACCTGCTGCCGCTGTTGGAACTGATGCGCTACTCGACGCGCGCCTATGCGCTTCATCCCAAGGATCAGATTACGCTCACGCAGTTCCTCCATGCCCTGGTGAGCGAGCCGCCACCCGGCTGGCTGACGTGGGAGGGTATGGTCGCTCCTGGGCTGAGTGTGCTCTGCCTGGCGGTTTTTGGCATCGCGAGCCGTGTGCGCAAAGCCTGGCTGCTGGCCCTGGGCATCGTCCTGGTGGCCAGCCTGGCGATGGGCCAGTCTTCGAAGGTCTACCATGTGGTGCAGCACTGGCTGCCGGATTTCGATCGCTTCCGTGGCCTGGCGCGCATCTGGTTCCTGGGTCTGCTGGGCATTGCCCTGCTGGCCGGCCTGGGAGCGGGGACGCTCACGCAGTCTCTGCAGCGCCTGAGCCGCGCGGCGAGCCTGGCGATGGGCCTGCTCCTGGTAGCCCTGGTCGCCACAAACCTGGTGCTAGTTGATCAGCACTACTCGCAGGTTGGCTCGGTACGCTTGATTACCATGCCCTCGCCGATCGCCCTGGCCGCCCAGCGACTGGCCGGTGATGGGCGTATCTACAGTGTGCAGCAAAATATCCCGCAGTTGACCGCGGCTGAGCTGGAGCTGCGCCTGGCCGATGGGTCGGACCCGCTCCTGGTTGGGGCCTACGTCCAGTATATGGACCGCGCCGGGGGCTACTACGGTACCGGCTATCAGCAGCATATTCCTGCCTCGGACGCTCCCTGGTTTCGCCCTGATCCGCGCCTGCTCGGCCTGCTGCATGTCACGGTCCTGGTCTCGAGCCGCCCCCTGCACGACAGTCACCTGCTTCTGGCCGACAAGATCGACGGGACCTACCTCTACCGAAACACCCTCGATGCCGGTCCAGCCTACCTGCTCAGTCCCGGCGCAAGCGGTCAATTGCCCACACTGGCTACCTATCGGCGTCTACCGGCCACGATCAAGCTGCTGCGCCTCCAGGACGATGAGCAGAGCTTCGAGGCGAGGAGCGCGAGCGGTGGCTATCTGGTGCTGGCAACGACGGCCTACCCAGGCTGGATTGCCGTGCTCGATGGACAACGAGTGCCGGTGCAAACGTTTGCCGGTCTGATGCCAGCGATTCGTGTTGGAGCTGGCAGGCACACGCTCAGCTACCTCTACCGGCCTGCCTCTGTCGCGCGGGGCGCGGCGCTCTCGGCTTTCGGACTGCTGTTGCTCCTCCTCTGGTTGGCCGGCTGGCAACTCTATCGACGGGGTCGCCTCCCACTTCCGCACCGGCATCCTGAGTCACCGAGAGTCACGCCAGAGCGGGCGCAGCCACTTAGCACGCCGACAGGCGAGATGGCAGCCCCGCTCGGCCAGGAACGACGCTGAGGAAGGGGCGACAGAGACGAGGGAGCCAGGTCCCGGTAGCGGCACACTCCAATCTGCCTGGCACAGCTCCCCGTCCTGTCGCCTTTCCTTCCTCGGGACAGCGCAAGGTTTCCGACTTAGCGCGGCTGGGGCTCAGGTGCTGAGGAGAGAGAGCTGCCGCTTGGGGCAGAGCTGCCTGACTGCACGCGACGAGGTAGAAAGCTGCCAGCAACGCGGGCACCCAGTGTGCGCGGTACCAGGCGCGTGCTGAAGGCCATGAGCTTGTTGAGGAGGCCGGGAACAACCTGGCTGCGCCCTCGCTCTAGGGCATGCAGGCTGGCCGCCACAACCTGCTCGGGAGCGAGGATCAGCCCGGGCATACCTTCCTGGGAAGTCCCCATGACGGCAAAGAAGTTGGTGGCAACCGGACCGGGGCAGACCGCCACGACTCGCAGCCCACGGCGTCGATATTCTGCCCAGAGGGCCTGGCTGAAGGAGAGAACGAAGGCTTTGGTGGCCGCATAGACAGCCATGTGAGGAATGGGCAGGAAGGCCGCCAGCGAGGCAAGATTGATGATGGCCCCCTCCCCACGGGCCAGCATCGGCGGCAGGAGCCTATGAGTCAGATCGACGAGAGCCGCCACGTTGAGCATGATCTCTTCGTGCTCCCGCTCGGCAGCCTGCTCATCGAAGGGACCATAGGTGCCAAAGCCAGCATTGTTGATGAGCAAGTCTATCGCGAGGCCGCGCTCCTGCACGGCCTGGGCCAGCTGGGTCGCCGCACCCTCACGGCTGAGATCGAGAGCTACCACCTCGGTCCGGACGCCATGCCGTTGGTGCAGTTCTGCGGCGAGCCGCCGCAGCCGCTCCTCTGAGCGGGCTACAAGAACGAGATGCATGCCGCGCGCCGCCAGGGCCTGCGCAAACGCCAGCCCAATACCAGACGAGGCGCCTGTAATCAGGGCTGTTTTGCCACGATAGTCGTACGCCAAGAGAATCCTCCTGTTCACCTTTCAAAGGACACGAGCCGCTTACTTGCCTCATCGCTACCGATCGCGCCATCGACGCACGCCGCAGCGTAGTTCACCTTGACAGCGCTCCTTTTGCTGTGACACGCTGTAGAGGGAAGATCGGTACGTGAATAGGTAGCAGAGGCGAGGGCACCTGCCTGCGCCCTCGCCAGCGGCAGCTGAGTCGACAACCCTGGTTCGGGCCTGGTGCCTCGGGGCATCGCTGTCCAGTCTCTAGAGAGAATAGTAGCGCCGGCATGTGGGGGCACTTCAAGAGCATCCTTCCCCTCTAGCACGATCAGCCTGGTGGCGGTCGCTGAAGCATAGATGAAAGTCCTGATCAATCGCAATTTCGCGCTGCTCTGGCTCGGCCAGGCCATTTCCAACCTGGGCGACGTGATTCTAGGAGCAGCGCTTGTACTTTGGATCGCTAACGATTTCGGACGGGGGCACTCCTGGGCGCCGGTGGCTGTCAGTGGGGTCTTTATCGCGGAATATGTGCCGGTGGCCTTGATCGGTCCCCTGGCGGGCGTCTTTGTCGATCGCTGGTCGCGGCGGCTGACCAGGCTGCGCACCGACGGGCTGTGCCTGGCCTTGACGGGCTGCCTGGCCTGGATGCTGGCCCCCTTCATCCCTTTTGTAGGAAAGCTGGAGCCGCCCCTCGGCTGGCAGTTAGGTGCTGTCTACACCGTGGTGCTGCTCGCCCAAAGCTGCAGTTAGTTCTTTAATCCTGCCCGCCTGGCTCTGATCGGGGATTTGTGGGAGCGGAGGACCTGGCGCGGGCTACAAGCCTGAGCCAGGCCACGATGGGACTCTCGGTGATCATCGGGCCTGCCATCGGCTCCCTGCTGGTCTTCAATTTCGGCATCCAGTGGGCCGTGATCGCCGATGCCCTCTCGTTCGCTGTCTCTTTCCTCACGATCGCCCTCATCGACGTGCCGGTTGAGAAGCGCCTGGGCGGCGGGCACGTCAGCTTTGGCCAGGATTCCCAGGCCGGGCTGGGCGTGCTGGTCGACAATCGGGGTCTGCTGGCCGTCTTGCTGGCCAGCCTGCTCAGTATGAGCGCTTTCGGGGCCTTGAATGCTCTGGCGATCTTTTTTGTGACCGATAACCTGCATGCGCATGCCCACCCCGACCTCTATGGCCCGCTGGGAACGGTGCTCGGTCTGGGCGCCATCGCCGGAGCTTTGATTGCTGGCCTGATCGCCAGCCGCCTCGGACTGGCGCGCCTGCTCTGGGGCGCCAGCTTGCTTCTGGGCTTGACTACGCTGCTGCTCGCGCGCATGATAAGCGTCGGCCCAGCCTTCGGCCTGATATTCCTGGTGGGTGCAGCCTGGATCGCCGTCAACGTGGCCGTCGAGCTGCTGGTGCTGCGGCTGACGGCCCGCGACTTTGTCGGGCGAGTGACGGCGGTTCTCACGCCGGCGGGCAGCCTGGCCCCGGTACTGAGCGCAGCCCTGGCCGGCGCCCTCGTTAGCACCGTGCTGCACGATTTTCACGCAAGGCTGCTCGGCCTGACCTTTGTTCAGTATCCTCAAGCGGATCGAAGCCTCTGCAACCTCAACACCTCCCAATACCCCGGCTGCGGCGGCATCGGTGCCCTGGTACTGCTGGGCAGCCTGGTCGTACGCCTGCTGATGCACGATGTGCATTTTCTGGACGAGCAGCCAGGGCCGGAGATGCCAGCCCTGGCGCCTTCCCGCGATCAGGCCGGCGAGGCCGAGACGCAGGATAGCCAGTCCGGTCGAGCCGTCCACAACCTCCCTCCTCTCCCCACTCACCTCCTCGACCCCGTCACTTCACGTGGAGCCTCCTTCTTCCAGCCTGGCCAGCTCCTCTTCAAGCTTCTGCATCCGCTGACGGCGTAGGCGGGCTCGCTCGATAATGGTCCTTTCCTCCTCATCGCCAGGGACCAGCGGCGGAACCGGCGTAGGTTTGCCGTGTTCGTCCAGCGCTACGTAGATCACGCGACTGCTAGCGACATGCCGCACTTCGCCGGTCAGCGGGTCCTCCGCTGTGACGCGCACCCCGACCTCCATACTGGTGCGTCCAACGTACTCGAGCTGGCAATGCACGGAGACAACGTCTCCCAAATAAGCAGGAGCCAGAAAGTCGAAGCGCTCAACGCGCGCGGTGACGACGTTTCGATGCGAGTGCTTGATGGCGACCACGGCCGCCGCTTCGTCGACCATGCGCATGATGACGCCGCCGTGGACGTTGCCGTTAGCGTTGGCGTCCAACACCCCCATCAGGCGACTACTGGTCGTGCGGGAGTAGGCAATGGTATGCCCCTGGCTGCGGTCGACCGCGGACGGCGGCCTTTCTCGCTCTTTAGCTTTGTCGAATAGCTCCATGCGCTCCTTTCACTCCGTAGGTTGCTAGCAGGTGCCGAGCTCCACCGCGTGCTCAGCAGAGAGGTATGGCCTGCGTCTTCCCCCACCTCACGAGCTGAAGGTGAAGGACTGGAGCATCGGCTGAAACTCTCCTTGATCGGCCAGGTCGAAAACTGCCTGGGCCGTGGCATAGGCGATGGTAAAGCCGCGTGTCTGAGGCGAGTTCGCCGGATGGTTGACGGCCAGCACCACGATTTTGACGGGTACCGGACTGGGCTGGCCGCCAACGCTCAGGTCACCGGTGGCCGCTCCCTGGCTCCAGCGCTCGCCGGCCACACTGACGGTCGGGTCAACGCTGGCTGGCTGATAGTGGGTGACCTGCGAGCGGAAGAGCTGGAGACCCAGGGTGACCTGCTCTTGTGCCGAGACGACGCCGTTCGGGTTGGGCTGAACATGCACCGAGAGATAGGCGATGCCCTGGGGATCAGAGAAGGTAACGAAGCCCGGCTTGCTGGTGTCGACTTTCCAGCCATGCGGATAGCCAATAACGTAGCCGTCGCCTCGATAGCTGACAAGATTGGAAGTCGAGACAGTACCAGAGACACTGGACGGCTGGTGCGTCGGCGTTGGCGTTGGGGCGCTTGTCGTACCGCCAAAGAGATTACAGGCGCTCACCATGCTTATGAGAATGAGGGAGCAGCATGCTCCCAGGCAGAGGCGTGTAAGCTGTTTGATGGAATGTCTCATCGCTGGGTAGCCCTCGCATTCTTTATCTGCTCGCCTGTGATCGGCGCGCAAACGGCTCAGTTCGATGCGCCGCCTATTATAGCAGCCTGCCTGAGTCTGGGCCAACTTGCTGGCCCAATGGTGGCCCGCTTACACCTACTCGCGCCAAGCCACTTGTACGCCGAAGATAACGACCCTCCCCTTGCTTTTTGTGGGCTGATCCCAGACTCGTTTTCCACCCCCAGACGCGGACGCCGCGAGAGCTTACAAGGCCTCGAGTGCCGACGGGACGGTCTGACCGCCAACCGTCCCTCGCCCGTCCGGCCAGGTGGCAGCCGCAAGGCCCACTGCCGACTGGCTGACCCTCTCTCCTCCCTGCCAGTCCACCAAAGAGGGCAGCACAGGGCCAGGGTACTTCCTGCTCCGCCCTCCTTTCACACGCCAGGCTGTGCTACAAGCGAGAGAATCAGCCTGCCAGCCGTGTTCTTGCTGAGAGCCGCCAGCCTTACTGTTGATGACAGAGCCGCTGTGGCCGGAGCCAGGAAGCAAGCGCCATGCTAACGGTTGCGGGCCGGCGCGCAAGACGATACGCCCAAACAGCATAGCAGATCACAACCACAGCGCGCATGCGACAGGAGGTAGAGCGCCATGTCAGAAATCGATCCGATGTTGCCAGCGATCGACCCGTCCTTTCCTGTATCGACCGTCGAGGCTCTCTGGACCCGTCTGATCTACCTGGGCATGCTTACGAGCGAGCGGCTCAGACTGGCCCTGAGAGCGGTAGCCAGCGTAGACCTGGCTCTGGCCCAGAGCCTGCAGCAGCGCGATCCGCGGTTGATCGCCCTTGGGCAGAGGATAGAAGAAGAGGCCCGCCGCCTGCTGGCCCAGCCAGGCGAAGGGCTAGCTCCGAGCACCAGTCGGCTGCGCCTCCTCTGCTCACTCCCCCTGCTCGTGGGCATACTCCTGCAGTTGGCTGAAGAGGCAGGCGAGATAGCCCGTCTCCTGCTCTGGCTGCAGGGTCCTACTCCGCCGCTGTTGGTTAGCCAGCAAGGGCAGGCGAACGGGGCCACCACCGCTTCGGTTCTACCCGTGGCGGCCTTCTTCGAGCGCCTCACCTTGCTCGGTCAGCAGGCAAGCGCGCTGACACAGGCCACTATCGGGGCTCTGGCTCGCTGGGATACCCAGGAGGCCCAGCGCTTGTGGCGTCGGCAGCGCTATTTTCGCTGCCACCTCGCGCGCCTACAGCATGATCTGTTGACTGGCCTGACCACTCTGGCCAATGAAAGACCCGGCGAGCAGTCCGGCAACGGACCAGGTCAACGCTGGTTCATGCTCCTGTGGGGCTTCGTCTCTTCTCTGCGGGACATCAGTCTCCAGGAGAGTGCCCTCTGTGAGCGGCTGGTTTTCCTGGTCGAGGGCCTGCGCGATATGCGCACGTTGCAGCGTGTCGCCCGCCAGCTCCAGATTCGCTGCCCCCCTGAGCAGGTCCAGTAGAGCCAGGCCGGCCTGACGAGGGAGGGGACAGCGAGGAGCCAGCACAGCCGGGAGGGCAGCGAGGAAGGGCACCCCGGTCCAGTACAGACCAGGGCCACACCAGACTCAGCTTCAGTCCGGCCCGGCCTGCGCTGCTCCTCACTCCTCTATCTCTAGAGAGTCAGGCTCAGCCGGGGGCGTCAGGCTAGCTGCAGCTCCTCAATGGCCCGCAGCACCTCTTGAGCGTGCCCATCTGGCTTGACACTCCGCCAAATCTTGCGGATGACCCCATCGCGATCGATGAGAAAGGTCATGCGCTGCACACCCAGGTACTTGCGACCATAGAGCGTCTTTTCTCCGTAAGCGCCGTACTGGCGGGCCACGCTGGCCCCTACATCGGCCAGCAAGGGGAATGGGAGATGATATTTTTCGGCAAAGTCACGGTGCGAGTCGACCTCATCGGCACTAATGCCAAGCACGGCGATGCCGCGCCTGCGGAACTCGGGATGCATATCGCGGAAGTTGCAGGCTTCGGTCGTACAGCCGGGAGTATTATCTTTCGGATAGAAGTAGAGGACGACAGTACGCCCGCGCAGGTCGGCCAGATGGAGCTGATCACCGCTTGTCTCGTCGCCCCCCACAACGGGTAGGGTGAAATCTGGGGCGGGCTGGCCCTCCGACAGGACAGTCCGCTCTATTGTTTCGCTCATGGCAGATCCTTTCACTAGAAGCTTCGGCTCTTCGCCCAGATCAGGCGGAAGACCGGCGCCCACAAAAGGCGCTATTTACACAGTACCACCGTTCTTCCATGGCTGGCAACGGCTCGCGACCACAGACGCGGACGGTCCACCAGCGCCAGAGCGCACCCTTCAGGGGACGGGGGTGATCTTGAGCAGCCGTTCTGCATCGGCACGGACGATCTTTTCACAATCGGCAGGATTGAGTGCAGCCTGTCAGAGAGAGGCTTAGATCTGCATATTTCATATATGTGACAGATTAAAAAAATATTTTTCAATATTATAGAACATCTTTTTAAATATCATTAATAAGTTATTATCCGTATTGGATGCTTAAGTAGAATATTGAGAGGAATATAGCGGCTGGCTGTCTCTGGCAGGATCCAGCCAGGGAGTTGGTACGAAGCGATCCAGAACATCCCCTACTGATAGGGTTGCAGAAGCCACGATCCGCTTCTGGGTACTGAAAGATTTGGGTGTGTGGGCTGCCCTGCTTGCGAGCGGTTTCACTTCCCCCACGGGGCTGGACCAGCAACTTGACCAGGAATCCTCCCCCCGCCACAAATTGGTGCTTGTGAGGCGCCGCTTCGAAACTCGCCAGACAAGCATCCGGTGAAAGGGCGTCGAGCGCCCTTTGAGGGTCCAAAAGCTGCCTCTTATGCAGCTCTGATTATTTAGAATAGGTTCATGACCGCTCGAAACTCGCCCCTTCAACGCTGCAGCCAACGAGTTTCGAAAGGAACCGTGCTCCGAGGGGGGAGTGGAGAGAGAAACGGAAAATTGCGAGGCTCTCAGATGCCAAAAACGGGGCCTGAATCGTTAGAGAATATGGAAGATGTATCCCGAAGTGGTTTTCGGGGGGGTCGGTTGCAGAGGCTTCGATCCGCTTGAGGATACTGAAAGGAACGTAACGACAAGAAATCCGCGCTTCGAGTTCCCGGCAAAGTTGCAGAGGCTTCGATCCGCTTGAGGATACTGAAAGGGCGTAGTGAGCGCGGCTTCATAGAGCTGCTCGAGCGTTGCAGAGGCTTCGATCCGCTTGAGGATACTGAAAGATCCCAGGCCGGCGGCCGCTCCGAGGTGAAGCTGTCCGGGAGTTGCAGAGGCTTCGATCCGCTTGAGGATACTGAAAGGGGATCAGGACAGGTGGTAGAAATGGAAGGCATCCTGCGTTGCAGAGGCTTCGATCCGCTTGAGGATACTGAAAGATGCCAGCATTGGCGGAAAGGAGCACTGTTTCGGCAGTTGCAGAGGCTTCGATCCGCTTGAGGATACTGAAAGGGTGGAAATTCTCTGGCAGACCTTCCAGCCATGCGACGTTGCAGAGGCTTCGATCCGCTTGAGGATACTGAAAGCGGCGCGCTTGTAATCCTGGTAAAACGCTACCATCGTGTTGCAGAGGCTTCGATCCGCTTGAGGATACTGAAAGAGAGTTCAGCTACGCGCTGCTCACGGCCGCCTCGGCGTTGCAGAGGCTTCGATCCGCTTGAGGATACTGAAAGTCTATGACCGGCCTTATGTTGAAATGCCGGATATGCCAGGTTGCAGAGGCTTCGATCCGCTTGAGGATACTGAAAGCGGGCGTCAGCAGAGAGAGATCTCCCCGACAGCGAATGTTGCAGAGGCTTCGATCCGCTTGAGGATACTGAAAGCTGGACTGTCCGCCTCACAATGCACCTGCCACATCTGTTGCAGAGGCTTCGATCCGCTTGAGGATACTGAAAGACCCCGTGCTGGTCAACACGGACCAGCGCATACACGAGTTGCAGAGGCTTCGATCCGCTTGAGGATACTGAAAGGCCGCGAGAAGGGCTGACTGCGATACCAGACGAGCCGTTGCAGAGGCTTCGATCCGCTTGAGGATACTGAAAGCCTCCCGCAGCGCCGTGGCCGCGAGCTTGAGCGCCTGTTGCAGAGGCTTCGATCCGCTTGAGGATACTGAAAGGCGCAATGCCCTGCTCAGCCCCGATCCGAATGACGATGTTGCAGAGGCTTCGATCCGCTTGAGGATACTGAAAGGCTCCGCGTTCCGGGGCGGAGCCAGGGTGGCTTTCGTTGCAGAGGCTTCGATCCGCTTGAGGATACTGAAAGGGGGTTCAGTCAAGGGTCAGCAGGGATGACTGGAGAACGTTGCAGAGGCTTCGATCCGCTTGAGGATACTGAAAGGCTGGCAGCGAAGCAGCGCTGATCGTCCCTCCACGAGTTGCAGAGGCTTCGATCCGCTTGAGGATACTGAAAGGCTGGCAGCGAAGCAGCGCTGATCGTCCCTCCACGAGTTGCAGAGGCTTCGATCCGCTTGAGGATACTGAAAGTGGGCGGACCGGGAGTGGAAAATCAATCTTCGGACAGGTTGCAGAGGCTTCGATCCGCTTGAGGATACTGAAAGAAGGGCTGGCTGTGGACTTCACGGTGGTGAGACAGCGTTGCAGAGGCTTCGATCCGCTTGAGGATACTGAAAGTGGCGCGGTTGGTGCCTGGCTATGCATCGCCCAGATCGTTGCAGAGGCTTCGATCCGCTTGAGGATACTGAAAGTGCGGACGCCGCGAAAGCGCTTGTAGAGCCGGCGCAGGGGTTGCAGAGGCTTCGATCCGCTTGAGGATACTGAAAGGTCCAGAGCGCGTACGGCAATCCGCTCGTTGACGAGGTTGCAGAGGCTTCGATCCGCTTGAGGATACTGAAAGCGGATATGAGTGGACTCCGTCTGCTCCCTGCTCTAACGTTGCAGAGGCTTCGATCCGCTTGAGGATACTGAAAGAAGATCTGGCGTGACAGGGTCTTGGGAATGGGCATCGTTGCAGAGGCTTCGATCCGCTTGAGGATACTGAAAGTCGTATGGCTCAGGACTATATTGACGCTCTTGTTTGAGTTGCAGAGGCTTCGATCCGCTTGAGGATACTGAAAGCTGGCCCTTGCACGTCGTAGATTGGCCAGTTGTTCTGTTGCAGAGGCTTCGATCCACTTGAGGATACTGAAAGGAGCTGGCTGCGACCTGCGCCGGGTATGTCCAGAGTTGCAGAGGCTTCGATCCGCTTGAGGATACTGAAAGTCGTATGGCTCAGGACTATATTGACGCTCTTGTTTGAGTTGCAGAGGCTTCGATCCGCTTGAGGATACTGAAAGCTTCGAACGCTTCTTGCGGCCAGGCAAGAAAACCCCGCGTTGCAGAGGCTTCGATCCGCTTGAGGATACTGAAAGAGTCCCAGCGCTGCTGCGGCTCCGAGGTGGATCTGCGTTGCAGAGGCTTCGATCCGCTTGAGGATACTGAAAGTTCTTCCTTGATCCGCTCATCCCCCTGGTCCAACGGAGTTGCAGAGGCTTCGATCCCCTTGAGGATACTGAAAGATACCGAAATGGAAGGGATGGGCAGACATGGCAGGTTGCAGAGGCTTCGATCCCCTTGAGGATACTGAAAGAGGTCCCCTTGACCTGGGGCGTGTTTTGTGCTATGGTTGCAGAGGCTTCGATCCGCTTGAGGATACTGAAAGACGGCCTAGTTTCCCAAGGCTACTATCCTCAGGGGAGTTGCAGAGGCTTCGATCCGCTTGAGGATACTGAAAGACGGCCTAGTTTCCCAAGGCTACTATCCTCAGGGGAGTTGCAGAGGCTTCGATCCGCTTGAGGATACTGAAA
>NZ_JBHOQV010000127.1:0-24036 GCF_042408735.1 Thermogemmatispora sp.
GGCCGCCTGCTGGTTGGCCTTGAGCGCGGCCAGCACCTCGCTGGCATCGTGCGCCTGCGCAACCACGGTCGGCACCACGCGGCTGGCCCAGATCTGGTTGACGTAGCGCTCCGGATCAAAGGGCTGGGCGCCCCCGCCCCCGCCCCCTCCTCCAGAGCTGCTGCTGGCGTTGAGTGGCCGCACCGTGTAGAGGCTGCAGGCCGAGAGCAGCAGACAGAGCAGGCAGGCCAGACCGCTTAGGCCCTTGCGGCCCAGGCGGTACCTTCTTCTCGGTTGGGCAGTCCAGGCACTGGCCCCTCTCTTGGCCTCTTTGCAGATGAAGAGGGATATCAACGTACGAGCATGTGACATGCTAACTCACTCAGCCTTTGGAGGCCAGGCTTCCACTCACACCAGCCAGCATCACCACACCTGGCTATGAAGCTGTTTCATCATGAAGAGAGAACGCATTCCAAGAGTCCTTCAAGGATCCGAGGAATAGGAAAAGGTTTTCACGACCACTCTGTAATGATAAAATGCTCCTCGCTTTCCTGTCAAGGGAGCGGGTTTTGATTGAGCTATTGTCTTGACAGAGTGAATGTCGAAGAGGTATATTCTCCCCAAGAAGGTGTCGTTCTTTGGGTGAGTCTATTGTGGATTTCTATTAAGAGGAAATCCTTTTCTCAAGCATTTTAATGATTATAGAGAAAGGTTTACTAAGAAAACCTTTTCTCACGAACGTAGGTTGGGGCAGAAGCAATGGCCACCATTGAAGATGTCGCTAAGCGGGCTGGTGTCTCTATTTCGACTGTTTCACGGGTCTTTAATGGGACGCGGTTCGTTACTCCTGAAGTAGCAGCGCGGGTACGAGCAGCTGCCGAGGAGCTTCATTATCAGCCCAGCCGAGCTGCTCGAGTCCTGAGAGGCAACCGCTCCAACATCATTGGGTTGCTCATTACAAATATCCAGAATCCCTTTTTCACCGCGCTGGTGCGCGGCGTTGAGGACGTTGCTCACGAGCGGGGCTATAGTGTCATCCTTTGCAACTCCGATGAGAACCCTCAGAAGGAGCGGCAATACATCGAGGTACTCTGTGCGGAGCGAGTTGCTGGAGCAATCGTAGTTCCTACTCGTGAGCATCAGCCAGCTATAAGTCTTTTCCACAAGCACCACATCCCTGTAGTTGCTGTTGACCGTCGTGTCAAGGATGAAGCCATTGATGCTGTACTCGTTGATAATGTTCGCGGAGCACGCGAGGCTGTTTTGCATCTGATCGCCAATGGGTATCGCCGTATAGGGATCATTACGGGGCCGCTTTCAACAACTACAGGGCGCGAGCGCCTTGAGGGATATCGTCGTGCTCTCGAGGAGTCTGGATTGCCCTATGATCCCCATTTAGTCCGTACAGGTCCGTTCAAAGAAAATACAGGCCGGATCCTGACACGTGAACTGCTTGACCTGGAAGAGCCTCCGACAGCCCTCTTTCTAGGAAACAACCTGATTGCGCTTGGAGCATTAGACATGCTCCAGGAACGCGGCCTCCGTATCCCGCAGGACATGGCTCTTGTAAGCTTCGACGAGACACCCTGGGCTCATTTGAACGCGATCTCGCTGACGACCATCGCCCAGCCTGTCTATGAGCTGGGCAGTACTGCAGCACTCCGCCTCCTTCAACGCCTGCAGCCAACACCCGCGAGCCACTTTACCCGTCAGGAAATCATCCTGACTCCTTCCCTGCAGATTCGCAGTTCCTCTCGTCCTCGCTCTAGCGAATCTCTCCTTGCTAAAGATGCATAGTTTCCCGCCCCCCTACTCCGTAGATATACCGGTCCCCCTACCGAGCCTTCCAAAGCGCTGTGAGGTCTCCCCCTCGCTAGAGACTCCTGCTGAAGAGGAACGGGCTTCCTCCAGTGGGCCCAGGCTCAGCACATGCCAGGAGAAGATCGCTCTACCAGCCCTCGGCCACCCAACCACCCCATCGATGGGATCAGCCAGAGACAGCCCAGGCACTACCCTGCCAGCCTTACCACAGGGAGATTGGTTCAGGCAAAAGGGAAACAGGCTTCTCCCACAGGAGGAAAAAAACACCACGATTGTCTTCGGTCCAGCTCCGCTTTAGCCCTCCGATATCCGGTCTCGTCCCCCATCGTCACGGGCGGAGGGGTGCCACGCTGAACCAGGTTCTCACAGACAGGCACCTCATCCATAGGTGCGCGTCGCGATCGAGCAGGGCCACACACAGCCCGGCACACGTCAGACGAGAGACCGTGGCCCCGCCGACGCTGCCCGCCCCATGACTACAACTTCATAGGTCCGTGCTTGTATGGTCTCGCTCTCCTTCTCGAGCAGCCCTATAAAAAAGGCCGCTCCCAGTCCAGGAGGGAAACACCTTCCTGTCTGCCCCCTGCTGAAGCGCGCTGGGCGAAGAGGAAGTGGCGAGAGAAGAAAGCGCTCCCTCCGCTGGTATGATCCAGATCAGGTGATTACTGCGGGGTCTGCGACATGGCAGGGTCGCACTCTCAACCCGGCTCTCCGGCTTCCCTCGCTCCCTTCCTGGTCCGACCCCTCTCCCCCGAGTGCGGTCAGGCAGCCGCATAACAGAGCCACTACCGGCGGATCCATTCAGCTAACTTCTGCCTGGCCTGTCGTTCTCGATATATAGTTGATATCACGCTGGGATAATATCACATCGGCGGCCTCCTGGCCAATCGCCAGCCGCCGTCGGACAGGCTCTGCAATCGTGCCCTTCTAGACTATCAGAAAAGTCTGTGGCTGGTCATGGTACAGGCATTGCTGCTCCAGCCCCAGGGTTGTTCTTTCAGTGCAGTCTATGAGGAGCTAGCTGGCCGGCTGGCACCCCCAGACGGTCAGCCAGGTCCAGATGGCACAGAAGTCCTCGGCCTGCATTTCGGCGACGGCTTGCTGATAGAGCCGCTGCAGTTCCTCCTCGGTTCCCATGCCCATTTTGACAAGGAAGGGGCGAGCCAGCTCCAGGGCCACCATTTCATCTTTGAAGAAGGCGTAGTGGAGCGGCGCATCAATCGACCATTCGGCGACGCTGGCCCGCAGGCGCACATCCAGGAAGCCAGCGCGGCGTAGCAGCGCTGGCAGGACCGGAGTAATGCCTATGTGGCCGCCATCAGGAGAGAAGCTTTGGCCCGCGCGCTTGAGGGCGGCATAGCCCAGGGCGAAAAGGCGCTCGGTGGCCGGACTGGTCGTCAGCGGCCCCTCGGTCTCGGTGAGGCGCAGGATGCCGCCTGGCTTCAGCAGGCGCCGGCACTCGGCCAGTAGCGGCGGCCAGGCTGAGGGGCGCATGAAGCTGAAGAGGAAGCGCCCGTTGATGAGGTCGAACGAGGCATCGGCGAATGCCAGGGGCTGCATGATGTCCATGACAGCAAACTCAACGTTGGCCAGACCCCGGCTCTGCGCCTGGAGGCGGGCGAACTCGATGACGCTGGCGTTGAGATCGATACCGATGACCTCGCTGCTGGGAAAGTGAAAGGCGACTTCCAGGGCCCAGCCACCCGGACCACAGGCCAGATCGAGCACACGCCCGCCTGGCGGTAGTATCTGCCCTTCGGGGAAGAGGCCCCCCATCGCCTCCGTGACGAGGCGATCCTGTTGCAGCAGACGCGCCAGTTCAGCGACCTGTCCAGGATCAATGGGATAGGTACTTTGCACTGTCTCATGACTGAATTCTCTGCTCTGCATGATCGTTGCTCCTCTCCGCTATCCTGTCAGAGTAAGGCGCCTTCAGCTCTGTCTATCCCCTCTCCTCAGAGCTGTCAACCTGAAGCCGCTTGTTCTCTATCTGTAGGATAACAGCTCGCCTGGCCCCTGGCAAGCCAGGCTGGCTGCTCTAGAGCAGATTCAATTGGAGTCCTTGCATGGCCTCTGCAGAGGGCTCTGCTTGTGCACCTGGCGGAGAGTGTGTTGCTAAGGAGAATCAGGGGGCCCGACTTCTGCTAGCTGGCAAGCCTGGAGCCTGGCCAGGGCCGTGGCGCGCTGGGCGGCGATCAAGGCGCTCTGCAAATCGAGCAGGCGCGCCCCTGGACGGCAGGTCTCGAGCCGCTGCGCCAGCACCTCGAAATAGTTGATCCTTAGTTCGGTATTGACATTGATTTTGCCGATTCCCAGGGCAATGGCCCGCTGGAGCAAGGCGTCTGACAGGCCCGAGGCCCCGTGCAGGGCCAGGGGCAGGCGCAAGCGCGCCCGCAAGGTAGTGAGCCGCTCCCAGTCAAAGGCTGGTTCACGCTGGTAGAGGCCATGAACGTTGCCGATAGAGACGGCCAGACAGGCCGGAGCGGCCTCTTCAACGAAGGAAGCCGCCTGCTCAGGATCGGTCAGGGCGCCGGCACGCACGGCCTCGGCTCTCTCTTCGTCGCCTTCGATGCGGCCAAGCTCGGCCTCGATGGCTCCCCCGTAGCGCCGCGCGAGGGCGACCGCCTCGCGGGTGAAAGCCAGGTTCTCTTCAAAGGGGAGGTGGGAGCCGTCGGCCATGACCGCCCCGATCCCCTGCTGGAAAGCACGTTCGATCTGCTCCAGCTCTCGCAGGTGATCAAGCTGCAGGCAGACGGGTACTGGGGCCTGGGCGGCCAGGGCGCGCAGGCCTTCAACCAGATAGGTTCCCTGCGGCGCGGCGTAGGACTGTGCGCTGATGAGCAGGATGACGCCACGCCCGGCCTTCTCGGCAGCTTGCAGAACGGCCACCGCCGTCTCGAAGCCATAGCAGGTGAAGGCTACGGCGGCTCCGCTCCGAGAACGCTCCTGCTGGAGTAAGGTTGCGAATTCAGTCAACATGGCGCTCCTTCGTGGGCTCCAGCTCACCATCGATGCAGACATAGGCGCAGGGCAACAAACGCACGGTAGCTGTCATGGCCGCGGCGGTTTCCATCGTCGCGGGTAGCGGCTGTTGCTGGCGAGAGCTGGTCTCGCCTGGCAGTAGGGCCAGCTCCACGTTTGTTTCATCGAGCATCGAGAGCCGTTGGTTGCGCAGAGGCGGCAGGCGCAGCCGTACCGTCTGGGAGCTGGCAGTGAGATTGGCCAGCAGCAGGCGTAGACGCTCATGCCGGCGTAGGGCCAGAGCAGAGCAGACCAGCGGATCAAGGCCCGTGACGGGCAGCAGGGTGGCGCCAGCGAAGGCGCCCAGATCGGCGAAGAGGTAGAAGAGCGGGAAGCGCGCTCCGGGTAATGATGGGAAAGGAGCTTTCTCGTAATCGGGCTTCGCGCGCTCCATGATGCCCCGCCAGCCAAAGGTCTCATAATAGGTGAGCCAATTGACTCCGCTGGCAGCAAGCTGCGCGATGCTGCCGAGCGTCCAGGCAACGGCAAAGAGCGAGAGCTGACGTAGATCAACGTCCTCTGGCAGGCGACCTGGCTCCGGCGGCCCTGGCGGCGCGGTCGCGACCGCGTTGAAGCGCGGCTTCAGCGTCACAGGGCCGACACTGAGGGGCAGAGGATCGACGATAGCGCGGGCGCTGCGGACAGTCGCGGACTGAGCCTCAAGGTTCTCGACCAGAGTGCGCCAGTCGAAGGCATGGACCTGGGGTGTGATGGGGTAGCCTGCCAGGTCCAGCAGTTCCAGGGGTAACTCCGCACGGTTGAATTCGGCAAAGTTGGCGCGGCTTCCCCCGCCCAGGGGAACGGCGATACCGGTCTGCTGGAGCAGGGAGCGGAGGCGTCGGGCCAGCGGAGCTGTAGTGACGTGAGACGTCCGAAGGAAGCAGAAGAGGCGTGCCAGCGGAGGACGGAGGTCGGCAAGGGCCGTCACCAGCTCAGCAAGACCCTCGCCGGCAGCGCCGCAGACCAGCGACAGCTCCAGCGGCAGCCCCAGGGTCCGCGCCTGCTCACCGGCCATGACTAGCCGTTGGCGCCAGGCCGGCTCCAATAGGTCCAGCTCCAGCCAGAGGTGGCTCAAGCGTAGCGCGGCCAGCCGTTCCAGTTCGGGCCGGCTGAGCGGCTGGGCTTCTGGTGCATACATCAGCCCAAGTGGCGGTAGCGTCGTCTGCTGCGCCGGCGCCGCTGGCGAGGCGAGCGTCACTGTCAGCTGCAGAGAAGACGGTTCTGCGCTTGCGGGGGAGACCGTCGCTGCCGTCGGCAGAGAGGGACGCTTGCCGAGCAGGCGTAACACAATGCGCTGCTCGATCCGCTGGCCGGCCTCCACCCGTACGGGAAAGGGAAGCGCCAGAGGCGTGCAGTAGGTTTTAAACGAGGCATCGGTCCAGTTGCGCTGATCCTCGGTCTCGAAGAGATCACCCTCAAAGCGCAGCTCCAGCTGCAGGTCGGGCAGGCCTGGCACGGCGTGGCGCATGGCCAGCATCTCCAGAAACGGCTGATGAGGGGCGATCTGTTCTGGAAAGCGACTCTGTCTCCATCCCTGCGGCGTCTCGATCTCCACTGGCAGGCCAGCCAATGCGGGCGGGTGGAGCACACAGAAACCGATGCGGTTCTTAAGGAAGCTTCGCCGTGCCTGGCCGCGGAAGGCGAAGGTAACGGTTCCATCGGCCTCACCGCGAATAGAGCCATCCCAGGAGAAATCAACCGTGCCGCTGACATGTTCAGCGCGGAACTGGATCAGAAAGCCGTCGGCAGCCTGTTCGATGGTCAGGGAATGGAGCTGTGGCTCGATAGTGTTCCAGTTATGGTCGCGCACCGCGGCGTAGATCGCACGTACCACCTCCTGGGAGCCAAGCCGTAGCGAGCGCAGCATCCCTTGCTCGTAGAGCAGGGTCAGAGGGCCGGCGCGCAGTGGCAGCGGCTCAGCGGGTGGCTGCTGCGCTCCGTAGAGCAGCAGGTTTCGTGAGAGTGTTACCATCCTCGCACCACCGTATTCTTGAGGCGCCCGATGGCCTCAACTTCGACTTCAACGCAATCGCCTTCCTTTAAATAAAGCGGCGGCTGACGGAAGCAGCCCACGCCGGCGGGTGTGCCCGTCGAGAGCACGTCGCCGGGATAGAGCGTGATGTGAGCCGAGAGAAAAGCAATCAGCTCGGCGACGCCGAAAATCATCTCTGCGGTTGTCGCTGCCTGGCGCTGCTCGCCGTTGACAAAGCTGGCCAGACGCAGACGTTGCGGATCAGGGATCTCATCAGCGGTCACGATGACTGGCCCCAAGGGGCAGAAGGTATCATAGCCCTTACCCGTCGTGATTTGCTGGTCGCGAAACTGGACATCGCGGGCGCTGACGTCGTTGACGACGGTGTAGCCGAAGACGTAATTCAAGGCCTCGGCGCGAGCAACCTTACGGGCCGTCTTGCCGATCACAACGGCCAGCTCGACCTCGTAGTCGACCTGGCTCTCGGGTGTGGGCAGGATAATCGCCTCCTCCGGCCCGATGATGGCAGAGGGAAGCTTGGCAAACACCTGCGGGTATTCCGGCAGCACCGCCGTGGGATTCTCCTCAAGGTGGCTGCGGTAGTTGACGCCGCTGAAGAGCATCTTGCCGGGCGTCGCCAGAGGGGCCAGCAGGCGAGGGTGACGCAGCAGTCGCCCACTGGTGAGCGCGGTGCGCGCGGCGGCCAGGGCTTCCTCGCCGGAGCGGAGAAAAGTAAGCATATCGCTGTAGTCCGTTGGAATGACGCCGTTGCGCACCAGCAGGCCCACACCGCGGCGGCCCTCATGCTCGTAGGTAACCACTTTCATGGTAGAGTCTCCCGGAGATAGTGATCCCCGTCGATGAGCAGCGACTCGCCCGGCATGAGGGCGACAGCCTGGCGCTGACCACTGCGATCGAACTCGTGGACGGCCAGCAAGAATTCCTGCACATCACGATACTCGTTGCCCTCCTGATTGGCGAGATCAAGATAGTGCGAGGCAACGGCCAGGCGCAGGCCCAGGTACTCAGCGGCCAGAGCTGCCTCACGCGGCGACATCTCTCCCGTGAGCAGCTCGCCTGGACCCGGCACCTGGCGCAGGAGCAATTGCGGCTGCGTACAGCCGAGCAGGCCGATCGTTGGCCGGTAGAGGTCGCCGATTAGCCGTAGATCGCTGAATAGAGCTGTGTCGCCGTAGTGGTAGATACGCACATCTGGCTCTGGCTCGACGATAAAGCCCATCGGCACTCCTGAGACGAGACTGCCATCGGGCAAGGTGGCCTGCGACCAGTGGTGGCATTCGACCGGACGCACGACCAGCTCGCCCAGCCGCAGGACCAGTCCCCACACCACGGCGCGCACTTGCTCCGAAGGGAGGCCTAAGGCCAGCAGCAAAGCTCGCACCTCGCCGCCGCAGATCACCGGTGCCCCTGTTCGGGCGGCGATGGTATAGGTATCGCCGAAATGGTCAAAGGCGGCGTGTGAGACGAGGATAGCATCGGGCGGCTCCAGCTCCTCCAGCTTCCTCGGGGCCGCCGGATTGCCACTTAAAAAGGGATCGATGAGAATGCGATAGCGCGGCCCCGCGATTTCATAGCCCGCAACCCCCAGAAAGGTCAGCCGTGTTGTCATAGCTGCCAACTCCTTTCCAGACCGCCGATCAGCGCCACCAGGGCGCGGTTCAGCGGCACCTCCAGGCCGAGCTGCTCAGCGGCTCTGACCACGGCGCCGTTGATCACCTCGATCTCGGTCTTGCGCCGGGCCTGAACATCCTGCAGCATCGAGGAGCGCGCGGCTCCGGCACCCTGCAGCACGGCACAGATCCGCTCAAAGCGCTCGGCGTAGTCAATCTGGTAGCCCAGTGCGCGGGCTACGGTCACTGCTTCCGCTGTGACAGCGGCCACCAGGTCCAGTAGCGGCCCCGGCTCGGCGAGCTGGCCCGCTGGCAGTCCGGTCAGCGCCGATGTTGGCAGGGTGGCGGCATTGAGAATCAGCTTCTTCCAGATCTCGCTGCGCACATCCTCGCGCGCCGTGGTTTCCAGCCCGGCCTCCTGCAACAGCCTGGCGATCTGCTGCGCCCGCGCGAGGCTCCCCGCGACCAGATAGGGGCCCACAATGCTGGGCCCCGTCCCCGGATGGGCCACCACTCCCGGCGCCAGCACCGTGGCACTGTGATAGGTGACACCGACCACGAGCTGCTCGGGGCGGAAATGGGCGGCGAGCAGATCGGCATTGCCCCAGCCGTTTTGAAGGCTGACCACCGTCGTCTCCTCGCTGATCAGCGGTCGGGCCAGCTCGATGGCGCCCGGCATGTGATGGGCCTTGACAAAGAAAAAGACAACCTCAGCCCGCCCCAGCCCGGCGCCGGTGGTTGCCGCTCCAGGCCGCGCCTCGACCTCCAGAGGGGCATCGGCCAGCGGGGCTCGCAGTAGCTTCAGTCCCTGCGCCCTGATGGCCTCCACCACGGGAGGGGCCACATCGACCACTGTCACCTGATGTCCGGCCCGGCTCAGGAAGACCGCCCAGACGCTGCCCATCGCTCCGCCGCCGATCACTGCAATCTTCATGGTTCCTTCGCTCCTTCCCTTCAAGCCTGCTGATTGAGTGCCTGGCCAGTGGCCGCTGGACCCACCAGAATGAGCACCTTCTCCGCTTCAGTAGGATGCTCCAGAGCGAAGGCCAGCGCGCGCGGTGTCTCCTCCAACGGGAAGCGATGGCTGATCAGGGCGCGCACCGCAGCGCGCTGACGCTGAACCAGCTCCACCGCCTGGGCGAAGATCCCGGCATTGTTGCGCGACCCCAGGACGGTCAGCTCCTTGCGTGTGAACTCCACCACTGGCAGCGAGACCTCCTGATTCGAGAGTCCGATGATCACGATGCGCCCGGCACTGGCCACCAGCTCGACCGCCTGACGAATGACCGCCGGCACACCGGTGGCCTCAAAGATCACCGCCGGTCCATCGCCGTCGGTCCAGGAGAGGACGGCAGCGGCCACATCCTCGTGGCTGGCGTTGATCACTACCTCCGCCCCCAGACGGTGGGCCAGCGCCAGCCGCCGCTCCAGCTTGTCGACTACCAGGACCTGCGCCCCGCGCTCGCGGGCCGCGAGTAGCACCGCCTGCCCGATGGGACCTGCACCGAAGATCACCACACGGTCCTCCGCCGTTACCTGGCCCCGGATCACGGCGTGCAGGCCGATCGAGACAGGCTCAACCAGCGCCGCCAGTTCGGCATCCAGGTCGCCGACCGGGTAGAGGCTGGTGGTGCGCACAGCGATCAGCTCGGCCAGAGCGCCGCGCCGATGGGCCCCCAGCACAGCCAGACGGGTGCAGCAGTTGGGGCGCCCATGGCGGCAGGGATAGCAGGAGCCGCAGGGGACCAGTGGCTCAACGGCGACGCGCTGCCCGATGCGCAACGGGCCGCTGTAGCCCTCGCCAAAGGCGAGGATGGTGCCACAGAATTCATGCCCCTGCACCTGAGGGTAGGTGACATAGGGATGGTCACCCAGATAGAGATGCAGATCGGAGCCGCAGAGACCTACCGCCTCGACACGCAGCAGGGCTTCGCCCGGCCCCGCTATCGGCGCGGCCTCCTCCACCAGCTCCATTTGCTGGGGCGCCACGGTGACCACAGCACGCATGGCTCTTCATTCCTCCTTCCTGGTCTGGCGCTGACTCCGCTCTTGAGCGATCGCCGCCAGCAGGCGGCTGCGGGCCGAATCCATATGGGCCTGCATCGCCGCCGCGGCTCGCCCCGGATCACCCTGTTCGACCGCTGTGAAGATCGCCAGATGCTCCCTATAGGAAAAATCGGTATCGCCGGCTGACTGAATGACGCGGATGATCCAGGCCCGCAACAGAGCCTGGATGCTGGACAGGATATCGCGCAGAACACTGTTTCTGGCGATCTCAGCCAGCTTCAGATGAAAAGCGACATCGGCGTCGACAAACGCCTGATAGTCGTGGCCGGCGGCCCCCATACGCTCCAGCAGCTGACGCAGCTCCTCCACGGCGAACGAGTCGCGGCGCTGAGCTGCCAGCTCGGCAATGGCCACCTCTATCTTGAGACGGGCCTCTACCAGATCCATCGTGCGCTTCTCGCCCAGCAGCAGCCCCCACTCGATCACGCGGGGCAGCAGCGCTGAGTCAGCGCGGCGCAGATAGGTTCCGTCGCCCTGGCGTACCTCGAGCAGGCCCAGGAGCGTCAGGGCCTTCAGCGACTCGCGCAGCGTCGAGCGTCCCATGCCCAGAGCCTCCGAGAGCTGGCGCTCCGAGGGAAGGCGACTGCCAGGCTTGAGATCGCCCGAGAGCAAATAGTCGAGCAGCCGCTGAGTGATCTCGGCCACCAGTGGACGCTGCTCAATGGGCTGCAGAGGGGTCAGAGGACGCAGGGGAGCGGCCTGGAACTTCTGGGCGATCTCCAGTAGCGTGCGCTCCTCCCCCACGTTGCCAGGCACCACTGCGTAGGGAAGCGAGCGGCCATCTGGGAGGAGCAGCTCCCAAAGAGCGACCCCCTCCTGAAGCTGGCCCTGCACGCGCGCCAGGTGTGCCCCCAGACCCTTGACAGCGACCTCTGCCGAGGTAATGCCTCCTTTGACAATCAGGGCCTCCACATGCTCCGCCACGCGGGCCACGGTCTCGCTCAGGGCCTCCATGATCTGCGCTCCGTGAGCCAGCGATGCATGCTCAGGCCGACGCACCCGCTCGGTGGTCAGGATGGCAAACTTATGTTCATCCAGGTCCAGCACCAGTTGCTGAGCCAGGCGCGGTACAACCGCCTCTTTGCCCTCCCGCAACAGCCAATCGGTGGGAATGACCACCGGCGAGAGCGTGCGCTCGATCAGGCGGACCAGCTGCGCCGAGCTGGCCTGCGTGTGGGAGCCGCAGACCACGAGCAGACGGTAGTCGTTCTGCCCAAGGGAGCGGATGCTCTGTCCGTGCAGACCGGCGCGGACGGCGGCAAAGCTGGAGGCGGAGCGCACCACAATCTGGCGCCGTGGAGAATCCGCAGCGCGCAGGGCCTCCTCCGCATCCAGCAGCCCCCAGGCCACCAGCTCCAGATCGGCGCGGGTCTCAGCATCGGGAATCACGATCGCCCCAGGAGGGGCCGCCAGGAGCGTCTGATGGACCAGAGCCGGCCCGGCGGCTCGCAGTTGGGCCAGCGGCAGCAGGATCGCCTCATGACCCGCGCCTACCTCGGCTACCCAGTCGTTGAGCCGCTCGCTCTGGTAGCCGAAGATGCCATCACGGGCGAACTCCGTCTGCGCCATCGGCACGCGCTTGCCGTCCACAACCAGATAGTGAATGCCATCGAGGGTGATGCGCCCAGCCTCCGGAAAAGCTGGCACGAAGAGGCCCACCCAATCGTGGGCCGACCCCGCCAGGGCCTCCATTTCGGCAAAGATGTGGCCGCGCAGGGTAGAGTCCCCGCGCAACACAAAAGCCACCTCGCAACCGTACTCCTGAGCGACCGCGCTGACCTCGGCCCGAATCTGCTTCACCCGCGCCACGGCCTCCTCGCGTGGCAGAGCACGAGTGTTGGTTAGAATGTAAATGGCGCGCTCACTCTGGGCGAAAAAGTGGCGGTAGGCCTCGCGCTCCGGCTGCAGGATGACCTCGACGTTTGCCACCGTCTGCGTGCCCGTAGGATCATCATCCAGAATGATCACACGACGCCGATCACGCGCCAGCCGCTGCGGCCAGGAACCGAGTAGATCCGCCATAGCCCTACCTCCCTCTAGTACTGGAACGCGGAGAATGGAACCACCATGCGAACGTGTTGCAGGCCAGAGACTTTTTCTCCATAAGAAAGCACTTGCTCCTGATAGGAATCCAGAAATCAACCGTTTCGGTGGTAAGATAGCTGTCTCCGTCACCGCCGGTCAATACTCTATCACGTGACCTGCCCCGAGCATGGTAGCACGGCGGTGGACCGCCAGGTAGGGCAGACGTGAGCGGACAGTAAGCGACAGTCCGAGGCCATGGCCGCAAGCCAATGGCTAGCGAGCAGAGAGATAAGAATCAGCCCATCTGGCCATTAGTGCCTTCCTGCGCCAGCGGCGGATCACCGTAAGGGACGCGCTCGGTCAGCTCGATAGTGACCCCGCTGGGGTGCCGCAGCAGAAAGGCGCAGCGCCGACGGCGGCCTCCGGCGAAGATGGCCGCCTCACCCTCCCCAGTCAACTGCTGGAGCACCGTGGGGAGATCAGCCACCGTAAAGCAGATATGGTGCAATCCCTCCCCATGCTCTTCCAGGAACCGCCGGATCGTGGGCGAGGTCAACGGCTCGACGAGCTGAATAAAGGTATTGCCGGCATCCAGGTAGGCCAGGCGGATACCAACCTCCGGCAAGACCTCCGTCGAGACGAAGCGGAGCTGCAGCACCTCTTGATAGTAGGGCAGGGCCGCCTCGATGTCCCAGACGGCGATTCCGATATGATCGATCCGTTCAAACATAGCGTTCTCGTTGTGCTCTTCTCTCATGCAGGCTCCAGCTAGATGTTTCTGGGGCGTGAGCGCCTGCTTCGTGGCCCGCTGACCAGGACGGACAATCACGAGGTTGCGCGCCGTCAAGCAGGTCGGCGCCCACACCCCTTGCTCCACCGCAGCTTATTGCTTCGGCAGGTGGCTGATGATATCGTCGATGTTATCGGCGGTGGCGACCAGCAGGCCCGTATTGACAATGCGCGGGATGGGCGGCGCGGCCCAGCGATCAAGTCCGGCAATGTGCAGCCCGTTGTGATTGAAATCCACCAGCAGTTTCAGGGCGTAGTAGGTAAACAGCTCGCGCTTCTGAATGATGATGGCCTGCACCTCACCTTTCTTAATCGTCTGGAAGAAGGCCGGCGTCTGCTCCATCGCCGTAACCTTGATCTTGCCAGCCTTGCCGGCTTCCTCCAGAGCCCGGACGATGCCGGCGCCGCTCTCCGAGTCGAAGCCAGCGATGCCCACCAGATTGGGATGGGCCGCCAGGAGCGAGGCCGTCTTTGAGGCCGCCTGCGAGGCATCGCCGCCGTCATCCTCGTTGGCCACAATGCGCAGATTGGTGCTACGCAGGGTATCGGTGAACCCACGCACCGCCTCCTTCATATTGTCGGCATTGATGATGGAGAGAGTGGCCACCTCTCCACTGCCGCCGGTGGCCTTGATCATAGCCTGGGCCTGGGCGACGCCGATGTCGTACCAGTCGGTACCCACGAAGGCCAGCCGATTCGACTCCGGCAGATCGGCATCATCGGTGACCGTTGGTACGCGCTCAGCAATGCATTGGTTGACGGCCGCCGTGAGGGAAGGATCCCAGCCAACCACAATCACGCCTGCCGGATGCTGGGCGCAGACCTGATTGATGGTCGCAATAAAGGCTGGCAGATCAATCGTAGTGGGGCCAGCAATTCTCACCTTGACCCCAAGCTCACGCGCCGCTGCCCGCAGGGCCGGCTGATCGTGGGCAACAAAGAGCGGCAGCGTGGAGTTCTGAGAGATCCAGTAGTAGACCTCGTTGGCGTAGCTGCTCCGACTCTGACTCCCCCCGGCAGATGGGCTGTTTTCCGGTGAGGTACAGGCGATCAGGAGCAAAGGCAGGACCAGCGCCGGCAGCAGGCGGCGGCACCATCCGGCAAAATAGCGGTACATGTCTTCCTTCCTTCCTCCTCGTGTTCTCATTGAGCACGCCCGGTACTGGCTTGGGTTGAGTCGCCTGGCAGGCTGAGATGGTCCAGCAGGACTCATCGTCCCAGGCGGACCAACTCCGCCCACCCGCACTCAACTGCGCCGGACCTCCTTCCAGTGGTCCAGTGAGACGGCGACCAGCAGGACGATCCCGATGACAATGTTCTGCCAGAAGACATCGACGTCGAGGATAATGAGGGCGTTCTGCACAAGAGCAATGAAGATTACTCCAAGAAAAGCGCCCAGAACAGTACCTTCACCCCCTTTGAGACTGGCCCCGCCCAGGACGGTGGCCGTGATGATCTGCAGCTCCACGCCTATGCCAGCGCTGACAACCGCCGCATTCAAACGTGCCGCGTTCAGGACGCCAGCAACGCCAGCGAGGAGTCCCATGATAACGAAGCCGATCAGGATCAGACGCGAGGTTCTGATTCCCGAGAGGCGGGCAGCTCGTTCATTGGCGCCAACGTAGTAGTACTGGCGGAAAAAGCGCGTCTGGCCTACCGCCCAAATGCCAGCGGCCACAATGAGTACCATGACCCAGAATGGGGATTGAAAGCCTAGCCAGACCGACTGGCCAACGCGGGCAAAGGCGTCGCTGATCGGCGAAACGCCAGTGCCTGAGATGAGCTGAGTAACGCCACGGTAGATGCCCGCCGTGGCCAGGGTCGTGATAAGAGCATTGATGCGAATGCGAGTGACGATCAGGCCATTGATCAGACCGGCCAGGGCTCCCACAGCCAGGGCTAGCAGGATCGCCAGCGGAACCGGCAGATGAGCATAGGCAATGAGGACGGCGACAACAACACCGCAGAGGGCGAGCGTGGAGCCAATAGAGAGGTCGAAGACGCCCCCAATCATCAGAATGGACATGCCTACTGCCAGAATGCCGAACTGCGAGGCGTTGAGCAACACCGCAGAAAAATTGTCCAGCGAGAGAAATGAAAGAGGATACAAGTAGGCCATGAAGCATGATAGCAGTAAAATAAGTATAAGAAGTAATAGCGGGCGAGAACGCACAAGGCGCCAGCCGGCAGCGATCAGTAGCCGTTTGAAGGTGCGCCGCGGCGCTACGCCAACCACGCCTCTGACTGCCGGTGCGGCAGCATCGAGGGAACTGCGGGTCTCGGGCAGATGCGATGTACTCATGATGCACTCTCCTCGCTCTTGTGTGCGCCAGGCGAGGCCAGCGCCAGGATGGTCTGTTCGTCGGCTTCCGCAGCGTCCAGCTCAGCGACTGTCTTACCTTCGGACATGATGACGATTCGATGTGCCAGTGTCAGGACTTCAGGGAGATCCGAAGAGACGACCAGCAGAGCCATGCCGCTGGCGGCGAAGTCGCGCAGCACCCGGTAGATATCGGCGCGCGCACCAACGTCAACCCCCCGCGTCGGCTCGTCGATGATCAGCAGGCGTGGCTGGCGCGCGAACCAGCGGGCCAGCAGCACCTTCTGTTGGTTGCCGCCACTGAGGTTGAGCACAAGCTGATCGGCGTGGGGAGTAACAATGCGCAGGTCGCGAATGTAGGTCTCCGCCAATCGGCGAGCGCGGCGGCGGGAGAGGAGTCCATGTGGTGCGAGGGCGGACAGGTTAGCGGCAGCCAGGTTGTCGCTGAGCGACATGTCCAGAAAGAGTCCGTCCTCTTTGCGGTCCTCTGGCACCATGCCAATGCCTGCCTCGCGCGCCTGGCTCGGGTGGCGGAAGTGGACCTCCCTGCCTGCCAGCAGGATGCGCCCGGCGCTGCGTGGGCGAGCGCCAAAGATGACCTCACACAGCTCCGAGCGTCCTGCCCCTACCAGGCCGGCCAGGCAGACGATCTCACCAGCCCGCACAGTGAGCGAGGCCTGGCGCACCGCCGGCGGGGCGGCGACCTCTTCTACCTGAAGCACGACTGGCGCAGCCTCGCTGACACGGCGCTGATCCGGCTCAAAGGAGAGCTCACGCCCCACCATCAGCCGGACGAGCTCGGCTTCATCAACCTCGTTGACGGCGCGCACGCCGGTCACGCTGCCATCCTTGAGCACGGTGATGCGCTCGGCGATGCGGAAAACCTCCGCCAGGCGGTGAGAGATGTAGATAACGGAGACGCCGCTCGCCGCCAGATGACGCACCACCTCGAAGAGATGCTCGGTTTCAGCCAGCGTCAGGGCAGCGGTTGGCTCATCAAGGATCAACAGGCGCAACTGGCGCGATAGTCCCTTGGCGATCTCAATCATCTGTTGCTGGGCCGGCGATAGCTCGCCAACCAGCCGGTCGGGGGGTAGATCAACCGCCAGCTCGCGCAAGATCTGGCGCGTGCGCTGACGCATGCGGGCCCAGTCGATCGTTCCAAGCCAGCGGGTGGGCTGCCTGGCGGCAAAAACGTTCTCGGCAATGCTCAGTCCTGGAACCAGACTGCGCTCTTGATGCACCATGCTGATGCCGAGTCGACCCGCCTGATCTTCGTCGATGTGGCCGAGAGGACGCCCGTCGAGGAGAATCTCCCCCTCATCAGGAGTCTCGACGCCGGCGATCAGGCGCATGAGAGTGGATTTGCCGGCGCCGTTCTCGCCGACCAGCGCATGGATCTCTCCCGGCCAAACTTCGAGCGAAACCTGCTTGAGGGCCTGCACGCCAGGAAAGGTTTTGCTGACCCTCCGCACTTGCAGACGTGGCACGCCCGTGGCCCGGCTGGCCGGGGCTGCCGCTGGATGCTCCATCATGCTCTTCCTCCAGCTGTGCTGCTTGCTGTCAAAAGGGAAGGCGCTGCACCCCGTCCCGCTGGCACGCGTGCTACTCCAGCCGGTAGGTGACGCCGCCATAGACCGGAATGGCCTGGCCGTGAATGGCCCGTGCGCCGGGACCGACAAGAAAGAGAGCGACGTCAGCGACTTCTTCGGGCTCCATAAAGTGCTCCAGCCGCAGAGGTCTGCCGTCTCCCCAGGTGACGCTTTCGCTCATGCGTGTCTTGACTCCCGCCGGACAGAGGGCGTTGACGCGCACCGCGTAGGCCCGCGCTTCGTCGGCCAGCGCTTCCATGAAGCCAATGACAGCAAATTTGCTGGCGCAGTAGGCGGCATTGTAGGCATAGCCACGCCGACCCGAGTCGGAGGCGATCATGAGGATCGTACCGGTCCGCCGCGCATAAAGGGTCGGTAGGACCGCACGACAGCAGTAGAAGGTGCCTAGCAGGTTGACATCAAGCATGGCCTGGAATTCCGCAGTGGGAAGCTGATGGACGAAATAGCGACGCTGAATGCCAGCATTGGTGACAAGGATGTCAATGGTGCCTAGCTCGCGGAGAACGCGCTCCACCATCGCATTGACTGAGCTTTCCTGCGCAACGTCGGTCTCAATGACCAGAGCCTGTCCCCCCAGACCGCGAATCTTCTCCGCTACCTCCTGCGCCGGCTCCCGGTCTTTCTCGGCAATGACCAGGCTGGCTCCTTCGCGGGCATAGGCCAGGGCAATGGCGCGCCCAATCCCTCTGCCAGCTCCGGTGACAATAGCAATCTGACCGGCAAGTAGCATGACTACCCCTTTCCTGGCGCTCCCTTCGCTGGACCTGGCGGCCTCTTGCGCTCACCCGCCGAGGCAACCCTGCCCTTTCGCTCTCATTGCTGCAGCTCAGATTGGTCTACTGGTCTACTGGTCGACCAGTGACGATAGTGCAAGTATACCCGCCAGGGGGAGCGCTGTCAAGGGTTTCATAGTTGATAGTCCCAGCAAGACCTCTCTTCTCTCCCGTGGGGCAGGAGAGAAGAGAGGGGGGACAGCACACAGTCGGCGATTCATCTCTGGTCTGGCCCGATGGGGCTGTGTATAACGCTCCTTGCTCTCCGGTTAGGGCAGCACTCCCCAGCGTCACCAGCATAATCAGCACGGCGCTCTTTTGGCTCCCCTGCTGCAATGGGTGCATCCTTCCACGGCGTTGCCAGGGCGCCCATGGGCGCGCTACCCATGCTACCCGCATCCGGCTAGCCTCCCGGAGGTGCGCCCATGGGCTGGTCCTGGCCCTGGCCTGCCCGGCTACTCGGAGCTGGCGTCACCCACCCGCCCAACGGATCTCTCGACAGCGGCGGTCCCGGCCCCGACGGCCCCTATCTCCTGCCCCGCAGCCGCCAGGAACAGCGCCGACTGGAGCTGCAGCATTTTGCCCTGCGCCAACTGCTCGGCTCCTCCTTCCTGGCCCCCGTCCAGCAACCGACCTCCATCCTCGACGTCGGAGCCGGCACCGGCATCTGGCTGCGCGAAGCCGCCCACCGCTGGCCTCAGGCCCAACTGGTCGCCCTGGACAAGGACCTCTCCCTGCTCCGCTGGCCTCTCCCGGCCCGTTGCCGCGCCGTCCAGGCAGACCTGCTCACCGGTCACCCTTTCCCCGCTGGTCAGTTCAGCTACGTCCATCAGCGCCTGCTGGCCGCGGCCATTCCCACCATTCCCATCACTGCCTGGCCTGCGGTCCTGTGCAACCTGCTGCGCGTCACCGCCCCAGGGGGCTGGCTCGAACTGGTCGAGGCCACCGGTCAGGTCTTGCACGAGGGACCACACCACCAGCAGGCCCGCACCTGGTTCGAGGCCCTGGCCGTCCGTCGCGGGCTGCAACTGGACGCTCCCCCCCACCTGCCCGTCTGGCTCCGTGCCCTGGGGTTGGAGCCGGTGGTCCATTCCTTTGTCGCCCCGCTCTCGGGCAGACGGTACGGTGCTCCGCTCTTCCAGCAGGACCTGCTGGCCAGCGTCAACCAGGTCCCCCTGGAGCAGATCGAACAAACCCTGGCCGCCCTGCCGGTGGAGCGGGAACAGTATCAGACCGGCTGTGGCGGGATGGCCGTCTGGGGGCAGCACCCATGAGCCGCCGCCCCCACTCCTTCAGACACCACCAGAACGTGGAGGGAGGCGGGCCAGGCCCAGACCGTGGCCGGCTGCTGGCGGGCACCCGGCAGCTGCCGCTGCGAAGGCTGTCGGCAGCCGTGGGGGTCGGGCGAGCGCCAGAGGGGCTGCGAGCTGAGCGGCAGCGAGCAGCTCCTGCCAGCGGTTCACGCCCAGCCCGTCCTGCTTTGAGGGGTCCTGTCCGGGGCTGGCTCCCACCTGGGGCAGGATCAGCCCGCGCGGACGCAGAGCGCTGCCCGTGGGAGCGGCTTCCCCCTCAGGCCCCAGGCAGCCCAGCCATCTCCACGCGAGAGCACGCGCCGGAACCAGCGCCGCACGGAGGAGACGGCCCTGCTCCCTCAGGCAGAGACCGGACAGCCGTGCCCGCTGGCTAAGGGGCTTCTGCTGACCCTGGCACAGGGCTTGGCTTGGCGCCTGCTCGCTAGAGCCGGATCCCTGGCTCCTGCTCCTGGCCTGGGCCTGCTCCTGGCGCTTCCGATGAGGCCAGCCAGAAGCGCTCCGGCATCGCCAGACCAGAGCCGGCTTCCCGTGCTGCCTCTGCCAGGCGTGGCGCCAGGGCCGGGAACAGCCGGGCTAGCCCGCTCCACAGGCCGCATCCGACGACAGCACAGGAGGCAGCAAAGCGATGCGCCAGCAGCGAGCCGTTCGCCGCAGGTGGGGGCCTCAGGACCCAGGACCGCCGCGCCGGGGCGCATGGGCCATCCTGTTGCTGCTGCGCCAGGGGAGAGAGGATGAGGCCATCGCCGCCCGCCTGGGCATCACCGTCGGCACCGTGCGCGGCCACCTCTCTCGGCTGCGCGAGCGGCTGGACGTCCGCTCTCGCTCCCGCGCCGAGCGGCTGGAGCGTGTCCTCTAGGAGCAGTGTCTTGCCGACCGCTGCGCCAGCGCGGACCCAGACTCCAACCCGCCCAACGTCTGAAGAGAGGCGAGCTGCTCTGTTGGGCTGACAGCCAGGCCCTTGCAGAAGACAGCTCCCCGCGAGATCACACAGAGCAACGGAGGGAGGCCATGCATGGCCACTGCATTTTAGCCCCTGCCACCCGCCCATTCAGTGGGACTGCCACAGCAGCAGTCCGGCAGCGAGACGGATGCCCCGAGACCGGCTCCGACTGGTGTCCCGCCTCCCGGCTCGGAGCGCTGTCCCGCCTCCGGCCCAAGCCCACAGCGGCCCCCCGCCGGCGAGCCGACTCCTCGGCGCGGGCGCCTGGGGAGGAACCCTGGAGCCGGAGCCGGAGCAAGCGGGGCCAGCCGCTTCCTCGCCGCAGCCAGACCGGTCGGCGTCGGGTCCGCCTCTGGCGAGGTACGGGCCCCTGCCGCTCGGGCCCCTGTCCCCGTGGCAGCCTGCCCCGGTCATCCTGGCTGCCCTCGAGCAGCTCCTGCTGACACAGCTCTCCCCCGAGACGCTCCAGCTCTGGCAAGGACGACTGCCCCAGGCCAGGGAGGGGTAAACCCGCGAGGAGACCTTGGGGTTTGCCCTGGGCAAGCTCTGGCAGGCGCGGGACGGCTCCAGTCCCGGGCTGCTGGTGGCAGGGGCCGACGTGCGCCCGCTGCTGTGGCTGCTGGGACTCGCGGCTCAGTCTCTGCGGCGCTGGAGGAAGCACGCCGCGCCTGACGAGCGGCTGCCAGCCGAGCAGTGGCGGCTCCTGCTGGAGGCGCCACTGCTCGGGCGACTGAGGAGAGGGCGACGCTTCCAGCCGAGGCGCGAGGGACTCAACGAAGGGAGGGGAGAGGAAGCAAGAAAGGGATCCGGGCCTTGCTCGGGTTCGGCTCGGCTCGGCTCGGCGCGGGGGCCGGTCCTCACTGGGACGGGACGGCGCGGCGGGCCGGGCTGGGCCGCGGCAAGGCGAGGTGACCCCTGAACCGAACCGAACAGGGGAAGGCCAGGACTGCCTGTCTCTGGCCTGATCCACCTGGGCAGACAGCGCTGGCCAGCCTCCCCGACCCGACCGACCCGATGAGGACTGCCTGGCAATGGCTCCGAATCAAGAAAGAGGGCAGACAACGAGCATGTGGATTGATTATACTCTCTGTGTGGGGAATCTCGCTCGACTGGCGAAAGGAGTCTCTCTGGACAAGCCCAAGCACCCCTACGTGATCGATCCGGGGCATGCTGGAGCGCTGGCGCGGCCAATGCAGCAGGACCAACTGCTCACGCGCGGGATGGGGGGACTCTTTCCGGCAGTGATGCATCGGTATGAGTGCAGCACAGGAATCAAGGAAGAGAGGAACTATGGCAACTGACGAGCGGCAGACGCGAGCGGACAGTCAGAATACCTACATCATCGATCCGGAGAACGCCGGGGAGCTGGCACGGTTGATGCAGCAGGATCGGCTGCTCACCGAGGCGATGGGGGGCCTCTTGCCCGAGGAGGGTATCGGGCTGCCCGAAGCGGGCCGGGTGCTGGACCTGGCCTGTGGGCCGGGCGGCTGGGCCTTAGAACTGGCCTATCGGTTTCCCAGGACCGAGGTTGTCGGAATTGACCTGAGTGCCCAGGTGATTGAGCATGCCCGGACGCAGGCACGCTCACGTGGACTCGAGAATGTGCGCTTCCTGGTAGGCAATGTCATGGAGCCGCTCGACTTTCCGGACGCCTCCTTCGATCTGATCAACGGGCGGCTGCTCTTTGGCTTCATGCTGCCAGCGGCCTGGCCGAGGCTGCTGGCCGAGTGCTACCGCCTCCTCAAGCCCGGCGGCCTCATCCGGCTGACGGAGACGGAACCACCCCTGACCACCAGTCCAGCCTTCGAACGTTTCAGTGCACTGGGGACTGAGGCCCTCAAGCGAGCGGGGCAAAGCTTCTCCGTAGACGGACGTCACGTTGGCATCACGCCGGTGTTGCCGCGGCTGGTGCGCCAGGCCGGCTTTCAGCAGGTGCGGCTGCGGGCCACGGCGCTCGAGTGGTCGATGGGGACCGAGGGCCACTATCCCGTCTTTAAAGACTATCTGATTGGGCTGGAGCTGGTGCAGCCATTCCTGGTCAAGGTCGGCATGGCCACGCGGGAGGAACTGGAGCACCTGTATCAGCTCGCGGTGGCCCAGATGCAGCAAGAGGACTTCTGCGCGGTGTGGACGCTGCTGACCGTTTGGGGGAGAAAGGACTAAGCCGGCTGGCTGGCTGGCTGGCCCTGGACCTGGACCGCGAACCGAAACCACGAGGGGAGCTGTCCTCCTGGCACGGGCGCGGGCACGGGCACGGGTTGCTCTTCGGCCGCTCGGCCCTGCTTGCGCCTGCGCTCCCAGCCTCACCACCATGGGCGTCAGAGCCAGTCTGCCTGCGCAGGCAGGAGAGATTCGTCAGGACAGAGCCAGCAAGTCCAGCAGGGCAAGCCGGAGCGGAGCGGACCGGTCTCGAGAGGGAGGGCTGGGGACTTCCTCGCAACAGGACAGCACCGGGAGCGGGAGAGACCCGAGCCCCCTCCGGGGGAGGGAGCAAACGAGCAAAGCCTTCAGATGCCTGCCTCGTCCTGCCCAGTACCCAGCCCAACCCAGCCCAGCTCACCCCAGTCGCTCCACTTTGCCTTTGCCAGCAGGGGGAGTGGGGCAGAAGCAGCCGCAGCCGCGGTCTGCGTCTGGCCCACTGTTGCGCCGATCGGGTCAAGCCAGACCAGATCAGGTGAGAGCGAGAAAGAGGGAGCGGGGAGGGAACGGCGCCTGCTCTCTCTCACGGCTTGCGCCCATAGGCCGCCACAAAGCGGCCTCTCGTCTTCAGCTCGTTGCACTCCCGAAACGCCGCCTCCAGCAGCGCCTCATACTCCTGTTGCGTCAGCCGAAAGCGCTTCGCCGCCGCTCCACTCATGGCCAGACACGCTTCGCGGCCATCCAGGGCCATGAGCGAGCCGATCCGTCCCCCCCAGTCTCCGAGAGGCACCTCGATCTCCCGCCGCTCCACCTCGACCAATCCCGCCTCTCTGAGGTAGCGATCCAGCGAACGGACCACCTCGTCCGAGCCATCCAGTCCCCGCAGCGCCGCCAGCTCCCCTAGCATGGCCTGCAAGCGCCCAAGAGCGGGTCCAGCAGGGGCCCCATAGATACTCGCTTCCAGCAGCTCGACCCAGCCGCCGGGCGCGGTCACCCGCACCAGCTCCTGGACGACTCCCGGCCAGGCCGCCAGCGGCAGCGCCGCCCATAAAAAGCGCTGATGGACGAAATCAAAGCGGTTGTCCTCGAAGGGCAGGCCGTCTCGCACATCTCCCGCCACAAACCGATAGTTGGGCGGCGGCGCGGTCGTGTTCCTGGCTGGCTCCAGATCTAGCCCGATCACCCCCGCCTGGGGAAACTCTCGCGCCAGCTCGTAGGCCCACTGGCCCGTCCCACAGCCCACGTCCAGGATCTGCCGCGGTGCCTGCAGCGGGACCAGATAATTGTTCTTCAGGATGGCCCGCAGCACGTAATGCTGAAAGTCGAGTCGGTTGACCTCTTTGAGGTCCTTGGGCAGCAGATAGGGCTGCTGCTCCAGATAGCGGCGCGTGTCCTCGTCCGCGCGCCCAGGGAAGGCCACCTCACCGACCCTGACCCCGACCCGGACGGACGCGCGTTCCTGCTCTGTGGCAGGAGACGGGGAGGGGCTGGAAGCGGCAGGGCCGGAGCGTCGACGGGTTCTAAACCACCAGGGCATGACTGCTCCTCTCACGTGACTTCATGCGTCCCAAGGGAGGAATGAGACGCGGTGAGCGATGAACACTGTTGAGTGTAGAGAAATGGTAGCTGCTTG
>NZ_JBHOQV010000131.1:0-72561 GCF_042408735.1 Thermogemmatispora sp.
ACTCCCCTGGGCGAAATGCTGCGTGCTCTCTACCAACTTGCCGAGCAACTCTATCAGCTCCGGCGCGCGCGAGGCTCGCTGGCTCTCTACGACCTGGGTCGTGGCTGGGCCACCAGCGAAGAAGGTTTCCTGCTGCGTCTGAGCGACGAGCAGCGGCACCGCTCCTATCTCCTGGTTCAGGAGTGTATGATCCTGGCTAACCAGCTCTTCGCGCAATTCCTGGCCCAGCGCGGCCTGCCGGCCCTCTACCGCAACCACTGCTCCAAGCCGATTGCTCCGACGAGCGAAGCCCTGCGAGAAATGCTGGAGACTGCCCTGCTGCGGCCGGATCAGGTCAGGCCCGAGCAAGTCAGCGCTACCATCCAGCTCGTTGTTGAGCGCGCCACCTACGCACCGATCTTACGCGGGCACTTCGGCCTGCAGCTGCCGGCCTATCTGCATCTGACCTCACCCCTGCGGCGCTACGCTGATCTGGTCAACCAGCGCATTCTGCTCTCTGCTATCCAGGGAGCCGGTGCCTCCTCCCTACCTCTTGCGCGCGAGGAGCTAGACGAGATCGCCAGCCATCTGAACAAGGTTGAGCGGGACCTGAAAGCGGCGAAGCCGGCCTACTTCCTCTCCCTCTACGAGCAGCAGTTACAGCAGGAGGTTGAGGAGGTACTTGCACAGGGGGGAGGGCGCGCCCGCCCTCTTGCCGGGCTGGACGCGCGCCGCTTTCATAGCCTTGTACGAATCGCGGCCCAATCGCAGCTCCTTCCGCCAGCGGTCGAAGAAGAGATCCTGGCCCGTCTGAATAGCGACGCCCTTGGACCCCACGATCTCTTCACCCTGCTCTTCCGTTTCCCAACCACCGGCCAGACCTGGGAGCGCGTCAAACAGGCCGCCCTCTCCTCGCTTTGCCGCCGGCCGCAGCATGCGATCAGCCTGCTTGTGATGGGACAACAGATTCTGGGCTGGCAAGCTCCTATCTACGAGGAACAGACCTTTTTTGGGAGGGAGGGACGGCCCTGGTTTACTGCCAGAGCCAGCCTGCATCTGGGCAACCAGTGTTACTGCTCGGCAACCTATCAAGGCCCACGCAAAGACCGGGCCCGGCAGCTTGCCAGCCTTGATCTGCTGATCAGGGTAAGCGGTCTCAGACAGGAGCAGGACATCGCTCGTTGGTTGGAGATCGCTTGTGGCCCCTCCTGTCCTGCTTCCTCAGAGCAAGAGCGGCAGCCCGAAGAGTCCCGTGCGCAAACACTCGCCGAGACGATCAACTACAAGGGGGCCTTGCAAGAATTGGCACATCTCCAGCGTTGGGGCCTCCCACGCTATCGCCTGCTCGCCCGCAGCGGAGCAGCCCATGCCCCCAGCTTTACGGCGGAGTGCGAGCTGATCATTGGCGGGAAGCGCTATAGCGCCTGTGGCCACGGCCCGAGCCGGAATCGCGCCGAACAGGCAGCGGCCAGGAGCCTGCTCGAGCATCTGCCTCTGCCGCCCGAGCAGCGCCAGGCCATCTTGGGACCTTCTGAGCGCTCGGCGATCCGCCTGCTCAATGAATTGCTCCAGCGTCGGCAGATCGGACACGCCGAGTACGCCTATGCGCAGAGCGGGCCACCGCAGGAGCCACTCTTTACCTGTAGCTGCACGGTCACTCTCCGCTCTGGCCACTCACTGAGGACTACCGCCCAGGGAAAAACCAAGCGCGCCGCAGCTAGGGCAGCGGCCCTGGAGATGCTCAAAGCCTTGCACACCCTGGCGGATGAGCAAGGCTTTGAGAACCACTGAGCGTGTCGAGAGAGCAGGGCACAGAGACTCAGTCGGAGAGAAGCGTGGCGTGTAAGGGAATGGCTTTCTCGATCGTTTGCCCCACGGGCGAGGTGCGTAGCACATGCTGGTGCAGCTCCTCAAGCACTTCCTGTGGGGCATCAGCCTTGAGATGGACACGAACATTGATTCCGGAATAGCCGGCGTGTCCCTCGTGCAGGCCAAGAAATACAGGCAGGTCAAGATGACCCTCTAGCTCAACGCGCAGCTCCTGAATCTGAATGCCGCGTAGGGCCGCATTGGCGGTGTAGCCAATGGCCAGGCAGCTTCCCAGCGCGCCTAGCAGCTGCTCTACCGGGTTGGGGGCCGTGTCGCTTCCCCCGAGAGCCTTGGGCTCATCGGCATAGCTGGGAGGCAGGTCGCGGATGCGAATCTCGTTGAGAAAACCGCCTCGCCAGGTCACCTCAGCCTTCCAAAGGGTGTCTCCTGCTTCTGGCTCGTTCTGCAGCTTTGTACGCAGGGTCTCGATAGCAGCGGTATCAACTCCGTTGACCGTCGCCGGTGTACTCACCTGGGCCTCCAAAATTGACTTACTAGATCAAGAAAATCAACTTTTGGGTAAGTATACGTCAGACAAGGCTGGCTGTCAAGGGGGGAGGCCAGGAAACCTGCAGGAAAGGGCTACCCCACCGGCGCCAGACGGGGAGGCGGGTGGGGTAGCGGGCTGCGAACAGCAAGCGGGCCGGTCTCTATTCAGCCAGAAAGGCCCAAGGCCGGCTAGCCGGTCGTGTAGGTGACCGGCGTGTAGGCGCTCGGGCAGGACGAACCGCAGCTACTGGGATAGCTGAAGTAGTAGACGCGGCCATTGTTGATCAATTGATTATTAACGTCGTAGACGCGGATGGCATACTGATTGCCGCCTGGCGTCGTGGGCAGGATGACGTAATCGTTGCCCATATCGGCATCCATCTGCGCGTGAATCCACGTCCCATTTTGGTAGTAGTCGACCCCGTGAATGCCGTTTGCCAGGTGGGTGATCGAGATTGCCGACCAGTAGGGGTTAGCACCCTGCAGGAAAGCGATTTTGATATCGCCGCTATAGTTTGGCGCTGGGATAAACTGCCAGCTGATCTGGCGGTTGTTCCAGGCGTTAGGATACATATTGCCGACTGGCTGGCCGTTGATCTGGAACTGGTTCAAGGCGCGCTGGACAATGTCCAGATGATAAGGATCATCGCGGCACCAGGCGTTACCGTCCTGACAGCTATCGGCCACCACCAGGTCGAGCGTGGCCCCAGTATACTGGTCGTTGACCCAGCTGCCGTTGCGGCAGAAGGGCTGGTTGGGAGCGCCATCGTTGATGCCGGTACAGTAGGCCCCGATCGTCACGCGCACCCAGCGCCCACAATTGAGGCCGTTGTCGAAGGCACCGATCTTGCTGGCATTCTGGGCTGAGATCGGGCGTGAGAGATAGGTGCTGTAGTCGCCCGGGGTATTTTGCACGTTGAGGGCTACATAGTAAGCGGAATCGATATAGCCTTCGGGGACGCCGCAGCCGCCATAGGGACTGCCCACTCCGGAGAACCAGGTAGCGTTACCGGTATGCGTGCCATCCAGCGGCAGGGGGGTGGTCGCGACCACCGGGATCCCCGGCGTTGGGGTGGTGCTCGCGGTGGCTGTTGGTGTCAAGGCCGGGGTGGGAGTTGTGCCTGCCGTCGGCGTTGGGGTCGGCGTCGGGGTGCTGCCCGGCGTGGCTGTTGCGCTACTGCCAGCGTTGCAGGCGTTGCCGTTCACAGCGAAGTTGGTTGGGACCGGGTTGCTCGTGGTCCAGGTGCCATTGAAGCCGGGATTGACGGTCCCGTTAGCCGGCACGTTCCCGTTCCAGCTCGCATTGGTGACGGTCACGTTTTGCCCCGATTGGCTAAAGGTACCGTTCCAGCCCTGGCTGACGCTCTGGCCACTGGCTGGGAAGGTAAAGGTCAGCGTCCAACTGCTCCAGGCCGAGCCACTCGTGTTCTGGATGACAATGTTGGCGCCGAAGCCCCCGGGCCACTGGCTGGTGATGGTGTAGGTAACCTGGCAGTACGAGGCGGCATAGCTGACCCGGGCCCGGCTGAGCAGGCCGGCGAGCGCAGAGCCGATGACCACGACTGTCAGGCCAATTAACAGGATGCGCGAGCGTCCTATACTCCTCATTCCGCTTCTCCTTGCACAGTGTGGCCGGTCGTGAGCCGGGTGGACAGACCAGGGCAAGCCGCTCAGGTCCCGATGGTATCTGTTCTGCCGCCCGGCTCAGGCGCTTTTGACCCAGTATAGAGGAAAGGCAGCCGACACAGCCAGAGCAGGTAGCAGTCACCTGCATGACAGTGATCAGGGCGGACCCCCCTCGGGGCACGTTGCCTGAACGGAAAGCCGCGCCTGCCAGCCATGGTACAATACACGGCGAGCAGGCATCTATTCCCGCCTGCTCGCCTGCTCTCTCGCTGGGCCTGGTGGGGAGGGCGTGTCTCCGGCTCAGCCTGGCTGAGAGGACGAAGGCCATCAAAGACAACAAGGGAGGGACGGCAATGACGCTGACTGTAGCGACCCGCTTGCGCCTGGAGGAGGGCCTGACCTTCCTGGCCGAGACGAGCAGCGGTAAGCAGCTGCGGCTGACGGGGGCTGCTGAGCTGAGTGGCTCGGGGGAAGGATGGCGTCCGATGGAGCTGCTGCCCCTGGCACTGGCCGCCTGCACTGGCATCACAGTTCTTTCCATTCTACGCAAAAAACGTCTGCAAATTACTTCTTATGAGGTCGTTGTCTCTAGTGAGCGGGCAGAACACCACCCACGTGTCTTTACCGCCTTTCATGTGGAACACCGTATCGCAGGCTTTGCTCTTGAACAGGAGGTGATTGAACGCGCTATTGAACTGAGCGAAGCGAAGTATTGCCCCGTGAGTGCCATGCTGCGCACGGCAGCACCTATCACTCATAGGGTCACCCTCCTGGCCTCCGCCGAGTCATAAGGGCGCCTGGCAAGCCAATCTCTGCGCCCAGGGCGCCAGGAGGCCAGAGAACCTCTCCGGGGGCCAAAGAGGGGCTGGAAAGAGGCTTGTCAGAGGCTCCTGGAAACGGTATGATAGACGCATCTCGATGCCAACGCTGCAGACACAGAATACCGTCGTGGCGGTTCCGGGGCGGGAGGGGAAGCCGGCTCGAAGAGGCGCTGGTCAGGAAGGAAGAAAGGAAGGAAGGAAGCATCGCAGGCCCAATGAAGGGCCCCAGACGGGGGCAGCCCTGGGGTGTCTGCTCCCCCTATTCTCCTCTCTGTGCTCGGAAAGCGGCTGTGTCGGACCGGTTGTCTGCGAAGGAGAGAAGGTTATGGATCGACATCTGGATGTGGAAGAATTGCTCACAATCAGCGAAGTCGCACAGCTCTTGCGGGTCGATGCTACCACGGTCAGACGCTGGGTGAAGGAGGGCTTGCTGGAAGGGGTACGCCTGCCTCGCGCCAGCCAGCGTCAGAGTTATCGTATCAAGCGCTCGACGCTGGAACGACTCTTAGGAGAGGGGCAGAAGTAGCGTCGCCGGACGGCTGATGAAGGCCGATCGCTGGCTGGTGGAAGGGAGCATGGAGAGCCAGGGTTGAAGATGACTGGCGGGCAAGCTTGTGAGCGTGGCGGCTGCCCCTCGGAAAGCGAGTGAGGTGCGGCCTGCGATTGTGGTCAGAGGGACTCTGGTCTTTGTTTGGGTCTGTGTCTCTCTACGACTATTTCTCTCCTCTGTTGAGGAAAGGTTGTCTGATTGAAGGGGCGTGTCTCCTGATTGCTCTGGCATCGAGTCGTTTTGCCGGCATTGAGAGGGAGGCAAGAGCGACCGTAGTGAAGCGAGGCAGGGAACACCCCCTGATCTGTCTTCCTGTGTCCTGATCGTTCTCAACCAGTGTTTTCGGGCCAAGGCTTTCTTTCGATGCTACCTGGCGAAGGCGCCGGGTAGCTTCTCTTCTGTGAAGCGGGGAAAAGCCAGGTCCTGACTGATCTCAGCGGCTAACGATGAACTGGCGCTTGCTGAGTACCCAGAACAAGAGGAGGAGAAGGAGAAGGCCAAAGGCCCAGAGGGCCAGGACCAGAAAGACCCCCCCTCCAAAGGGCGACTGCTCCTCGGCCAAGGCGGCGCGCGCACGCGCGCGGCTCTCCTCGAGGAGAGCGGGCGGCAGCAGCTTGATGGCCAGCAGAATGCCGAGCGGCAAAATGACCAGATCGTCCAGAGAACCAATAACTGGAATGCAGTCGGGAATCAGGTCAATGGGACTGAAGGCGTAGCTGAGCAGTCCCAGGAGCAACAGGCGATAGTACCAGGGCAGGCGTGGATCACGGTAGGCCAGAATAAGGGCGTAGATTTCTTGCCGCAGTTGGCGGGCACGCGCTCGCCAGCGCGCTCTAAAGGTCCTCATGCTCTCGCTTCCTCTCCCTTCTCCTCTACTACTATTATAGCCGGGCACCCGGTATAGGCAACGCGACCGATAGCCATCCCCATCTCTGGCGCTGCGGGCCGTGCCTCGGTAATCCAGTGGTCGGGGCCGCGCGTATCTCCTCAATGTCAGAGCAGAGAGTGTCGCCAGGGGCGAGAAGGCCGGCCTCGCGAGTGGTAGCCTCTCTCTGTTCTCTCTGCCTCGATCGGGCTGACCGGCGGGAGGGGCGCAACCGTCGGCAGTCTCCCTGCTCACATACTTCGCTGGAGATGAGGAAGACAAATATGCTAGATCCCGTGTTAGATCCACAGTCAAGAATCCATCGAACCGCCGTTCACAGGGAAGAGCCAGAAGCAGGCAAGAGTGCGCCCCCGGCACGTCGTGTCTTTTTGCGCCGCTCATTGACAGGGGTGGCGCTGGCTGTGCCGGTTGGAAGCTTGCTGGCGGCCTGCGGCTCCAGCTCGACCATGACAGGCTCCGCCTCGACCCCCACCGCGGTTGCTAGTTCAGCGGCGACCTCCCCTACACGCATGCTCTCGCTGGCCTCGGTCTCCGATAGCGGCTCGGCCTTTCGCGAGATTATGCAGGACGAGAATGCTCACGTGACCTTTCTTCAGCAGGCGCTGACCAAGGCGGGAGTCCAGCCACGCCCCAAGCCAACCTTTAAGAATCTGGAGCAGATGGATCTGCAGTCCTTTGCTCAGCTAGCGCAGACTTTCGAGAACGTTGGCGTGGGAGCCTATTTGATGGCCGCTCCAGCCATCGCCTCCAAAACCTATCTGGCCGCCGCTGGTTCAATCCTGACGGTGGAGGCACGCCATGCTGGCTTCCTGGATGCTTTGCTCAGCAAGCCGCTGAGCGCCAACGGCGCCTTCGACAAGCCGCTGTCGCAGGCTGAGATTGTGAGCGCCGTTTCTCCTTTCATCGCCGGCCTCAACGGTGGCTCGGACCCCTCGGCCTCCCTCAAGAATGATGCGGCGATTCTGAATTTCGCTCTTCTGCTGGAGTTCCTTGAGGCCGAGTTTTATAATGTGAACGTTCCGAAATTCTTCAAATAACGCCCTCGCTCTGCTCTCCTCCTTCATCTTTTATCGGCCATAGCGGGACTTCGATCAGCGGAAGGAGGGGAGGAGGGAGGCACTGAGAGGTGCCGGGGCGGCCCAAGGGAGCCTTTGACTCGACCGGGCCTGGCTGGCGGGTTGCCCGCAGTCCAGGCTTCTCCCTTTGGGCCTGGACCCGGCCCTTTTTTGGGAGGAAAGCTGGCCAGTCGCGGCCGCTGCCACGGGCGGGCGGCTGGCATGTGTCCTCGAGAGCCTCAGCCTCCGGCCTTACCCTACCATCCGCCTATGAAACGGCCAGGCGGTGATGCTGGCCCTGCTCCGCTCTGCCGGGCTGCCCGGGAACGCACCTGCGCCCGCTTCCTTTCCTGAAAGGGGAGCCGTCCCATTTCAGGCGCCTCGGTCTCCCTTCGTAGAGGTCAAGGCGGCAGGCTCTCCCCTCGCTGAATTGTGCAATATGTCCAATGAACCAAAAAGAATCTTCGGCTATTCTGCCAATGACTGGACATGAAGGCAGATGGTAATCTATATTCGCGATAGGGAACTGTGCATCTTGACCAAAGGCTCTGCCGACGGCCACCCTTGGGCGGGCGGAGTGAGCTGACCGACGCAGATCCCACCACAGCGCCGCTGCTGCCTCCGTTCCTCCGGCCATGCCGCAAGCCGGGAAGGACTCAAGGCCATTGGAGGAACGATGCGCGACTTTGCCTATCCTGCCGAAACGGGGGCAGCCTTGGGACAGAGCAGATCTGGTCCACCGGGTTGCCTTGCTTCTCACGCCAGGGGGAACAGCCTTGCAGCAACGGCAAGAGAAGACGAGTTCTGCCACCAGTGTGGCCACCCATTGCCCGTACTGTGCTTTTCAATGCGGCATGCTTCTGGGGGGCAGCCCGCAGCGAGCGTGGATCGAGGGAGACCGACATTTTCCCGTCAACCGAGGGGGGCTGTGCCTCAAAGGGTGGACCTCACCCGAGACGCTGGCTCATCCTGAGCGCCTCCGGACGCCGCTCAAGCGCCAACCCGATGGATCCCTGCAGCCCGTCTCCTGGGACGAGGCCCTGGAGAGCGTTGTGCAACATATCCGGGCCGCCCAGCAGCGCTATGGAAGGGAGGCTGTCGGCGTCTTTGGCAGCGGCGCCCTGACCAACGAAGAGGCTTACTTGCTGGGCAAGTTTGCCCGCCTGGCCCTGGCCACCTCCCAGATTGACTACAACGGGCGCTTCTGCATGTCCTCAGCGGCAGAGGCTATGAATCGCGCCTTTGGCCTTGATCGGGGTCTGCCTTTCCCCCTGGAAGATCTGGCCCAGGCCGAGGTCATTCTTCTCGCTGGGAGCAACATCGCCGAGACGATGCCCCCGCTGATGCAGTACCTCGAGCGTCAGCAACAAGCCGGCGGTCTACTGATCACGGTTGACCCCCGCCAGAGCATCACTGCTCGCTCAGGTCAGCGCCACCTGCAGCTCACGCCTGGCAGCGATGCCGCCCTGGCCAACGGCCTGCTGCACATTCTGATCCGTGACGGTCTTCTGGACGAGGAGTATATCGCTCAGCGGACCAGCAACTTTGCCGCTGCCCAAGCGATGGCGGCCGCCTATTGGCCGGAGCGTGTTGAACGCCTTACCGGTGTGCCCGAGCGGGAGCTGACTGAGGTGGCTCATCTGTTGGCTCAGGCTCGCTCGGCCATGGTCCTGACCGGGCGAGGCGCCGAACAGCAGCGTCAGGGCGTGACCAACGTCCTCGCCTACATCAATGTGGCCCTCGCTCTGGGCCTGGTCGGCAGGCCCGGCAGCGGCTTCGGCAGTCTGACCGGCCAGGGAAACGGCCAGGGAGGACGCGAGCACGGCCAGAAGGCCAACCAGTTGCCGGGCTATCGCCGTATCGACGATCCGGCAGCCAGAACCCATATTGCCCGCGTCTGGGGCGTTGACGAGCGGGAGCTGCCAGGTCCGGGCCGCTCGGCCTATGAGATGCTTGCCAGTCTGGGGAGGCCCGGCGGCGTACGCTGCCTGTTTGTCATGGGCAGCAATCTGGTCGTCTCGGCTCCCAACGCCTTGCAAATCGAAGAACGGCTGGCGGCTCTCGATTCGCTGATTGTCTGCGACTTCTTTCTCTCAGAAACGGCCCGTCTGGCCAGCGTTGTCTTACCGGTCACCCAGTGGGCCGAGGAGGAGGGCACGCTTACCAATCTTGAAGGCCGTGTCATTCATCGGAGGCGAGTTTTTAGTCCGCCAGCCGGCGTTTGGGATGAGATCACGCTGCTCTGCGAGTTAGCCAGGCGTCTGGGGAAGGGCCAGTATTTTCCCTTCAGCAAGGCCCGCGACGTTTTTGAAGAACTCAGGCGCGCCAGCGTCGGTGGCCTGGCCGACTACGCTGGCATCAGCTACGAGAAGATCGATGCTCAACAGGGTGTCTTCTGGCCATGTCCGGCCCCCGATCACCCAGGCACCCCTCGCCTCTTCACCGAGGGCTTCCCGACCAGCGACGGGCGCGCCCGCTTCCACGTGACCCACTACCAGGGTCCTGCCGAGGAGCCTGACCGCGACTATCCTCTCTACCTTAGTACAGGGCGCACCCTGGCCCACTATCAGTCGGGCAGTCAGACCCGACGCATCGCTCAACTACAAGCCCTCAGCCCTGAGCCGCTGATCGAGATTCATCCGACAACGGCCAGCGAGTGCGGTCTCAACGATGGAGATCTTGCTCTGCTCTCGACCCGCCGGGCGAGCATGCAGGGCCGTATCAGAGTAAACGAAACGATTCGCGAAGATACGCTCTTTGTCCCCTTCCACTGGGGAGACGCACAAGCAGTCAACCGCCTGACCAATCCTGCGCTCGACCCTGTTAGCCGCATGCCCGAATTCAAAGTTTGTGCAGCGCGGATCGAGCGCCTTGAGAATCCATGAGAATCCAAGCGAGTAGCACAGGGAGGGAGCAACGCAGATGACGCGGAAGCTGCGACTCGTTGTCATTGGCAACGGCATGGCCGGGGCCCGCCTGGTTGAAGAAATCGTCAATCGCCCGGGAGGAGAGCGCTACGAGATCACGGTGCTGGGCGCCGAACCCTACGGCAACTACAATCGCATTCTGCTCTCGGGCGTCCTGGCGGGCAGCTATTGTCCGGAGTCCATCTTTCTTCAGCCGCTGGCCTGGTATCAGGAGCACGGCGTCAGGCTGCGGGCGGGCCAGGCCGCTGTTGGGATCGACTGGCGGAGGCGCCGCGTGCAGACCTCCGATGATGACTGGGAAGCCTACGACCGCCTTGTGATCGCCACCGGTAGTCGCCCTTGCCTCCCGCCGCTCGCCAACCTGGTGCGCGAGGATGGCCGACTCATCGAGGGCGCTTTTACCTTCCGCACGCTGGATGACTGCCAGGCGATTCTCGCTCATTGCAGCCGTGCCAGGCGGGCCGCGGTCATCGGGGGAGGGCTGCTTGGTCTGGAGGCGGCCAGCGGTTTGCGCAAGCGGGGACTGGAGGTCCACCTCATTCACCGCTCTCCCCATCTGCTCAACCTCCAGCTCGACACGGCGGGGAGCGCTATCTTAGCGCGACTCGTCGGCGAGCAAGGGATCCAGCTTCACCTTGGCAAGGAGACGGTCGCTGTTCTCGGGCAGGATCAGCTCTGCGGCCTGCGCTTCAGCGACGGCAGCGGACTGGCCTGCGATCTGTGTGTCATCGCCACGGGGTCTCAGCCCAATATCGAGCTGGCACGGGCGGCGGGACTGGCCGTCAGGCACGGCATCGTCGTTGATGATAACCTCGCCTGCAGTGTTCCCGAGGTCTTCGCCCTTGGCGAGTGCGCCGAGCACCGTGGGCAGACCTATGGCCTCGTTGCCCCCGGGTGGGAACAGGCCCGTATCCTGGCCGAGCGCCTCACCGATAGCGAGAGCCGAAAACAGTACACCGGTTCGGCTCTCTCGACCCGCCTGAAGGTCGGCGACCTCGACCTGACGGTGATGGGCCACAAAGAGCCGCAAGGCAGCGAAGATGAAGTGATCACCTACGCCGAACCTGCTCGCGGCATCTACAAGAAGCTCATCGTGCGCGAGGGGCGCCTGCAGGGCGCGATCCTGCTCGGCGACCTGCCGGGCAGCCTCCCCGCCGCCCGTCTTGTGCAACTCTTCCATCGAGGCGACCCGCTGCCGACCAACCGGGCCGAACTGCTCTTCCCCTATCATGCTGGGAACAGGCAGGTCCTCTCGGTAGCCGAGCTTCCCGACGATACCCAAATCTGCAACTGCAATGGCGTCTCCAAGGGGACCATCCTTGCTGCTGTCCGTACCGGCAAGCGCAGTCTCAAAGCCCTCTGCGAGGCCACGCGCGCTGCTACCGGCTGCGGCTCCTGCAAGGGCCAGGTCCAGGAACTGCTCGTGCTGGCCTGTGAAGGCGAAGTTGCCGAAGACCCCTCGGTCCACTATTACGTTCCAGCTATTCCCCTGACCAAGCCAGAGCTGGTGCGCGTTATCAAGGAACGCGGCCTGCGCAGCGTCTCGGCGGTCTTCCGAGAGCTGGCCAATGGCCAGGAGGACCCGGCCAGCAAGGCCGGCCTGGCCTCACTGCTGAAAACCATCTGGGGCAAGGACTACGAAGACGAGCGCGATGCGCGCTTCATCAATGACCGCGTGCACGCCAACATTCAGAAGGATGGCACCTTCAGCGTGGTGCCGCGCATCTACGGAGGCGTCACCACGCCGGAGCAGCTGCGCCGCATCGCGGACGTCGCCGAAAAGTATCGCGTGCCGCTCGTCAAGATCACCGGCGGCCAGCGCATCGATCTGGTTGGGGTGCGCAAGGAGCAACTGCCGGCTATCTGGAAAGACCTCGGCATGCCTTCTGGCCATGCCTACACCAAGGCTTTCCGCACCTGTAAGACCTGCCTGGGAAGCGACTTCTGCCGCTATGGCCTGGGGGACAGCACGGCCCTTGGCATCAAGATCGAGAAGCGCTATCAGGGCATTGAAATGCCCCACAAGGTCAAGCTGGCCACGGCGGGTTGTCCGCGCAACTGCTCAGAAGCTACCACCAAAGATCTGGGTGCCGTGGCTATCGAGGGGGGACGTTGGGAGATCTACGTCGGCGGCGCGGCAGGCTCCCGCGTCCGCAAGGGGGACCTGCTCTGTACGGTCGATACCCACGAAGAGGTCCTGCTCTACATGGGGCGCTTCATGCAGTACTACCGTGAGAATGCCAAATACCAGGAGCGCAGCTACGACTTTGTGGAGCGCGTCGGCATCGAGCACCTGCGCCGCGTCCTGGTTGAGGATGCCGAGGGGATTGGCGAGCGCCTTGACCGCGAGATCCAGGCCGCCGTCGAAGCCTACGTTGATCCCTGGCAGCGCGAGGCTGAAGCCCCCGTGACCCCCACTCAGTTTAGTCAGGTTCTGGAGGCCATGCCCGTCTCGCTGGGTGCCAACGACTGAGCACACTGCGGCAGACTGGCTGACTCAGTCGTCCGAAAGCAGCCTGAAGAGGTAAGGGAAGGAAGGAGGAAACCAGCAGATCCCATGAAAGCGCCGCTACCGCCCGGAGCCGTGTGCTATAATCTAGGGCACGTCAGTCGCATTCCGCGCGGCGAAGGCCGCACCTATCAGCTGCGCGACCGGCTCATTGCCGTCTTTCGTTGCCGCAGCGGAGAGCTATTCGCGACACAGGCCGACTGTCCCCACCGGGGAGGGCCGTTAGCCGACGGCATCATCGGAGATGGCAAAGTCATCTGCCCTCTACATGCCTTCAAATTCGACCTGCGCACCGGCGCCCCGCTCGGGAACACCTGTGCGCGCCTGCGCACTTATCCCGTCAGTCTGGATGCCGATGGCAACATTTTAGTGACTGTTGAGGTCTAGAGCTGGGGACCGCCCTGGCCGTTTCGTCTGTCGCGAAGCCTGGGGATCATAAGCGAGCGCAAGCAACAGACTGCGAGCGGAAGCGCACAAGCGCACAAAGGAAAAGGACCAGCTATGATAAGAGGCTTTGCAGAAGCTGAGATCGCTGTTCTGGAGGCCCGCATGAGCGGGGAGCTGGCGCATCTCATCGCGCGCCATGGGGGACACGCGCGCTGCATTCCTGCCGTGCGTGAGGTTCCTCCGGCAGATGCCGCCCAGCAGGCTCTGACCCTGCTGGGCGAACTGCAGGCCAGACGCCTGGACGCCGTCATCTTTTCCACCGGCGTGGGGGCCAGCGCCTTGCTGCGCGAGATCGAGCAGCAGGACCAGCTCCCCGAGCTGTTGGATGCTCTCAAACAGGTAACTATCATCTGTCGCGGACCTAAACCGGCCACGGTCCTCAAGAGACATGGCCTGCCAGTGCATATCAGTGCCCGCGAGCCGCATACCACCGAGGAACTGCTCGACGCCCTGGAAGAGGTCGAGCTGCGCGGCAGACGGCTGGCCCTGCTCCACTACGGAGAGCGCAACGCCCGGCTCGTCGCCTATCTTCAGGAACGCGGCGCCAGCGTGGCGGAGTTCTGCCTCTACGAGTGGAAGCTCCCCGAAGACACCAGCCCGCTTAGACAGCTTGTCCATGACCTCTGCGCTGGCCAGGTCGACGCTCTTGTGCTGACCAGTCAGGTTCAGGTGCGCCATCTCTTTCAGGTGGCCGAGCAAGAGGGCCGCAGCCAGGCGCTCGCCCAGGCGTTGCGCGAGCAGGTAACCGTCGCCTCGATCGGCCCCACCTGCAGCGAGGCCCTGCTGCAGTACGGTGTCAGGCCGCACGTCGTACCAGAGCATCCCCGCATGGGACACCTCGTCAAGGCCCTTTCACACTACCTGGAAGATCGGAGCCGGGCATTGCCCAGTAGCTAGTCGCTAAGTGTCCATCCCGGCTGGCCTGGTCCGAGTCGGGCCTGCGCTCCGGCTCCTTGACCAGCCCGAGCGTCCTCTGAATGGACCGCTCCCGCTGGGACAGGGGCTTTTTCGTCTCGCCACACGGTCGACATGCCATCCGATCATAGGGAGGTCATTACAACTATGCGCATCCCTCGTACTCCGCTCACCACCTTGATCGCTGCCTTCTTGCACTTTGATACCTGCTTCGCGCTCTGGGTCTTGCTGGGAGCGCTTGGAATCTTTATTGCCCAGAGCCTGAAGCTGAGTCCTGCCGAGCAGGGTTTTCTGGTAGCCGTGCCAACCCTTGGTGGCTCCCTGGCGCGCTTCCCGATGGGGATCCTTGGCGACCGCTTCGGCTACAAGCGGGTAGGGACCTTTCTGCTCCTCTTTCTGTTTCTCCCGCTGCTGGCCGGCTGGCTGCTCCCCCTCAATTTCCCGGCCCTGCTGGCCGTTGGGCTTCTGCTGGGCTGTGCCGGCTCCTCTTTTGCCGTCGCGCTCCCTTTGGCCAGCCGTTGCTATCCAGCGGAGAGGCAGGGACTGGTCATGGGCATTACCGCGGCAGGGAATATGGGGACCGTTATCGCCAACCTGGCCGCGCCCGCGCTGGCGCGCAGCTACGGCTGGCAGACGGTGATGGGGCTGGCCATGATCCCTCTGGCCCTCATCCTGTTGGCCTTCGTCCTGCTGAGCCGGGAAGCCGAGAAGGGGCCTGCTGGGGTCGTTAGCCTGTCCGAGTCCGAGCCGGAGTCATCTGGGAGCGTTCTTGCGAGCGCCGATCTCTGGTGGTTCTGCTTTTTCTACAGCATCACCTTTGGCGGCTTCGTTGGCTTGAGTACCTTCCTGCCCCTCTTCTTGCACAACCAGTACGGTCTGAGCGCCGTCAATGCCGGCCTGCTCACCGCACTTGCCAGTCTGGCGGGCAGTCTGGCTCGTCCTCTGGGGGGGGTACCTGGCGGACCGCCTGGGCGGCATCTTTATGCTCAACCTCGTCTTCTGTCTTGTGGCCGTCAGCTACGCCCTGCTTGCCTGGGTTCCGCCGCTGAGCCTGGGGACCTGTCTGATCCTCTTTTTGCTGGCCATGCTCGGTACGGGCAACGGAGCGGTTTTCCAGCTTGTTCCCCTGCGCTTTCCCCGGCAGATTGGTCTGGCCACTGGCCTTGTCGGAGCCTGTGGTGGTCTGGGGGGCTTTCTCTTGCCCTCCTTGTTGGGGGAAGCCAGACAACTGAGCGGCAGCTACGCCACGGGCCTGGTTGGCCTGGCCTGTCTGGCCCTTGTCGCCCTGGTTAGCCTCCGTCTGCTGGTCAGCCTGCGGCCGGATTGGCGGCTCGGGCGGCCAGTTGCTGTCGTCGCGCAGCAGCCCTCCGCCTACTCGCGTAGCCGTAGCGGCTCCTAGCCAGCGCAGCCGGGGTCAGAGCGGCGAGGCCGAGGAAGGTTCCGACCTCCTGGCGCCTGCTCTGCTGATAGCCTTCTCCTGTCTCCTCTGGCCAGGCCACGATCGTGCATGCTATACTGTGGCTACGAAAGAACGAGTGTTCCGGCCCACCGGCGGTCTGACGTGCCCGGTCGGTGGGCCGAGTTGGGTCCCATCTTCCAACGCGGCAAGTCCCCACTCGACCAAAAACGCCAGCACAGCAACTGCTGCAGAGAGGAAGCGTGGAGATATGCAGGAGAAGCATACAGCTGAGCCCGCGCCAGGAGACATGCGCTACTACGATTCGATCCTCGAAGCCATTGGTAATACCCCACTGGTGCGCCTGCGCAAAGTCGCTGCCGACGTTCCGCCCCTGGTCCTTGCCAAGATCGAGATGCTCAATCCCGGAGGCAGCGTCAAGGATCGCATTGGTCCAGCGATGATCGAGTACTGCGAGCGCCAGGGTCTACTGCGTCCCGGGGGAACCATCGTCGAACCCACCAGCGGCAATACTGGCCATGGTCTGGCCATAGCAGCCGCCATCAAAGGCTATCACTGTATCTTTGTCATGACCGATAAGGTGAGCGAGGAGAAGCGCAGCCTGCTGCGGGCCTACGGGGCCGAGGTAGTTATCTGTCCGAGTACTGTTCCTCCCGACTCGCCCGAGCATTATAAGAATGTAGCTCATCGCCTTGCCAAAGAGATCCCTGGGGCCTGCTGCCCCGATCAGTACTCCAATCCGGCCAATCCTGCGGCCCACTACGCCAGCACCGGGCCCGAAATCTGGCGTGATACCGCCGGGCGCATCACGGCCTTTGTCGCGGGCATCGGCACTGCTGGCACGATCACCGGTACTGCTCGCTATCTCAAGGAGCAGAATCCTGCCATCAAGGTGATTGGCGCCGACCCTGCAGGCTCCGTCTACTCGGGCGACACACCGCGGCCCTACAAGGTCGAGGGCATCGGCATGGAGGTCTTCCCCAAGAATTACGATCCCTCCGTCGTTGACGAGGTGATCCGCGTTGAAGATCGCATCTCCTTTTACTGGGCCCGGCGTCTGGCGCGTGAGGAGGGGATCCTCGTTGGCGGCTCCTCGGGCACGGCCCTGGCCGCGGCCCTGACCTACGCGCGCCGGCTGACACCTGACGATGTGGTTGTCGTACTCTTTCCCGATACCGGACGTGGCTATCTCAGCAAGCAGTTCAACGATACCTGGATGCGCGAGAACAACTTGCTGATGCAGGCTGAGACTGAGCAGCCGACCCTGCGGGACGTGCTCACCTACCGACGGACCCACGAGGGGAGCATGCCGCTGGTCGTCAGTGTCTCGCCCCAGGACTCGATCGCCGACGCCGTTGAGCTGCTCCGCCGCTACGGGATTAGCCAGACGCCCGTCATGGAACATGGGCGCATGGTTGGCAGCCTCACCGAGGATCTGCTGCTCCAGCACCTGGCCAGCGGGGAAGCTCTGAGCGCCAAGACGGTCGGCTCTCTTCAAGGCCCTCCTTTCCCCGAGCTAGCCGCCGACGCCCCCGTCCAGGAGGCCTATACGCTCTTCCGCAGCGGCCAGTCGGCGGTGGCTGTCATGGACGGCCCCCGGTTGGAGGGCATCGTGACCCGCAGCGACCTGCTGGAATTCTGGGCCCACAGTCGGGAGCGAACGTGCTAGCGGACTCAGCGATGAGCCTGATCTCATCCTTTTTCTATCTCTAGAGCCGGGCAGATGGCCTCTGGCTAGTGCGTCAGGGAGCAAGGCAAGGGAGGGAGGGCAGATCTAGTGCGCCTTCCCTCCCTTACCTTGACAGAGCGCAAATGTGCTGCTACCATGAACAACGCATGACGCTTGAATGGGGCGGGTTGGCCGACATTCGGGAAGGAAGCTGCCGTGAAACGATGCCCAGGTCTGGTCTCCCGAGGAAGGGACAGGGAAGCGCCATGCAGGTGCCAGCGCTTGCCCAGATGCAGGCCAGAAGCCTGGTCCCACTCAATGAAAAGCGGGCGTAGCCATGGAGGAGCTGCCTTTCGAGGTCTTCGAGCACACGGCAGACGTCGGGCTCCAGGTCTACGGGCGGACCCTGCCGGAACTCTTCGTTCATGCGGCAGAGGGAATGGAAAGCCTGATGGTGCCTCTGGAGCAGGTTGAACCCAGGATCAGTCGAGAAGTGGTGGTTGAGGGGGATGATTTGGTCTCGCTGCTGATTGCCTGGCTAAGCCGTCTGATCTTCCTGTTCGATACCGAGTTTTTGCTCTTTCGCCAGTTTGAGATCAACGACTTCTCCCAGACGCAGCTGAAGATGAAGGCGCGCGCCAGCGGCGAGCCTTATGACGAGCAGCGCCACGAGCTAAGCAGCGCCATCAAGGCGGTCACCAGGCATCAGGCCGAGGTCGTCCCCACCGCCGGCGGCTACCGAGCGCGCATCATCTTCGACATCTAGCTCCGGGCGCAGTCAGCGGCGCTAAGTAGCCTGCATCCGACCGCCCATCTCTACCTCTGTGCCTGCCTGCCTGCCGCTCTCTTTCTTCGCCCACTCAGGTCCTCCAAGTCCTTGCTGATCAGGTGCTCGCGGGCGGAAAGACCGGGCCTTGTTATCTGCCCTGCCTCTGGTCTGGCGCTTCCGGCTTCACCTGACAGGTCAGTCGGGCGGACCACTGGTGGCTGCCCTTCCCTTCTCCCTCGTGCCTGGCCTGCTCAGTCAGAGCTGCGACGACAGAACCTACGCGGCGACCCACCGGGCGGGAGAGAGTCGTCTCCCTTCAAAGGAAGTACGAGTTTGCTTCGGGCTGATCCTCACCTGTGGTCTGGTCTACCTGGCTGAAAGCAGTCATACGAGTATTTGCAGCTCTATACCCCCAACAGCCTGCTAAAGGAAAGGAAAAGCAAGGAGGGATTCACTATGAGCGATAGCGGGGAGAAGATTCCCCTTCAGCGTATTGATGCCTATCGCTGGCGCATTCCCCGGACCTATCGTCCGGAGATGCGTGTCCCGGGGATCGTCTACGCCGATGAGGTTCTCATCGAACAGATTCGTCAAGACAACTCGTTGCAGCAGGTAGCCAACGTGGCGACCCTACCTGGTATTGTCGGCCACTCGCTGGCCATGCCCGATATCCACTGGGGCTATGGGTTCCCAGTGGGAGGCGTCGCTGCAACCGATGTGGAAACAGGGGTGATCTCTCCGGGCGGCATCGGCTTCGATATCAACTGCGGTGTGCGTTTGCTCGCGACGGATCTGAGCTACCAGGAGGTCAGAGGGAAGGGTGACAGGCTTGCCGACGAACTGTTCCGCAGGCTGCCCTGTGGCGTGGGCGGCAAGGGCATGCGCAGTCTCAGCGAAGGCGAGCTGCGCGAGGTCATGGTGCGGGGCGCCGCCTGGGCCGTTGAGCAGGGCTACGGCTTCCCCGAGGACCTGGAGCTGATGGAGGAAAACGGCTGTCTGGCCGGGGCTAATCCTGGGGCGGTTTCAAAGACCGCTATCCAGCGGGGTGCAGGCCAGCTTGGCAGCCTGGGCTCCGGGAACCACTTCTGCGAGATTCAGGTAGTCGACCATGTCTATGATGAGCAGGCTGCCAGCGTGCTCGGCCTCTCCCAGGGACAAGTGGTAGCCACGCTGCATTGTGGTTCCAGAGGCTTTGGGCATCAGGTGGCCGAGGACTTCATCAGGATTGCGGAGTCAAGGATTGCGAAGGAGCATATTGCGATCGTCGATAGACAGCTCGCCTACCTGCCTCTCAGCTCTGACGATGCCAGGGCCTACTGGGGTGCTATGGCCGCTGCAGCAAACTTTGCCTGGGCGAACAGGCAACTCCTGATGCATGGGGTACGCCAGGCCTTTGCCTCCGTCTTTGGCCGCAAAGCTCATGCGAAGGAAATGCCGCTTATCTATGACGTGTGCCATAACATTGCCAAGATTGAAGAGTACCGCATTGATGGCGAGCTGCGGCGCGTCTGTGTTCATCGCAAAGGAGCAACCCGGGCTTTCCCGGCGGGTCACCCGGCGGTTCCCGAAAAGTATCGTGCTGTCGGTCAGCCGGTGTTGATCCCGGGCGACATGGGCCGCTACTCGTTCGTGCTGGTGGGCGCTCCCGGCTCGATGGAGCAGAGCTTTGGGACAACCTGCCACGGAGCTGGGCGCCTGCGCAGTCGAACAGCAGCCAAGAAGGCCATCGGCAGCAAGGAACTGCTGGCCCAGCTGGAGGCCAGGGGCGTCACGGTGCGCGTCCACAGCAAAGGACTGCTGGCCGAAGAGGCCCCGCTCGCCTATAAAGACGCCGAGCAGGTGGTGCGCGTCGTCCACAATGCCGGCCTGGCCCGACTTGTTGTCCGGCTGCGCCCTATAATCGTCGTCAAGGGATAGGGGGGATCAGCCTCTCTGACGCCCACCCAGCTAAGGGCAGCCGGAGAGAGGGGCACGTCGGATCAGCCTGGCTCTCTCTCTTCCGGCTGCCCTGCCAGGGGCAGGCTCCGGCCGCGGCCTGGCTCTGGCCGTTCTCCTTCGCCTCTCCAGCGCTCACGCGCGTTGCTGAAGCCTGCCGGCGGCTTCGAGGACCTCTAGCCCTGCCTCATTGAGGGTTACCTCGCCGATATAGCGGGCCATGCGCGCCACATGGCGCGTTGCAGCAAATTCCTGCGGTCCGAGGCCCGTGAGGCGCTCCACCTCCTTCCACTGTTCGGGCTGAAGGCGGACCTTGCGCTCCTTGACATAGAGCGTGCCGACCTGGCGCATGGCTTCCAGAAGGCGGACGATCCGCGGTGTCACAGGATGGGCCAGCTTCGTAGCCCCAGCTACTGCTCGTGCCAGCAGCCGGCCTGCCTCCGTCCGTACAATCTGACCATCGACCAGCCGCTCGATCAGTCCGTGGGCTTCCAGCTTATCCAGTGCCCAGGCCAACCGCTCTGCCTCCAGAGAGGCTTGATACTCCGAGGCAAATGGTCCCGGCTCTGTCTCGGGCAAGTTCACCAGCACCTCAGCTTCCAGCCGCGTCAACATTGGCTGCCGTGGGCAATGCTCTGCCAGCCACACGTAGAGCCGTCCCGCTCGCGTCACACCTCCGCCGCTTCCGACGAGGCCCTCCTCGCGCGCTCGCTCTACCCAGGAGGTCGCCAGCCCTGTCCAGCGTGTTAAGGCCATGCTCACGGCCTTGACCGCTGTCGAAGAGACAGCGTGTAGCTGCTCTTGCTGCTCTTCGACCACTCGCTGGCCGTAGGGCGTTAGTCGGTAGAGCGTTCGCTCCCCGGCGCGCTCGGTCTGGACCAGGGCCAGGGCCTCTAGACTGGCCACCAGTTCCTCCAGATCCCATACCGAATCGAACCACTCATCGCGGCTGCGCAGCTCCTCCAAGAGTTCCAGGGCACGCCGTTTCAAAGCTGATCGCTCTTCCAGGCGCCGGCCATAGCGTGCCACGATCTCTCGGTAGCGCTCGGCCAGTTGCTCCACCAGAGTCTTGCGCAGACGCTCCAGGTCGGGAGGAGGGCCGCCATTCTCCTGGCGGATGCTGAGCTGTTGCAGGGCCAGCAGGGCTTCAACTTCGGCCTCCGTCAGGGCAAAGGTACGTACTGCCACGGGGCGCTCGCTCTGCAGGAGTGCATAGGCCCGCAGAGCCGCCTCGCCGGCGGGCGTAAGCTGGCCGTCCGATCCTATGAAGCCGGATTCCTGAAGCTGCTCGCTTTGATCAGGAGTGAGCGCCTCGCCGCCGCGGTCAACCAGCAGCGCCAGCAGCTTGAGGGTCGGCTCATCCAGAACAATGGCTCTGGGTGCATATCCTCCTTTACGCAGGGCCTCATAGACAGCCTCGCCCAGCGCTGTCAGGGCATAAAAGCGTCCATCAGGCAGCGACCAGGTAATCAGCTCCATGGCCTCAAGCAGGTCGATGAAATCTCCCTCCAGTCCCGGAGCTGGGCGCCCGCTGTAGCCGGGTATCATGCGCTGGATGACGTTAGCCAGCTCCCCGTCGATCTCCAGGCGAGGCCGGTGGCGCCGCGCGAAATCCAACCAGGCCCGTCCGTGGCGATTCAGACGGAGCGTCATGCTTTTATGGAGCGGATCGCTTGCCTCCTCGGTCAGACCACGCGTCCGCAGCAGTTCCTCGCTTGCCGGACCGACTCGGCCACCGGCCTGCTCGGCAGCCTGGAGAGCCGCCAGAATATCTGAACCCAGAAAGCGCCAGCCCCGCTCACTGAAAGCATGCTCACCTGTCAGAAGGTGCTGTCCGCGTTCCTCCACTGTGAGCGCGCCCGCCTGCCAGTCGCGACGCATCTCCTCCAGCAGCTGGAGGGCCTCACGCCCCGCATACGTCAGGCGATAAGAACGTGGCGGCTCCAGCACTGCCAGTCCCTGCAGCTCCAGGGCACGGTAGATCAACGCCCGGCGATCATCCTCTGCCAGCTCGTAGGCTTCCCTCCCCGCCTCCTCGCTGCTCGCCAACTCTCGCAAGGCCGCCACATGGCTCCCAGTCAAGAGCATAAGAATCAACCTCCTTTCCGGCAGCCGTCTTTCTCTACCACATTAAGCACACGAGCTATCGATCGTCTCCATTGTCTCCATCGTCTCGCTGGCCACCGGCCAGCGACTACTGCCTCTTCCCATCCATCGTCCCTGGCTTCGCCCGAGCCTACGGCACGAGCCTACGCCGCGTCGGTCTCCCGGCGGGCAGACTGGCGCGCACGAGACGGGCTTTTCCAGTCTACGGCCTCCGCTTGTCTCAGTCAAGGTCATCATGGCTTTTTGAACCACAAAACATCTTATTATGAAGCATCCGGACCAAGAGCGTGCTTCTTTGCCACCCTTCTTCGCCTGATGAGTTAATTAAGACACTTGACAATGAGCGCCAGATTGTCTATAGATTCCCATGAGAGAGACAAGAACCGTCACCCAACTGCTCAACATCCAGGATTTCAGTTCTGAGCGCCTCAAACCAGGGGCACTCAGCCTCTTCGCCTGCTACGAGCGCCGCTCGCCGGCCTCCGCTCTTCATTCGTCCGTCCGTGTCTTCGATGTCAGTTTCTGCCTGAAAGCGGCAAGAGTGAGGGGAACTTTTTGTTTGCGTGTCAGGCAGGCTGGTTGCCTGAGCTGTGTTCCCAGCCAGGGAAGCAGACGGAGGAAAACCGTAGCCTGCCGGAGGAGGCCACGATGCTCGAACAAAGACAAAAGGCTGCCGCCAGCCGGCAGCCAGCACCCCAGCGTCCCGCCGGCAATCGCCCGCCCAGTCAGGGAGGAGCCAGCTCTGGAGAAGAGCAGCGGCCGGGACCGTCTTCGCAGCAGAATCAACCACAGCCCCGCCTGGGCTTCTGGCTGCGGCTCCTGCTGATCATGGTGCTCATCAACCTGGTCTTCTATGGTCCATTTTTCTTCAACCTGACAGGCTGGGGGCAGACCACCACCCTTGACCTGCCTTATAGCACCTTTGTGCAGCAGGTTGAGCGGGGCAACGTAGCCAGTGTGACCATCAAGAGCGACAATAGCGTTACCGGGACCCTCAAGTCGCCTATTGAGCAGCGGCAGCCAGGAGGTCAAACGGTCTCTGCTACCCACTTTTCGACCTATGTTCCAGCTCCCGGCGACCCGAACCTGCTGCCCCTGCTGGAGCAGAAGGGGGTCGAGGTACGGGCAGAACCCGTACAGCCGTCCTGGTGGCAAACAGCGCTTTCCTGGTTTATCAATCTGCTCCCGGTACTCCTGCTGCTCTACTTTGCGTTCATGAGCTGGCGGGGCATGCGTCAGCTTCAGGATATCCAGGGTGGGGGACTGTTTGGATTTGGACGCAGTCGGGCCAAGCTCTATACCGAAGAGCGGCCGACCACCACCTTCGCCGATGTGGCCGGTGTGGAAGAGGCCAAGGCCGAGCTGCGTGAGGTCATTGACTTTCTGCGCGACCCCCAGCGCTTCTTGCAGATCGGGGCCCATATCCCCAAAGGGGTCCTGCTCGTTGGTCCACCGGGCACGGGCAAAACCCTGCTAGCGCGCGCTGTGGCCGGCGAGGCCGGCGTTCCCTTCTTCAGCTGCAGCGCGACCGACTTTGTGGAACTCTTTGTCGGCGTCGGAGCGAGCCGCGTACGCGACCTATTCGCTCAGGCTCGTAAGCATTCCCCCTGCATCATCTTTATCGATGAAATCGACGCCATTGGACGCGCGCGCAGCGGGGCCGGTACCCTGGCGAGCAACGATGAGCGCGAGCACACGCTCGAGCAGCTCTTGGTTGAGATGGACGGTTTCGAGCCGCACGAGGCCATTGTTGTGCTGGCAGCCACCAACCGTCCAGAGGTGCTGGATCCGGCGCTCCTGCGCCCTGGCCGCTTTGACCGCCAGGTGGTGGTTGACCGCCCCGAACGGCGCGGGCGCGAGGCCATTCTGCGTATCCATACGCGCCAGGTGCCTCTGGCTCCCGATGTCAATCTGGAGGAACTGGCGCGCAGCACGCCGGGTTTCTCTGGGGCCGATCTGGCCAATCTGGTCAACGAGGCTGCTCTAGCCGCGGCTCGCAAGGGCAAGACCCAGGTTGACCGTCAGGACTTTCAGGAGGCGCTTGACAAGCTGCTGCTGGGGGGCAAGCGCGAGGCCCTGATGGATGAGCGCGAGCGGCGCACGGTGGCCTACCATGAGGCGGGCCATGCCCTGGTCGCCGCCGTCCTGCCGGATGTCGACCCACTTTACAAGGTCACCATCGTCCCGCGCGGGCGCGCCCTGGGCGTCACCCAGTTCTTGCCCGAGGACGATCGCCATAACTATCCACGTTCCTACCTGCTGCAGCGTCTGGCAGTAGCTTTGGGGGGCCGCACCGCTGAGGAGGTGGCCCTGGGCGAGGTCACCTCGGGGGCCGAGAACGACTTGAAAGAGGCCACTCGCCTCGCCCGCCGCATGGTTACAGAATGGGGCATGGGCGAGGGCACAGGTCTGGTGGCCTACGAACTGGAGCAGGGCGATGGCTACCTCGGCGCTCCTCTGGCAGGCGACCACCCGCGGCCCTACGCGGAGGCCACAGCCCAACGTGTTGATGCCGAGGTGGAGCGTATCATTGAGCAGGCCCACCAGCAGGCCCGGGCTGTTTTGATCGAGCACCGCGCCGCCCTTGATCGGTTGGCTGCGGCCCTGCTCCACGAGGAGGTCCTGGAACGCCAGCAGGTTCTCCAGATCATTCAAGAGGCCGCCGCTCAGGACCCCGCTGCCACTGTTGAGGTCGAGGCAGGCGGTCCACGTCCGAGTCTCCCCCCGCTCGTAGAATAGGGGGACCAGGAGGGGGGAGCCCCATCCAGAGCAGCGGCTGTCCTCCGACAGGCTCCCCCTGGCGTTCGCTGATCGTTGTTGGTGAAAGGGAGGTGCATGATCGATGCGGAAGCACGTGAACGCTATTCTGGCAACGGCTGAACCATCGGGTCAACTGGAAGCATTAGAGCGCTTGATGCGTCAGGCCCAGGAGCTGGACGTTCAGGCGGTGGCTGTGCTGGGCAACCTGGCGGCGCGGAGCCTTAGCCCGCGCGACTACGGACGCTTCTTCTCGCTGCTTGCCCAAACCCGCCTGCCTACTTTCTACGTGCCAGGCCCAGACGATGGGCCGCTGGCCCTCTACCTGCAGGAGGCGGCCCAGATCGAGGTGATCTATCCCTACCTGCATGGGATTCATGGTACCTTCGCCCTGGCCCCTGGCTACCTCGTCTTCACTGGCATGGGTGGCACAATCACCGATGATCCTCAGCAGGCACGCGAGGAGGAGGAGACGCTGCGCTATCCGGCCTGGGAAGTGGCCTATCGCCTGAAGTTCCTCGCCGAGCTGAAAGACTACGAGAAGGTCTTTCTGTTCTATACACCACCCTATCACAAAGGCTTCCATGAAGCCGGCAGCCCAACCCTGGCCGAACTCATCAAAAGCTATAACCCTCGTTTGGTTCTGGTCAGCGGCCCCGAGCGCAAGCGTGAATTGCTCGGCACCTCTGCCATTGTCGCCCCTGGCTCGCTCGCCAAAGGCGAATACAGCATCATCGATTTACAGCATCAGACGGTAGAAGAAAGAAAGTTAGAATAAACATACAATTTGAATACTGGAATAGAAAAAGAGATCGAAGCTATCACCGATCCCGTCTGCCCCGTTTGGACCCGGTTGGGCGTCTTTCCCGGGGGAGGGTGAGCAGCCATCTCGCTCGTGCTCTTGCTGTCCCTGGCCCTGCCAGGAGCGGAACAGATGGCCGAAGGGCGACCACGACACAGAACAGAATAACAGAATAGAGGAGCAGTCGATTGATGGAAACCACCAGAAAGGAGGCCACAAGCATGGCGCTAACGCGCGGCTTCGATCCTTTCGCCGAGATGCTCAGCCTGCGCGATGCCATGAATCGCCTGCTAGAGCAGAGCTTTGTGAGGCCAGGCTCCTCTCTCTTCGGGGCTGGACCGCGCATGATCCCGCTGGACGTTCTGGAAACCGAGCAGGGCTATCGCCTCGTCGCCCTGTTGCCAGGCGTCAAGCCGGAGGACATCGAGCTGCTTGCTCACGAGCACAGCCTAACCATCAAAGCCAGGTACCACGGCAGCGAGGAGGGCGAGAGCCAGCAGGGAACCTGGCTGCTGCGCGAAATCGGTAGCGGCACGGTTGAGCGCACCCTGACCTTCGAGCGTCCCATCGAGGCCAGCAAGATCGAGGCGCGCTACGAGAACGGGCGCCTGACAATCTCGGTTCCGCTTAGCGAGGGCAGTCGCCCGCGCCGTATCAGCGTCCGAACAGCCACGCCGGTCTCCGCGGGAGCCACTCCTTAAGTGAAGTGCCTGACTCCCTGATCCGGAGGCTCATCCTCTAACGAGCGAGACGGGCGAAGCACCCACCCGCTAAGCGAGCGAAGGAGAAGCAGAGGAGAGCAAAGAACCGGGAGCGACAGACCGTGAGGCGGCAACCGCCTGCTCAACGGTCCTCCTCTGCTTCCCTGCTGAGGGTTATCTCCGCTGCCGGCGGCTCGCAGCGCCGACGCAGATCCACCAGGTTGAAGAGATAGCCGACCGTCAGCAAGAGAAAGAGCACGTTGCGCAGCTCGACCAGCGGCACGAAGCCTGGCACGCGCCAGACCTGCGTGGCGTCCTGAACGCGGGTATAGAGAAAAGGATAAATGAGAGACGTCTGCAAGGCGATGAGTCCGAACCCCAGCAGCCACCGGCGCTGGGTCGCCGTCAGATAAGCCACCAGCGGCATCAGCCACATCAGATACTGCGGGCTGAAAACCTTGCCCGTGGCCACAAAGACCAACAAGGCCGCGAGAGCCGCCTCAGCGAAAGCCAGCCGCCCACGCGCACTTTGCCAGAGCACCAGCCCATAGCCGGCCAGCAGCGCTAGCGTGCTACCGAGAGAGACGGCGGGCACCAGCGAGCTGAGAAGGTTGATTGATCCATAGGTGTAGACCACGCGCACCGACTGCCCAGCCAGGGCCGCCAGCCAGACGACCAGCGAGCCGCTCGACTCAATCTGCACCGGGCGCTGGGCAAAATAAGCAAGCTGGCTGGCTACGGCCCCCTGGAAGTCGAGGCAGGCAAAGACTGCCGTAATTCCCCCTACCAGCGCGAGGCAGAGCAGCAGATTGCCCCAGCGCCAGCGCCACAGGCAAGAGAGCCTCCCCCCCAGCCCACGCCGAAGCGCGCCCCGCAGGACCGTCCCCTGCTCAACCTCCGAAGCGGCGCAGCCGGAGCGCGCCAGCCAGGCCTGCTGCTCTGCGAAAAAGAGCGGTGGCAGCAGCAGAAGCGGGTAGATCTTCAGCAGGATAGCGAAAGCCAGCGAGCAATAGGCCAGTCTCCAGCGCTGGCGCTCCGCCGCCAGTACGCAGATCAGAGTGAGCGCCGCGGGGACAAGATCGAAGCGTAAGAGGGCCAGCCCCCACTCGCCAAGGAACAAATAGAGCGTAAAAGCGAGCGCCGCTCCACGCGGTCCCCAGCGCAGCAAAAGCCAGTAGATCAACAGAGCAGCCAGGGCCATCAGGAGCGCGAAGAGCAGAGGATAGTAGGGCGAAGGTACGAGTAGACCAGGAGTAAAGATCGCAAGTGTCAGCGGGGGGTACTCGATGGGCAAGGCATGCAAAGGCTGCAGGTGTTCCTGTGCGGGCAAAAACGAGCAATCGATTTGGGGAGCCAGCGCATGAGCCTGACCACCGAACCAGAAGGCCAGTGCATAGCACTCATAGCGTGTCACATCAGAAGTTGACCAGACCATCTGCCAGGAGGAAAGCGCCAGCATCACCAGCAGAGCCAGCACCAGAGGCAGAAAGGAGAGTGCTCCCCCGCTGGGATCAACCAGACGCTCTAGCCCGCGCCTGGCTCCTTGTGCCCCCGAAACGAGCAGGGAGCCAGCGGTAAATGATCGAAGCAGTCCTCCTGAACTGCCGCGCGCATTTGACATACCTTCCTCACCAGGGCTACAATTCGGAACAGCGTAAGAAAGATAAGAAAGGAAGCGTCTGGCTGGGTGGCCTGCTTCCTGGCGTCGTGAGCGATGCACTGCCTGATCCTCCTCGAGCAGAGGAGCCAGCCAGGCGGAGCAGCAGGCGCTCGCGCTCCTGTCGCGCTGGCCCCGGCAGCCAGATGAACATGCCACAGCCCAGATCCTGAGGCATCTGAGCTTGCTGTCATCGGGCGCCCAGGCTCTGCCCCCAGTCGGCTGCGCTGAGCAGGCCTGGCGGGAGAAGAGCAGCCTCATAGGGAAAGGCAGCTCGCCCAAAGGATAGAGCACTGGCTCTGCTCTGTCAAGCGGGCAGGGCCGCCACCACATGGCGACTCAACCCGATCGCCGTCTCGGCCCTACTTCGATCAGAAGCTCAACCATCAATCGAATACTGCTTTGCAAGAGGAGGACCCGATACTCATGGCTGAGTCCGCCCGTTCCTACACCAAGACCCTCAAGATCGGCGACGTTGCGCCCGATTTCACCCTCAAGAGCCATGTCCGCGAGGATTGGCATCTTGCCGACTTCCGCGGTAAGAAGAACATCGTATTGGCTTTTGTCCCCTTTGCCTTTAGCCGCGTCTGCTCAGCCCAACTTCCTTCCTACGAGCGCGAGCTTGAGCGCTTTCGCTGCGCCGACACCGAGGTGGTGGCCATCAGCATGGACAGCGTCTATGCCCTGGACGCCTGGTCGCAGGCGATGCGCACCTCTTTCCCGCTGCTCTCCGACTTCTATCCCCAGGGGGCCGTGGTGGACCTCTATGGCGTGCGTCATCCAGCCGGCATGTCGGAGCGTGCCGTCATCGTGATCGACAAAGAGGGCATCATTCGCCACATTGAGGTCACCGCCACTCCCTCCGACCTGCCCGATAATCAGAAGCTCTTCGAGGTCTTGTCTGCCCTCCGGAACAAGGACAGCCAGGCAGCCAGCCAGTCCTAGGCCGGCCTCGACGTGGAACCAGAGGCCGTAGCGGCGCGCGACGGTGGCGAGACGAGTCAGTGAGTGGATCGATGAGACCAGCAACGATGATGCCGGTGCTGGCGGCCAGTCAGCAGTGGTGTTTCCCGCGCCTGGATCTTTTCGGTGAATGGGGAGGGGAAAGCCGGTGGAAGCCGAGCTGAACCGGCGCTGGCAAGCGGGGCGGGCATGACGGCCTGACTGTTCAGTCCGGGCAGCGTGGCGGCTGGCGAGAGGGAGGTATGGGCGGCCTCCGAGGCGAGCAGGAGGGGATCAAGGCCGCAGGGGGCCTGGGCATCATTGCCCAGGCCCAGGCTGCCACCGCTCAGAAGAGGGCCTCCCCTTGATCGAAGCAGTGTCCGACAGCCACTCAAACGGCTCGGCCGCTGGCAGCGGCACCGGGCGCAAACCGTCGCCCAGACGACGGCCAAACGGCTGCTGCCCTGAACTCCCGCCGAGGCGGGAGCACATCCGTCCCTGGGCGGGTCCTGCTGCGTGTGGATGTGGCAGCGCGGCGTCAGCTCACCGCCGCCTGTCCTGTCCGTCCTGTGGCCTCTAACCAGGAATACGCCGACATCAATAGGGGCACAAACCCTCGGAACCGCTTTGCTGCCTCTCGGGGCAGTGGGCTGCTGCCACCCAGCCCTGACGTCAGAGCCAATGAGGCTGCGGGCAAGCCTCTCACGGGAGCTGGAGACAGGTGATCACGCGGTCGGCCAGCCAGCTAATCAGTCAGTCTCTCCCGCTTGAGATCCCGACTTTCAGACTGGCTGGCCGACCCTGTCTGTCTGCCCGCCCGCCGCTTTCTCACCTCCCTGTCCGCCCCCTCCCGCAGCTAAACCAGGCGAAGCCAGCACATTGACGCGCCGAGGAATTTGCGCTATCATCTCGTATAGCAATAAGCAATACCCCGAACCAGCTCGAGGCGAGCACGACAGAAGCGGGCCAGCCTCGATCAGAAGAAGGGAGAAGGAAAAGAGGGCAGAGCAGAGCTGAACGAGAGTGATGACCGGCGCGTTTCACCCCAGGCCAGGCTGGCCGGGCTGGAGGCCCGTTGCTGGATGGAGAAGGCTGGGAGCCGGAAGGAGCAAGGCAGACAGGCACATACTTCATCTGCGGTCAAGTCAACAGCAAGCAAGCAAACAAACAGCACAAGGTGGCGGTCTCTGGCTGCCGCCTCCCATCACAAAGGACAGAAGCTATGGACATGCGCCACCATCGACGAGTGCCAAACGGCGTGCGGGCCTTGACGCTCGGGGTTATCCCCGTGATTATGGCTTTGCTGGCCTGGGCGGGAATTGGCCACCTGGGCGCGCAGCCCGCCTGGGCTGCCTCCCCGCATGTCGACGTAGCCAACCTCAACAGCGACATCAACCCGGGCACAGCGCGCTTCCTCCAGCAGGCCATAGCCACTGCGGCCAGCGACGGGGCAGAGGCCCTTGTGATCGTCATCGACACGCCTGGCGGTGACCTGGATTCCATGAAGCAGATCACCCAGGCCGAGCTGGCCAGTGCTGTCCCCATCATCACCTACGTCTACCCGCCTGGCGCCCGCGCCGCCTCGGCCGGGGCCTTTGTCGCTCTCTCAGCGCCGATCGCCGCTATGGCGCCGACCACGCGCATCGGAGCCGCTAGCCCCGTGAGCAGCACTGGCAGCAATCTCGACTCGACCCTCCTCAAAAAGATCGAGAATGACCTTGTTGCACAAATCACTGGCACTCAGAACCGCTACGGGCGCAACGCCGCTTTGGCCGCCAGGATGGTCACAGATGCCGCTTCCTACGATGATCAGACTGCCCTGCGCGAGCACATTGTCGACCTGGGAGCCCGCTCGCTCTCTGAATTACTTCAGCGTGTCGACGGGCGCAGCGTCGTTCTCTCCTCCGGTCACAGCCTGGTCCTGCATACTGCCGGAGCGGCCCTCACCACCCTCACCCCCGGCCTCTTTGAGGCCCTCTATAGCTTTCTCCTCGACCCCAACGTCGTTTTTCTCCTCTTTATCGTGGCTCTGATCGGCATCTACCTGGAGATTTCCCACCCCGGGGCCATTGTGCCGGGCGTTGTCGGCGGCATCGCCCTGCTGCTCTTCCTGCTGGGGGCGGGTTCACTCTCTCCCAACTGGACCGGTCTGCTGCTCATGGGCCTGGCCCTGGTTTTACTGGTGCTGGACGTCCGCCTGCCTTCGCACGGCGTATTGACGGTGGGAGCGGTGATCTCCCTGGTAGTTGGCTCCCTGCTCTTCTTCAACAGCAATCAGGCGGAACATGGTCCAGGTGTCAACCCCTGGATCGTCTATCTCATGGCAGCGGTCGTCGGTCTGCTCAGCCTGGCCCTGGTGAGTATAGTCGTGCGCGCCCAGCGCCAGCGCCGCCCCTCCGGGACCGAAGGCATGATCGGGGCCCGGGCCATCACTCTGACACCGCTGACCCCAAGCGGCAGAGTCAATTACTGTGGCGAAAACTGGGCGGCTAGTCTGGTTGAACCCTATACAGCCCTCGATGAGGGCTGCGAAGTCATCATTGTGGCCATCGAGGGCCTCCGCCTCTATGTCCGGCCTGACCAATCGTCGGGAGGTGGAGCCGATGGCACACCAACAGTCCCACCCTCAGCAAAGGAGGATTCCCAATGGGAGAGCCTGTCGCTATAAGCGCCATCGTTGTTATTGCCCTAATCGTGGTGCTCATTCTGCTTTCTGGACTGCGCGTCATCCAGCAGTATGAGCGCGGCGTCCTCTTCGTCCTGGGTAACCTGCGCGGCACGCGCGGCCCTGGTCTGTGCTGGATCCCCCCAGTGATCGCGCGCCTCCTCAGAGTCGACCTGCGCATCGTGACCCTGACCGTGCCACCGCAGGAGGTCATCACCCGCGATAACGTCACCGTCAAAGTGACCGCCGTCATCTACTTCTACGTGGTCAACCCCGAGGCCGCCGTCGTTAACGTCATGAACTACCTGCAGGCCACCACGCAGATCGGTCAGACCACCCTGCGCAACGTCCTGGGTCAGTCAGAGCTAGATGAGCTGCTCGCTCAGCGTAACAAGATCAATCGTGAACTGCAGGCCATCATCGATGAATTCACGGAGCGTTGGGGCGTCAAAGTGACGGCGGTAGAGATCAAAGACGTCGAGCTGCCGGCCACCATGCAGCGCGCCATGGCCAAGCAGGCGGAAGCGGAACGCGAGAAGCGCGCCAAGATCATTCACGCCGAAGGCGAGCTACAGGCCGCCACGCAACTCTCCCAGGCGGCCAACATCATCGCCTCCGAGCCTGGCGCCCTGCAGCTACGTTACCTGCAGACGCTCACCGAGATCGCTGTAGAGAAGAACTCAACCATCATCTTCCCGCTGCCGCTAGATCTGATTGAGCCGCTGCTCAAGACCCTGCACGCTGCTCGCGAGAGCCGGACCGCTCCCACGCCCCAGGATGGGCCGCGACCCACGCCCACGGCTCCTTATCCCCAAAGCTGAACGGGCGGGGCACAGTGGGGCGCCGACTCAACGGTCCGCCTGCCAGCCCTGGTGGGCGGACAACCGGTCGCTGAAACAGAGAAGAGGCCACGGCCTGCACAGCCAATGTGAGCCTCTGGCCTCTTCTGTCCCTTTCGCCTTGCCGCTTTTGCCTCATCTTATGACGAGTGCACCTGGCTCGGGCCGGTCGGGCCGAACCGGATCCCATCACGTCGCGGCCCGCCCTGCCTGGCGACCAGCCAGCCCTCTAGCCGCTATGGTTGCCGCAGCTCTGCTCGCTTGCTCTGGAGGTACTCCGAACACACGCGGTAGGTCTCTTCCGAGATCAGGCCCCGCGACATATAGTGATTGAGCATCACATCGAGCTTGAGGATGCTGATCAGATTATAGCCGTGCTGACGAAGGCGCTCCGTGGCCCCGTGCTCGCGGTCGATCAGAACAATGACGTCCTTGACCTTGAGGCCGTGCTCTTCAAGCAGGGCTGCTGTCTCCAACACGCTGCCTCCGCGCGTGATCAGATCGTCGATGATCAGAGCCGTATCTCCCGGCGTGTAGCGACCCTCGATGCCTCGCTGGCCAGTCCCCTCGGGTCGGATACGCGCATAAATCAGCGGCGTGTTCGTCTCCAACGAATAGGCCGTAGCCAGAAGCAAGCCACCAACCGGCACGCCGGCCACGACGTTGAACGGATGAACGCGCGGACGCCGCAGCGACTGGGCGAGACTGATCTCTTGCTGCATGAGCTTGCTGGCCACGCGCAAAGCCAGGGGATTGCTGATGAGCACCTTGGGGTTAACGAACACAGGGGAACTCACCGCTGACTCGCTGACGGTGAAGTTCCCGAACTGGACTCCGTTCAGATCGAACAGGGCCTGGGCTAGCCAGAGGTTGTCAAGAGACTGCTCTTTGACCACGTGACGACATCCTTCCTTGCGACGAAGAGTTGGGTGGTAGGAGGATAAGATAGGCCTCTCGCTTGAGCACAGTATACCATACCCCTGGAACAAGAAGGCAGGGGAGCGACCTGGCAACCAGAGAAAGGAGGCCGCCCCATCGCCTGCCTCTTCCTCTCCCTCACAATGAAAAAACTGTCATCGAAACGGGGTCTTTTGGCCCACACAGACCCCAATATATGAACAGATATTCATGGAACTGCACGAGTAATTCATGCAGAGTTCATGGTTGCAGGCTATACTTTCTGACGTAGATGGTTGCCCGTGCCTTATACAAGCAAATGCATCTTTGGATACGATGGGTAAGTGGTGAGGGAGGCCGAGATGGACCAGGAGAGGAGAAGGAAGGGGGTGGAGGCAGGTCGTTACGGGGGAGGCAGGGTGGTAGGGAGGTCGAGGGGGACGGCAGGACCAGGGTGGCAAAGGTGGATAGGGTGGTCTGGCTGTATAAGGCGAAAAAGCTGCCGATGTGGGGTGGAAGCGAGGATCTGAGGGAGGAACATGGGGAGGAGGACGGAGGGAGGAGTTGAAAGATAGGCCGAGGACAGGTGGCATCGCTCACTAACGGGCAATCTTCTCTCCCATAGGCGGCTGGCTGCAGCCTCTCTGCCTGATCCTCTGCGCGTTAGCTAGCGGAGGCTGGCAGACGCTCGGTCAGCCGCTCTCTCTTGCAGGCAGGATCGTCAGAGAGCCTCTCTGGCTACCGTCTTACCCTCTTGTGGCAAGCGATCGCTCCTTTCCCCCCACTGACTCATACTCACTCACCGGCCTGGCGAGCCTGCCTGGGGCGAGGGAAAGGGCTGCAAGCGCTTGCAACCGGCTAGCTTTTATGGTACCCTGTCTCTGCCTGCCGATCTGGAAGACGGAATAGCGCGTCTCGGGGGAGCTGTAGCCCGTTGGGCCTGCCGAAGGCAACGTCCGTTCTCTCCGGCAGGATCGTACCGCCAGCCTCCATATCCCAATAGAGCAGACCGGACCAGCCAGCCAGACAGACAGAATAGCTGATCTTGCTCCTCCCCGCCGGGCGGCTGCCCCTTTCCACGGTGGAGGCAGCCCAGGCTCGGCTGGCTTACAGTGGTCACCGGTACGCACTCACGCATGCACTCACGCTCACGCACTCAGTCAGATAGAAGCGACTGCACTGCCCTATGCCGCTGATTAGCGTCAATAGTCTCGGGAAAGTCTTCGGCGCAGAGCGCCTCTTTGCCGGAGTCTCTTTTCAGATCAACGAGCGCGATCGCATTGGACTGGTCGGTCCCAACGGGGCCGGGAAGTCAACCCTGCTTAAGCTCCTGGCTGGCTGCCAGGAGCCCGATGAGGGTACTATCCTGCTCGCTCGCGGAACTCGCGTCGGCTATCTCTCCCAGACGCTGGACCTGCAGCCAGAACGCACCCTACGCGAGGAGCTGCTGGCCGTCTTCGACTATCTGCGCTCCTGGGAACAGGAGCTGCAGGAGCTGGCTGTCGCCATTGCGGCTGCCAGTGAGCGTGGGGAGGCCCGTGAGCGCGAACGGCTGCTCCAGCGCTACGCGGACCTCCAGCTGCGCTTCGAGCACGCCGGTGGCTATACCTACGAGCAGCGTGTGCAGCAGGTGCTGGATGGCCTGGGCTTCAGTCGCGAGCTGCAGGATCTGCCCATTGCTCAGCTCAGCGGCGGCCAGCAGCGACGCGCGGCCCTGGCCCGGCTCCTGCTTCAGGAGCCAGACCTGCTCCTGCTCGACGAGCCGACCAACCATCTTGATCTGGAGGCTCTCGAATGGCTGGAGAGCTATCTACAGGAGTGGAAAGGGGCCCTGGTGGTCGTCGAGCACGATCGGTACTTCCTCGATAAGGTGGTCACTCGCATTCTGGAACTGGCTTTCGGGCGCCTCGAGGAGTACCCTGGCAACTATAGCAAGTATCTTCAGCTACGTGCCGAGCGCTTTCAACGCCGCTTGCAGGAGTATGAAGAGCAGCAGGAGTTCATTCTGCGGACTGAGGAGTTTATCCGCCGCTATAAGGCTGGCCAGCGCAGCCGTCAGGCACGAGGGCGTGAGAAGCTCCTCAGCCGACTGGAGCGTCTCGATCGCCCCCAAGACTTCCAGGAGCTGCGTTTCGAGCTGAAGCCAGCCCAGGACAGTGGGCGGACGGTCCTCTCTACGCGCGGGCTGGTAGTTGGGTATCGCCAGCCAGGCCGCGATCCTCGTGTGCTGCTGCAGGTGCCCGATCTGGAGATCATCCGCGGCGAGCGCATCGGCCTGCTCGGTCCGAACGGGGCCGGCAAGACCTCGCTGCTGCGTACCCTTATTGGCCAGGTACCGCCGCTACAGGGCAAAGTCCTTCTCGGCCACAACGTCCACATTGGCTACTACTCCCAGACCCATGAGGACCTGGATCCCCAGCGGACGGTTCTGGATGAGATCCGTGAGGTGGCGGCCTTGAGCGAGGAAAGCGCGCGTGCTTTACTGGCCCGCTTCCTGTTCGAGGGCGACGATGTCTTCAAGCCTGTCGGCAGCCTCAGCGGAGGAGAACGCAGCCGGGTGGTGCTGGCGAAACTAACCCTGCAGGGACCGAACTTTCTGGTGCTTGACGAGCCGACCAATCATCTTGATCTTCCGTCTCGTCAGTTTCTGGAGGAGATCCTGGCCACCTTCAGTGGTACCCTGCTCTTTGTCTCGCATGATCGTTACTTTATCGATCGGCTGGCCAGCAGGGTCTGGGTAGTCGCTGAGGGGAAGTTGCTCTCCTATGAGGGCAATTATAGCGATTATCGCGCTCAGCTTCAGCGCGAGCCAGGGCGGGCCGCAGGTCTGGGGCCCAAGAGGGCCGGCGAACATGTCGCTTCGGAAACACCGAGTCCAGGAGCGGCCAGCACGGAGACCGGGGCGAACCACGACGGACGGCGCCCTGGACGGGAGCGGCGCAACCGTCGGGGTGGGCAGCCGCGTTCACGCAGCCTGGCAGAGGTTGAGCAGGAGGTCGAGGAGCGTGAGCAGCAGGTCCGCCAGCTCGAGGAGGCTCTCAATGCGGCAGCCAGCGGGGGAGATCTGGCAGCACTTCAGCGACTGACCGCTGACTATGAGGCGGCTAAAGTGGAGCTGGAGCAGCTGCTGACCGAGTGGGAACGGCTGGCGGCTGCCGAGACCACGGATCAGGCCGGCACCCCCAGCTAGCTGGTGCTCGCCCTGGAGGGCCTGCGTGAAGCAGACGCCGCCCCCTTGCTGGGATCAGCGACGGCGTGCTCCGCGCAGCCAGCCACTCAGCAGCCCGATCAGGGCCAGCAAGAGAGGCAAAACGGCCACCAGTCCGGCCCAGAGCAGGCTAAAAAGGGCTGCTGTAAAGCCCCGCGGATTGGCCGTGACCAGCGCCACCAGCCGCATGCGTCCGCTCTGAGTCAAGAGCAGATAGGCCGGCAACAGAGCTGTCAACAGGCTGGTGAAGGGGATTGGGAGGAAACGCCAGAAGCCGTCGAAATAGCAGCCGGAGAGGGCGTTGACGCAGAGCAAGGCCAGGCCCAGGCCCTCGATGGTCAGAGGCAAGACGCTGGGTGCTCCCGGATGTTTGATTGCCAGCCAGGCCCCCAGCAATCCCAGGGCCAGACCGACCACCTGCAGTGCCAGGCTGATCAGTAAAGCTCGTGCCGGGCGGCGCCTCCTTTGGCCGCCGTGGGGAGCGCCATCAGTTGCCGCCATCTCGGTCCCACCTGCAGTGGCCTGGTTGGAACTGGAGTTGGCAAGGGCAGGGCCGGCGGCGGCTGGTCCTGCGGGAGTTTGGGTCACAGCCATCTTGACGAGGATGGCCGACTTGATCGTCTGCGTCTCGGCATTGTGAGGGTCGAGGGCTAGCGAGCGCTCAACGGCCTGGAGGGCCGCCTCGAACTGTCCCAGGTTGGCCAGGAGAGCCGCGCGTGTGCTCCAGGCCAGGGCATTGCCCGGCTCCTGATGCAGCACAAGCTCGATCGCCTGAAGTGCCTCGGCGAAGCGCCCCGCCGTGCCCAGTAGCTGGCCTTTGAGAAGGAGGGCCGCCGCATTGGTCGGTGCGAGCTGCAGCACCTGCTCTAGAAGGTTAAGGGCGTCGGCGGGCCGCTGCTGCTGGAGCAGAGCGCGGGCCTGCTGCAGCAAAAGAGCTGCCTGCTGTTCCGCTGTGGGTGAGGCCATCGCCGAGGCTGGCTGCTGAGGGGAGAGCTGAGCGATGCCAATGGGGGCCTGCGTCGGCTGCAGCAACTGCCCTGTCTGTGGGAGGGCCTGTGCGGCTCGTCCCGGGACGGGCGGCACCTGGTGTAGCCCGGATGGCCTGGCTTCTCCCCCGGCGCCGTTGCCGGCCCTGGCTATTGCTGGCGCGGATGTCTCGGGATTCCCCTCTCCTACCAGGACCAGTGGCCCCAGGCCCTGACCAAAGAGCTGCGGACGCTGTTGCTCCCCCAGGCTCTGCTGTAGGTAGAGCGAGAGGCGCTGAAAGATGATTTGGCCGCTGGTCGGGTCGGCGGCTCCGCCGCACAGTCCCAGCAAGAGTCGATGGGCCAGCAGGCCTACGTTTTGCTCTCCCTGCTCCGCCGCCAGCTCGTTACCGCGGCAGGAACAGAGAAGAAACCGATTGGGTAGCTGCTGCAAGGCCGCGAGGAAGGCGGGACCCGGTAGGGGCTTGCAGTCGAAAGGGGAGCTCCGGCGCTGTCCCCAGAGACGACCTGTCTGAAAGCAGTCCAGAATACAGACAATAGCTCGCGCCGGGCTGCGCCCAAGCAGCGGCAGCAGGGTCGTTGCCAGGTGCAGGCCACTGGCGGGCTGCTGATAGAACGTATCCACCAGGGCCAGGTATCCTTCGGCGCGCCCCTCGTCGAGGAAAGCATGCCCGGCAAAGTACAAAAAGAGCGTATCATCGGGACCCGCAGCCTGGAGACAGAGCTGCGTGAGCCACTGCTCGATGTGCTGCCGTGTGGCCTGGGGACCAAGCAGCAGTTGGACATCGGAAGGGTTCCAGCGCCCCCCCCGGCTATTGACCAGCCAGTGCGCGATGGCCCTGGCATCCATCTCGGCGTAACGAAGTGGTCGAAAGCTGTTATCCTGGTACTGATTAATGCCGATCAGAAGGCCCAGGCGTTTGCCCATGCACGCTCCTTACTGCACATAGCAAAGATTGCGGAGTTATTGTACGATAAATTTCGCCAGCCTGGAAAGAAATGGTGTACGGCGGTACTTTTGGCAGGGTGGTGGCAGTGGCTGGAAGGGGCGGCAGGAAGCCCATCGGGCTAACGCTCTTCCCTGACCGGGCCTGACGCGGGCAGGCCATCGCGCCGCGCCGGGCTGTGCCGCAAGGGAGCCTGGACGAGGCTTGCCTCCCCGATCCCATCGCGAGAGGAGCATCGCTACCTATGCCTCGAGTCATTGGCCTCACGGGCAATATCGCCTGTGGTAAGACAACCGTAGGCAAGCTGTTGCTGGAACTGGGAGCAGAACGTTACATCGATGCTGATGCGCTGGTCCACTCGCTCTATGAGCCGGGTCAGCCTATCGCCGCCCAGATTGCTCACACCTTCGGCTCCGAGGTTCTTACCTCAGAAGGGCGCGTCGATCGCCAGAAGCTGGGCAGCATCGTCTTCCATGATCCCGAGGCCCTTCGCCGCCTGGAGGCTATTGTCCATCCGGCGGTTGGCGTGGCCCTGCTCACCGAGCTGAGCCGGGTCAGCCCTTCCGGCATCGCCGTTGTCGATGCGGTCAAGCTCTTGGAAGGAGGAACAGCAGCCCTTTGCCAGAGCAAGTGGCTGGTCGTCTGTTCGCCGGAAGAGGAGCTGCGCCGCCTGATAGAGCGCAGCCAGCTCAGTGAGGAAGAAGCTCTGGCTCGCCTGCGCGCCCAACCCTCGGTCGAGCAACGCCTTCCGCTGGTCGACGAGGTGATCGATAATAGCGGTCCTCTCGAGGAAACCCGCAGACAGGTGGCCAGCGCTTTTGCTCGCTTCTGCCAGCGCTTCCCGCTCTCTTGAGCGCCTCGGTGAGGGAGGTCTCCCGAGTCGCAAGGGCATGACAGGGCTGGCTCTCGGCCCGCTTTGGGCGGTGCTTGTTCGAAGCCATGCCGGCTACCAGGCCAGGCCACGGACTGGGTCCTGATCCGGGTGAACCGTCGCGGCCTGGCGTGCGTAACGAACGCTGGTCTGGAGCAAGAGCGTGAGCGCATTCCCCAGGGATCGCCCCGCAGGGTGTGCCTCCCCCGCCCTTTAGAGTTCCTTGTGCTGGTTTTCCAGCTTGCGGTGCAGTTCTTCGATCCGCTCAATGACCTCATCAAGGGTCCGTAGCCCTAGCTCCTCCATGTCCTCACGGATCGTCTCCAAGATCTCTAGCATTTCGAGATCGTCGTACTCTTCAGGATCGAAGTCTTCCTGTTCGAGATCATCGGTCATAGCTGTTCTCCCTTTTGAGATTGCTGCTTCGACGCTGCCGGAGGCAGGTGAACCACCTGCCCATTATAGCAACGGGATCTAGAAGAGAAAAGAGACGGTACTCTCTTGATAGGTCCAGCCTACCTGTGTAATGGCGCCACTGGCCAGGAGATGGGGGGCTGCCTGCGGCTGCCCGTGCTCTCCCAGGGTCACCAGGTACAGGCCGTTCCCTTCGCGAAGCAGGCTCCCTCCCTGCCACCAGAGGCGCCCGCGCGTGAGAAAGACAAAGGCCCGGCTATCGGCCTCCCAGAGGCTGGCCGGCACCGGCTGCAGGCGGGCTGCTACGCCAGGCAGCTTACTGTTGGCGGGGTTGAGCTGTCCCAAAGGCGTCCGATCGCTCAAGAGGAGCTGCTGTCGCCCCGTCTGGATGTCGATCAGCCAGAGGGTATGACGCCCATCGAGCAGCAAAAAGCGCCCGTCGGGGGACCAGTAAGGAACGCTGTCGGCCTCCGCGCGGATGGTCAGGCGAAGGCTTCCATCGAGGTTGAGGACCAGATAGCTTCCATCGGCTGTACGCGTCAGCACATGCTGGCCATCGCTTGACCAGGCAAATTGCTGGCAGCTACAGGTGAGCAGCCTCTGTACTTCTCCTGTCGGCCTCTGAAGAAGCAGAGCGACCCTGGCCGCCGAGCCGTTCGGTTCAGCCGAGGCAGCGTACAGAAAAGCCGGCTGGGCCTGTCGAGGCTGCCAGAGGACACGCTCCAGAGTGGCTGGCAGTGGATGGCCGGGAGGGAGGCCACGGGTGAGCCAGCGCTGTCCTGTGCCGCTAGCGGAAAGGGAGAAGAGGCCGCGCTCATCAATGCCGAGGATGTCCCCAGCTCCGGCACCCAGGGAGGGAATGGCCAGGCTGGCCGGAAGCGTGCGCGTGGCGATGCCGCCAGGTTGGTCGTTCTGGGCCAGCTCCCAGCGTAAGAAGGATGCGCTTCCACTGAGGGTGAGACGGTACAGCAGACGGTTGCCGGCAGGGTTCCACCAGGCATCGCTGATGCGCACGGAGGCGCTGGAGAAGAAGATCGGGATGGGGAAGCCGCCATCAACGCCGACCGTGTTCAGGCCGGCGGGAAGATCGCTCACCAGCCCGGTCAGAGGATCCGGCTTGAGATGACGCCCCGCCGCACTCTGAGCGTAATCGCTATCCAGCGTGCGAAAAACCAGCAGATGGTGATCGGGCGACCAGCCCGCTCCCACTACAGGAGGCGTGTTGCCTGCAACCTGGTAGGCGCCACTGCCATCGGGGTAGATGGTCCACAGCTGGCCGTCGCGCACAAAAGCAATTTTGGCCGTGCCGCTGTAGCCCGGGCTGCAGGCGCTTGGCCCCAGCGCGAGCACGATGCAGCTCAGCAGGACCAGAGTCACGATATGCCGCCTGCTGCCATTCATGCTCCAGAGTATAGCGCTCCCTTCTCTGCTCGTCAACCATCTTGTCGAGCCAGGCCAGGGGATGGCTGCTCTCCGGCCTGGCTGCCGAGAAGCTGCTTCCAGGCAGCTTTGTCTGACTCGTTGCCTGTGGAAGCCGTATCTTGTATCCCTTTTTGATCCCTCCTCCGTGTTAGAGATGGTGAGTGCGATTTGTGCCAGCCACCAAATGATCCAGAAAAACAGTATATCTGGCACAGATTAGCATCAGAACATACTGATCTTCTTTTGTCCTATTCAAAGGAGGGACACCTGGCATGACAGTAGCTTCGCTTGTGCTTGCTGCTACCTTGAATCCTGGTGGCATTATCGCCTGGCTCGTCATCGGTCTGATCGCGGGTGCGCTGGCCGGCTTCCTGGTCAAGGGTGGCGGCTTCGGTATCATTGGAGACATCATCGTTGGTCTGATCGGGGCCTTCCTGGGTGGGCTTCTCATGGATCTGGTGGCGCCGGAGGCCAGTTTCGGCTTCTGGGGTAGCCTTGTCGTAGCCCTGATCGGGGCCTGCATCTTGATCTTTCTCCTGCGCCTCTTCTCCCGCGGGCGCGGCAGCACCATCTAGCAGGCAATCCCGTCAAGCACGAACCCCGACCCGTTCTAACCCTCAACGGCTGATGGATGAGCGGGCCTGGCAACGGCCAGACAGGCACTCAGGCACCAGTCTCTTGAAAGTCTTTCGTTCGAGAGAGAGCCGCTTGTATGCCTGCCTGGCCTGTCTGTGCTCTCGTTGCGCCTGAGAAGGCGGATCGCTGGCAGGGAGCCTGGACCTCTCGGGCCATCTACAGAGAATCAGGTCTCATGTGACGCTGGCAGCGGATGAGCGGCAAAGAACTGCCAGATCGCGAGGGTGGCGTTGAAGGTGTGGATAGTCTTCCCGTAGTAGGGCAAGGGAATAGGGGAGCCGGGCCAGGTGTGGCCGCCACCGGTGAGGCGATAATGGACCACAATCCCTGGCGTCGTGCAGCGGGTCCACTCTTCACCGGTGATCTCGCCCTGGACCAGAAAGACCACCGGCCCTTGCTGACAAGCATCGCGTTTGGCCCAGTCCTCCAGCCATTGCCTGATAGGGGGCAGGCCCAGGCCAGGCTTCCCTTCGTAAGGAACGATGAAGTCGCCTGTCCCGTGAATCTCCAAAATGGGGACGCTGCGCTGGGGATGGCAGCCAGCGGGCAGAGGGTAGAAAGCCCCTGAGACCGGAGCGAAGGCGGCGATCTGGGAAGAGAGGCGGCAGGCCAGCAGGGCCGTTAAGCCTCCTCCGTTCGAGAGGCCGGTAGCGAAGATTCTTCGCAGATCAATGCACCAGTGCTCTTCCAGGGTCTGAAGCAGGTCGCTTGTAAAGTGCACATCATCGACGGGCGTGGGATGAGGACCATAGGCGTTCCAGCCAGTCTTGCCATCAGGAGCCAGGAGGCCATCGGGATAGGCCACCAGGAAACGCTCGCGGTCCGCCAACGAGGAGAAGCCTGTGTAGGTCTCCTGCTGCTTGCCATTGCTCCCATGACCGTGGAAGTTGAGCACCAACGGTAGCGGCTGGTCGGGCTGGTAATCCGGAGGGAGATGGAGGCGGTAGCTGCGAGTCACGCCGCCTGAAACCAGCGTACCCACAAGGGTCGTTCCCCGGACAGTGGTTGGTTGCCCGCAGCCGGCACTCCGCTGCCCCGGTCCCATCGGTTGCGCTGTTGTCTGACCGCTGCCGGTGCTCTGCGGGCTAGCCCCGCTTTGGGAAAGGCTGGAATTGCTCATACGACAGCCACTCAGCAGGACGAGCAGCAGGCCCATCCAGACCCACACCGGGCGATGGCTCTTCCCACGAGATCGTTGCCTGTGTTGTATGAGGAAGGTTTGCCGCACCAGGCAGTTGGCCGCACTCCACAGGCCCTTTGACACAAAGGCGACCTCATCAAGGCGCTTGTAACGGGGACCTCCCCGTTCGATCAGGCGCTGTTCGACCAGTTGCATATCTCTTGCTCCCGAGGGTTGGGGAGCATGGGCAACATCCAGGGGCCTGGTCTGCCCATGCTCCAGGCTCTAATCATTGATGCAGTTACGCCTCCGGCCACGGTGGCTCCGCGTTCCCATTCCTCCGGGGTCAGACTTCTGAAGGTCTGCGGGCTATGCTTGCCTGGGGCGTCGACCCGGCCAACGCTGCGCCCTGTCCTCCAGAGCGTGGGCATGCGTGGGCCTTGCCAGACTGCCTCTCGATGTGCAAGGATACGCTTGCTGGTGAGTGGGAAGAACCCCGGCCGGCGCCGTTCGCTGGAGAATTCCAGGGAGCCGGTGGTCTACCCGTCGCTGAAGGAAACAGCGGGGGTCGCTCAGCAAGACAAGCGCACTGCCGACTGCACAGGGACGTGTTGGGTCATTGGTCCCATTGACTGCCATCAGAGAAGTGGCTCCTTTCTGGTGAGCACCCCAGCCCACCTCTGGTATACCGATCACAGGACAGAGGCCATAAGCTTCGGCCTCCTATCGGGAGTGCCGCGCTTGCAAGATGGCGCCCATGACAGGCACTACCAGAACTCCCTCCAGGACTGCTTGCTTATTTATCCCCGTGAACTTCCCCACGTTGGAGATAGTCCTCCAGGTCAGCACGGCGGATTCTCCATTGATTGGCTACGTATGATTATGTGCTCGAATAACACAGATCGAAAAATCTGTCTGCCTGCCTTAGTAGGAGGAGATTTCCAACTGGTTGACAATGGCTGCTGCCCTGCGTTTCTCTGGCATCATTCCCTCACTGGCCTGGTTGCCTGTCACTTGCAATGGGGGGAATGCTCCAGGCTACCGGCTGACCAACGGGCCTGTCTCTTTCTCTTCGAAGTTCTAAGAAAGGGAACGCGCCAGCCTCTCCTCTCTAGGGGATGAGCTGAGGGCTATCCTGGCTTCTGACAGGCTCTGGCGCCCTGTCTGTCTGGCGCCTGTCCAACGGACCAGCCCTTGTCTTTTAGCAGGAAAGCAAGCAAAGAATTATAATAAAGGGAAACATCAGGCAGCCTTCAACCTGGGCCTGTACCCTGGGGAGGAACAGAGGCCGTATGCTACTACCAGCTCGGCTGCCCCGTCGGTGGCCTGGCCCGCGTCGGGCAGAGAGAAAAGGGGTATCTCGATCATGAGGGAGCTACGCCATCCAGGCGACCGCTTTCTACCTTTGCTAGAGCGACCGCGGCGGAGCTGGCCACGCCTGCTTGTGGATACTGTACTGGCGTTGATCGCCGCTGCCGTGGTCACAGCTATCATCTATGCCTTTGCACTCTATCCGCGCATTCCCAACATTTCTCTGCTCTATCTGCTCGTAGTTCTGGCGCTGGCCAGCACGCGTGGCCTCTATCCTGCAGTGCTGACCTCGGTACTGGCCTTCCTTTTTTTTGACTACTTCCTGGTCCAGCCGCTCTACAGCCTGACCGTCAATCGTTTTGAAGAGTGGCTGGCTCTCTTCGTCTTTTTGACCGCGGCCATCATCACCGGGCAGATGACCAACGCCCTGCGCAGGCAAGCGGACGAAGCCCGGCGCCGCGAACGGGAGACCCGCATTCTCTACGATCTGGTGCGGGCGGCCAACCATGAGGAGGACTTCCAGCGCCAGCTAGCCATTGTCACCCAGGCCGTTGTCCAGGTCTTTGCTCCCTGGGGTGTCTACGACTGTGCGCTCCTCTTGCCGGCGGAGCAGGGCAGGCTGGAAGTGCTTGCCAGTGCTCGGACGGGGAGGGAGGGTTTCCGGCTTTCGTCTGACGAGCAGGCGACGGCGGCCTGGGTCATGGCCCACGGCCAGGCCGCCGAGCTACACGATGTCCCCCTCGAGGGACGCGGGCCTTATGCCCGGAGCCTGCGCGCCACCCTGCAGAGTTCGCTGCGTGGCTGGCGCCGGCGGCGCTATCTTCGCCTGCTGCCTCTCAAGACAGGCGAGCGTGTACTGGGGGTACTCCTGCTCCTTATGGAAGAGGCCGAGTGGCCGCACGTCGGCCGAAGCCGAATCTGGAAGCCGCGTCTCAATGGGCCGACGGCTGTTCTGGAAGGGCCTTTCTTTGCAGCCTTTCTTGATCAGGCGGCGGCCATCATCGAGCGCGCCCGTCTCAGGCGCGAGGGCCTGCAGCTAGAGCTGTTGCGCCAGACCGATGCTCTGCGCACCGCCCTGCTCTCCTCCGTCTCCCACGACTTGCGGACTCCGCTGGCCTCCATCAAAGCGGCGGCCAGCAGTCTGCTTCAGGAGGACATCGTCTGGGACGAGGAGAGCCGGCGCAGCTTTGCCCTCACCATCGAGCGTGAGGCTGACCGCCTTAACCGCCTGGTCGAAAACCTGCTTGACATGTCTCGCATCGAGGGCGGTGCTCTTAAGCCCGAGAAGGAGTGGTATCCTCTTGACGAATTGATCCACGATGTTCTATTGCAACTCCAGCCGCTGCTACAACAGCGGCAAGTGCGGGTTGAACTTGAAGAAGATTTGCCGCCTGTCCCGGTCGACTACCTGCAGCTCTGTCAGGTGCTCACCAATCTCATCGAGAACGCTGTGCGCCATACCCCGGCCAGCAGTCCGATTGAGATCGAGGCCAGGCGCCAGGATGGATATGTGCAGGTCAGTGTGGCCGACCGTGGGCCAGGCATTCCCCCTGCTGATCTGGAGCGCATCTTCGACAAGTTCTACCGCGTCAGACGTGGGGGAGGAGCGGGAGGGGGAGGTGGGCGGGCTGGCGGCACTGGCCTTGGTCTGGCCGTCTGCAAGGGTCTTGTTGAAGCCCACGGGGGGCGCATCTGGGCCGAGAACCGTCAAGGCGGAGGCGCCCTCTTCGCCTTTACTCTGCCGCTCGCCAACCAGCCAGGCGTGGCAGCCGAGACCGCCGAGGCCCAGGACCCCACCCTCACGGCGTCCCGCTCCGTCCAGGCTCCCGCATTGGACCAGGTGTCCCAAGGGCCAGAGGTGGATAGTCCCGCCCAGAGGAGCCAGAGAGAGCAGAGGGAGGAGGAGCAACCGCTTTCATGAACACAGGAGGGGCACGCATTCTAGTCGTCGACGACGAAATCGAGATCGTCCGCGCGCTCCAGCGCAGTCTCAGCGCCTACGGCTACGAAGTGTATGCGGCCAGCAGTGGCGAGGAGGCACTGGAGGCACTCGGTCACTTCCGTCCCGATGTCATGCTGCTCGATCTCGGCCTGCCAGGCATCAGCGGACTGGAGGTCTGCAAGCGCGTACGCGCCCACTCAAACCTGCCGATCATTGTCCTCTCTGTCAAGGACAGCGAGCGCGATAAAGTGCTGGCGCTTGATCTGGGGGCCGATGATTACGTCGCCAAGCCGTTCGGCATGAACGAGGTGTTGGCGCGCATCCGCGTGGCCCTGCGCCATGCGGCACCGCTGCAGGGAGGAACAGCAGCTATCTTCGAGGCCGGCCCCCTGCGCATCGACTTCGCGCGCCGGCTGGTGCAGCTCAATGGCAAGGAAGTCAAGCTCACGCCAACGGAATACGAGCTACTCAAAGTCCTGGTGCAGAACCGGGGCAAGATCATGACGCGCCAGATGCTCTTGACGCGCGTCTGGGGCAGTGGCTATGGCGGAGAGGCTCACTACTTGCACGTCTACATCGGGCAGCTACGCCGGAAGATCGAGCCGGATCCGGCCCATCCTCGCTTTATCCTCACCATTTCTGGTGTCGGCTACCGTTTTTCGGCTGAAGAAGAGACGGAAAAGAGGGCAACGGACCAGGATCTACACGGTCCGTCTCAGGAGCGGGGACCTGCTTCTGCTTCAGAGTGAGGCCCGGAAAGAGGGAGCGAGACGGAGCAGCACCCCCGAGCGTAGATAGCTCTAGTCAACGCCCCCCGGCTCAAGCCAGCGGCCTGCCCGCAGCCGGCAGTCTGGTCGGCCCGGGCTTGCGGGCGGGTTGACCGCAGCCCACTGCCCCGTACCGCGGGACAGTCGAGCTGCCCTGGCTGGGTGGACCCGCTCCCCCCGCGCGAGGTGAGGCGAAGGCGTTGCTGCCCGCTGGTCAGTGCCGTCGGCCGCATGAGGAGCAGGATACCACCAGAGAGACGGCTGTGTCAGTGCGGAGCGCCAGGAGGAAGGCGGCTTCCTCCCCTGGCCGAAGCCAGGGTCCCCAGCGTCGGGCCTGCCCTTGTCGCGTAGAGAGGCAGGCCCAGGGAGAGAAGGAGCGCCCCGTGAGATTGAGTCTCTGCTCCTGCCCGATCAGCCCATATGCCGATGAAGCTCAACCCAGGCGGCTGCTCCTATGCCTCGCGAAGCCGCCCCACAAGCGTTTTTCTTCCCACCCCGCTGTGCCATTGACCAACGGGCTTCCGGCAGACTCGCGGCAAGCGACCCAAGAGGCAGGCCAACGGCTCAAGCCCTGGCCTGGGAGAGTCGCATCCGTCGCGAAGCCGAGCCGGCCTTCGTGCAATCCCCAGAAACAGCGCTCCCTCAATCCCTGTCTGCTCGTTCGGCAGCAGCCCTGACCCTCTACCTTTCGGCTTGGCCTGCCTTTCCCTGATCAAGGGTAGGCGAGGCAAGGCAGCAGCAGGACTGAGATCGCCTGAGTTCAGCGCGGGCTGGCCTGCCATCAGCTTACCGCGGTCTGAGGCAGGACCCGCCTGTCTGGCGCCCGGGCCAGGCCTGACCTGGTCAGAGCGATCCCGGGCGCAGCCTCTTTTCTGCCAGCAAGCGTGGTTCGAGGGGAAAGTCGCCAGATTGCAAGGTGGGCAGGCCGAGAGCGATCCCTCATCTGGGGAACCAGGGGGCCGGGCCGGCTCAGCTTCAGGGCCGCAGAGTCCTCTTTAGATGCTTACCCAGATCAAGGGCCAGAAATTCTGGACGCTTCCCTGCACGTAGTAGCCATCGTTGGCCTTTTGCAGCAGGAAGGAATAGTAACCGGCCCCGCCGGTCACAGTCACTGTTCCTCCGGCCTCCGGCAGCCAGACCGTTCCAATAGGCACATCGTTGAGGTAGAGGGTCAGCATCATGGCATAGCCGGGGCGATAGTTGTAGGAAGTAAAGACCCACTGATGCGTCCCAGCGTCCAGATAGTACTCGTCGCTGCGGGTCACGAAAGCGAAGCTGTAGCCGAAGCTGTAGCGCTGATCGGGGCTGTTATAGTAGAAGCGCGAACGCAGGACAGGCAGCTGCGCCCGCGCCGTCGCGGCTGGCTTGTGGGCCTGGGCAGCGGCCTGGGCCTGAGCCGGCGACAACAGCCAGCAGGAGACAACCATCATCAGGGCAACACTCAAGGCAAGAAACCAGCGTTTCATCAACAGCACTCCTTTCCAGCATTCCCAGCTAGCTTGCGGTATCTGCCAGAGCTTGTAGCCCCTGCTGAGCAGAGAACTACTAGTATAATTATAGCACATTTAGGCAAAAATATTAATATAAATGCATCTATCTTTAGATAGATGCATTTATATTAATAGCGGATTGAAGGCTGGCGTGGAAGAGGGACACTCAGCCTCTGGTGCTGCTCAGCTCCTGAGTAGTTTCTCCCTCGGAGCTGGTGCTTTCGGTCGAGGAGGGCCTGCCAGCCTTGGGGAGCGAGATAAGCTGCTCTGCTTCTGGCCCGCGTTGGAGGGGGAGGCGTGCCCCACTGAGTACCAGCACCTCGCAAGGTGCGTGCTTGAGAACATACTCGACCGCGGGGTCGATCTGCTGCAAGCTGCCGCGCACCCGCACGGGGCAGTTGGCTACAATGATCAGGTCGGCAGCGCTCTGCACGGCCTCTTGGACTATCGCCGGACCGGCCTGTCGCGCTTTCAGCACTCGTACTGTCAGAGTGGAAGGAGTCTGGCGTGCCACCGAGTGTGCTCGCTCTACCAGAGACTGGACACGCTCCTCCTCTTCCCCCAGGGTAGCATCCAGAGGTAGCATAAATGGCACCTCAATGACGGCCACTGCCCAGACGTTCCCATTGCGGTGGCGCGCCATTTGGAGGGCCAGGGCCAGCGCGCGATCGCTCTCTTCACTGCAGTGCAAGAGCGGCACCAGGATACGAGTCATCTTATTGAGTGAGCGCACGGCTCGGCTGGCCGTACGGCTCAGCTCGCTCTCCTGGGGCAAATGCAACATCCAGCCCAGCACCCCGATGATCGAGGCCGCGAACAGGAGAGCGATCGCCACGCCGGCGGGAGTAATCAAGAGCGGATTCGTGGCCGCTGCCGAGATCATCGTCCTCCTCCCTTGCGTTGGCGGGCGTGAGCCAGGTGCCAGGGTGGCAGTAGCTGGAGGCGCACCAGGCCCAGCGACACAAAGGCCAGGCCCAGGAGCATCAGCGTCCAGGCCTGCCAGCCCAGCCAGAGCGCTCGCAGACTAATGATCATTCCCAAAGGAATAATGAGAACACTCACCACCTGGCGATAGCGTCCTCGCCAGGTAGCGCTGGTTCCTTTTCCTCCAGGGTGTTCCTCAAGAGGCTGATTGCACTCAACCTGCTCTTGAAGCTCCTCGCGGAGGCGCCTACTCATAGCTCCCTCCTTTGGTCCTCTTCGCGGGCGATTGGTGTGCTTCGGCGATCGTTGTCTCGGCTCCCCGGTTGCGGACCTGACTGGGGACCTGGTACCGGCACGGCAACCACGCGAGCAGCAGGGGTTGTCGGGCGAGGGCGTGGCTCCTCCCCAGAGAGATGGCGTTTGCGAGCCAGATTCTCCTGCAGCTCCTCAACCAGGTCATACTCCTCGGCATCGGCATAGACGGCCAGTTGCTCCTGGGGCCAGTCGCGCGGCACGCTCCCGAAGACCGGTAGGCCCGAACGCTTGCGGTGCCAGACATAGATGAGCAGGCCCAGCAGCAGCCAGCCCGGTCCGGCTAGCCGTCCGATAGCGTGCGTCAGGACCACCATCACTAGCATACTACTGATCCCCAGCAGGCCCAATATGCCCACCACCGGCAGCAAGCGGCTCTCTCCGTCCTTCCCGCGGAAGCGGATGTTCAAGGGCACCTTAAACGGTCGCGGTGTCCAGGGATCAACAAAGCGCAGCACCAGCAGGGAGATGAAGACCAGGATGTAGGCCGTCGCTGCGCCAAAGGCATACATATTGCCCAGCACATCGTAGGCGTTGGGTGAAAGGCCGGCCAGCCACAGCTCCAGCAGAGCAAAGCCAGAGAAGACCACCAGCGTGCGCACTGGCGTGCGGAACTTCGGATGCACCCGCGCCAATTGGCGTGGCAGCAGGTCGTAACGTGCCATAGAATAGGTAATACGCGAAGATCCGAAGACGCCCGCGTTTGAGGAGATCAGCACCAGCGTTGCCCCCAGTAGGGCGACGTAGGGGCCGGCGACCAGGCCGAGGAAAGGAATATGGCTGGCGAGCCAGGCGATCGGGTCGCCGTTATGTTCGGCGAAAGATTGCCAGGGCAGCATGGCCAGTCCCAGATTCGAGAAGGCCAGGGCGTAGATGAGTACCGTCAGAATCAGAGCGAGCGAGGTGCGTGGCACCACCTTGCCGGGCCGGATCGTCTCCTGGCTCGCCTGACTGATGGACTCCAGGCCCACGAAGGAGATGATCGCCAGCGAGGCCCCATAAGCCAGATGATAGGGGTCAGGCCAGGACTGAGTCATCTGTCGCAGCAAGAGCTGCGGGTCAAACGCGAACAGAAAGCCGAAAAAGAGAATCGTCGACTCGCTGATCACATCCAGGGCGCCCAGGACCTCATTGAAGCGGGAGGACTCGCGCACCCCGATGATATTCAGGATGGTCAACAGAACCACGAAGATCGTCGCTTCGAGAATCAGCCACGGTTGCACACCGGGCAGGGTCAGGCCAGCCAGGTGCACATCGACGCGCGCGTTCAGAGCTGGCAAGAAGAAATTGATGTAGCCAGCGGAAGCCAGGGCGAAGAGCGAGATATCGATTGTGAAATCCAGCAGCACGGCCCAGCCGGCCACAAAGCCCCAGAAGTCGCCCAGACCGCGCAGCACGTAGAACTGACCGCCGCCGGCCATCGGGTAGGCGGCGGCCAGCTCGGTGTAGGCCAGACCGACCATCACATAGACCAGGCCGGCGAATAGAAAGGCCACGTTCGTTGCGCCCTGGGCCGCCGCCATGACGATGCCCAGCGCCACGTAGACATCGGCTCCCACATCGGCATAGCCCCAGGTATAGGAACCCCAGACCCCCACCGCGCGCCTGAGTCCCGGCCCGTGGCTCTCCTGGGCAACCGTGGGAGCCTCTTGCACATCGGCCTCAGCAGAAGCGAGCGCCGCTCGCGCTGACTGATTGCCGAGCATGAGACTTCCCTCCTTCTCTGCAAGGCGGGACCGCTGTCTCCCCTCTTTCCTCGCTTCCTCCTTCGCACTTTCTCTGTCGTCCCGCTGCCGGCTGGCGCTGGGACGGGAAGGACGCAGGGAGGTGAATGGGGACCCCGCGGCACCGCTCTGTGAGCGTTATCCTCATTATAGAAGCGGCTGCCTCAAGGAAGGCTCAAGAAAAGGCAGAGCCTGCTCAAAAGCTGCTCAAGATGCCCTGCTTCCGTGGGGAGGTCTGTCTACTGCCGTTGCCCTTGCGCTTTCTTTCTCTAGAAGATAGAATAGGATAGGTTCCACACGTTTTCCTGGTGAGTGGGCGTCTGGAGAACCCCAGGCCCGTAGCTGCCTGGCCAGCGCGGCCCAGCGCTACGGCGCGCCAGCGGGTTCCTGCCCGTTGCCAGCCAGAGCCAGTCAGACAGGCAGAGCATCAGCGGCGGCAACGCAGCGGCTGCCTCCCAGCGGACCGGCTGCCCCTAGCGGCGCGGCGGCCACGCTCCTGCGCGGAGCGGAGCCAGGCTGGCGCCTTTCGTCATTGCCCAGGGTACACCTGCTCAACGAAAGGCCTCCTTGCCGGATCCGGGCAGGTGCGAGGGAGAGGGCAGAGCGCCGGAGCACCGAACGCGCCGGAGGCGCAGAGCGCACACGTAACCACCCCCGAGAAAGGTAGCTTAGAGCGGAATGACCATCACAACACAACCGCGCACAATCGGAGAACTGCGTGAAAGTGGCTACAGGGTCCTCTCCGTTAAAGAAGAGATGCGCAAGAATCTCATCGAGAAGATCCGTAAAGGAGAGGAGCTGTTTCCTGGGATCATCGGCTATGAGGACACGGTGATCCCCCAAATTGAGAACGCGATCCTTTCCGGCCAGGACATCATCTTTCTCGGCGAGCGTGGGCAGGCCAAGACGCGCATGGCGCGTAGCCTGGTGAATCTGCTCGACGAGGAGATCCCGGTCATTGCTGGCTGTGAAATCAACGATAATCCTTTTGCGCCCATCTGCAAGGCCTGTCGTGACAAGGTAGCTGAGCAGGGCGACAAGGTGGAAATTGCCTGGCTCCCGCGGGATCGCCGCTACAGCGAGAAGTTGGCCACCCCCGATATCACCATCTCCGACCTTATCGGTGAGGTCGATCCCGTGCGCGTTGCCGAAGGGCGCTATCTCTCGGACGAGCTGACTATTCACTATGGCCTGATCCCCCGCACCAATCGCGGCATCTTCTGCATCAACGAGCTGCCCGATCTGGCCGAACGCATCCAGGTTGGTCTGCTCAATATCATGGAAGAGCGTGACGTTCAGATCCGGGGGTATAAGATTCGGCTCCCCCTTGACGTCTACGTTGTGGCCAGTGCCAACCCCGAGGACTATACCAACCGCGGGCGGATCATCACGCCGCTCAAGGATCGCATCGGCTCCGAGATTCGGACCCACTATCCGCTCGATATCGAGCACGAGATCCAGATTATGGAGGCGGAGAGCACCCGCTTCCCCACCGATGGGCTGGAGGTCGTGGTACCGCGCTTCATGAAGGAGATCATCGCCACGGTGACCCATCTGGCTCGCCGCAGCAATGATATCAGCCAGCGCTCTGGCGTCAGCGTTCGCGTTTCCATCACGAACTATGAGAACGTGGTCAGCAATGCCTGTCGCCGCGCCCTGCGGCTGGGCGAGCGTGTGGCGGCCCCGCGCGTAAGCGACCTTTCTGCGATCGTTGCTTCTACCAGCGGCAAGATCGAGCTAGATACTGTGGGGGAGGTCAAAGAGGAGCGAGTCGTTGGGCGCCTGATCAACGGAGCGGTGGCAGAGGTCTTTGGTCAGTACTTTGAACCGCGCGAGTTTGAGCAGCTCCTGGCCGGTTTTGAGCGCGGCCTGAGCGTGCAGGTCGGCGACGATTTGCCGGCCATGGAGTACGTCAATCAGCTCTCACGCGTTGGCGGGCTGAGCAAGGCTATCGACAGGCTGCAGGCCCGCGGCCATCCCGCAACCATCGCCTCGGCGGTCGAGTTCATCCTTGAGGGCCTCCACCTCAATCGCCGCCTCAATAAGGACGAGATGAGTGGCAAGGTCCGTTATCGACGCTAAGAGCCTCACTGCGGCTTCCCTTGTTCTGGTCTGGCCTGGGTCGCCGCTCTCCTGTGCGCCAACAAGCTCATGAGCCAGGAAAGCGCGCTGGCGGCGGCCTCCGACCAACTGAAGGAAGCTGGGGTACAGCGGGAAGGAGAGGGAGATTTCCCATGTTGAAGCGCTTTTTTCGAACCCGCTACGGCTACTCGCGCTGGGACGGGACCCAGGAGATCGAGGGCCTGGATGCCGATGATATCATGCGCGCCCTCGCGGATGACTATCTGGAACGGGGGGATCTGCAGCAGGCTCTGCGCCGCCTGATGCAGGAGGGGCTGCAGCTCCCCGATGGGCGGCGCAATCTCGGCCTGCGCGAACTGCTCGAGCGGCTGCGCACTCAGCGCAGCCAGCTACTCAATCGCTACAATATGGCCTCGGGCGTCATGGATGACCTGCGCCAGAAACTGGAGGAGATTAAAGAGCTGGAGCGCGAGGGGATCGAGCGTCGCCTCAAGGAGGCTCGTGAGCTGGCCGAGACCGAGCAGGCCCGTCAGCACGAAGCCCAGGCTTCCCCCCAGGCTCCTACCGGCGAGGGCGAGGAGGCTGCCGGCAGCGACGAGCTGACGCCCGAGCAGAAGCGTCGCATGCTTGAGACCATCGCCCAGCGCAAAAAGCAGTACCTGGAGAACCTGCCCCGCGACCTGCCCGGCCAGATAAAGGCCCTCTCCGAGTACGATTTCATGGAGGAGGAGGCGCGAGAGAAGTTCAATCAGCTCCTGGAGAGCCTGCGCCAGCAGATGATGCAGCAGTTCTTCCAGGGCATGCGCCAGTCGCTTCAGAGCATGACCCCCGAGGATATGGCCCGCCTGCGCGAGATGATCCGCGAGCTGAACCGCATGCTGCGCGAACGGCAGCAGGGCCTCAACCCAGACTTCGATTCCTTTATGGAGAAGTATGGGGACTACTTCCCGGGCGTCAATACGCTCGACGACTTAATCGAGCAGATGCAGCAGCGCATGGCGGCCATGCAAGCCCTGCTGGAAAACCTCTCTCCGGAGCAGCGCCAGGAGCTGGAGAATCTCATGGAGCAGCTCATCGCCGACGATCGCATCCGGGTTGACCTGATGGAGCTGGCTCAGAATCTGCAGGCCCTGGCCCCCTTGGACGAGTTCCCTATGCGCTTCCCCTTCCGCGGCAACGAGTCCCTGCCGTTCAACGAGGCCCTGCGCATGATGGGTCGCCTGCAGCAGATGGAGGGACTGGAGGAGCAACTCCAGCAGGCCCGACGCCTCGACGATCTGGAGGCCATCGATAGCGAAAAGGTGCGCGAGCTGCTCGGCTCCGACGAGTACCGCTCTCTCGAGGAGCTGAAGGCCCTGATGAAGGTCCTTGAGGAGGCAGGCTATATTCAAAGGAAGGGGAACCGCTGGGAGCTGACGGCGCGGGCCATCCGTAAGATTGGCCAGAAGGCGCTGCAGGACATCTTTGAAAAGCTCAAACGCGACGGCTTCGGACGCCACGTCAGTCCGTTCCGTGGTCCCGGCGGCGAGCGCACCGACGAGAGCAAACGTTATGAGTTCGGCGATCCCTTCCTGCTAGACCTGCAAAGGACGGTCATGAATGCCGTCTACCGCAATGGCACGGGCACGCCGATCAGGCTCGCTCAAGAGGACTTCGAGGTCTACCGGACAGAGTATACGACGCAGTCATCGACGGTGCTGATGCTCGATATGAGCATGAGCATGATCTATAACGGCTGCCAGCAGGCGGCCAAGAAGGTGGCTGTGGCCCTTGAGAGCCTGATCCGCTCTCAGTTCCCGCGCGACAACCTCTACATTGTGGGCTTCTCATTTGTGGCGCGTGAATACAAGCCGGAGGAGCTGATCGAGATCGGGCGCTACGACCACAGCCAGGGGACCAATCTGGCTCATGGACTGATGCTGGCCCGCCAGTTGCTGGCCCGCCATCGCGGTGTCAACAAACAGATCATCCTGGTGACCGACGGCGGCCCGACGGTCTGGTATGAGGAGGAACTGGGAGGCTGGCAATTCGCCTATCCACCCAATCCCTGGGCTGAGCAGCAGGCGCTGCTGGAGGTTCAGCGCTGCACGCGCGAGGGGATCACCATCAACACCTTTATGCTCGAAGATGACCGCTGGATGGTAAGCTTTGTCAACCAGATGGCGGAGATCAACCACGGGCGGACCTTCTACGCCGATAAGAACAATCTGGGCGAGTACCTGCTGATTGATTATCTCAACAGCAAGCGCAAGCGGATCTCGTGATGAGTGAGGCAGAGCAGACGCTAGAGGCCTTCGTCAAGCAGCTCTGCGCGCAGGCTCCTCCGGCGGCTGCGCAGGTCGCGCAGGCTGCCTGGGCTGCTCAGATCCTGGCCCGCTTCCTGCGCTATCGTGAGGAGCTGCTGCGTTGGAACGAGCGGGTGAATCTCACCGCGATTGTCGATCCCGAGGAAGTGCTGACACGGCACTTCCTCGATTCGTTAGCGATTCTGACGGCGGTCGATCCGCCGGCCTGCCGCCTGCTCGACATCGGCAGTGGGGCGGGCTTCCCAGGGCTGCCGCTCAAGATCGTGCGTCCCACCTGGGAGGTCACCTTGTTGGAGGCCACTGCTCGCAAGGTGGCCTTTTTACGCCATGTCTGCCAGGTCCTGGAGCTGGAAGCTGTCACGATCCTGCACGGGCGAGCCGAGCAACTGGGTCATGCCCCGGCCTATCGTGGGACCTTCGACCTGGTGACGGCGCGGGCCGTGGCCGCCCTGCCCATTGTCCTGGAGTATGCCGCACCCTATTGCCGCGTGGGTGGCAGCGTGGTGCTGCCGCGCAAGGGAGACAGCCCGGAGGAACTGGCCCAGGGCCTGCGCGCAGCCGAGCAGCTTGGCCTGACGCTCGAAGCCCGGCTGCCAGTCACCCTGCCCGGCCTCGACGACGGACGCTATCTGCTCCTCTGGCGCCAGCATCGAGCCTGTCCTGGGCATTTTCCCCGCAAGAACGCGGCCATTCTGAAGCACCCTGCCGGCGAGTGACGTGGAGGGGACCGAGGGCCGGCCTGGCTGACCGTTCCCTCAGTCCCCCCCAGGGGGTACAAGGAAAGGAAACGCAGAAACGCAAACAAAAGCTCATTTGAGCTTTGAAGGGAGGGGTGTCTTGCTCAAGAGCGCGTTGTTGATGGCCTGGGCCACCGCGCGCTGAATCAGGTAACCGGTCAATGAATGTGGATCGGCAGGGTTGTTTTGGACCGGTGTACAGATCACTGCCTGCCCTGGCGGCCCCGGGAAGAGCGGAGCAAGGGCAGAAACAAGGGCGACAATGTCGTTCGGGTCGTAGAAGTTCTGCCAGGTGGCCACGTTCGACGGGAACGGATGCTTCTGCCCAGGCGGCACCGGCGGCAGTAGCTCCTGATAGATGAAAGGGCTAAGCCCTAAAGGTGATCCCAGGGTGATAAAGGCCGTGATGGGAATCTCGCGATGGGTGTTGAGGACGTCGTAGGCAACAACTGTCCCCAGACTGTGGGCCACGACGATGATCGAACGGCCCGCTTGCTGGCGGAGCAGGGCGAGCAGGCGCCCCATGACCTGAGTCCGTAGCGCGGCGTTGTGCAGGTAGAGATCGACGTCACTGACAAAAAGCCTCAGCAGCTCCCGCGGCGCCCCAAAGATCTGCTCCAACCCCTGCAGAATGTGCACCAGCAGCGAGTGCAGCCAGACAAGACCGCCAGCGCTATAAGGGGCAAGGGCATGCAGACCTGGCTCTCCTGTTCCGACCCCACCCCTGCTCTCGACCAGGCCGCGCCGGCTGGCCTCACGCAGAATGGCCCGCGCGACATTGATCTGGTAGAGGGGGTCCACCGCTGTGTGCCCTCTCCGCAGTGCGCTCTGTTGAAGACTCTGGACGGTCGATCCCCGATAGCTGCCGGCTTCGCCTGACCATGACCAGGCCATTGGCGCATTCAGGCGTTGAGCTGCTGTCCCCCCAGCCCCAGCCGTGAGGGCCGCATCCGGGAGAAAGAGGTCGCCATAGAAGGCGAGCAGGATGCGCTCACGCCCGATCGCCACTGGGGCGGGAAGCCTGCCTAATCCCTCCAGGATGCCCCCCTGGAAGTCGGCAAGGACCTGGTCCTTCAAGTGCCACTGTTCGCTTCTTCCGTGCACACAGACGATAACGCTGTCCACAACTCGTTCTCCTTTTTCTAATGCTTAAGCAACCAGCCGCGCCACGTAAATGTAAATACTCTCTTATTCTATTGTACTGATTCGCAAACATATACATATGCAAAAGCAGTGAAAGGAGAGAGAGCAGAAAAATATGAGAGAAAGGTGCTTCGCCGGTCTGGCGGCTGCAGTCAGGGATGGGGCAGGGGCGCCTGGAGGCTTGACAGTGGCAAACGATCGGGGTACTCTTTTGGTTATTCCCTCACCCTTCCAGGCCGGGTCAGTGCAGGAAGCAAGGCGTGGACATATCTCGCCCGTCAGATTGGTTGCTCAAGTGGCCTGCGGACTCGACCAGGCCCTGGTCGGGCCATCTGGCCAGTGGGCAAGCTGGAGCTGGGGACCTGGAGTTGGCGAAGCTGGCGGGGCCTTGCTGACTGATGGAAGCCCTGGCCCACCCACCGACCAATCAGGCCAGTCGCTGACGGACGGGGAAGGGGAAGGCGAGACGGAGATCCAGCGGGGGAGCCTGACCTGCCTGGGCAAAATGATCCGCACGCGGGGGAGAAAGTCGTTGGCGCTCTCCGGAGCCGAAGAGGAGGGCGCGAAGCGATCAAGACACTCGGAGCAAGCAGCGATGAAACCACCACGCTTTCAATACTGCGCGCCGCGCCTCCTCGATGATGCACTCGATCTGCTGGACCACTATGCTGAGGAGGCCAAGATTCTGGCGGGGGGTCAGAGCCTGCTGCCGCTATTGAATATGCGGCTGGCCAGGCCGGCCTATGTCCTGGACATTAACCATATTTCGGAGCTGCACTATCTCGAACAGGAGGGCGACTATCTGGCGATTGGCGCTCTGACCCGTCAGCGGCAGGTTGAACGTTCGCCCATGGTGCAGCAGAGGCATCCGCTGCTGGTCGAGGTCATTCGCCACATCGGTCACTTCCAGATTCGCAATCGGGGAACTGTGGTGGGCAGTATCGCCCATGCTGATCCGGCAGCCGAGCTGCCCGCTCTGCTGGTCTGCCTGGACGGTACCATCGTAGCGCAGAGCGCCCACGGCGAGCGCCTGCTGCCGGCGGAAGACTTTTTCCTCGGCGCGCTGACCACCGAGCTGCGGCCCGACGAGATGGTGACCGAGGTGCGCTTCCCATGGCTCCCACCAGCGGCCGGCTGGGCCTTCGCGGAGTTCGCGCGCCGCTCTGGCGATTATGCGCTCGCGGGGGCCGTCGTGGTGCTGACGGCGGGACCAGATGGACGCTGCGGCTCGGCCCGTCTGACGTATCTGGGGGTGACCCCAGCGCCGCGGCGCGCCACGGCAGTGGAGTCGCTTCTGATCGGGAGCACTCTGGAGGCCGCCACGTTGGAGGAGGCGGCGGCCACGGCCCGCACCCTGGTAAGCGAAGAGATGCAGGATATCCATGCAACTGTCGAGTACCGCCGCGAGCTGGTCGCCGAGCTGACACGGCGCCTGCTGCCCCTGGCCTGGTCCCGCTGCCTCTCGGCACAGCCCGGGCCGGCCTGAGATGAAGCTGTCCCGTCCGCCCGCCTCCGCAATGCGTCTTCCTGCATGCTCCAGGCCCCTCACGGGGCCATTCCTCTTCTGTTCTATTCATTTTGCGTGGGGGCGGCAGAAGCGATTGCTTGCTTGATCGGCGGACCGCGGCAGGCCGCTCCTCTGGCTCCAGGGCAGGCGCAGCACCCGCGCAGGCCGTGAGGGGCACGCTCCCGCTGAGAGGAGAAACAAGCGGAGCTGCGAGCGGTCCGACTGCTGTCCAGCCAGCGCACCTGGTCAAGAGGCCTCTTGCTGGCTGATTGACAGCCTGGCTAGCCAACGAGAAAGGGGTTGTTGCCTATGTATGCCTTCGAAGAGCCTGGATCTCCTCCGCAGTTCTGTGAGGAGTATAACCTAACGGTGACGGTCAATGGCCGTCTCTATCAGCGCCGTATTCCGGTGCGCATGCTCCTGTCAGATTTCTTGCGCCATGAGCTGCATCTAACCGGCACTCACGTGGGGTGCGAACACGGTGTCTGCGGTTGCTGCACGGTCCTGCTCAATGGGGAGGCTGTGCGCTCCTGCCTGCTCCTGGCTGTCCAGGTCGATAACATGGCCTTGACGACTATCGAAGGGCTGGCTGGCAGCGCCGAGGAACTGCACCCGATCCAGCGGGCTTTTCAGGAAAAGCACGCGCTTCAATGCGGATTCTGCACTCCTGGTTTTATCATGTCAATTCATGCCTTTCTCCATGAGCATCCTGACCCGGATGAGAGGCAGATTCGCCAGGGGTTGGCTGGCAACCTCTGTCGCTGCACTGGCTATCAAAACATTGTCGAGGCGGTCAAGCTAGCCGCTCACTATCTGCGCAGCTCTCAGTCTCAAGGGGAGGAGGCCTAGGCGCCCATGACGACACGCTGGTTTGGTGCTCCGGTTCAGCGCTCCGAAGACCCGCGCTTATTGCGGGGGCGAGGAACGTATGTCGATGACATCGATCTGCCAGAGATGCTACATGCCGCCGTCTTACGTAGTCCCTATGCCCACGCCCGTATCAGGCGCATCGATGCCTCTGCGGCGCGTGCCCTGCCCGGTGTGCATCTGGTCTTGACGGCGGAGGATCTGGGCGAGCTGCTGGAGCCATCGCCTCTGCTAGTGCCGCACCCGGCTCTGACCCAGCCGCGTACGCAGTTACCGTTGGCGCGCGATGAGGTGCACTATGCTGGGGCCGCCGTGGCTTTTGTGGTGGCCGAGGATCGCTATCTGGCCGAAGATGCCCTGGAACTGATCGATGTGGACTATGAGCCGCTGCCAGTGGTGGCCACCCTGGAGCAGGCGGTGGCTGAGGGGGCGCCCCTGGTGCACGCCGATGTGCCCGGCAATCTGGCGGCTCACCTGGTGCAGCGCGTTGGCGATCCGGAGGGGGTCCTGGCCTCTGCTCCCCACGTGCTGCGCGAGCGCTTTGTCATGGAACGGGGCTCAGCCATGCCCATGGAGGGTCGGGGGGTTGTCGCTCGCTGGGACCGGCATGAGGGGATGTTAACTTGCTGGATGTCGACCCAGGGACCGATTCCCATTCGCAATGGCCTGGCGGCCATGTTTCACCTGCCGGAGCACAAGGTGCGTGTGGTGGCTCCCGATGTGGGGGGAGGCTTCGGCACGAAGATTATGATGTTCTACCCCGAAGAAATCCTGACGCCTCTGGCAGCCCTGCGCCTCGGACGTCCGGTGAAGTGGATCGAGGATCGCGCCGAGCATTTTCTCTCGGCCAACCAGGAGCGTGGCCAGATCCACGATGTGGAGTATGCCTTTGATGACCAGGGCACCCTGCTGGCCGTGCGGGACATCTTCTTGCACGACACCGGGGCCTATACGCCTTACGGCATCATCGTGCCCATTATCACCGCCTGTACGCTGCCTGGCCCCTATCGCTTGCGACATTACTATAGCGAGTTCAAGGTGCTCTATACCAATAAGGTTCCGGTCAGTCCCTATCGTGGCGCGGGCCGGCCCCACGCGGTCTTCGTCATGGAGCGCATTATGGACCGCATCGCGGCGGAACTGGGACTTGATCCACTGGAGGTGCGCAGCCGCAACTTTATTCGTCCCGAAGAATTCCCCTGGGATGTGGGTCTGGTCTATCAGGATGGGGGGCCAACCATCTACGACAGCGGCAACTATCAGGCCGGTCTGGAGCGCCTCAAGGAGGCTCTGGGATACGAGCACTTTCGGGAGGAGCAGCGACAGGCGCGCGAGCGGGGGCGTTATCTGGGGGTGGGAGTGGCTTGCTACGTTGAGGGCACGGGTATCGGCCCCTATGAGGGGGCGCAGGTGCGGGTAGAGTCGGACGGACGCGTCTATGTCTCGACAGGCGTGACAACCCAGGGTCAGGCTCACCAGACGACCTTCGCCCAGATTGTGGCCGATCAGTTGGGCGTTGACCCGCGAGATGTACTGGTGACCACTGGGGACTCCCAGGCGTTCTATTGGGGTGTTGGGACCTTTGCCAGTCGGGCAGCCACGGTGGCCGGCTCGGCCATCCATCTGGCGGCTGTCAAGGTTCGTGAGAAGGCCAGGCAGGTGGCCGCCGATCTCTTTGAGGCGTCGCCAGAGGATATCGAGCTGGCCGATGGCAAGGTCTTTGTCCGCGATGCGCCCCAGCGCGCGCTGACGCTGGGCCAGGTGGCCATCGCCTCGAATCCGCTGCGTTATTCTTATGGGGAGAACGCGCGCAAGTTGATGCAGATGCAGCTGGCGGGGCCGCGCCCAGGCCCGGCCCTGCCAGAGGAGCGCGGAGGACCGGGCCTGGAGGCGACGGCCTTCTACAGCCCTCCGCGCGGTACCTTTGCCAGCGGAGTGCATGGGGCCATTGTGGAGGTCGACCCTCGCACTGGGATGGTCACCATCCTGAAGTATGTGGCCGTCCACGATTGCGGGCGGGTCATTAATCCGCTGGTGGTGGAGGGGCAGGTCCACGGGGGCGTAGCTCAGGGGATCGGTGGCGCTTTCTACGAGCGGCTCGTCTTCAATGAGGAGGGGCAGCTCCTGAATGGCAGCTTTATGGATTACCTGCTGCCCACCGTTGAAGAGATCCCTCCGCTGCAGGTGGAGCATGTAGAGACCCCCTCGCCGCTCAACCCGCTGGGCGTGAAGGGCGCCGGTGAGGCCGGCACGATCCCGGTAGCGGCCCTCTTTGCCGCGGCCCTGGACGACGCGCTGGCTCCGTTCGGCCTGCGTATCCGTGAGATGCCCCTCGATCCCTGTCGCTTGTACGAGCTGCTTAGAGAGCGCCAGAGCGTTTGAAGGGCGTGGATCGTGTGAAATACCGCCATTTGTGAAAAATTACTGGTAGACATTCAGACGGCGATATGCGATACTCAAACCTGGCTAGCCATAAGTGTGAGCCGACTATGTTAGAGTATGCCAACCAAGAAGAGTGGAGGGTCCTGTCTCATGTCCTCAATGTATCCTCCGTATGAGGGTGGGGCCGCAAACCAGGTCTGTCAGCGCTGTAGGACGCCATTGGCGCCAAACGAGGTTTATTGCAGCAACTGTGGCTACTACAACGCACCGGCGAGCAGCCAGCCCGCGCCATCGAATCCGGGGGTGCCCTGGGGGTCGGGAGGAGCAGGAGGGTATCCGCCGACGACCTATGGTCAACCTTATGCGGGAAGCGGGACGCCCTCGCAATGGGGCCAATCGCCGACTCCTGCGCCAACGCCCCCACCGCCATCTTCCCCGGGCTACTATGGGGGGGCGCCCTCGGCGACGCCGGCACCGCCGAGCTACCAGTTCCCTGAGCAGGGAGGCACTCCTTACCCTCCCCCGAGCTACCCGCAGGTGGGGAGCTATCAGGTGCCGCCGCTGCCTCCTTCCCAGCCTCAGATGCCCGAGCGACCCCGCGGCGGGCCCAACTTTGGCCTCATTGCCCTGATCGCAGTGGTTGTTCTGGTGCTGGTGCTTGGAGGGCTGGGCGTCTTTGCCCTCACTCACCGCGGTGGGGGAAATACGGGCAGCGTAACCCCAACACCAGCTCAGGGCACCAGTACTACTACTACTGCTACGCCGCTGTTCAGCGACAATTTTGCCAATAATAATCACGGATGGGACTTGACCAGCGTGCCGGGTCGCTATTCCGTTAAGCTCGGTAACGGACAACTGGTCCTGGAAGAGGATAATAATCGTATCCTTCCAGAGTTCGTTCCTGGCAAGACCTTTGACGATTTCAGACTAGAGGTGGATGTCGCTATCACCAAGGGCACGCAGGAGAACAGTGGCTTCGGCGTCTACATCCGGGCCTCGGCTAACCAGAATACAGAGCTGGCAACCTACTACCGCTTCGCCATGTATGGCGATTCAACCTATGCCATCTTCAAGGGCATGGTCGATTCGGCGGGTGAGCCGCTCGATGATCAGAAGCTGGTGGGCTACCTGTCGACTACAGCGCTCAAGCCGATTGGCCAGGTCAATCACGTCCAGATTATCGCTAAGGGATCGACGATGACCCTCGCGGTAAACGGCCAGACTCTCAACAGTGTGACCGATAGCAGCTACAAGAGTGGCTCGATTGCTCTCTACGTCTCGAATCTCCCCGATACTCCCAAGGGTGTGGTAGTAGCCTATTCCAATCTGGCGATCTATCCTGCCTCCTGAGCTTCGGGACCTGCTTGGTTTGGGCTTGGGCCAGTCATGAAGTTCCCAGGCTGTTCTTCTTCAGTCAGGGCCTGGAAGGCGGTTGAGCGCGGAGAGACGACCTCGGCCAGGTTGACGAGAGCATTGACGGAGATCACAATTGAGCTGGCCTTTCTCCTCAAGGGCCAGCGGCGCGGGCCGTCGGCGGGGGAGACGGTGATGCCGCAGAAGGCCGTGCTTGATAGACAAGATAACCGAGAAACTGGTAGAGGCGATAGGTGGCCCTGGCTTCGGGAGACGAGAGCACATGCTGCTGAAAAAAGCGGGCCTGCTGGCGCCCGGTGACAGCATCCAGCAGGTTATCGGCCACGGGAAAGACGTAGGCCGGGGCCGGCGCCCTGTCAACGATCAGGCGATACGGCCCGTAGCGGTTGAAGCCAGGGCGCAGCTCGGCATCGAGGACGCTGCAAATGATCCGCTCCTGGCTTAGGAAGACGAGCCAGTTACAGGTCCAGTATTCCGAATAGACTCGCGTGGCGCCGATGGCCTCTAGCTCGCGAATCAAGGTCAGGCGTCGCTGATAGTCGGCCTGGGCAGCCGGAACGGCCGCAAAGGTGCGGACAGTTCCGGTCACAAAGGTCACAGCCACCAGCAGTAAGAGAAGCGTCGAGGGAAGCGCCGTGGCCATCCTGGCCCCCTGGTCATGGGCGCTGGCGCTGGGGCGCGAGATCTCTTGCTGCCCGGCCCTGGCCTGGTGCAGCTTCCGCTGCAGGCCCAGGGCGCGAGCACTCCCCTTCCACAGCGGCCAGAGCAGCACTGGTAGAGCCAGCAGAGCGCAGGTCAGGTAGCGGAAGGTGGTTTCAGGAGAGACGGCAGCTACCGGCGCAAGGGCGTAGAGGAAAAGTGTCAGGCCTACACTGGCCAGGATGGCCAGTTGCGCGCACTGGCCTACCACTTCCTGGCGCTTCACCTCATCTCCCTGTCTTCCCCCCTCCCCTGGCATCGGCGGCTGCTGGCCCTGGCGACCAACCAGGACCACCCGCGACCAGCGAGGGAAAAGATCAGACCGCCAGCGACTCAAGCCTCTCAGGCAGAGAAAAGCTGCCAGCAAAGCCAACAGCAGATAGCCAAGCCCCCAGCCCATCTGCCCAAGGACGCAAGGCCAGACCGCTGGCGTTGGTAGACCCCAGGGAGGAATGGCGGTGAGGGGACAGCGCGGCTGGTAGCCGGTGGCCCAGGGGAGAGCGATGAAGAGAGCGCCGCTGAGCTGATGGAGCCAGCTCAGATGCCGGATGGCCAGCTCATCTGCCCCCCCGTGGTGAATGGAAAGCAGGACGGCCAGCGAGTTCTGGCTCAGCGGGGCTGTCAGGTTATAGTACAGTAGCGGCTCCGCACCGATGATCATGCCCAGCAGCAAACCCAGGCCGAAGCGCCCCCATAGCTCACGCCAACAGAAGAGCAACAGCAGAGCCAGGGCCGCTAGCACAAACGGGCCGATCAAAAAGTCAATCCACAGTGCCAGACCGATGCTCAGCCCAAGCAGAACATAGCTGGCCAGCCGTCGCCAGGACCATGCCCGGCTCTGAGCGCTATCGACCCGGTAAGAGCGAGCCAGCCAGGTAGCAAGCAGCAGGATCAAGGGGGCGAACATCAGCATCTCAGGATATTCCCCTACCGCCCGCAGCTGCAGAAAGAGGACGTCGCCAGAACCAAAGCTAAAGAGGAGCAGGGTAGCGAAGGCAAAGGTGCGCCCGTAGAGGAGGCGCACCAGGCCATAGCAGCTCAGCAAGAAGCCGGCGACAAATGGCAGGAGGGCCAGCCGCAGGGTGAAAAGCGAGGGACCGAAGAGGCGGAAGAGGGGGGCCGCGACGTAGCCTTCGACCGGTCCCATATAGGGCAAGCCATAGAAGAAGATAGGGTGGTCGCCCTGGTAGGCCACGTGCAGCGCCACCAGGCCCATGTTGGCCTCATCGCTGTTCGTGATGGGCCAGGGTGAGCGAATCAGTAGGAGGCGCAGTGTCAAGGCCAGCGCGAGGATAAGTCCAACGGCCAGCCACTCCATAACGAAGCGGCGACGACGAACGAGGCGCCGAGGGCGCGCCGATGGGACAGCGAGCTGGTGCGTGAGCATCGTTCTCCCCGAAATTCCTTCCTTCTCTGACTGAAAATAGGGCAAGCCAGCCAGGAAGCGCACAGGTCAGCCCCATCGCCTACCAGGGAGGTCAGGAGAGGGAGAGAGAGGAGTTCGAAGGGAACCTGGCCGGTCCAATCGCCTGTTTACAGGCCCCTTCATAGCTGGCCGGTGCGGCGGGTGGCCATCTCTGCTTGCCGTCTTCCTGGCCTCTCTCAAGAAAAGAGAAACGAGTCTGGGCGGAGGCCGGTCACGTCCCTTCCCTTACAGCGCTGCGGCTGAAGCACTAGACCATGACGGGTGGACAGGGAACGGTGGCTGAGCGTACTGGAGGAACAGGCCAGGTCAGCGGGGAACGAATTTCATCAAATCGGGGCCGAGCCTCCAGCTAGAGCCTGGACGTAGAGAGCCGGGTCGACGTTGCCACCGCTTACAATGCAGCAGACCCGCTGGCCCCGAAAGCGATCCGCCTGCAGCAGCAAGGCGCCAAGCGCCAAGGCCCCTGTCGGCTCAGCCTTCAGATTGGCCAGGAGGAAAAGGAGGCGTAGCGCTTCCAGCGTGACCTCGTCAGGGACCTCGATGATCTCTTCTGCTCCCCGGCGGATAATCTCCCAGTTCAATTGCCCCAGAGAGAGCGTGCGTGCCCCGTCGGCAACCGTCTCCGGCTCCGTTGCGTTGGCAAGCAGCCGTCCGCTATGCAGTGAACGGGCCGCGTCATTGGCAGACAGCGGCTCTGCCCCAACGATGCGCGTCCGGCAGCCAAGGAAGTCACGAGCGATAATCTGCCCCGAGATCAGGCCCCCACCGCCAACCGGGACCAGCAAGACATCGGGAGGATCTGTGCCCAGAATCTCCTGGCCAAGCGTCGAGTTACCCGCCACCACGCGATAATCGTCGTAAGCCGGGGCCACAAAAGCTTCCGGCTGCTCGCGGGCTAACTGGGCCACTCGTTCCTGGCGGCTAACGCGGCGCACATCGGTCAGCTCCACCCGTCCCCCATAAGCCTGAACAGCCTCAATCTTGACGCGGGCTGCTGTCGAGGGCATGACGATGGTTGCCTCTTTCCCCAACAAGCGTGCAGCATAGGCCACAGCCTGGCCAAAGTTGCCCGACGAGGCAGCGATAATCTGCCGTTGAGGAACACTGGTCAGCAGCTGATAAGCGGCGCGGAACTTAAAGCTACCCGTGTACTGGAAGGTCTCGCTGGCGAGCAAGACATCGCAGCCGACCAGCTCAGAAAGGCGTGGAGCAGGTAACAACAGCGTTGGGCGCACATGAGGCGCTAGCCTCTGCCATACCTGAGCGATGTAGGTGGCAGTTAGCTCAGGAGCCAGATCATAGTTGTGCATGGCGGCCTGATCTACTCTCCAGGGCGGGCGACGTGCTGGCACCGGCCAAAAGAAAAACAGGAGGAGCGTCGCTTTTAAGGCCTTCCTTTCCTGCCAAGGCGGCAGGCTGGGATCGCAGCAAAGTGTATCTCCGACGCTCCTTTCTCTATTGTACCACTCCAGACTGCCCCCAAACAAGGCATTGCAGCCTGCGACCTTCTTCCCAATCGGCTTCTTTCGTCGCGCGCCGCGCTAGCAGCTGAAAGCTGAAGAAAAAAGACCTGAGCTGCTGTCCTGGACCAACCGGAGTCTCTCCCGAACGGTGGCTCTGCGGGTAGCAGCTCAGGCCAGCTTGCAGCGCTGGGTGGCTATTCCCCCTCATAGAGAAGGAGTAGATCGCCAGGGTAGGCCGGTGCGGTTCCAGCGGCGGACGCCGGGGCCAGCCAGCAAACTACCTCAGTGCGCTGTCGGCCTCACCTGACTGGCCACTGCCTGCCGGGTTAAGTCCCACTGCCGCATCCGCGGTCACGGCCTCCTCCGGCTGGGGCGCCGGCTCACGCAGAAGCTGATAGAGGATGATCGAACCGAAGGTCGCCACGCCGATCGCGCTCAGTTGGAAGCTGCCAATATTGAGCGCCAGGTTGCCAGCTCCCACAATCAGGGCAAAGGCGACCGTGATCAGATTGCGGCTCTTCGAGAAATCCACACGGTTCTCCACCCAAATGCGCCCGCCGGTAGCGGCGATCAGGCCGAAGAGCACGATGGCCAGACCTCCGATCACCCCCGAAGGGATGGTCATGATAAGGGCACCGAACTTAGGGCAGAAGCCCAACAGAATTGCCACGACAGAAGCGATGATGAAGATTGCAGTAGAATAGATGCGAGTAACAGCCATAACGCCGATATTTTCAGCGTAGGTTGTAACGCCCGTTCCTCCCCCAAAACCGGCAACAATAGTTGCCAGGGCATCGCCCAGGAAGGCGCGCCCCAGATAGCGGTCCAGGTTGCGCCCTGTCATAGCCGCCACGGCCTTGACGTGACCGGTATTTTCGGCCACGAGAATGACGGCCACGGGGGCGATCAGCGCAATCGCGCTAGGGGAAAAAGTGGGAGTGGAGAAGTGAGGCAGGCCGACCCAACTGGCCTTCTCCAGGCCAGAGAAGTCGATCGGCTTTCCCAGGTGCAGGCCATTGGCGAAGAGCAGGTAGATCAGGTAGCCGATGATGCCGCCGAGCAAGATCGGCAGGCGGCGCAGGGGGCCAGGAAGAAACACAGCAACAAAAGCGACCGCCAGCACCGTGATAAGGCCCATCCAGGTATCGAAGGCTGAGCCGCTCACGTCGCTGACGGCCACCGGAGCCAGATTCAGCCCAATAACCGCGACGACGGCGCCCGTCACCACCGGGGGCATCAAAATATCGATCCAGCGATAGCCAGCAGCAATCACAATCAAGCCGATAATGGCGTAAACCACCCCCGCGGCGATAATACCGCCAAGGGCCACCCCGATATTGGGATTGAGACCTGGACCGTGGAAACCGCTGGCAAAGCCGGTAGCTGCCAGCACTACTGCGATAAAAGAGAAACTCGAGCCGAGGTAGCTTGGCACACGCCCCCCTACAACCAGAAAGAAGAGGAGCGTCCCAATGCCTGAGAAAAAGATCGCCGTATTGGGATCGAAGCCCATCAGAATGGGAGCCAGCACTGTTGAGCCAAACATGGCCAATACATGCTGCAACCCCACCAGAATGGACTGTCCCCAGGGGAGACGCTCATCGGGGGCGATGATCCCTTCGGTCTTGAGCGTCCAACCCGTGAAATAGCCGCGTTTCTCCGCGGTGTCACCTGTTGCCATGCGGAAACCTCCTCATCGAAACGCTTGGCCAAAGCGAGTGGATGCCAGGCTTACTCATCAGGAAAAGGAAGACGAGGGTCGTTTGTTCGCTGCGCTACCCGGAGTGGGTGATCAGCTCTGGCTGGGGCCGTTGAAGGTGCTGCAAAACCAGTGGGAACGTTCGTGAGCGCTGCGGCCTCCTTTCTGGCGCCTGCGCGGCGGCTACGGCTGGCACGGCGGGCAGGGACGACCGCGGACCGAGCAGGCAGGGCCTATTTCCCTAGATTATACCCTATTCTGGCCTCAAAAGCGAGACTACCTTCTCCCGCTATGCTCTGGGCAGGCAAGGGCCGCTCTGCTAGAATAGGGAAAAGCCCGGGAAAGAGGATAAAGGCATTGTGCCACAGGCGCAGGCCACGGCAGGCTACACAGGCTACAGCCTGCTGTCGGGCTGCGCGTCTGACAGGGACAGGCAGGGAAGGGCATGAAGCCATCTCGTGATCAGCAGCCAGAGAGGAAGGATCGAAGAAAGGTGAGAAACAGCCAACTGAAGCGACGCAGCGACGAGGCCCTAAGCGGCCAGACCGGCCCCAGCGAACCCCGCTCCGTCAGGGAGGCCATTCTAGCCGCCGCCGTCGAGCTATTTGCCCGCTACGGCTATCATGCGGCTCCTCTGCGCGACATCGCACGTATGGCCGGCATTCAGGCAGCCAGCATCTACTATCATTATGCCAACAAGCAGGCGCTGCTTGTCGAAATCATGGAGACCTACATGCGTCACCTGAATGCCAACCTGGAGCGGATCATCCACGAGCAGCCGGGGCCACTGGAGCGCCTGCGGGAGGCCATTGCCAATCACATTCGTCTCCACACCAGCTTCAAGAACGAATTCTTCATTATTGACACCGAGATTCGGGCTTTGGAGGGGACCAACCGTGACTATATCATTGCCCTGCGCGACCACTACGAGCACCTGATTCAGGAAATCCTGCGCGAGGGCATGGAGCGAGGCATCTTCAAGAAGAGCGACATCAAGGTCACCTCCTACGCCCTGATAGCCATGTGCACCGAAGTCGCCACCTGGTTCCGTCCGGGTGGGCGACTCAGTGTCCAGCAAGTGATCGACCTCTACAGTCAGCTTATCCTGCAGGGCTTGCTGTGTGAAGGAGATCCTGGGCGAAAGCCGGCGGGATGAGAGCATACTTTACTCCCTGCTTCTGCAGGAGCAGGTCAAGGGCTGTCACCGCTTCAGATAGGGGCAGGCGAGCCGTAATGAGGGCTTCGACGGGGATCTGCTGGCTGGCGATCAACTCCAAGGCCCGCGCAAAATAGGTAGGCGTATGGTGGAAGACCCCCTTGAGCGTTAGCTCGTCGTAGTGCAGTGGGCGCGTCTCCAGGGCAATGCGCGTTCCCGAGGCGCAGCCGCCAAAGAAATTGACCAGGCCGCCGCGCCGCACCAGGGAGACCGCCAGTTCCCAGGTCTGAGGAGTGCCCACGGCCTCGATCACGACATCGGCTCCCCGGCCCTCGGGAGTGGCGGCCCGGAGCAGGGTGAGCTGCTCCTCCAGAGAGAGCGACCCGGTTTCGAAGACCTCCTCAGCGCCAAAGCGGCGGGCCAGGGCCAGCCGTTGCTCTCCATGGCCGCTGACCAGTACCCTGGCTCCCGCCAGGCGGGCAGCGGCCGTCAGCAGCAGGCCAAGGGGGCCGGCCCCGATAATCAGCACTGTGTCGCCCGCCCGAATCTCGCTCGCCTCAACTCCATGCAAGGCGCAGGCCAGCGGCTCCGTCAGTGCCGCCGCAGTAAACGAGAGGCCCTGTGGCAGACGATAGAGGTTGCGCTGAACGATGCGTGCCGGCACCAGCAAGTACTCGGCATAGGCACCATTGAGCAACAGAAGGTCCTCACACAGACTGTAACGTCCTCGGCGGCAATAGAAACAGCGGTCACAAGGAGCAGAGTTGGCTGCCACCACGGCATCGCCCTCTCGCCAGCCCTGGAGGCCCGGGCCGACGGCGGCCACGATGCCGGCCGCCTCGTGGCCGAAGCCGGCGGGGGGATGTTTGAAGAGCAGGGGATGGCCACGCACATAGGTCTTGACATCGGTGCCGCAGGTCGTAGCCGCCGCGACCTGCAAAAGAAGCTCGCCGGGGCCTGGCTCTGGAATCGGGCGCTCCTCCAGGCGGACGTCCCCTGGGGCATAGAACATTGCTGCCAGCATTTGTCTAGACATAGCTTCTCGCTTCCTCACCTCTCACGTTGCAGCTCGTTCCTTTCATTGTGGTCTTCTAGCGGGGACCTGTCAAGGGGCGGGCGGGGGCCAGCTCTCCCACCCCAACAGGTGAGTATCGCGGGTGCCGAAGGGAGGAGCAAGCGCCGATCTCCGTGCACACGCAGGCCAGCGTCTCAGCTCTCTCTAGCTGAGCGAAGTCTCCAGCAGGCTATCGGTATCGCGGCCAGAGCTATCGACGTCCTCCAGCAGGCGGTAGCGGGCCGGGAGGTCATCCTCCCCGCTCAGCTCCAGCTCCTGGAGGGCCGGGTAGATGAGGGGAGGAGTCAGCGCTAGCGCCAGCTCCTCGCAGATGCTGAGCAGAGCCTTTTCCACCTGGAGAGGGAGATGCTCTTCAAAGAGCAGGAAGGAGCCGAGGCTTGCCGCAATCATCTCGCGGATATGCTCCTCATCGCGCTTGGTATGGAAGTGAGGGCTATGGGAGTGGTATTGCTGGAGCAGGGCTTTCATTGGAGTGGGATGGAAAGGGCTAGCCTTGAAGAGCAGATCGAGGAGCAGGAAGGTTTCCACTGCGAAGCCAGAAGCAAAGCGCAGCGCTTGGGCAGTCGCCATAGTCATCCCCTGCTCGCCGGCATTCGAAGAGCTGATCGGCTCCGGGAGGCCAGACCACGACTGGCAAAGCAAAGAGACGACTGGCGAGACCACACTTGTGCAACGGCCAGCACTCGCCACAGTCAGCTCGCCGTTGCGCAGACCGGGCTTGGCAGCCCAGCAGATACGAATATTATGTAAGGTCCCGCAGGCGTGGTAGGCATAGGTGGTATGTGCGGCCATGAAGAGGCGGCCCATAGCCAGCGTATATTCAAGCAGAGCGCAGGGGACCAGATTGTCTGCATCGTAGAAGACAAGCCAGCGAGGAAAGCGCAGCAGGTAGGCCAGCAGCGTGCCGAGATACATCCCCTCCCCTTTTCCATCGCGCACATGGCCGCTGCTATCCAGTATGTGGGCGACACCGTGGAGGCGCAGGAGGGCCGCCAGGGTATCGTCCTTCTGATGCGCTACAAACAACTGACGGTGGGAGGCCAGACGGGCCCGCAGGCCCAGCCTGAGCATCTCATACTCCTCTGGGGGGCAGTTGGTCACGACAATGATCGGACTGTTCACCGGGAGATACCAGAGCACTCCGGCCAGCGTGTCCAGGCTCTCGGACTTGTGGGAGATGATGAAGGCGGTGTGGGCCAGAAAATGGGAAAGATCGTGGAGGTTGTGCTCTTCGAGAAGATGGGCAAATCGGATGGTGTCAATGAGCATATCGCTTGCTTTTCCTTTCTAATCGAGAGGAGTTGCGTCTGTCGCGACCGGAAAGATTCGACCATCTGTAGAG
>NZ_JBHOQV010000137.1:0-116773 GCF_042408735.1 Thermogemmatispora sp.
GGTCGCCGTGAACTGGCGTTGCAGAGCTGTCTTGTAGCCCGCCGTGGCGTAGACGTCGAAGTTGCTCAGCACTGACTGGCCATTGATAGCCACATTGAAGACGCGCTTCCCGGGGGCCTGGAAGGTCAGCTCAGCCCAGTCCAGTTTGACGACATAGAGGGCACCCGCCGTCAGACCGGGGATTGTATACGTAAACGAGCTATTCCAGCGGCAGGACTGCCAGACGGCCTGCGGGGCGGGATTGCTCAGGCCGCTGGTGTTGATGGCCGTCGAGCTGTCGCTATACTGGTTGCCCTGGTTGTAGTCCGTATCGGCTACAAAGCTGCCGACTGCCCCGCCGCCAGCGTTGATCGCCAGCACCAGTGTGCCTGTAGGGGTGGGAGTCGGGGTCGGCGTGCTGGTGGGAGTCACCGTCACCGTCGGAGTGGGCGTGGCAGTGCCGCCCGAGGGCTGCCAGATCTCAATGCCGCTGATGAAGGGATTATCGGCCCCTCCCTGCGTAAACGAGATGACGATCTGGCCGCTGCTGTTGGCGGTCGCCGTGAACTGGCGTTGGACGGCCGTCTTATAGCCTGCTGTGGCATAGACGTCGAAGCGGCTCAGGACCGTTGCCCCGTTGATCGCCACGTTGAAGAGGCGCTGGCCGGCAGCCGTCCAGGTCAGCTCGGCCCAATCGAGTGCCACCGTGTAGGTGTTGCCCGCGCGGAGATTGCCGATCGTGTACGTAAAGGCACTATTCCAGCGGCAGGACTGCCAGACGGCCTGCGGGATAGCCTCGGCCACCAGGCTTGTATTGATGACTGTCGAAGTATCGCTATACTGATTGCCCTGGTCGTAGTCCATATCGGCCACAAAGCTGCCTGCCGCGCTCCCACCGGCGTTGATCGCCAGGACCAGCGTGCCTGTGGGGGCTGGTGCAGGCGTTGGGGTCGGGGTGGGAGTTGGTGTTGGCAGGGGAGCTGTTGGTGAGGGTGAGGGCGTGGGGGTCCCCGTTGGGAAGCCACAGACTTGCGAGCTGGGACTCCAGCCCGAGTTTCCGCTTCCCAGCGTGATGTTCCATGACCCGCTGCTCTCGCAACTCTGCACGCTGGCCACCGTCAGCCCACTGGCCGTCACGTTGCTGGCCGAACCCGTGATCTGACTCACCTTGTTCGAGAAAGCGAACTCGGCCCCGTTAATGTTCACCCCGTTCAGATTCACCGTACTGATGGGGTTGCCGCCATCGAAGGAGATGGCCATATACTGGCTGGCATCGATCTCCACGTTCGAGACCGTGAAGGTCGCATTGATGGCCCCGCTATCGGCCCAGAACATCAGCGCTCCGAACTGCTGAATGCCTTGATCACCGATCCCTGCCGTCTGCCGGATCGTATCGTTGCTGACCGTAGTAGTGCCGGCGAAAGGAGCAGTGGCGTTGCCAAAGTCCTCATAGTCCAGCATGATGCCGCCGCCGCGATACTGGGAGCCGGTCACCAGGTCGTTCGTAACGCTGTTGCCGTTGCCGCCGTAGATGGCAATGCCGTTGGCCAGGTAGGGCGACTGGACCGTATCGTGGTCAAAGGTATTGTTGCTATCGCCGGTGGCCGGTACGTTGTCGGTGGCCGACCACATAGCCAGGCCATCGTCACCGGTGCCGCGGATGATGCTCTGTGTGACGCTGGAATCCGTCACATTGCGGTGGAAGTTGATGCCATCAGCCAGAACGCTATCGATGCGGCAGCCCGTTACCGTAAGACCACTGAACGGGCCATCGAACCACATACCAACCTTGGTATGTTCAATCCAGATGTTCGAGATCGTCGAATTGTTCAGTGAACCGCCAATCCCGTTATCCTGGAGGCAGTCGATGCGGTTTGTAATCTGACCTTCGATAGCGAAATTCGACAGCGTCACATTGGAGCTGGTGCGACCATCGTAGGCGTCGTAGCCATAGACGCCGACGCCCGTCCCGTTGCCCACGGGTGCGCCCGTCAGGACCGTGTACCAGGGACCGGCCCCCGTCATCGTTACCTTGTCGACGAGCAGATGGCTGGTCACAAGATAGGTCCCCCTGGGCAGCCAGACCGTTTTTCCCTGGGCCGAGGCATCATTGATGGCCTGCTGAATGGCGCTGGTCGCGTCGACCTTGCCGGCGGGATCGGCATTATAGGGAGGATCAGTCACCGAGAGCGAGCCAGCGGGCTGTGTCAGCGGGGCTGGCACCTGCTCGAAATCGGCCACGTCAATGGCGTACCAGGGCGCCGTATTCTCGGGGTCGACCTGCAGCTTCACTGTCGTGCCAGCGCTCATCTGGGGCAGCAACAGATGTACCTCATCAAACTGGTGGTGCGGCGTACCGCCAGGGGTATCGTTCCAGTCGTTAGCATTACAGTTCGAGAAGTTCGGCTGCCCATAGAGCCAGCTATACTTAGAGGTCAGAGTCAGCTCCTGGGACTGCTTCACGCCATTGATATAGATGCTCAGCGTCGCCGTGATGCCGCCGCCGCTGGCGGAGTCCGGAATGCTATAGCGCAGATTCAAAGCGTTGGCAGGCTGAGTCAGCGTGAACTGCACGTACTGGCCGCTGGTCAGCAGCACCGCCTGGCGATCCACAGCGTCGGAAGCCAGGCTACCGAGCGTGAAGTCTGGCCCCAGAATGCTCCCGTTGGTCTTCGCCTGATGAGCTTCCATCTCGACGTAAGGAAGTGTGGCCCCGGCCCCGCCGGTCACGGCCGCGCTGCTGGCCTGGGCTGTGCCCGTCAAGCGCCACATCATCAGGAGTGTCCCCAGGCTTCCCAGAACCAGCACAAGCGCCGTAAGCAGGAGTCCCAGCCTGCGACCTGGTCCGACAAAGACATGCTTCATTGCATTCTGCATCAGATACCTCCTTTCTTATCCTCTCCCCGCTCTCAAGAGAGACGGGGTGCTTCCCCCAGGCCCTCCCCTTGTGAGCGGGCGAGCAGAGAGCTAGCACCGGCCTCCCTTCTGCCTTCGCCGTCCCTGTCCCCTCTCTGCTGGCTAGCCCTTCAGACCGGTCAGATTGACACCGCGGATAATTTGCCTCTGGAAGATCAAGAAGAGCAGAACGGGCGGAAGGCTGGCGAAGACCAGGCCGGCCATCAAATAGCTGAAGGGCAAATTAGCGTTGAGGCTCGACTCGTGGTAGAGCGCCACCATCAGCGGCTGCAGATTGCTATTCGAGAGGACCAGCAGCGGCCACAAGAAATCTTTCCAGGAAGCGATCACGGTAAAGATCGAGATCACCGCCAGGGCCGGGCGCGAGAGCGGCAGCACGATGCGCGTAAAGACCTGCCAGTTGTTGGCCCCATCCAGGCGTGCGGCCTCGACCAGTTCGCTGGGGATCGTATCGAAGAAGCCTTTCAGAACCAGAATATTGAAGGCATTCGCCGCCTCCGGCAGCCAGACTCCGGCCCAGTTATTGATCAGGGAGACATGGATCAGCGGTAGATCGCTGATATTGACGAACTGGGGGATCAGGTAGACGACCGAGGGCACCATCAAAGTCGCAAAGAAAGCAAACTGAAGCACCCCCTTGCCCCGCAGAGGTAGCTTCGAAAGGGCGTAGGCAGCGGTCGCAGAGACCAGCAACTGAAGCAGCACCGCCCCCGCTGCCAGAATCAGCGAATTCCCCAGATAGAGCGGCAACTGCAGAATCTGCCAGGCATTGACGTAATTGCTCCACTGAGGATGAGCGGGCCAGAAGGTTGGTGGCCTCTGAAAGATCTCCACATTCGACTTCAAAGCTCCGCTGGCCATCCAATAGAGCGGGCCGAAGGTCGTCACCGTGGCCGCCAACAAGAGCAAGAAGACGCCCCAATAGAGCAGGCGCACCAGCGGGCGGCGCAGCATCAAAGGCGAAACCAGTGAGCGCGCGCTGCTCGCCGTCGCCTCGCCAGCGGAGCGGCGTCCGCGGGGCCAGAGCCGGCGGAACCGGGTCCCGAGCCTCCTGGAGGAGGAAGGCTGATCCTCCTCCTGCGCAGACCAGCGTTCGAACCAACCCATCGTCATAGATCACTCTCCTTGCAGCAGGCGGCTGCTCAAGCGCATATAGACCAGAGCAAAAGCGGCCAGGACCAGGAAGAGCATGACACTCAGAGCGCTGGCCTCGCCGAAGTCCGCGTTCTGGAAAGCATAGGTATAGATCAGCAGGAGAATACTCAGAGTCGCGTGTTGGGGGCCGCCGCCGGTGATCGTAAACGGCTCGATAAAGACCTGCATAGTGGCGATGATCTGCAGGACCAGCATCAGCAGCAGCATCGGGCGCAGGCAGGGGAGCGTCACATGCCAGAGGCGGCGCCAGAAGCCGGCCCCGTCGATCTCCGCGGCCTCGTAGAGGGAAGCGGGCACTCCCTGAAGAGCGGCCAGATAGACCAGCATCGTCGAGCCGGCGGCGCTCCAGGTTGCCACCACCACCAGGCAGGGCAAGGCCGTCTGCGGATCTTCCAGCCAGAGCCGGCCCGGTAGATGAAGCAGGCCCAACAGCGCGTTCAGCAGGCCCGAATCCGGATCGTACATCCAGCGCCACAGAAAAACTGTCACAATCGGGGGGAGCATGACCGGCAAATAGAAGGCCAGACGAAAATAGCTCTTCCCGTGGCGCATCTCATTGATGGCCAGAGCCAGTCCCAGTGGCACCAGATAGCCGAAGAGCAGAGCATAGCCGGTAAAGGCCAACGTGTTGCGCCAGGCGATAGCAAAGAGAGGATCGGAAAGCACGCGGCGATAATTGGTCCAGCCCACCCAGGTGGCGGGATTGATCAGATCGACGCTCTGAAAACTCATCAGGAAGCCCAGCACCACCGGATACCAGACAAAGAGCGCAAAGATCAGCAGCGCCGGCAGCACGAAGAGATAGCCCTGAACCTGGCGAGGCCACCACCAGCGCCTGCCTGGCCGTAACAGCCTGTTTCTCCCCCTCCTCGAGGGTCCCCGCTCCAAAGGGCCAGACTGCCCGTCCTGGACCTGCGTTTGAGCCGGGGCACCAGCCGGAGAGAGCGACGATGACGAAGACGAAAACAGCAACATACGGCACCTCTTCAGCGGGCCGCGTGTGCGAGGGACTGAGAGACGCAGGCGCTGGCTTCCCTGCGCAGGCACGCGGCCACGCGGACTGGCAGACAGCTCGCTGGCAGGATTAGGAGGAAGCCGACTGATCGAGAATCTGCTGAAACTGCTGTGCGGCCTGGTTAAGCAGCGTCTCGGGGTCGGCCTTTGGATCTGTCAGAACAGCCTGCATCACCGGATCGAGAGCGGCGTACATCTTCTGGGTCTGGTTGCGCGGCTCTGGGCGCAGCTGAAGCTGAGCGTTCATGAAAGCGGTGTAGTTCTCCAAAGGGACCGTTGCGTACTTGCGATAGAGGGCCGAAAGCTGCTCCTGAAAGGATCCCTGGAAAAGGACAGCCGTCGGCGCGCCCACCGCCTGGCCGGCAGCGGCCTGTTGGGCCAGACTGCGCTCAACAACGTCCAGATTGAAGTTGGAAAAAATCACATAATCGAAGGCCGCCTTGATCACCTCGGGAGCCGACTTCGGGTTGAAGACCCAGAGATTACCGCCGGTCAGGGCGGCGTTGCCCCCGTGCTGAGGCATTGGCCCGATCCCAAAGTCCTTCAGATTGGCCTGATACTGGGCCTGCAAGGCGTTGAGCTGGTCCGGAGCCATAACCACCATCGCCACCTTGCCGGTCGCCAGCAGCTGCAGGGTGTCGGCCTGAGTCAAGAGCTGCTGCTGGGTCATCGAGCGATCGCTGAAGCGCATGGCCTTCAAGAAATTGAGCACGCTCAGGCCCTGGGGACTGTTGAAGACGGCCTTTGTGCCATCGGAAGACTCCATATCGCCGCCAGCGGTGTACATCCAGTTGGTGAAATGCCAGCCGCCCTGGTTAGCCGTGCTGGTTTCAGCAAAGCCGGCAACCTTAGAGCTGGTCAGCTGCCTGGCGTAGCCGCGGAATTCCTCCCAAGTTGTGGGTGGCTTGTCGGGATCCAGACCCGCTCCCTGGAAGAGCTTGCGATTGTAGAAGATGCCCAGGACGTAGCCATTGACCGGAATCCCGTAGACGCGATCGCCACGGGTCACGATCGAAGCGATGCTGGGAATATAGTCCTTGAACGAGGGCCAGCTCCTGGCCAGGCTCGTGATGTCGGCTACCGCGTGACGGGCGATCAGAAGAGGGGGTTCGGTGAAATAGCTCTGGACGCCGTCTTCAAGCTGACCGGCGGCCAGTTTGGCGAAATAGGTCGTAGGATCGTAGGGATCGTTCTTGCCGACGATATGCTCCTGGGGATGGGCCTGCTCGAAGTCTTTGACCACCTGGTTGAAGACGTAAACGGCGCCCGGATTAGTCGCCGGAGGAAGCGTATTGACGGTGGCTGTCACCGTGGTGGTCGGGCTGCCGCCGCAGGCCGCCAACAGTTCCAGCCCTGCGAAGCCAGCACCCAGCGCGAGCGAGCGCTGCAGGAAGCGACGGCGGTTCAGGTGAGACCCTCTTGCCGCTAGTGGGGTGCTCATAGGTTAACCTCCTTGTCAAATAGACACGATGTCTCTACGTCATGCCATACGGACGTCCTATCGAGGACATCCCCACACTGGCATGAACCTGGTCCCGGCTGAGCCAGAGAGGAAAGAGGCTTGACTGCGCCTGGCTATGCTGGCCCCATCAGAGGTTATTCAGCGCAAGCGGGCGAAAGCAAGGCGCGTGCTGATTGAACGGATGAGGACGGCTCAGGATGAACGTGCTGGTTGGGGAGAAGTGAAGAGCGCCATAGCTGAGTGACCTCCTTAAGCGTATCTGTCGCTGGCAAACGTTGGCAGGCACTGGCTCCCGTCAGGCGCTGACGAGCTGGGGTGAGCCGAGGCAACGTAAGGTTAACGTTTACTCTGCCTTCTGAGGTAGAAGGTAACATAGAAACAGGGGATTGTCAAGGGGAGGTGCGGGTACTCGTTTTCCTCGGCCTGGCAGGCTCGTGGGGCCGGATAGGCCTCCATCCTTCCCGGCGGCGGTTGGGATGATGCGTTGACACGAGCTGGCCGGGCATGGTACCATTGAAACAACCTGTTTAAGTTATCGTTTACCTTTTGGGACAGGGGAGGGGTCGACACTGGAATCAAAACGACCAAAGCGCTTAACAATGGTGGAGATCGCCAGGCGCGCGGGCGTATCGACCACCACGGTCTCTAAGGTCCTCAATCAGCGGCCTGGCGTCGGCGAGAAGACGCGGGCCCGCATCCTGCGTCTGATTGAGCAGAGTGATTACGTCCAGAATCACGCCGCGCGTCATTTGCGCAAGGGACGCAGCGGCCTGATCGATCTGGTGCTGATGCGTCTGGAGGGCGGCTACGATCTCGGCATCATGCAGGGTGTGCAGGAGGTCCTCGAAGCAAGCGGCTATCGCCTGGTGGTCTTTGCAACCAACGAGGACGAGACTACAGAGCGGCTCTGGCTCCGGCGTATCCTCGATCAGTCTAGCGATGGGGTGCTGCTCTTGCTTCCCTACGAGCGCGTCGGCATCGCCAATACGCTCTTAGAGCAGGGCATTCCTTTTGTGGCCATCGGGGATCGCAATGAGCCGACAACGGCTTTCCCGACGATCGGCTCGACGATCTGGCTCGGTGGCTATACGGCCACGGAGTACCTGCTTTCGCTTGGCCATCGGCGTATCGCTATCATCACTGGTCCGCTGCATCTGACGACTTCGCGGGCTCGCCTGGCGGGCTATCGTGAGGCGCTGGAACAGGCCGGGATCGCGGTTGATCCGGCCTTGATCTGTGAAGGGAGTTATCTGCTGGGCGACGGGATTCGGCAGACGGAGGCCCTGCTTGATCTGCCGGATCCGCCAACCGCCATTTTCGCCGGCAATGATGCCCAGGCGGCGGGCGTCTATCAGGCGCTCTATCGGCGCCATATTCGTATCCCTGAGGAAATGAGTGTCATTGGCTTCGATGATGTGACCTATTCAGCGCACATGGCGCCGCCGCTGACGACTATCCGCCAGCCTTTGGAGGAGATGGGTCGCATGGCGGCAGAGATGCTGCTGCGCCTGATCGCCGGTCAGCCCCTGGAGACCCATCATGTCGAGCTGGCAACCTCGCTGGTCATTCGTGAGTCGTGTGGGCCGCCGCGTCGGGGTCCACTCCGCAAGGGCCGGGAAGGTGGTGGCACTGGCTGCGGGGACTGACCGCCGACGATCCCCGCGCCGGGCCTCCCCTCTACCTGTCTCCTTCCTGCCGGCCACGGCCAGGCTGCCCTGTTTGTTCCCTTTTCTCTCTCTGGCAGCTTGTTCGGTTGACAGCTCACACTCCTGCCTCTGGACGGTTGCTGACATCCACCTCCTGATACCTGTTGTTCAGCCGGGTCGCCGATAGACTTTTCTTCCGCTTCTGGGACCGAGGCCGGGGGAAGGTGAGTCTCTTTTGGGCGCTGGTAAGTGCCTGGAAACAGGTCAGGCTGGCCGCCTGAGAGAAGGAAGCTGGCAATAAATAAGCTTGCTGGTTGGATTGAAGAGAATCCGCCAATTTTGGGAGAGGATTCTCCTATCGCTCTCAGCGTGCGGCCGCTTATACTCTTCTTTCTGGAGAGCGAGCGACAGAGGTCGGGGCCGACTCGCGGGAAAGGAAAAGGCTGGGCTGAGTGGCCCTGGCCTGACCTGGATCGTGGGTCGGCGAGCTACGCAGATCGACATCACCTTCGAGAGGAGCAAACCCAAGATGCAGGGACACCAACCGCATAGCGATATTCCCTCGGTTAGCCTCAACAATGGGGTGAGCATGCCCCAGCTTGGTTTAGGGGTCTTCCTGACTCCTAAGGAGCAGACCATTCAGAGCGTTCTGGCCGCCTTTGAGAGCGGCTACCGCCTGATCGATACTGCTGCCGCTTACCACAACGAAGAGGAGGTGGGCGAAGCGATTCGGCAGAGCGGCCTGCCACGCGAGGAGCTGTTTATCACCAGCAAGCTCTGGAATTCCGATCATGGCTACGATCAGGCTCTCAAGGGGTTAGAGGCAAGCCTCAAGAGGCTGGGACTCGATTACCTCGATCTCTACCTGATTCACTGGCCACTGCCGATGAAAGGTCTGGCCGGGCAGACCTGGAAGGCTCTGGAGCGAGCCTACAGGGATGGCAAGGTGCGCGCCATTGGGGTCAGCAACTTCAAGCCGGCCCATCTTGAGCGCCTGCTGCAGGAAAGCGAAATAGTTCCGGCGGTGCTCCAGATTGAGCTTCACCCAACGTTCACTCAGGAAGAGACGCGGCGTTATGCCCAGGCCCATGGGATTCAGGTTGAGTCCTGGTATCCACTGGGAGGCCAACGCAGCAAGGACAGCCTGCTGAGTACTCCCTTGCTCAAGCAGTTAGCTGACAAATACGGCAAGACTCCGGCGCAGATTGTCCTGCGCTGGCATATTCAGCTTGGTCTGGTGGTGATCCCCAAGTCGGTGCATCCCGAGCGCATCAGAGAGAATCGCCAGATCTTTGATTTCGAACTCAGTCAGGAAGACATGCGGGCCATCTCAGCGCTTGATACTGGAGTGCGCCTGGGACCCGATCCTGACACCTTTGACGCCGAGTAGGGCGAGGTGCCATTAAGGCGGCTGGAGACCTTCGGGGTCGCGGAGCGGATTTGCTGCGCTGGAACCCTCTGCGAGGAGGGAGAGTGCGAGAGAAGAATAGCGGCGTGAGAGATGGCGATCCGCAATCCGTGAATCTGAAGCCTCTCCGGCCTCCACTGCCGCCAGTTCTGTCGGCTCTCTCGCCTGCTAGTGGTTCCGCGAAAGCGCCTCAGTATGGGAGCAGGTTGCGCCACCCCTAAACCTCTCTTTTGCTTCTCACCGCCAGAAATTTCCCCCAACGTCTCTCTTCTTTCTGATTTCATCGGACCCCGACCTGTCTCTTTCCAGACCAGAGGGGAAGAGGAGCGTCTGCAGCGCCATGATGGTCGCAAGGAACGCCAGAGCGATCAGGGCGCTGAGCAATCCGAGCTGGTATGACGGCTCAATGAACAAGGCTGGAAACAGGGGACGGAGGGCTAACGCTGGCGCCAGCCCTATTCCCAGCGCTGCCAGCCCTAGGCCAAGATTGCGCAGCAAGGAGCGAGGAAAAGAGCTGACCTCTCCTGGATTGGCCTCTCCGAAACAATGGCAGGCCAGACTAAGATGCCTGCGCAGGCTATTGCTAAAGCAAAAGAAAATATTAAGATCATAGCGAGCAGGACGAAAGCCATCCAGCGTGTGGCTATTCCCAGCAGCAGAGCCAGCGCGCAACCTGCCTCTGCGCCAGGCAGGAAGAGCGCCAATTGGCGAGCAAGATAGCCTGGGACGAGCTGGAAGGCCACAATCGTAGAGTAAAAGCCCGCTCGTACCCGGAGCTTCTGCAAGCCGGCGTAGAGAAAGAGTGCTGCCAGCCAGAAGCGTACAGCGATAAAAAAGAGGATGACCACCATCGGACGTTCCTTTCTCTGGGTCTAGCGAAAAGGGCCTGAGCCTCGAGGCAGCGGGCTGAGGACCTTGGACAATACCCGGGCGCTCTGTAGAGTCAATGCGATCAGGAAAATGAGGGTAGCAGCGGGCAGTCCCCAAAAAAACCACATTCGGAGCTGGGGGGAGAGCGAAAGATGCGTCATAGCTTGCAGCAGTCTCAGTATCAGATAGCGCTTAGCCGGATCGAGATCCAGCAGAGTGGCAGCGCTGAGGGGCAACAAGGAGCTTAGCGCCAGACCCAAGCCACCCAACAGGAAAATGCCGGCGCTAACCCGCAGGCTTCCTTGAACGCTCAGTGGTCTTGCCGTCGGGCAGCCGGCGCTTACCGAAAGCAGGCTAAAGCCGAGGCCGCAGCCCAGCAGACAGAGGTAGAAGAGGGCCGCCAGTCTCGACGTCAGAGGCATCAGTACCAGGGTCAGAATGAAGAGAAAGTTGTTGATGAGAAGAAGGGGGAGACCTGTAGCCAGCAGACACGACCAGAGCAAGGTTCCTGCAGTTGTCGGCGTCATTTGCAGCAGCGACCGGGCCTCTAAGAGGCGTCGGAGCGCGGGCAGGCCGAGCATACGCGCGATTAGGGCGTCGAGGCTCAGAGTCAGGGCTAGCACCAGAGGGAGCGCCAGCGGCCCACTCAGCGTTGCGTGCCAGCCAGCCGCCAATAGCAGCAGCGCAGAAATCACAATACTGGAGAGACGGCGCCAGTCGTAGAGAGCGTCCTGCCAGCAGAAGCCGATCAAGGCAGAGACGGCAGGAGGTCCCAGGTGCAGACGCTGAGCCGATTCCCACAGGCTTCCACCCCGCAGAGTGGCACGATCCACCGATCGATCCCGGGCCTGGCGACCAGGCGCCGCTAACACGCCCTCCCAGCCAGCAAGGTAGCCGCGCCTGCCTATCCACACACACATTCCCCCCAGCAAGAGCAGCCCTGCGAACATGGCAGCCAGCACCAGGAGCGAGGTCCCTGGCGAAAGTGGGGCCAGTGACGGGCCTGTTCCGCCTCCAGCGGGAGTCAGAATGAGCGCTGTCAGTACTGTACCGGGCCATAAAATGCTGCCTGAGAGCTGTTGTAAGCCCATATGCTCCCCGATTTCAGGAAAGCGACTGAGGAGCACCAGCCCGAGTGGCAGACAGCAAAAGCCGACGGCGACAACGATGATGAGTCGTCGCAGGTGGCGCTTGCCAAAGTAGCGGGCCAGCCACAAGGTCAGCAGCAGGGCGACCAGCGTTGAGCAAAAGGCCCCGTAGAGAAGCAACAAACCGAGCGCAAGGGCCAGAGGCAGGGAGAGCTGCAGTGCGGCCAGAGCTACGGCGCCCAGGGCCAAGAGGATTACCCCTATGCTTCCCAGGGTAGCCAGTAGGCGCAGGCTGACGCGCATCAACACCAAGACCATCGATACGGGGGCGGTCAGCCACCATTCCTGGTCGGGCAGATCCCAGAGCGCAGTCGGGGCCTGGAGAAGCTGCCAGCCGAGGCAGAGCAGCCACAGGCCGGTCAGACCACCCGGCAAGATCGCTGACTCCAGACGACGCGCTGTTGTTGAAGGGAGGGCATGTGAATGACCCAGCAACCAGCATGCAGCCAGGAGGGCCAGGGTCAGAGCACTCATCACGAGTCTGGGAATGATCTGTTCTCGCTGACGACGGAGGTGCAGTTTCCCGTACAAACCCAAGAGCCTCAAGCCCTGATGGAGAGTTCCAGGCTGGCTGGCTCTCTCTCCAGATGCGCGATGACCGGCCGACAACGGCATCCTATACTCCTTGCTCGCTGAGAGGCTAGGCCTGACTGACTGGACTTCACTGCTCGCGGCGGGCTGCCTCCTCGCCGGAAACTGTCAGGGCGAAGAAGACCGCTTCGAGCGAGGCATCTGCTCCCTTGCTTGCCAGACGACGTAGCTCGTCGAGATCTCCATCGGCGATCAGGCGACCGTGGGAGAGGATAATAGCGCGGGAGCAGAGACGCTCGGCAACATCAAGCAAGTGAGTGGATACGAGTACCGCGCCCCCTGTGGCGCAGTGTTGACTCAAAAGGCCCTTCACCTCGCGAACGTTGGCCGGATCAAGGCCATTGAGAGGTTCATCCAGTAGTAGGAGACGGGGCTGGTGGAGCAGCACGCTGCAGAGAGCGAGACGGCGCCGCATACCCTGCGAATAGCTCTGAATGCGCTGCTGAGCTACCTCACGCAGCTTCAGTTGGGCCAGTAGCTGCCCGGCGCGCTGCTGGCAGAGGACGCGGGGCAGGCGGTGCAATGCGCCTACCAGCTCGAGAAACTCGAAGCCTGAGAGCGTCTCGTAGAGAAAAGGCTCCTCGTCCAGGTAACCCACGAACTGCTTCCAGGAGGGGGAACCCCAGGTGATGCGTCCGCCCAGGCCCTGAATCTGGCCAGCATCCGGTGAGAGCAGACCAGCGATCACTCGCAGGGCGGTTGTTTTGCCGGCTCCGTTCTCCCCCAAGAGGGCTACCAGCTCCCCCGGATGGAGAGCAAAGCTAACCGCTTCCAGGGCCTGTGTCCTGCCATAGGAGCGGCTGATCTCCGCCACTGTGACCACAGGAGAAGTCTGCTCCTTCATCATTGAGTTTCTCCCTTCTTCCCTGGAAGGTCTCATCAGTGGACCCAGAGATTTTGGAGCAGAAAGAGGATCGCCACGATCACTATGGTCCAACCGAACAAGAGCAAGCCCCTGTTCCCTGAAGCTGGGCGATCCTGAACACCCACTTGAGGGTGGCGCTGCCTGGTGTAAGCCAGCCACAGGGCCGCCACTCCCAGGGCCAGCAGCAGGATGGGCAACACCCAGAAAAGAGCGCTGAGGGCCTGCTTGAACGAGCCTTGTGCGGACGAGTACTCTAGAACCAGGTTCACCAGGAGCAATACGAAGAGAATAATTGCTACCTGGAGTAAACGGCTACGCCATTGCATAAGATGCTTGACCTACCTCTTGCATCGATCGCGATGCCTCAAGCCCTGGCTGTTGAATGGTAACGGCATCCCCTTGATCTTCTATCCGCCCTGTCCAGGTGAGGCGACCGTCGCGTGCCTCATCTACCTCGCCTACTGTCTGCCTGCCATCATGGAAGAGGATGAGGCCAAGGGATTCCTGGTCGGCTCCTACGTAGGAGTGGAGCGTTGCAGCCGCCAGATGCCGATAGTGCAGGGTCAACGAGGTGCTGGCTGTCCAGGTCTGCCCGCTCTGAATAAAAACTTGCAGTCCCTCGACAGTGCGTTGGCCTGGGCTAAATCCTTGAGTTGCAGGCAGGTCGGCTGCACGATGGAACTCCGAAGTGGCTTCTAGACGGGCGAGTTCCCTGGCCAGAGCCTTGCCTGTTAGCTGGAGCAGGCGGACTTCCCCGCTACCGTGATAGCCGAGTGACGCAGCGCTCACCCCTGGGGACCCCTCTAGCAGCGGCGTTAGCGCTGCCACTCCGCTACCGAAGAGGAATTTACGGACGGCATCACGACGCCCAATGGGAGCTATGAAGCTGCTGACAGCAGGGTGCTCAAAGATCGAGCTGACGAACGATCTCCTTGCCATGGCGACCTCCGTTTCTGATGGCTTAGATGGCCAAAGCAGAACATATCTTTCCACTACCATGTATCCCCTTTTCCTGGAAAGGAGTGTACCATAGCACGGGACAGAATGGAGATCATAAAGCTACAGGATAAGCATGGGCATTTTGATCCCGAAGAAGCCAGGCATTTTTCACCTGAAAGGTGACCCCATCTGCCTGGTAATTCAAGGGCTATACTCTAAGCCTGGGAGGGTAAAGCCTTGAGTCTTGCGATTACGTATCGATGGAATCTACTAAAATATAGCCATAGCGACTAACTCGATGGATGGAAAGACCGCTTGGTTCAAGTTTACTGCGTAAATTCTCTATATGCCGTTTCAATGACCGGAGACTTGTTGCTGTACAGGCTTCGGCAAAGGCCGCCTCCACCAAATAATGGTCTGGTAGTGCTCTGCCTTGCAGCAGTGGTTCCAGAATACGGTATTCAGTGGGGGTACAACGCAGCAAGATCTCGTCGACGATGATGGTCCTATTCATCTGGCTGAGCTTCACAGAGTGCTTTCCTACCCTCAGAGAAACCAATTCCTCTGATGGCATGCCTGTCTCCCTCCCTTTAATGCTGATATAAATACTCTGATAGACATATATAGTAATTGTTAATTGAGTTGCAAGGTCTAACCGGTGGCTAGACTGGGGCTTTTGGGGAGTAAGCTGTTATAAACTCTACCTTAAATGAGATTGACTTTTTAAGGTATCTCCGATAATATAGAGAAATTGTATAGACAAAATATTTTCGTGAATCTAAGAATAGTTCGGTTCTCTTGTGAGGCTGGCACTGGGCCGCCAGGCCGGACCAACCTCCTTGCTTCCGGGTTGAGCATAAGAGTGGGGGTATAGAGGGGAAGGTATGCGTCTTGGCCTGGAGTGCCCGACCAAAGTCCAGAGGACAGGAAGCCACAAAAGCTCTCGGGGAGACCCGAGACGGAGCAAAGCCAGCTGTGCCAGGTGGTCTTGGATGGAGGTGTACCCGCAGCGTGCGCTCCGCTCCAAGGCGATCGCTGCGGCTTCCGACGAGCAGCACTGAGCGGTCGGGCGAACCCCATCCCGGCGCCTTCTACTGTGGGTACCGCGCGCGGGAAGCGCTGTTGCCGCTCCGGCCAGCAGCAGAAGAAGAAACGGGCGGGCCTGTAAGGGCCTTGTCCACTCCGAGTAGGGGACAGGCAGGCCCTTACAGACCTTATAGTCAGCGTGAAGGTCTTCTCAGGCGGTGGTTTCAGCGGTGGCCTGCGTCTCCACCGCCTCCTCCTGCGGCCCGCTGCGCGGCGTGATGCGCAGCGTCACAAATGAGGCCAGTGCCAGCAGGACCACGGCCAGCACCACCACCACGGCGTAGGAGCCGACAAAGCCCGTCTTGGCCCCCAGACCTGCGATAATGCCTGCCAGGCAGAAGTCGGTATCTCCGAACGTCGTATTCGCCAGGCCGAACGACCCCATGAAAGCCAGCAACAGGGCGGGCAGAAGCGTGATCAGCAATCCATTAATGAAGGCGCCGAGCGCTGCTCCCAGCCAGCCACCGGTAGAATTGCCATAGACGCCCGAGGTGCCGCCATCGAAGAAATGAGGAACCATGCCGGGAATAATCAAAGCCAGGCCCAGTGGTCCCATCAAGAACAATCCCACGATGCCGCCCAGCAGGCTCATAATGAAACCGATCAGAACCGCATTGGGAGCAAAGGGGAAGGTCGTTGGACAGTCTAGAGCCGGCAAAGCGTTGGGGACTACCTTTTCCGCGATGCCGCGGAAAGCCGGCACAATCTCCGCCAGGATCATGCGCACACCGACCAGGATAATGGCGACGCCAGCCCCGAAGGTCAGGGCCTGAGTCAGAGCGAACATAATATAGTTCCCGCCGCCGGCGGCCTGGGCCAGAGCCGCCGGTCCGGCGATGATGGCCAGCACCAGATAGATGATCACCATCGTCAGCGTCGTCATTACGAGCGAATCGCGCAAGAAGGCCAGACCTTCCGGTACCGTCAAATCCTCAGCGCTGGCCGGAGGCGCTCCCAGGCGACGGACCAGCTTGCCGACGAATCCCGAGGTAATGTAGCCAAACGTATTGAAATGGCCCAAGGCAAAGCCGGCATCGCGAGTCACCTTGCGCGTAAAAGGATGGACCAGGGCCGGCATCACGGCCCCAATCGTCCCCAACAGCAAGGCTCCCAGCACGACCTGATGAACCCCTGTGATGCCCGCACTGCCCAGAACCACGGCCAGCACTGTGGCCATATAGAACAGATGATGACCGGTCAAAAAGACAAACTTCACGGGAGTCAGGCGGGCCAGGATCAGGTTGACCAGAAAACCGCATGCCATGATGAGCGCGGTTGGCGCGCCAAAGGCTTTCTGAGCCAGACTGACGATCGCCTCGTTGGTCGGCACCACGCCCTGCAAATGAAAACCAGCCTGGACCATCGTCCCCAGCGGTGTCAGGGCACCGATCAAAATAGTCGCCCCGCCCGTCAGGATCAAAAAGCCAACAATGGTCTTGAGCGTCCCCGCAATCAGCTCACTGACGGGGCGCCGCAGGACCAACAAGCCCAACAGGGCGATTAATCCCACCAGCAGCGGTGGCTTGCTCAGAATCTCCGAGACAATGAACTGAACGATTGCAAGCACTATGTTCATCGTTCACCATCCTTCTTCTGGCTGGCTGACTGGCTGGCCTGGAGGTCTCTCTCCAGACCACAACGCTGCCTGCTTGAAAGTATCTGTCTTCAGCGCTTACTGAGAGGGCCTCAGTTGGAGATTACTTCCCTTGTACCAGGGGCAAGAGCTTCTCCTTCATCTCCTTTCGATCGACATAATTCTTGATCACGACAATGGGGATGCCGCGATCGGCCAGCAAGCGTGCGAATTCGGCGGAGGTGACAATAATATCGGCCCGTTCCGAGCGGGCAGTTCCGATGTCGCTGACAACGACTTGAGCCTTGAGGCCGGCAGCCTTAAGAACGTCCTCAATGGTCATGCGCAGGACGAGGCTGCTGCCAAAGCCCATACCGCAGACGGCTAAGATCTTCACAGTCCATTCCCCCTGATTGGCCTGAGTGCCCTTGCTTACTGAGTGGACGATGAAGCTGCAATGATCTGCATGACTTCCTCGGCAGTGGTGCTGGCCACGATGGCGGCCAGCGCCTGCTCATTGGCCAGGAGTTGGGTCAGCATAGTCAGGGCTTGCAGATGTTTCTGGCGGTCAACGGCGCCAAAGGCGATCGCGATCCTGACCGGGTCGTTATCCTCGTTGCCGAAGCGCACAGGCGGCTCCAGCGTCAGCAAGCTCAGGCAAGGCTGTTTAACGCCATCGCTTGGGCGCGCGTGTAGCAGAGCGACACCGGGCACAATGACCATGTAGGGGCCGTAGGTCTGCAGTGCCCGCTGCATGGCCTCGATATAGCGCTCCTCGATGGCGCCGCTGGCCAGCAGCAACTGGCCAGCCTCGCGAATGACCTGCCTGGGGTCGCTGGCGGCGACGCCCAGGCGAATGGTGGCGGGCGTCAGTAGATCTTTGAGCTGAAAAGGCGCTTCAGATGAAGTCACAACCGACCTCTCCAGGATTGGAAGAAGGAGCGGGCGAGACGGGGCGACCAGGGTGGTTGCTCTGTGCTGCGACTCTCATCTCGCTCGCCTGCTTCTGCGCTCATGCTGGCTCTTCCTTCTTTTCTCCTTCCCTCGCTCAGCCGGACCTTAAAGCTGAGGTCGCCGATGTCTCTTGTAGCCGGGCTAACGGGCCTGCGACCAACTCACCAGGCCAGGTGCCAGGTGGGCGTCTTGCTGATCTGGGCTGGGACCTGGCCGAAGCCGGGCTGACCGGCACGCTCCCTTCACCTTCCTCACTCCCGGCCTCTTGGGCGCCTGGTCCAGGTGGAAGAGCCTGCTTGCTACTAGGATAAACTTTGCCGTCGTGTCAAAGTCAAGCAGTCGTGGCCCTCTTTCGCTCTGACGGCTCCAATTCCGCCCTATCCTGGCTGTCTGTGGGCGTACGGGGTAGAGCCTGGCCGGCCCGGTCCGCTCCGCCCTTGCCTTGACTTTCACGTCGCGGCAAGGTTTATCCTAGAGAGAGGAAAAGCGCCTGTGCTCTTTGCGGATGCCAGGCCAGAGCGCTTCCTCAGAGATGAGGAAGGAGGAGAGCAAGCTGGTGCTCAAGATCAGCGATTTCGCCAGGCTCGGGCAGGTCTCCATGAGGACCTTGCGCTACTACGATGAGATTGGGCTGCTCAAGCCGGTACAGGTGGACACCCTCACGGGGTACCGCTACTATGCTGTAGAGCAGCTCACCCGCCTTCATCGCATTCTCGATCTCAAAGAGATGGGCTTCGAGCTGGCTCAGATTGTTCAGTTGCTGGATGAGCAGGTGACCCCTGAGCACTTCCGGTCTGTGCTGCAGCAGCGGCTGGCTGAAGTGCAGCAGCAGATTCTGATCGAGCAAGAGCGACAGGCGCGCATTGAAGCTCGTCTGAAGCAGCTCGCGCTCGATAGTCAGCAGGCCAGCTACGAGGTCGTGCTCAAGCGTCTCAAGCCGCAGCTTGTGGCCTCCAGTCGTACGACGGTCCCCAGTGTGGCCCTCCAACTGCGCTTTGCCCGGCAGATGCTGCAATTCTTGAAAGAGTGCGGGGTCAGGACCAGTGAGCAGCTCCTCTTATTGACGCTGGACACCAATGGGGAGGGGGACAGGAGCCTGGTCGAGGTAGCGATCCCGGTCGAAGGGTCCTCAGTGGGCAATATTGTCGAACGCAGCAGTGGCCACATTACTATTCGAGAGCTACCCGCCGTGACCGCAGCGACCTTACTCTATCGGGGGGACCCCTATGGGCTAAGCGAGGTCTACCAATCTCTGGGCGCCTGGATTGAAGCGCATGGCTACGCTGTTGCTGGCCCTTCCCGTCACCTGCTGCTGCATTATCAGGACGAGCCAGGGAGCTGCCTGAGCGAGGTTCAGCTTCCAGTCGAGCGCAAGGAGGGGGGAGCTGGGCGACTCTTCTTACACAGCGGCCGGCGTCCGGTGGGGGCGGAGGGTGTGGCCCTTCCGGCGCGCGCCACAGCGGGGAGCTGACAGTCGAAGGAACAGGCAGGTTTCCTGCCTTGAGCGTCTACCAGAGCGTGACCGTGTGACCGTGTGATTGATTTGGCTTCACACCCAGGCTGTCCCCTCTGGGCAGCCTTGCTTGAGAGAGGAATGGCCGCGTGATCGGTGTTGTCCTTGTTTCTCATGGCTCGTTAGCTGCCGGGCTAAAGGATGCAGTGGAGATGATCGCTGGTCCCCAGGAGCGCTTCGTGGCCATTGGCATGCCCGCGGGTGGCTCGCTGGAGCAGCTGAAGCGGCAGGTCGAGGCGGCGGTCCGCGAGGTGATGAGCGATGGCGGGGTGCTCATCCTCATCGATATCCTGGGAGGCAATCCGGCCAGCGCCTCCCTCCAATTGGCGCTGCAGGGCACGCAAGTCATTTGCGGCGTCAATCTGCCGATGCTCCTTGAAATTCTCGTTCAGCGAGAATACATGAGCTTGCGCGATCTCACGCCTATCGCCATTCAGGCGGCGAAAGAGGGCGTTATCAATCTTACCCAGCGCCTGGCTGATCGTGGATAGCGGCCTCTGCGCCCTCACATCAGTCCAGCGGAGCAGGAAAGGGGATAGGTTTGGCTGCATCAACAGAAGTGGTTGTTGCCTATCGCGATGGCCTGCATGCCCGTCCGGCCACCTTGCTGGCGAAAACAGCGGCGGCCTTCTCGTCGACGATCACCATCGAAAACCTGACGCAGGGCAGCAAGCCGGTGAATGCCAAAAGTCCACTGACGATCTTATCCATTGGCATCCAGCGCCATGACCGGCTGCGCATCGCTGCTGAGGGGGAAGACGAACAAGAGGCCGTAGAGGCTCTCGCCCAGCTCATCGCTCACAACTTCGGCGAGGCTGAGGCCGAGACCGAGGCCGAGGCGGACGAGCAGCAGGAGCAGATGAGCCATGAATGAGAAGCAAATCCGTGGTATAGCGGCCTCTCCCGGGATAGCTGTCGGCCCCGTCTATCGCTACGAGCCGCCGCGGATCCAGGTGGCAGAGGCAGCGGCTCAAGATGCCGCGGCGGAGCTGGCGCGTCTCGAAGCAGCCCTGGCTGCGGCCCGTCAGGAGATCCGGCTTCTGGCCGAGCAGGCGGGCAAGACTGTAGGACCCCAAGAGGCGGCCATCTTCTCCGCCCATGAGCTATTTTTACAAGATCCCGAGCTGCTGCAGCAGGTTCGGGAGCGCATCCGTCACCGACAGGCTGCCGCTTCCGCCTGGCAGGAAGGCTTTCAGTACTATATTCAGCAACTGCGCACGGTGCCGGACGAGTACCTCCAGGCGCGCGTTCTAGACCTGGAAGATGTGGCGCAGCGGGTGCTTCGCCATCTGATCGGTCAGCCCGAGGAGGGTCTGCAGCTGAGCGAGCCGGCGGTCATCGTGGCGCAGGAGCTGACCCCCTCAGTGGTAGTGCGCTGTCCGCGGGAGCTGATACTGGCTTTTTGCACGGCTCGGGGCGGGCCAACCTCGCACGTTGCCATTCTGGCCAGGGCCTTAGGCGTGCCGGCGGTAGTTGGTTTGGGTGAAGGCCTGCAGGCTTTGCGTTCCGGGCAGACGGTGATCGTGGACGGAGAGCAGGGTCTTGTCGTTGCAGAGCCGGCGGAGGACAAGTTGGCCTCCTATCTCCAGCAAGCTCAATGGCGCCAGCAGCAGGCCAGGCAGGCGGCAATGGCCAGCCTGCAGCCGGCCTGTACCAGAGATGGCCGCTGCTACCCCGTGCGGGCCAATCTCCAGGCTCCCGAGGAAATCGCCGATGTGCGGGCCTTTGGTGCCGAGGGTATTGGCCTGCTGCGCACCGAATTCCTTTTTCTGAACCGTGGTGAGGCCCCCAGCGAGGAAGAGCAACTGGCAGTCTATCGCGCCATCATAGAAGCCATCCAGCCGGCGCCCGTGGTCTTCCGTACCTTTGACATCGGTGGAGACAAGCCGGTCCCCTATCTCTCTCTGCCGCCTGAGACTAATCCTTTTCTGGGCGTGCGCGGTCTGCGCCTGGGACTGAGGCACTCGGAGCTTCTGCGTACCCAGTTGCGGGCCTTACTGCGCGCGGGAGCGGAGCGAGAGCTGCGCATCCTCTTTCCGATGGTTAGCAGCTATGAGGAAGTTGAGGCCCTGCGTCGACTCTTGGAGGGCCTCCAGGCCGAGCTGCGCCAACAAGGGCAGGCTCTGGCCAGGCGGGTGGAGCTTGGCATTATGATCGAGGTACCGGCTGCTGCCCTGCTTGCCGATGCTTTGGCCGAAGCTGTTGACTTCTTGAGCCTGGGCACCAACGATCTGACTCAGTATACCCTGGCAGCCGACCGGACCAACGAGGGCACGGCTCCCCTGGCCGATCCTCTTCATCCGGCGGTGCTGCGTCTGCTTCAGTTGACCGTTGAGGCTGCCCACCGTCACCGGCGCCGGGTGGAGATCTGCGGTGAACTGGCCAGCGAGCCGCTGGCTCTCCCCCTATTGCTGGGCCTGGGCATCGACGAGCTGAGCATGGTCCCTCGGGCTGTCCCCCAGGCCAAGCAAGTGATTCGGCGCTGCAGCCTGAGCGAGGCGCAGCAGCTAGCCCAACAGGCCCTGCGCCTGCGCACCGCCGCGGAGGTACGTGCCTGCCTGCGAGCCAGCTTCCCCGCAGACGTGGTCCCTTGAACAACAGGGGCCGAGAGCAGAGGCGGTGGAGGAGCCGGAGGAGGCCGCCGGCTCTAGTCCTCCGCGGGGCCAGGAATCACCAGGCGATAGCCCACTCCCGGCTCGGTCAGCAAGTAGCGGGGGTGGGCCGGGTCCGGCTCCAGCTTCTGGCGCAGGCGATTGAGGTAGACACGGAGATACTCCACCTCGCCGCCATACTCGGGTCCCCAGACGTGCTGAAGCAGCCAGCGATGAGTCAGGACCTTACCGGCCTGGGTAACTAACTGCTCCAGCAGCGCGAATTCCGTCGGAGAAAGACGGACCTCCTCGCCGCCGCGGCGCACAATGCGCCTGGCCAGATCCACCTCGATCTCTCCAAAGCGGTGTGCACCTGGGGCCGGCGAGACTGAGACCCCGCTCTCCCAATGAGCGCGTCGCAGCACCGCCCGCACTCGTGCCAGCAACTCCTCGACCCCGAACGGCTTAGTCAGGTAATCGTCTGCTCCCAGGTCGAGCGCCGCCACCTTATCGCGCTCAGAGTCGAGGGCCGTCAGCACGATAATGGGGACCGTCGACTGCTCGCGCACGCGCCGACAGACCTCCAGTCCATCCATACGGGGCATCATGAGATCAAGGATCAGCAGGTGCGGTCGTTCGCGCTCAAAGATGGCCAGCGCCTCCAGGCCGGTAGCGGCCTCCAGTACATCGAAGCCCCGCACGCGCAGATTGCGGCTCACGAAGTCGCGCAGCGCCAGCTCATCCTCAGCGAGCAGAATGCGCCTGGCCTTGCCTGTTCCTGTGGTAGCCATCGCTGCTCTCTCCCTCTGCTTTGTCTGCCTCACCAGGCGTTCCAGGCGCCGTCGGTGAGGCGCACGGCAGCGAAAAGTAAATAGCGGTGCCCTGGCTGTCACTTTGGACCCAGATGCGTCCCCCATGGGCCTCCACGAAGGCCTTGCAGATTGCCAGGCCCAGTCCTGTCCCGCCAGCATGCTGGTGGCGTCCGCGTGAAGCCCGGTAGAAGCGTTCAAAAATATGCGGCAGCTCCTCGGGAGCAATGCCGGGCCCGTCATCGATCACCGCGAAAGTGAGCATGGATTCGCCATCGGAGGAGGGCCAGGCTCTGACCTGCACCTGCTGTGCTCCGTAGAGCAGAGCATTGTTGATCAGATTGTGCAGGACCACCTCGATCCGTCCGCGATCGACCAGTACCGGCGGCAGTCCCGGCGGGATCTCCACAGTCAGCCGGGCTGTCCCTGACTTGATCCGCTCGCCGACCGTCAACACCAGGGCGCGCGGCTCGACAGGAGCGCGCTGGAGCTGTAACAGACCGGCCTCCTGGCGCGAGAGATCGAGCAGATTGCGCACAAGCTGTGTCAGGCGATCGGCCTCCTGCATAATAGTCTGCAAAAACTGCTGCTGCTCTTCTGGGGGCCAGACCACGTCTTGTTGGAGCAAGGTCGAGGCGTAGCCCTTGATAGCGGCTAACGGCGTGCGCACCTCGTGGCCCACAGCCGCCAGCAAGGTTGTCTTAAACTCATCCAGCTCGCGCTCGCGCGTGACATCGCGCACCAGCAAGCCGCGTCCGATCGTCTCGCCACTTTCGCTCTGGACTGCGAAGAGTCGTAGCTGGAGGGCGCGCGCCTGGGCACCCTCGCGGTTCTTGATCAGGAAGGCTGCTGGCTCCGTGCGCTTCACGGCCCGAGCGCAGGCCTCCGCCTCAGCCCCGCTCTCCTGGAGAGCCTCATAAAAGGTGGCCATGGGCTGCCCCTCCAGCGCCGGGCGGGAGAGGCCGGCGATCAGGCAGGCTGCCTGGTTAGCGTAGAGAATCCGGTCATCGCTGCCCAAGAGGAGCAACCCATCCTGCATGCTCTCCATGATGGCTGCCAGCCGCCGCTTCTCCTCGCTGGCTTGTCGGTAGAGGCGTTCGTTCTCCTGAGCCACCTGGCGCAGGCGCTCGTCGCTGCGCTCATAGAGCATAGCGTGCTCCCAGGCCAGAGTAGCATAGTTGGCGAAGGTCGAGAGCAGCTGCACCTCATGCTCCTCGAAAAGACGAGGCTCCTGTCGGTGGACCACCAGGACGACGCTGCCAACGTGGTGGCTGATGATGGGCAGGGCCAGAACGGCGCGGAAGCCGTCGTCGTAGGCGAAAGAAGGCTGGCTGCCATCGAGGAGCTTCTGGACTGGCTGGCCGCTGTGTAGGGCCAGCACGGCTGCCGAGCTAACGCGCTCGGGCGAGAGCGAGAGCAGGCGGTTGTAGCGCTCGCTGTGGCCGCTACTCTGCAAGACGCGCAGCACTCCCTGCTCATCAGGGAGCAGTACTGCCACCGCCTGGACATCGACCAGGCGCTGGACCTCGGCCATGATCTCCTCGATGACAGCACGGGGATCAAGAGAGCTGACCACGGCGTTAGAGGTCTCTAACAGGGTATGCAGCTCGCTCAGCTTGCGCAGGCCGTCGCGTTCCAGCCGAATCAGGGAACGCGCCAGATCGCCGATCTCGTCGCGCTGGCTGGCGAGCAGGAGGGTGGCCGGGGGAATGGCTTGGGCGCTGGCTGGCAGCGCCTGGTGCTGGCTAGCCAGCGTCTGCAGGGGACGAATGACGCGCATGAGCAAGAGCAGCCAGAAGAGGAGGCCGCCCAGGGTGAACAGCAAGGCCACGAGCAGAAGCCAGAGATGAAACTGATCCACTACGGCCAGAGCCTCGCCCGACGGTCGCTCAACTACCACCGCCCAGCCGACGTTCGGTACCGGCACCGAGCTAAATAGCCAGTCCTGGCCATCTGGTCCCGGTCCGGGGCGCGAGAGACTCTGACCCTGGAGCGCTTGCGAAGCGCCCGCTAGCTCGCTGAGGGCTGTCTCCAGAAGGCGGCGGCGCTCGGAGGCGGCTACGACCACCCCGTTGCCGTCGATCACTGTGATGATCAGGTGCTTCCCCTGTCTCTGCTGGGCCTGGACCACATTGACAAGTGGCAGGCTCAGCTCAGCCAGAGAGAAACTGGCGGCGATCAGACCGCGCAGGCGGCCCTGGGAGCGCACCGCCTGGGCCACAATGACACCCGGAGTAGCCAGCCTGCCGGGCGCCAGACCCACGATGCCCACCTCAAAAGCGGGCTGGCTGCTCTTGAGGGCTTGCTCGACAACCGTGGGCGGCGAGAATTCGGCGCCGGTGGCAACGTGGCCTGCGGGCCAGGCCACCAGCACGGCCCCGAAAGGATCGAGCCAGTAGACATGGTCAACGTCGCTCCGTGCCTCCTGCCATGCCTGGAAGAGGCGTTCAAGCGAGGAGGGGGCTTCTCCCGGGATCTCCAGCACCAGACGGCCCAGCCTCGCGAGCGCTTGCTCTGCCCCCAGGAGCTGCAGGCTGGTCTCGCGGGCAATTTCCTCCGCCAGGGCCTGATCGGCGGCCTGAACGTCGCCGCGCAAACGCTGCTCAACAAGCGTGTTGATCCCTACTCCGCCGAGCAGGACAACGCTAACGAAGAGCAAGTAGACCGTGAGCAGGCGAGTAAGTAGCGAGCGACGCGCCGCTGGCCGCATACGCCTTCCTCCACGCTGAAGCTGGCCGGCTCCGCCATAAAGGGGCGCCCGCTTTCTGCTTCTCTGACGAGACGTCTGCCAGGGTGGTTCTCTCCCCTCACAGAAGCAGCAACCTGGCGCCTCTGCTCAGTAGGGACCGGATCGTCTCCCAGGCTCTGCCCCCTTCTTCCCCTCTGGCTCATCGAGGTGGGGGCAGAGCCTGCGTCATTCATTATACTATGCCTATCCTTGTGATCGCTCTGCTGTTTAGATCCCCTGGCTTGCTTTCTTCTGCTGCCAGCTAGCTGGCCTTACTGGCAAACTCGTTGGTGTAGGTCGCGCCTAAATCGATCTGCTTTCCCTGCACCGTCGAGTTCGACTGTTGCTCGGTGCTCAGGACGAATTCGGGGCCGCCGGCTGGCATGAGGCCATCGGGACTAAAGATCGCTAGCTGGTTCTGCAGGGCCGTCACATAAAGTTGTTTGTTGCCGGCGTAGTAGTCGGCGGGCATCATGTCGGCGATCTGCTCCGCGGTGTGGCTGTGAATCCATTTCAGAGTTTTGACATAGGCATTGACCAGTTTCTGCACCACATCCTTATGAGCGTTCACATAGTCGTTGCGCATGAAGACGCAGATAAAGGGATAGGGGCCGCCGAGGGCGGCTTGGGTTGTCTGGGGCGTGCGCAGGTCGACCAGGACCTTACCGATGCCGCTTGCCAGGATGCGCGAAATAGTTGGCTCCGTGGTCATTCCGGCATCGATCTTGCCTTGCTGCAGGGCGGCAATAAAGGTATCGCCGGCCCCCACCGGGACGAAGTGGACCTGACTGGGAGCAATGCCGACCTTGTGGAGAAGGACCGTCGTCAGGGTCTGCGTCCCTGACCCCAGCTCGGTGACACCGAGGTTCTTCCCCTTGAGATCGCTCACCGAGCGGATCTGGCCGGCCTCGCGGGTGGCCACGATCTCAGCTTCGCCTGGGGCGATATCGAGCTGGACGACGCATTCCATCTGTTTGCCTGCCGCCTGCAGCTCGATGGTATGGTTGTAGGAGCCGGAGCCGGCATCAACCTGCCCGGCCAACACTTCGTCCTCAGCCGATTGGCCTGAAGCTTCGTCGATGAGCGTGACGGCCAGGCCCTCCTGAGCGAAATAACCCAGCCGCTGCGTCAACATATTAGGCAAATAGATCTGCTTGCTCAAACCCCCGACCATGATCTTGAGCTGAATCTTGCCGTTGCTCACGGTTGGCCCGCTCGTGCCGCCGCCACAGGCGGTGACCAGTAGGGCCACCGAAAGCAGGAGCACGCTCATGGGCAGTCGTAGCCACTCTCGCTTGACACTCATGGTCTTCCTCTTTCTCCCTTCGTGCTTTTGTTCGGGTTCGAGTGCTCGGGCAGACAGTCCCCAGGGGTCCTCTCTTCGCCGGTGCTTCTGCGCTAAGGGTGGGTTGGGTTAGGTAAGATGAGGTGCTCGCCAATGAGCTAGCTGTCGGCTGGGCCTGGCTGGACTGACCAGAAGGGCTGGCCAGGACAGACCAGGAGGCTCACCCGCCCCAACCCAGCACAGGAGCCGCTTCCTGCCGGCGTCTGCGCCGGCCAGGATAGAGGGAACCGACCTCAGAGGGTGACCTCACTGAGGGCGGTCGGACGCCAGCGCAGCAGACGCCGCTCTAGGGCCGTGATCACGACCTCCGAAAGGAGGGCGACCGTGGCCAGAATCAGCATGGCGGCGAAGACTCCATTGGCATTGAAGGTTGCCCCGGCATTCTGGATCATCAGGCCAATGCCCTCGATCGAGCCGACGAACTCGCCAACCACGGCCCCGACCAGGGCAAAGCTGAAGCTCGTATGCAGGCTGGCAATGATCCAGGTGAGGGCCGAGGGCAAGATCACCTCGCGGAAGAGTTGCCAGCGGTTCGCTCCCAGAATACGGGCGTTGGCCAGCAGGTTCCGGTCGACCTCGCGTACGCCCTGGAAGGCGTTAAAGAAGACGATGAAGAAGACCAGGACGACCGCCAGGGCGACCTTCGACTGACTCCCCAGGCCCAGCCCGATGGCGAAGAGCGGCGCCAGGGTCACGCGGGGAATCGAGTTGGCGGCCTTGATGTAGGGGCCGAGCAGCTCGGCCAGAAAGGCGTTGCGACCCAGCAGGACGCCGAAGCTGATGCCGAGAACGACCCCGATCAGGAAGCCGAGCAGAGCCTCCTCCAGGGTCACGGCGATCTGGGCCCAGAGCGGTCCCTGAGCGGTGCCGTGCAGTACCCAGGTTACAAGCTGCTGCCAGATCCCAGACGGGCGCCCCCAGAAGAAGGCATCGATCACCCCGAGGCGTGTGCCCGCTTCCCAACCGCCGATCAGAGCTACCAGGAGCAACAGGCGCAGCACGTTGATGAGCCAGCGCCGACGTCGGCGTCGACGGCTGAGGGCCGCCAGGGCTGCGCTATCTGTCTCCTCTGCCAGGTTGGCGATCTCCTGCCGCCGCTCATGAAGAGTGCTTGGCTCGTTCATAGCTGATCATCACCTCGTCGCGGAGGTCCTCCCAGATGTCGTGATAGAGCTGGATAAAGCGCGGATCAAAGCGGATCTCGGCCACGTTGCGCGGGCGAGGTAGATCGATGGGGTAGATGCCCTTGACCGTAGCTGGGCCGGCGGTCAGCACGCAGACGCGATCGGCGAGGGCGATCGCCTCCTCCAGGTCGTGCGTCACAAAGACCACCGAGGCCGAGAGCGCCGACCAGAGTTGCAGTAGTTCGTTTTCCATCAGGGTACGTGTTTGTACGTCGAGCGCGCTGAAAGGCTCGTCCATCAGCAGAATCTGGGGCTCGTTGATGAAGGTCTGGGCGAGAGCCACGCGCTTGCGCATGCCGCCCGAGAGCTGATGGGGATAGCGATCTTCGAAGCCTGCCAGACCAACGCGGGCGATCCAGGCCCGGGCCCGCTCCAGGGCTTCGCGTTTTGGGACACCGCGGAAGAGGGGACCGGCGGCCACGTTATACAGCACGTTCTTCCAGGGGAAGACAGCGTCGGTCTGGAAGACGTAGCCGATGCGTGGGTCGCTGCCGCGTACCTCCTCTCCCATGACCAGGACGGTGCCGGCACTCGGAGCATCCAGTCCGGCGATGAGGCTCAAAGTGGTCGATTTACCGCAGCCGGTGGGACCGATCAGGGCGCAGAATTCGCCCGGGGCGACGCTGAGGTTCAGATCCCGTAGCGCGGTGTAGCTCTGCCCACGGGGAGTGAGAAAGCGCTTGGTCACCTGGCGCAGTTCGATGGCTGGCACACTGTCCTGGGGGGAGCTATTCCTGGCCGTGTCCTCGGCCAGAGCACGCGGAGCATGAGATGGGGCGGGTGAGATGTTCCTCTGCGAATGGTGCATTGTTTCTGTATTTCCTGCCGCGGAAGATTCTGCCCGTATCGCGGTGATGGCTTGCCAGCCAGGCGGCCTGCTGAAGGGATGGGACAGCAGGGCCGTTCAGCAGGCCGCCTGACTCCGTTCTCAATGGCTCGTTTCCGAACGGACATTCTGAATCTACCCGATGATGCGTAAATAAGGCATAAATGAACCCTGGAAAGAGTTAAACATTGCGTAAATGCCCGGAGCCATTCAAAGAAACCTGGCTCGCCGGGTTGCCTGAGCTGTGTGTCCACTTGTCAGGAAGAGAAGGGGGACTGAAAGGAAGCAAAGAAGGAACGATCGTTTGGGCAGGAGAGGTCTGAAGCTCGAAAGGGGAGAGTGAGGCAGCCCGCTAGTGCCGATGGCGCTGGCTCCTCTCTGCGAGCATGCCGCGAGCATGCCTCACGCCCGTTATGCCTCGGTCTTATCTGTAGCTGTCGCCGTCGGCTTGCGTCCCCAGACAGTCAGCAGCAGCCAGAGAGCGCAAAAATCCTCTTGCTGCATCTCGGCCAGGGCCTGCTGAATGAGGCGTTCCAGCTCCTCTTTTTCGACCAGGCCCACCTTGAGCAGAAAGGGTTGGATCAGTTCCATGCCGACCAGATGGTCCTTGAAGACGGGATAATGGGCCTCTGTCCCCATCGACCACTCGATAGCGCTGGCTCGGAGCCGCACGTCCCCAAAGCTGGCCTTGCGCACCAGCCGTGGCAGCACGGGCGTGATGCCGAGGTGGCGCCCGTCGGGAGAGAAGCTTTGTCCAACGCGCCGGAAAGCCTCGGAGATCAGCGAGCTGAAGCGCTCGTAGGCGGGGCTGGTTGTCAGGGGCAGCTCCCCCTCGGTCAGGCGAATGACGCCCCCGGGTTTGAGCAGGCGATAGCACTCAGCCAGCAGGCGGGGCCAGGCATCGGGCAGCATGAAGCCTGAGAGGGCACGCCCGTTGATCAGATCAAAGGAGGCGTCGGCGAAAGCCAGCGGCTCCATGATATTGCCAACCTGGAAGCGGACGTTCTTCAGTCCACGCGACTGAGCCTGGGCCTGGGCATATTCGATCACCTGGGGGCTGATGTCGATCCCAATCACCTCGACGTGGGGATAGTGGAAAGCGACCTCCAAAGCCCAGCCGCCAGGGCCACAGGCCAGATCGAGCAGGCGCCCACTCTCCGGCAGGAGCTGGCCCTCGGGGAAAAGGCCGCCCATGCCTTCGGTGAGCAATCGGTCCTGTTGCATCAAGCGGGCCAGCTCGCCGGCGTTTTCTGGATCAATGACGTAGGTATGATCAGGTTCCGCCATGCACTCGCTTCCTTTCCTGTCTGGATGAAGAGGCACGCCGTTCGGGGCGTCTCCAAAGCCAGGCTGTCGCTGCTGTTCATGACTCTGCTCCCTCAAGTGTAGCAGAAAGCGGTCCGGGAGTGGAAGGGGGTTGGGAGCGAAATGCGGGCAAAATGATGTGACACCGGTAAGCTGTTTCCTCTCCTGGCAAGGCCCGTTTCCTTCTCTGCAAAGGGCCTTGTGAAAAAACCATAAAAATCGGAGAGAGTGCTCTTTTCTCCCGCGAGGCGCCTTGACAGCGGCTTATCTGCTTTTCTACACTCTCTACTGAACTGTCTTCCCTGTCTTGCTGCCTGTTTCCCTGGAAGATGAGAGGGGAATAGCCTGTCGCTGGCTGTCCGGTGCTGTCTTGTCTACGAGTGTGGCGCTGTGGACGAGGGGAGGGAAATGGGCCGGGGAGGAAGCTATGCTACGATCTTGCTTGAGAGGGGCAGAGCGGAGCAGAAAGGAGGAGAGAATGCCCTGGTGGTTGTTTCGGCGCCGGCGCGAGAGCAGGGCCGCCGAGGGGGTAAAGGTAACAGGACGCCCGCCTCGCAGGTCTCCGGATGAGGTGGCTTTGCCGCGCTTGCAAGGGAGCCGCCGCTATTTGGGGGAGCAGCCCTACTTGTTGCCGAAGGATCTGGGGGAGGTCAATCGTCTTGACTTTCAGCATTATGTGCTGCGCAGTGTGCTGAAAGGGAACTATCTGGCGCCGGTCAGGCGGCCGCGCCGCATTTTGGATGTGGGCTGCGGGACGGGGCAATGGGCCATTGAGCTGGCGCAGCAATTTCCGGAGGCGGAAGTCATCGGGCTGGATGTGGAACAGGTGAAAACCAGGAGCGCGCCACCGCCAAACTTCCGCTTTGTGCAGGGAGATATTTTGGAGGGCCTGCCTTTTGAGGAGGGCTACTTCGATTTCGTCCACCAACGTCTCCTGTTCCTGGCCATTCCTTTGCCTGCCTGGCCAGGAGTTGTCCAGGATCTGGCGCGCGTCACGGCTCCCGGCGGCTGGATCGAACTCGTTGAAGGTAGCCCGAGTTCGAGCAGCTTTGTTCCTGCTGGCCCAGCCACGCAGCAGCTCTGTGGCTTGATCGGCCAGCTTGCCTCGCTGCGCGGCCTCGATAGTGAGGGCGTAGTAATGCGCTCACTGGAGCGCTACCTGGTGGAGGCCGGTCTCATCAATATTCAGCGCTGCCCAATTGAGATTCCTGTGGGGGAGTGGGGGGGACGCCTCGGCTCCTTAATGGCTTTGGATGTCCGTGAAGGAGTCAAGGCTGTTAGCGCTCCAGTTGCGGCGCGCTTTGGTATGTCCGAATCAGAAGTCCTGAATCTGCTTGACCGAGCCAGCCAGGAATGGAACGAGCTGAGGACCTCTTACTCGCTTGCCGTTGCCTATGGTCAGAAGCCGGCAATCGGCTAGGGCTGGTGGCCGATGCACGCTGCGAGGAGAAGCGCCTGGCTGGGAGCGGCGCAAGAGAGGCTCCCTGCCTTGCGGCGGCGACCGCCCGGAGTGAGTGACTGGGAGGTCCTCGGTGGCAGAAAGATCAGCGCGAGGCAGATGTCTTGCGCACCTCGCGCTGACCTGGCTGTGGCCAGCCTTTCTGACCAGCAACCTTCGTCGGGAGCTGCCCTGCTTACTGCAAGCAGGCCAGATGGCTGGCTGGCTGACTGCGAGAAAAGCAGGCTTTAGGAAGCGGCTGGAGACAGCCTGTCCCATAGTACCCGCAACTCTCCCCTGGGGTCCTCCACCAGAGATGGCTGTTCATCCCAAATGAGTGTTGCGCGCCTGTCAAGATCGTAGCGTGGCCAATCTAGCTGGCCAGGAAGAGCCGGGTCGCCGCTGCGGATAAAGGCAGCCCATGAAGCTTGCATCAGGTCTGCCAGGGCCTGCCGACGGGGGTCAGTGCCCGTAAAGAGGCGTGAGAGGCCCACATCGAGAGTATTGAAGACAAAAGGAATATCCATGGCATGAGCGGCGCCCAGCACACCGCCAAAGGCCGGGGATTGCCAGTCGAAGCGATACATCCAGACGGGCGCTCCCTGCCGAACCTGGGCCTCCGCCAGGCGAATGGCCGGGATGCGAAAGACCAGGTCTCCCATGAGGTCGATCCAGGCCAGCTCGGGTGAGTGATCCTCGCGGGCGGCAATGTACTGGGAGAGCACCTGCTGGGCGGAATCGCCGAAAAGCCGGGTAAGTAGCTGCTCATCCACCTGCGCCCCACCGCTGAGCAGGGCGAACAGTCGCCACTCATCGCGGTTCGTGCCCAGGAGAACGGCCACATCGCTGGCTGACCCCTGGGCCAGCATGGCCAGCGGGTGTTGTGGCAGGGTCTCGCCGTCGATTACCGGGCTGAAGGCACGAACCTCGCCAAACTCCCGTCCCAGCTCCGGCTGAAGCTTGAGCAGGACCTCCAGCGGTAGCTCGTCCAGAGCTTCGAGCCGCCCGGGATCTACATTGAGCTTACTCAGCAAGGCCCGGGCCACGCGCGTAGCCTCGCTGCCGCTGGGCAGCTCCCCGGCGGCACCGCTCTGCAGAATTGCCCGCTGAAAGAGGCCGCGCGCTGCCGGCATGCCCAGCAGAGCTGCGATACTCATGGCTCCTGCTGATTCGCCCATCACTGTGACATTCTCGGGGTCCCCCCCGAAGGAGGCGATGTTCTCGCGCACCCAGCGCAGAGCGGCGATCTGATCGAGCAGTCCGCAGTTGCCACTATAGCGAGAGGTGGGACCTGCCAGCTCTTTGAGATAGAGAAAGCCCAGAAGTCCCAGCCGGTAGTTGAGCGAGACCACCACGATATTGTGGCGGGCTGCAAATGAGGTGCCATCGTACCAGGGGTCGGAGGCCGAGCCGATGGTGAAGGCGCCGCCGTGGATATAGACCATGACCGGACGCTTCCCCTGGTCCGCGGCGGGCGACCAGATATTCAAGTACAGGCAGTCCTCGCTGATGGGGCGTGGATCAACGGCCCGCTCAGCTCCTATCGCTCCTACCATCCTGGTCCCCATCTCGGCAACCTGGGGCGCCATTGGACTGAAGGCGGTTGTCTGGCGCACGCCTGTCCACGGCTCCGGCGGCTCTGGTGCGCGGAAACGCCTGGCCCCAAGAGGGGGGCGAGCGAAGGGAATGCCCTTCCAGACGCTGATGGGACCTTGTTGGTAGCCCTGGACCTTGCCGTAGCGGGTTTCGACAATGCATTGGCTCATACTTATACTCCCGCCGAGATTGGTTAGAGGGATGGCTGTGGCCGATGCCTGGCACCAGGAACCCCGCGGCCTCCTCTTCGCCAGGTCCGTCGCTGCACGCTGTGAACGCCGCCAGCCGGCGGGCGCTACCATCCGATGGGCGGGCGGATGACTGTCTGCTGCTCTGCTCCAGGGGCAGCACCTGATGAGAAGCGAGGGAGATCTTGGTGGCCGCAGCCATCAGCATCTTACCACCTGCCCGATACTTCCATCCAGTTGACCGCCGGTCCTCTAGCTATCCCCTCTCCCTCAATTATGTATCCACCGTCAATTGTCTCTCGCAGCTTCCGCTTCCACCCCGATCGCCAGGCGTTCCAGCAGCGCCTGGCAGAGCGCGGCCGGGTAACCGATGGGAAGGCGTCCCGGTGGACCATGCGAATCCGAACCGGCGCTCATGAGCAGGCCATGTCGCCGGGCGTACGCTTCATAGGTGGCCTCTAGCTCTGGTCCGTGAGCGGGATACCAGACCTCTAATCCATCGATGGCTACCTCTGCCCGGACACGGTCTAGCAACTGCGGGGTGTAGAAAGTAAACTCTGCCGGTTCGCGCAGGCCACGGCCAGGATGGGCGATGATGGCCAGTCCTCCGCTGCGGTGAAGAGTGTCGACCGCCTTGCCCAGCTCTACCTTGATCTCTCGATAGCCGGCCTCGCGGATCAGGGCCAGGGCCGCCCTCCAGTCAGCGACATAGCCATGCTTGAGGAGCAGGTAAGCGCAATCGCCAGCGACACGGAGCCGATTGCCCTGTCTGGCCAGCAACCTCTCTCGCTCGGGAAAACGGTAACCGCGGCGGAGTAGCTCCGTGTAGACCTCCTCGGCATTGGCGCGCTGCCCTTCGCGCACTCGTTCCACCAGGCGCTGCAGGTCGGGCTGGTGAGGGTCAAAACCATAGCCGAGCACATCGACCATCTGACCTTGCCAGGCAGCGCTGATCTCAACGCCGTTGAGGAGGGCGATTCCCTGCTCTGCCGCCAGGCGCTGCGACTCGAGAATAGTATCCACCCGATCGTGGTCCGTAACGGCGATCAATCCGAAACCCTGCTCGCGCACGTGCGCGAGCAGGGCTGCTGCGCTCCAGCGTCCATCGCTCCAGGTGGTATGCAGGTGCAGATCGATCCTGGTCTGGGCAGAAAGACGTTTCTGCAATTGTTTTTCCCTCCTCTCTCCAGGTTCTGACAATCACTCCAACGCGAGTCTTTCTCGATGCTGATGGACCCTCCTGGCAAGGTGGGCTGGCCAGCGCCCTGGACCGCCTCGCTTAGCTTAGTAGAGCGCAGCGCCAGAAGCGAGAGGAGTCAGAGCGCCGCCATGAGAAAAGAGGAAAGGACGCAGGAAGGGGCGGGAGCAGGCTGAGGACGGAGGCTGTTCTCGATGGTAGGCCATCCGTGTCACATGCACGACCGACCACCCCTCGGAGACAGCCTCCTGCCAAACGAGGGCTTGCTCAGGAGCATAAGTGGCGGTAAGCACTCAGAAAGCCACGTCGTTCTTCCCTCTCAGTGTCGCAAAGGACGCCTTTCCCGCTCGCTGGCCTATTGGCTCACCGGGGGGCTTCCCGGGTAGGGGGAGGTACCACGCCGATCGTCAGAAGGATATTGGCCCACAGGCGTTGCTCTCCCGTCGCGATAGCCAGCGCAACATCGGAGGAGCAGGCCAGATCATAGAAGGCGAAGCGTCCGACCCCTTGCAGCTCGCAATGCGGCAACAGAGCGCGAAACTCGCTCAGGATCTCCGGCTCGCTGCCATCATCGGGCAACATCACATGGGCCGCCTCGACAGGGATGGCCGTCAGAAGCGTCTCCAGCACCGCGGTGACGCTGACCAGACCTGGCCTCAGATTTAGATAGACCAGTCTGGCCCGGGGGGCCGTTCTGGTGGCGAGGGGATAGTTCCCGTCAGCGATGAGCACGCGGCTGCCATGACCCGCGGAGGCCAGGCTTTCAAGGATAGCCGGGTGAAGCAGGCGATAGGAGAGCATAGCAGATAGTTGCCTCCTCTCAAGTCAAGAGTCCAGAAAGAGAGATAGCTCGAGGCTGCACGCAGGCTGCAGAAAGCTGAGCTTGCAATTCCGCTCTGGCCGCACAACTGTCTCCGGTCGGGTCAAGCCAGACCAGAACGGGGCAATGATAGGCTCTCCTGCTCGAGCTGTCAAGAGGAACAGGCCGCCCGACCGCTCGCAGGAGAGAGCGCCAGAGCTGGTCATCCTGTCTGCTTGCTCAGCTCAGAGCGTGACAACGGCCTGTGCCGTATGGCCCAGCGCCTGCTCTTGCAGGCCGCTGACCGTATGCCAGCGCACCTGCCAGGTCGCCGGACGCTCGCCTCTGATCTGCAGTTGCCAGCCTCCCGCCTCAGTCCCGACTAATCGGAACTCCGTTGCTGTCCCCTCCGCATCCCAAATCAGCCGTCCCTGGCCTTCTGCTCCAGGATAAACCTCCAGAGTGAGCCGGTCAGGCGGGGCCTCGTCCAGGAAGGAACACTCCGGCCCGAGCGGCAAGACGGTTCCAGCCCGCACGTAGAGAGGAATAATCTCCAGCGGTGCCTGTCGTGTAATGAAGCGTCCCCCCGCGAGCCGCTCCTCGCTCCAGAAGTCGATCCACTCGCCAGCAGGCAGGTACAACTGGCGTGCGACCGGCTCCCGAGCCTCGCTGAAGACCGGTGCCACCAGCAAAGCCGGACCAAGCAGATAGGCGTCGTCGATCATCGCCGCCACCGGGTCGCCCGGAAACTCCAGCAGCAACGGACGCAGCATCGGTAGACCCTGCGCGTGGGCCTCCCAGGCCACACTATAAAGGTACGGGTTGAGCCGCATACGCAGCCGCGCATAGCGCCGGAAGATGGTCAGTGCCTCCTCGCCGAAGGCCCAGGGTTCGCGGGGAGTCGTCCCATGCGCCCGCGCCAGCGGCGAGAGCAGACCAAATTGCGCCCAGCGGATATACAGCTCAGGAGAAGGTGGCGGTCCATAGAAGCCGCCGATATCGTGGGCCCACAGACCCGGCGCGCTCAGCGCCAGGTTCAGGCCGCCGCGCAGCGAACAGGCCATCGCTTCCACATCGGTCTTGGGATCACCGCCCCACTGTGCCGGATAGCGCTGCGTGCCCGCCCAGCCCGAGCGACCCCAGACCATGCCGGGCCTACCCGTCTCTTGTGCAATCACCTCATGAACCGCCGCGTTATAGAGCAGCGGATAGAGATTGCGCAGCTCATGACCAGTCATACCGTTAGCGGCGCGGGCGGCCGCAGGAACTCCCTCGCCGAAGTCGGTCTTAAAGACCGCCACCCCGGCGCGCAGCAAGGGGCGATGGAGGTCCTGCCACCAGGCGCGGGCCGCAGGATTAGTGAAATCAACCACCGCGCGCCGGCGTCCATCGGGTGGCGGCCCTCCGAAGTCGGCCCCGATCGGCTCCCCATGCTCATCGCGTAGAAAATAGCCGGCCCTGGCTGCCTCCTCGTAGCGAGGGGCCGTCTCCGAGACGTAAGGCAGCTCCCAAAGCGAAACCTTGAACCCCTGCTCGCCCAGTTCCCGTAGCAGGCCGGGCAGATCAGGAAAAGCCTCTTCATTGACAGTAAAGTCGCACGACAGATTCGGCTGGGCCAGCCAGGCGGGATCGATATGCAAGACATCACAAGGAACCTCCTCGGCCCTGGCCCGCCTGGCTACCTCCTCCACCTCGGCGCGCGTCTGGTAGCGGCAGCGCGATAGCCAGACCCCGAAGGCCCAGCGCGGAGGCAGCGTAGCCCGTCCCGTCAGCCGCGTATATTCCTCCAGGATCTCCCGCGCCCCCTGACCGAAAATCAGAAACAGATCAAGGCCAGGCTCACCGCAGCGCAGCAGGGCCGAGCGAGCCGAGGGCGTTCCCAGCGAGAAGACCACCGGGGTCGGAGTATGCACGAACAGGCCATAGCCCCGTGATGACAACAAGAAAGGCACATGCTTATAGGCCGCCTCCGTCGTCGTCCCCCAGGCATCACTATTCCACAGCACCACCGTCGTCCCACGCTGATCCAGGCGCGTAAAGCGCTCCCCCAAGCCGTAGCAATGTTCTTCTGGAGAGAGCGCCCAGGACCACAGCCCTTCCACCTCGTCGGCAGCCGGACAATGCAGTCCCGGTGGAGGCGTGCATAACAGGCCATGCACATTGCGGTCATCCAGCGGCGTGCGTATGGTCGCCGCTGGTGCGGCAGCACTGGCAATGCTGATGCCGAAGGGATCGCGCTGCAAAGCAATCGTGACCCCCTCCAGCGTAGCCCGCACCGTCGCTGGCGTTTCCTCCAGCCCTGGCTCAGGTGGAGGCGAACCAGACGGGCCATAGGTCGCTCTCTCCAGCTCCTCCAGCGCTCCGGGAACCAGCATGCCATAAGCCCGCTCCTGCTGCAGCTCCTCATGCCGTCCCAGACGGACCCGTACGAGACGCGGCGTCAACACCCGCACCTCCAACGTCAGCTGCGAGACAGAGCCAGTCGCTAGCGGAGCCATCAGCTCGCTGGTCGTCCGTCCCATCGCGGTCGGACGATTCGGCGTACTCGTATCCATCATCTGCTCCGCCAGCGGCTCCGCGCTCACAATAACGGGGCGCTGAGCCGAGCCGACGTTGCGGAAAGGGACAAGAGCGACCTCCGCGCGCAGACCTCCCGGTAGAGCCGATACCCTCAGCAGGCGCCGGGCATAGGCCCCTGGTCGCAGCGTACCTGGCTCACCTTGCTCGATCCTCATTGTCCCTGACTCCCCTCCTGACTGCGCCTGTAATCCTCCAGAAAAGCCTCAAGACCCGCCGCCGTCAGCGGATGCTCAACCAACTGCGTCAGAATGGCAAAGGACATCGTAGCGATCTGGGCGCCGGCCCTGGCGACAGCCGTCACGTGTACCGGGTGGCGCAAGGCGGCGGCAATAATCTTGCCCGGCTGCTGCTGCACCCGCAGAATGTGGGCCAGATCGGCTACCAGCGCCACCCCATCCTCGCCGACCGCATCGAGTCGCCCCACAAAAGGACTAACATAGCTGGCCCCGGCGGCCAGTGCCAGCAACGCCTGGTTGACCGTAAAGATAAGGGTTGCATTGATCTCTGGCCGACGCCTCAGTCGCTGCTGCTGAGCGAAGCGCGCCCGAATCGGACAATCCGGGGCGTGGGCGCACCCCTGGCAGGAAGCCGTCACCTCGCTGTGAGAGAGGCGCGCCATCGCCTTCAGGCCCTCGACGGTAGTTGGCAGCTTGACGACCACATTGGGCGACCAGCCAGCGAACTCCGTGCCCTGGGCCACCATCCCATCGGCATCGAGGGCCACCACCTCCACGCTGATCGGCACGTCGGCGATCCAGCACAGCTCTTGGACATGGCGGCGCAGATCACGCACGCCCGCGCGGGCAACGTGGCTGGGATTAGTCGTCACGCCGCGCAGGATACCCCAGGAGACCGCCGTACGCACCTCATCCAACTGGGCCGTATCAAGATAAAATTCCATAACTCGCCGTAACCTCCTTCCTTCTCTCCTTATCCTTTCAAGCCGCCCGCTGTCAGCCCGGACACGATGCGCCGCTCGAGCAACAAAATCAGAGCCACCAGCGGCACCACCGACATGATCATTGCTGCCGAAAGCACTCCGAAATTGGTCGTAAATTCCGTCTGGCTAAGAATGACGATGCCCACAGGGAGCGTATAGGTGGCCGTAGTCGTGTAGTTGAGAGCGAACAAGTACTCGTTCCAATCGCCGACGAAGACAATAACCGCCGTCGTGAACAGGCCCGGAATTGTCATGGGCAGCACGATGCGCAGAAAGGCTCCCAGTCGGCTCATCCCGTCGAGGGTGGCCGCCTCCTCGAACTCCAGGGGCACCTCCTGGAAAAAGGCCATCAGAATAAGAATGGCCAGCGGCAACCCAAAGACAGAATAGGGCAAGATCAGGGCCAACAGCGTGCCAATCAGGTGCATACCCTGTAGCAGCACATAGAGCGGTATCACCTGGGAGAAGGGCGGAAAGAGAGAGATCGAGACCACGAACAGCAACAGCAGCCGCTTCCAGCGAAAGCGCAGGCGTGCGAAGGCATAGGCGGCCAGCGTCGCCAAAACCATCGTGATCAGGGTCGAAGCCAGAGAGGCAATCACACTATTGAGATAGTAGCGCCCGATATCTCCCTGGAGGGCCTCGCGATAGCTGCTCAGGGTAGGATGGGCCGGCAGCAGCGGAGCGGGGATGGCCGTGGTCTCCTGGGGAGTCATCAACGAGGTCAGCAAGGCCCAGAGCAGCGGCAGAAACTGTACCACCAGAATCACCGCCAGCGTCAGATAGAGAAGCGTGCGCCTCGAAAGGCGTCCCAACAGCGACTGCCCCCGCCCCGCACCCCGTGGCTTGAACGCTGCCGCCCTGCCAGACTGCATTGCCATGAACGTTCCTCCTTTGCAGCCGAGCAATCGGTCGATGTCGGCTAGCGCATCCCGCTGCGCGCGAGCATGCGCATATAGAGCACAATGAAAACCAGCGTGATCGCCATCAGGACGGTGGCGAGCGTAGAACCGTAGCCGAAATCGCCGAACTGCTGAATCTGCAAGTAAATGTAGAGGCCCAGATTCTGCGTGGCGTTGCCCGGTCCCCCATTGGTAAAAGCGCTGATCAAATCGAAGGCTTGCAGCGATTCAATCGTGCGCAGGATGAGCGTGACCAGCAGAACCGGGCTGAGCAGTGGGAGCGTGATGCGCCAGAGGATCTGCCAGCGTGAAGCGCCATCCACGCGCGCCGCCTCGTAGATTTCATCCGAGATGCTTTGCAGCCCGGCCAGCACCAGGAGCGCCACCAACGAATTAGCCTTCCAGACAGCCAGCACGTAGATGAGGACTGTCGCCAGTTGGGGCGAGCCGAGCCAGACGGTGGGATGAGCCGGGTTCATCAGCCCCAGGTGCTCCAGCAGGCTGTTAATCAGACCATACTGATCGTTGAACATGTAGGCCCAGATGACCGAGTTCGTGGCGGTCGGGATGGCCCAGGGAAAGAGAATAGCGGCGCGCGCCAGCCAGCGCCCCGCAAAGCGCCGATTGGCAAAAAGGGCCAGGGCCGTTCCGCAGATCATCTGGCCTGCGACCGTAATCAGACTATAGAGCAGCGAGAAACGCAAAGCGCTCCAGAACTGTTCATCGTGGAAAAGGCGCACGTAGTTGGCCCAACCGGCGTTGGTAGTTCCCATTCCGAACGAGCCGCCCTGCTGGAACGAGAACCAGAGCGTACTCAGGGCCGGATACACTCCCAGCGCCAGCAGGGCTAGCAAGACCGGCAGCAGCATCAGCCAGGCCAGCCGCTCCTCCCGGCGTTCCAGCGGTCCGCGCACCTCGCTCTTCTCGACCTGGGCCAGTGGCGTCCCTATTGTCGCCATAAGCCACCTCTTCTCAGCATTGCTCTGCTGCAGGCAAAGGCCATTGCCCCGCCCTGGGGGTGGCAGGCCAGACCGCCGGAGAAAGCAAAGGAGGGACCCTCTGCCTCTGTCTTTCTTCTCTCCTTCTCGCTTCTTCCTTCCCTCCTGCCCTCTGCCTGCTGGTTGGCCTGCCTTCCTGACTCAGGTGAGCGAGGCCACCTGCGCCTGCACACTGTTGAGCGCCTCGGCCGGTGCTGCCTGGTTGCTCAGGACAGAATTGATGGCCGCCTGGAGAGGCGTCGTAAACTGGTTATAGTTCTTGAGGGTCGGGCGATTGACCCCGCTGTTGAGAATGCTGCCAACCTGCTTAAAGTAGGGCACCTTTGCCTGCACGCCGGAGTCGTTGACCACGTCTGGACGGCTTGGAATCAGGCCGGCATTGATGGCCATCGAAGTCTGAGTTTCCTTGCTCAGCATGTAATCGATAAAGGTCCAGGCGGCCTCTTTATGCTGCGAGAAGGCATTGATTGCCAGCACCCAGCCGCCGGTACAGCCATGTCCGCTGTGGCCCGCCGTGGCCAGCGTCGGGGCCACACCCACCTTGCCGCTCACCTTCGAGCGTGAAGGCGTATTGGCGATCGCGTAGGCAAAGACCCAGTTGCGCATGAAAGGGGCCTTGCCCTCGTTGAAAAGGGCCAGGATATCGTTGGGGGCATAGGTAGAGGTGCCTGTTGGCGCTAGCTTGAACTTGTAGATCAGATCGTGCATATACTGCAGGGCCTCGACCTGCAGCGACCCATTGACCTGCAGCTTGCCCGGCTGCCCGATAGAGCCACCGGCCCCCCAGAGGAATTCCAGCCACTCATCGACGATGGCCTCGATCTTCTTGCCCGGCATCAGATAGCCGTAGCTGACGCCGCGGGAGGACTCTCCCGAGAGAATGCGCTCTGCCAGCGCCTGCATTTCCTCGCGCGTCTGGGGCACCGTTCCACCGTACTTCTCAACCAGATCGGTGCGGTAGTAGAGCATGCCAATGTCCATGTAGCGCTGGATGCCGTAGAGATGGCCGTTGACCCGTCCAACGGTGCGGGCACTGGGCCAGAACTGGTTTAAATAGCTGGGGGTCACATACTGATCGATGGGAGCCAGCCAGCCGGGAGTAGCGAATTGGGCGGGCCAGGTGACATCGATCTGGACAACATCCGGCGTGGGCGACTGAGCGCGGAAAGCGTTTACGAACTTGCTATACTGATCCGTCGCTACCGAAGGTAGCTCCACGTAGTCGACGTGGATCTTGCCGGCGTGCAAATCGTTGAAGCGCTTGATCTCCGCCGTTTGCTCGCCAGTCGTATCCACCAGGGCGGCGAACTGGATCGTCACCGGGCCACTGCTAGAGCTGGTCCCACCGCCGCAGGCCGCCAGCAAGGGACCGATGGCCGTTACCCCAATCCCGACCTTCACCCCCTGACTGAGCAGCCTGCGGCGGGAAAGCCTGGGGGGAGCCACCTGGTCCAGCTCTGGCTGAAGGCGTGGACCAGCGGGTAGTACTCCCCCTGTCCAAAAATGCTGCATCTGTCTTGAATCATCGCTGATTGCCATTTTATGACATACCAACCTTTCTTGGTGGCTGTGAAGCACAGGGCCAGTCGGGCTGGCCTGTGTTCAGGCTCCGACACGACAATGTGGGCGCTGCGGACCATCGCCCGCCTGTACCTTTACGGGCCGCCGGTCTGGGCCGGCTGAGCCTGAGCTAAAGCGCAACTCCCTCGATCTGCAGCAGCTCTGCCAGAGCCTCAAGCGCCTGTGCCTGATGCCCTGCCACGAAAGCGACGTGGTGCTCCCATCCGTCGAGGATCAACCGGTCAAGCAGCGACCGGGCGGCGGTGATCGGACGGAAAACGGCGGTATTGCCGGCGAAGCGATTCACTGGTTCGTCGAGAATCTCGCCTTCCACGTAGAGCAGGCGATAGCCGTCTGGCCCGACACCCAGGCGAGCCAGGGTAGCAGGGCCGGGGCGAATAGCGAAGTTGCCCGCGACGCCAATCCGCCGGTTACAGTGGACGGTGAGAGGCACCTCCTCAGCGGCGCCGGCACGAGCCAGGCAGGCTGGAGCATTGCCACAGTGCCAGAGCGAAATGGTGTTGGTCTCCTCGTTGAGAGCAACCACGTCGGCCAGCAGCGGGGCGGCGCCGCTGAGCCACTGCAGCAATAGCAGGGTGACCGCCCCGTGGAGATCGGCTTCGCAGGCACAGATAAAGCCATCATCGGCTAGCCGACCGAGCGTAGCACAGGGCATCAGGCCGAAGTCCTGGGGAAACTCCGGCCAGCAGCGCACGGCCAGACCGTCGAGCTGTTGCTCCTTCAGAAAGGTCCGCAGAGCAACGTAGGCTGCCCCAAAGCGCTGCACCTCCTCTGGCGCCAGCGCCTGCAGGCTGGGAGAACGCTCCTGCGTTGAAGCAATAGCCGCTGCCACTGCCGACGTGGGGGCCGAGCGGGCCGCGCTGAAGACTCGCTGCAGGTCCAGGCGAGAGACGGTGGTTCCGATCACACGCGTCAGCGCCAGGTCATCAAACTGGCAGCCGTAGAAGCCGGTAGGGGCCTCACCGACCAGGCCAAGCCGGCTTGCGCGCAGCCGCCGCCGCGTGGCCGCCGCCCGCGCCAGGGCCGCCAGAGGGACAAACAGGTTCTCCTCTCCAGGATCGCCGTAGAGGTAGCGAACGACTCGTCCTGTCTTGCGCAGCGCGTGGGCGGCAATATGGGCCCCGCAAAGCGAATTGAGCCAGAGCCGCTCGCCGGCGGCTCCTGGCTCACGTAACGCCCAGAGGCAGACCGGAACAGCCAGCTGATCTGCCAGCTCAACGACCATGCTTGCGTCGCTAAAGGTTGCGCAGAGCAGAACCAGAACATCCGGCTCGTGCTCCTTGAGGCGCAGGGCCTGCTCGTGAGCAGCCTGGGCATCCATCAGCAGCCTGGCCTCGCCGTAGACCGGCCAGCCTTCCTGCTGCAGGGCTGCCAGGGCCCTGGTCGCCATCTGTTGGGCATAATCGACGGCAAAGGTCGGACGGGCGATACAGGCCAGGGCCAGCACCGGGACCGGTGCCTCGCGCTTGTTTTCTCGAGTAGACATCTTTCTGCTTTTCTTGACTGAACTTCTTCAAGCTCGCCGGCTGGCGGGAGCCTGAGCCAGGCGAAGCACGAGACGGCGAGTTAGTGCTCGCGGGCAGAAGCTCCCAACACCAGCCTATCGAGGGCCAGGCTGGCAGCTCCGACCAGACCGGCATCCTCTCCGAAGGTCGGTGCCACCAGCTCGACCGAGGCATCTCTCGTCAGAAAGGCGCGCTGATGAAGACACTCCGCCACGGCGGAGAAGAAGATCGCTCCTGCGACAGTGATGGCGCCGTGCAAGACGATCCGGCTGGGGTTAAGGATATCGGTCAGAGTAGCCAGGGCGATGCCTAGCGATTCACCGCAGCGCTGGACAACCTCGCGGGCCAGAGGATGACCATCGAGGGCCAGCCTGGCAAGCTGACGAACGGCCTCCTTCGGGCCAGCCGTCGACGATTCCAGGGTCAGGCCACGAGCACGCGCCTGACGCAGTATGGCTGGCTCTGCCGCGATCGTTTCCAGACAGCCTCGATTGCCACAGGCACAGCGCTCGCCCGCCGGATCAACCGTGATATGACCGATCTCGCCGGCACTGCCGTGCGCACCACGGTAGGGATGGCCGTTGATCATCAGACCGGAGCCGATGCCGGTGCCAATGTAGACGAAGGCGAAGTCCGGCCAGTGGCGTCCCTGGCCAAGCAGAGCCTCGCCCAGGGCCATAGCGCGCACATTGTTTTCAATGGCTACTGGACACTGCAAGCGAGCGGCCAGCAGGTCACCCAGCGGAACCCCCTCCCAGCCCAGACTGGGCGCACGCTTCACCAGACCACGTGCGCCGTCTACCAGGCCGACCACTCCCGCTCCGACCGCCAGCAGGGCTGTTGAGGCATACCCGGCTTCTATTAATAGATCCTGCAAGATCTGCACGATCAGCCCAACTGTTGCTTCGGGGCTGGAAGGCCCGGGGGTGCGAATAACGCGGCGCGCCAGCAGGCGACCGCGCAGCGTGCAGAGCGCCAGCCGCAGGGCGCTCACCCCTTGATGCACAGCCCCAAGCAGTGGCCCCTCTTCCGGCAGATCCAGCAGGATGGCGCTCGCTCCTACTCGCTTGCCCCGTGCCGTCCCCACCTCTCTTAACAGACCGTCCTCGATCAGCTCACGGGTGATGTTGGTGATAGCTGCCGTCGTCAGACCTGTCTGATGCGCCAGATCAACGCGCGCCAGCGGTCCTTCGCGCAAAATGGTGCGCAGCACCTGCTCGCGATTGAGTTCCCGCAGGCCGTGCCGGCTAAGGCTGGTGGTGGCCATCTCTCCTCCTTGAGCCGCGCCTTAAATTGATTTAGTTAATTAATTTGAAGCTCTGAGCAAGACTATACCCGGCGGCCGAGGCGCTGTCAAGGGGGGAGGCCCTCCTCCCTCACAAGTGGCGGACCTTGACAGAGAACGGAGAGGGTGATTATACTTCCCATCGTCTGGTCATACCTCCTACCTCTCTGAGGCAACGGTGGAGCGAAGGAGGGAAGGCAAGAAAGGAGGCTGGCCCATCCGGGCGCAGGGACCAGTCGCGATGGTGGGGAGAGAGCAACCTTTGGGAAACAAGGTGAGGAAGTGCAGACCGAACGGGGAACAGGTTGAGCCTTGCCCGGCTTATTCCCCTTATGCATGAGAGGCCATGGGAGGGCGACCTGAGCGTGAGCCTCTCGCCTCTCTCCCGTGCCTGTTGGCCGCCCCTTCGTTGCCGGGCGCCAACCACCAAAAAAAGCAGGAGCGTAGCCATGAGCCACCCTGAAAGCCAGGCTCCCGAAGAGCAGCCAGTCGCGCCAGCAGCGCCGGGCTTTCTGATTCACAACGAAGGCGACCACGTCGCTGTAGCGGTCCGGGACATCACCCCTGGCCAACACCAGGCGGTCTATATGGACAGCGAACGCGAAGTGACCATCACTGTCCTAGAGGCCATTCCTCTGGGACACAAAGTAGCCCTGAGCGACCTGGCCGAAGGCGAGCGAGTCATCGAATACGGCCTACCGATCGGACTGACACGCCGACCCATTCGGGCCGGGCAACACGTTCATACCCACAACATCAGGAGCGCACGATGGCAGAACAGCCTCTAACCGGCTACCGTCGTCCTGACGGTCGCGTTGGCATTCGCAACCACGTCGTCATTCTTCCCGTTGATGATCTCTCCAATGCCGTCTGTGAGGCCGTTGCCCATGCCGTGCCTGGCACGCTGGCCCTGCCTCATGCCTATGGCCGTCTGCAATACGGCGCCGATCTTGAACTCACCTTTCGCACGCTGACCGGCAGCGGAGCCAACCCCAACGTGGCCGCCGCCGTTGTCATCGGCATCGAGCCGAACTGGACGCAACGTATTGTCGAAGGGATTGCCCGTACTGGCAAGCCCGTCGAAGGATTCTCCATTGAACGCTTCGGCGACCTGAAGACGCTGGAGCGTGCGGCTCGCGTAGCCCAGCGGATGCTGCAAGATGCCTCCGAGCTGCAGCGGCAGCCGATCGCCCGCGAGGAAGTGCTGATCAGCATCAAGTGCGGTGAGTCCGATACCACGACCGGGCTAGCCTCGTGTCCCACCGTGGCCCAGGTTGTTGATCGCCACGTGCTGGCCGGTGGCAGCGTCATCTTCGGCGAGACCTCCGAGTTGACGGGAGGTGAGCACCTGATCGCTCAGCGCTGCAGCGACGATGACGTACGTGCCCGCTTTCAGGCCATGTACGCGGATTACATTCGCGAGATCGAGGCCAGCGGGGCTAACCTGCTGGGATCGCAGCCGACGCAGGGCAATATTCGCGGCGGCCTGAGCACCATCGAAGAAAAAGCCCTTGGCAACATCGCCAAGACCGGCACAGTTCCCGTTGTGGATGCCCTGGAGCCGGCCCAGGCTCCGACCCGCCGTGGCCTCAATTTTATGGATTCCTCGTCGGCTGCCGCCGAATTCATTACCCTCATGGGGGCGGCGGGAGCGGTTCTGCACCTCTTCCCTACGGGGCAAGGCAATATTGTCGGCCATCCGCTTGTCCCAGTCATTAAGATCACAGCCAATCCCTTGACGGCCACCACAATGGCCGAGCATATCGATCTCGATGTCTCGGGCCTGCTGCGGCGGGAGTACGGCCTGCGCGAAGCAGGAGACCGCCTGATGGCCCTCATCGACCGTACCATTAATGGGCGTCTGACCTGTGCCGAGGCCCTGGGCCACCGCGAGTTTGTGCTAACGAAGCTCTATCGCAGCGCCTGAGCCGCACGGGCAGAGCGCCGAGAGGAGAAGCTCACCAGAAGGATCGTTTTACTGCTATGGCTGGTCAAAGCAATTCGTCGACAACCTTGCTCTATATTCGTGGGGAGTGGTGCACAGCCGCCACAGGGCAGACACGCGAGGTACGCAACCCGGCGGACGGCTCGCTCGTCGGAGCGGTGGCTTATGGGGGACGGACTGAGGCGCTGGCGGCGGCTGCGGCGGCTCAGGAAGCCTTCGCCGCCTGGGCGGGGCTGCCAGCGCGCGCGCGCGCCGATCTGCTGTTGCGAGCCGGCAGCCTCTTGGAGGAGCGGGTCACCCAGATCGGCTATCTACTGGCCCTGGAGTCGGGCAAGCGCCTGCCGGAGGCCGTAGCCGAGGTGCGTTTTGCCGTCGAGTATCTGCGCTGGTTCGCTGAACAGGTGCGGCGTCCTGCCGGGGAGCTGCTGCGTCACGAGAGCGGCCAGCGGCGGCAACTGACCTTGCGCCAGCCGATGGGAGTGGCTCTCTGCCTGACGCCCTGGAACTTTCCGGTCTCGATCCAAGCCCGCAAAATCGCCGCGGCTCTGGCCGCCGGCTGCACGGTGGTCTCGCGCCCATCCGAGAAAGCGCCCCTGGCCGTCATCGAACTCTTTCGCTGCCTGCATGAGGCCAGCCTGCCGCCGGGGGTGGCGAATCTGGTGCTGGGGCCGGCGGAAGAGATCACGACAGCTCTCCTGGCCCATCCTGCCGTGCGTGTGGTCAGTTTCACCGGCTCGACCGAGGTGGGGCGCCGCATCATGGGCCTGGCCGCTGAGCGAATCGTGCGCCCCTTATTGGAACTGGGTGGCGACGCGCCCTTCATCGTCTTTGCCGATGCCGATCTGGAGCGAGCAGTTGAGGGAGCCATGCTGGCCAAGTTCCGCAACAATGGCCAATCGTGCATTGCCGCCAATCGCTTTTTTGTCGAGGCTCCCATCTTTGCCGACTTTGTCGAGCGCTTCGCGGCCCGCATCAATGCTATGCGCCTGGGCAATCCGGTCGTCGAGCCGATTCCCGACCTTGGTCCAGTCATCGACGAGCGGCGCCAGCGCGCCATCGCCTCCCTGGTGGAAGAGGCTCAGGCGGAGGGCGCTCGTCGGGTCACTGCAGAGGTACCTGTGCCCGCTCAAGGCACATTTGTCGCGCCGGCCCTGCTGGTAGATGTGCCCGACCAAAGTGCCCTGGCGCGCCAGGAGATCTTTGGTCCGGTGGCGGCTGTCTTCCCTTTTGAAAGCGAGGAAGAGGTGATAGAGCGAGCCAACGCCAGCGAGATGGGCCTGGCGGCCTATTTTTATACCAGCCGGCTTGACCGTGCCTGGCGAGTAGCCGAGGCTCTGGAGGCCGGCATAGTGGGTCTCAATACGCCCCTGCCCTCGGTGGCTTACGCCCCGATGGGAGGCATCAAGCAGAGTGGTCTGGGGCGAGAAGGGTCCCATGAGGGCCTCGACGAGTTCCAGGAGGTCAAATATCTCTGCTGCGAATGGTAGCAAGCACCGTCGAGAACTAGAGGGGGGAAGGGGAGCGACCCGGAGAAAGGGGAAGGAGAAACCATGATTCTGGTGACAGAGTGGCTGGCCTCGCCCGGTCCCGAGCTGCTGGCAGCCTCAGGGCAGGCCGTTCGCTACGAGCCGACGCTCTGGAGGGATGCGCCGCGCCTGCGCGAGCTGCTGCCGCAGGCCGAGGCCCTGATCGTGCGCAACCAGACGCGCGTCACGGCTTCCTTACTGGAGACGGCCCCGCGGCTGCGCGTGGTAGGGCGTCTGGGCGTGGGATTGGATAACATCGAGGTGGAGGCCCTGCGGGCGCGGGGAATCGCTCTGGTCACGGCCAGCCAGGCCAACGCCATCGCCGTGGCCGAGTACGTCCTGGCGGCCATGCTCCATGTGGCTCGCAACCTGGCGGCTGCTGATGCCAGTGTGAGGGCCGGTCAGTGGGAGCGGACCCGGCTCGGAGGAACAGAGCTATGGGGACGAACGCTTGGGCTGGTCGGAGTTGGGGAGATCGGACGGCGGGTGGCGCGGCGCGCCGCCGCCTTCGGGATGACGGTCCTGGGCTACGATCCCTTTGTGGGGCCATATGACTACGCGCCGACAGAGCTGGGCATTGCCATGCTGCCCCTGGCTGAGGTCCTGGCGCGGGCCGACTTCGTCAGCATTCATGTACCGCTCCTGCCGACCACCTATCACCTGTTCGACGCTGAACGCCTGGCTCAGATGCGCCCCCAGGCCGTCCTGATCAATAGCGCGCGGGGCGGTATTGTCGATGAACAGGCCCTGGTGGAGGCCCTCAGCGCGGGCCACCTGCGCTATGCCGTGCTTGACGTCACCGAGCAAGAGCCATTGCCTGCCGACAGCCCCCTGCGCGCCTCGTCGGCGGTCCTGCTGACCCCCCACATCGCCGGCCTCACGGCGGAGGCCCAGGAACGCACCTCCCGTCTGGTGGTGACAGAGGTTCTGCGCCTCTTGGCGGAAGGAAAGACAGAGGCCGCCCCCTAGCCGCTGAGCGCAGCTTCCTGTCAGGGAGAGAGCACTTCTCTCGAGTCGCTGCGCGGGCCAGCCTTTGATCTTGTTTTAGACCTGGAAGAGAAGGAAGGGAAGAGGCCAATAATGGAGCATACGGGATCTTCTGCTGCCACCGCTCTGGTGGCGGCTCCCGCCTTGGAAGAGTTTGCTCGCGCCATCTTGGAGGCGGTCGGCCTTCCGTCTGCTGATGCCTCTACGGTAGCCTGGGCCTTGGTGGCGGCCAATCTGGAGGGCATCGATACGCATGGCGTCTCGCGCCTGGCCCTCTACGCCCGACGTGTGCGGGCTGGTCTGGCGGCGGCGCGTCCTCAGCTACGCTGGAGCCATCCCGCCCCGGCCCTGGCCCTGCTCGATGCCGACAACGCCCTGGGCCCTGTCGCCGCCGTGGCCGCCATCGACGAGGCAGTTCGCCTGGCGCGTGCGCAGGGCGTTGGCATGGTGGCGGTGGCCCATACCAATCACGCGGCTGCCCTATCAGCTTACGTCGAGCGAGCCGCGGAAGCCGGCTGTCTGGCCATGATGGCCTGCAACACCCCGCCGGCCATGCCTCCCTGGGGAGGACGCCGGGCCTTTCTCGGCACCAATCCCCTGGCCTTTGCCTCACCCGGGCCAGCGGCCGGCGAGCCGCCGATCGTTGTCGACATGGCAACCACGGTCGTAGCGCGTGGTAATATTATTATGGCCGCGCGTCAGGGCCTGCCCATTCCCGAAGGTTGGGCCGTTGACGCCGAGGGCCGCCCGACCACCGATGCTCGAGCTGCCCTGGAGGGCGCAGTCCTGCCAATGGCCGGCCCCAAGGGCTACGCGCTCGCCCTCATGGTCGAGATCCTCTCGGCGATCCTGCCCGGGTCTAGTTGGGGACCACAGTTGCGCTCTCCTTACGAGGATTGGACGAGGCCGACCGATGCGGGCCTCTGGTGCCTGGCTGTCTCCCTGCCAGAGATCATGCCCTTGGAGGTCTATCGGCAGCGCTTGCAGGCCCTGGTCGAGGCCCTGCATGCCGAACCTGCCGCCCCGGACGCCTCGGTACGCCTGCCGGGTGAGCGGCGCGCAGCAACGCGCTCCCTGCGCCTCCAGCAGGGCATTCCGATCGATCCGGCAACGCGAGCCGAGTTGACGACCCTGGGCACCGAGCTGGGAGTAACGCCTCCGTGGAGGGAGCTATAGCACGATGAGCGTCTTTCAACCTGTCCAAGATGGCCAGCGCAGCCTGGAAGGGCGGATCGTTTCCTATATTCGTGACCTCGTAGAGCAAGGGATTTTGACGCCGGGCGAGCGCCTGCCGCCGGAGCGGGAGCTGGCGGCCCAACTGCGTGTCAGCCGCACGGCGTTGCGGGAGGCTCTCCACACCCTGGCGGCCCTCGGGCTGGTGGAGGCGCGTCATGGGCGCGGCATCTTTGTCATCGGTGGCTCGCTGCAGGCCACGGCTCAGCGGCTCTCGCTGGCCCTTGGGACCCAAGATGCCCAAACGGAGAGCCTGGCTCGCATTCGTCAGCTCTTTGAGATCCGACGCGTTCTGGAAGGCGCGGCGGCGGAGTGGGCGGCCCAGCGGGCTCAGCCCGAGCAAATCGCCGAGATGCGCGCCGTGCTGGCGAAAGATCAGGCCCTGCGCACCGCCCAAGACGTTGACCGCACCCTTATCAGCGAGCTGGATGGCCAGCTTCACGCCCTGATCGCTGCCAGCACAGCCAACCGCTTGCTCGTCCTGCTCATGGCTACCCTCCTTGATGAGCTGGCCAGCGCGCGCAGCCGCAGCCTGGCCCTGCCGGAGCGTATTACCCGCTCCCTCGCTCAGCACATGGCCATTGTCGAAGCCATCGCCGCAGGCGATCCGCAGGCTGCCCGCGCTCGCATGATCGAGCACCTTGACGACGTCGAGCAAAGCATCGTGCGCAGCCTGCCCGCCGAAGCCTCCGATCTCCCCAGAGCGAGATGGCAGGATGACCCCAGGCCCCCTCGCTGAGCCAGACAGTTCAGGGCAGAGCGCAAGAGCGGGTCTGCCCTGCCTGCCCCGGTGCTAACGGTGACCGGCCCGGCTCCCTCAGCGACCGGTCAAGACTTCTCTCTTCCCCTTGACAATCAAAACGTTTTTCCTTATACTTCCACTAACGTAATCAAAACGTTTTGATTATAGCAGGCGGCGGGTGCACAGCAGCGATGACCACCATTAAAGATGTAGCGCGGGCCGCGGGTGTCTCGGTGAGCACGGTCTCCCATGTGCTGTCGGGCCGCAGACCGATCAGTGAAGCGACACGCCTGCGGGTAATGGAGGCCATTGAGCGCCTCGGCTATCGTCCCAATCGGCTAGCTCAGGGTCTAGTGAGCAAAAGCAGCCGTTCGCTGGGCCTGCTGGTCCCGGATCTGGCCAACCCCTTCTTTGGCAGCATGGCTGAGGCCCTGGAGATTGCGGCCCATGAGCGCGGCTACAGCGTCATTCTTTGCAACACCAACCTGGACCCGGCGCGTGAGGCCGACTATCTCTCGATGCTGCTCAGTCGTCAGGTGGACGGCTTGCTCTATTTTCCCGGCACCCGGGTGCCCAACCGCTCCCTGATGGAGGCGATTGCTGCCGGTGTGCCGGTGGTAGTGGTAGACGAGCGCCTGGATAATCTGCCGGGTGTCTTCGTTGACAACTTTGATGGTGGGCGCCAGCTCGGGTTGCTGCTGGCACGCCTGGGGCATCGCTCGCTGCTCTTTCTGGGCGGGCCGGAGGGCCTGCCGACCGTCACGGATCGCCTTAACGGCTTGCGCGCCGGCCTGGCCGAGGGTGGCCAGACCAATGCCAGGCTGCTCTTGCGCTTCGGAGAGTACCGTGCCAGCCACGGTTACGAGACGATCCACGCCTGCGCCCGCGAGGGAATCTTGGCCGCCCCTCCTCAACAGCGCCCAACGGCGGTAGTGGCCGCCAACGATATGATCGCGCTCGGAGCCTTGCGGGCCTTGCGCGAGCTGAATCTGCGCGTGCCGCACGATTGCTCGCTGACCGGCTTCGATGGAGTTGAGTTCACAGCCCTGATTACCCCCTCGCTGACAACGGTGCAGCAGCCTTCGGGGCGCGTAGCGAGCGCGGCTGTCGAGCTGCTGCTAGCCCGGATCGAGGCCGTTGCCCATCGACACGATGGGCAGGCTCAGGGCGAGGAGGCGCCAGCTATTCCTCATGTGATTTTGCCCGTCTCGCTGGTGGTGCGCGAGTCGGTGGCGCCACCACCACAGTGACCTGGAGCTTGCCTGTCCGCCCGTCTCGACGGCGAGCCGCTCCGTCGCTCTAGCTCTTCTCCTCCGGAGGTGGAAACGCGCCTGCTGCCCTATGTCCTTCCCATCTGACCAGCGTACGTCTTGATATCTGGACATCGTAACTACCCGATCTCTGCCTCGGTGAGCTGCTTTCGCTGAGAGGAAGGGCTATCACGGTCTGCTATCCATTGTTGTCTCCTGCTTTGATGACCTCACATCTGGAGGATCTGATGTCTAGCGTCAGTAAAGGTACAGCCGGCACAACCACACATTTTGTACGCAATGCTACTGGTCTGGTGCGCGAGCTGTCGCCGTTTGATGCCTTCAACCTCGTCTTTTCGGCAGTGCTCATTCCGGTCGGGATTACTCAGGTATTCTCATTTGCGCCCACGTTCTGGCCTGGTGCGAATGTCCTGGTCTCCTTTCTGCTCTCACTGCCGCTGGTCTTCTGCTTCGGCATGGTCTACCTCTATTTCACGGTTGCCATGCCGCGCTCCGGGGGTGATTATGTCTGGGTCAGTCGGGTATTGGGGCCGGGAGTTGGCTTTCTGACGAACCTGACCCTCACCTTCGTCTTTACGACCTGGATCTCTTTTAATTTCACCACCATGCTGACGCTGCTCGGTCCCAGCCTGGGCTTTGTGGCCGGCTGGAACTGGGCCCCTGATCAGCTCACCCAGTTCCTGATCGCTACGGCCCTCACGCTGATCTTTGCGGCCCTGATGGTCTTGGGGGCGCGGCGCGTTGCCCGCTATATGTTGGTCATGTTCGCTTTGGTCTGGCTGGGGATGCTTGTCTGGCTTGTTGGCCTGGCCATCACCGACCACAGCGCTTTCGTCGCCAATTTCAACGCTCGCAGCGGCACGACACTCTCGCAGGTGGTCAGCCTGGCGGCCAGGGCTGGCTTTGCTCCCGGCTCAGGACTCGACTGGGCTGGGACGATCTTCGCCATGATCTACGCCTTCCAGGTCTTCACCGGCTTCCAGTGGACTGGCTACTTCGCGGGTGAGATCAAGAACGTGCGGCGGACGGCCACCTTCTCTATTCTGGGAGCCCTGTTCTTGAGTGCCTTGCTCTACATTCTGGGGAGCGCCCTGATCTACCGCACCTATGGCACTGAGTTCGCCCCTCTGGTCTTCCTGGGCTTTAATGCCTCGCCGACTCCGCTTCCGTTCGCTCCCTACCTGCCTGCTCTGGTCAAGTTTCTTTCGTTGCCGTCCTTCTTGCAGATCTTTGTGGCGGCCTGCTTTGTGCTCTCGGTGCTTTGGTGGACGCCGACCGGCTTCATGATTGCTACGCGCAATCTCTTTGCCTGGTCGTTCGACCGTCTGGCGCCGGCGGGGGTGGCCGAGGTGAGCGAGCGGCTGCATACGCCCGTCATCGCGACGGTCGTCATTGCGCTCTGGGTCGAGGTGCTCAACTACCTCAACATCTATCAGGGGCTGAGCGCCTTGCTGATCAACGTGATTGCCGTTATGGCTCTGGCCTTCATTGCTGTGGCGCTGGCGGCTATCCTGATGCCCTTCACGCGGCGTCAGCTCTTTGAGGAGGCGCCAGCTCTGGTGCGAGCGCGGCTCTTGGGAATTCCGGTGTTGACGCTGGTGGGGATTGTGATGTTGCTGAGCTGGGCCTTTGTGCTCTATGTGACCTTCTCGACGACGGCCTTCGGCAAGGTCTCGCCGCTCTCGATGGCCGAGGCCTTTGCTGTGCCGGTGCTGGGCCTGGTCTACTACCTGATTGTGCGCTTCGTGCGCCAGCGCCAGGGGATTCAGCTGAGCGCGGCCTTCCGCGAGATCCCGCCCGAGTAGGAGAGCGGAAGGGGCCTGCGGTGGGTGGGCCGGAACGGAGGTGAGGCGCCAGATCTGGTGCTCGGTACTGGCCGCCGGTGGACCCTCGGGCCGGTCCTCCCTCGCCCGGCCTCTCCATCCGGGCCGGTCTGGCCTGGCCCGGACGGACAGGGGGTGGCCCACCAGGGAAAGCGCCAGCGATGGATCGGATCGGTGTTTCGCTAGTTTCAAGCCAGGAGCAAGAGAGAAGATGTCTGAGACAGGAGTTGGAGCGACGAGGGCGGAGCGTCCGCTCTTGGAGCAGCTTTTCGGGCGGGCGCGCCCGGTGATCGCGATGATGCATTTGCTCCCCTTGCCGGGGCGACCGCTCTACGATGGGCGTGGAGGGATGGCGGCTGTTGTCGATGCGCTGCGGCGGGACCTGGAGGTCTTGCAGGAGGGTGGGGTCGACGGACTCTTGTTTTGCAACGAGGGAGATCGTCCCTACTCGCTGGCGGTCGAGCGCGCTCAGGTTGCGGCTATGGCGGCGGCGATTGGTGAGCTGCGGCCCTCCATTGGCCTTCCCTATGGGGTTGATATGCTCTGGGACCCGCTGGCGGCCCTGGCGGTGGCCCAGGCGGTGCGGGCCAGCTTCGTGCGCGAGGTCTTCACTGGGATCTATGACAGCGATATGGGCCTCTGGCAGCCGAATGCGGCGGCGGCCCTGGATTATCGCCGTCAGATCGGAGCTGAGGGCGTTCGCCTCTTCTTCAACATCGAGCCGGAGTTTGCGCGTCCCCTAGGGCCGCGGCCTATCGGAGCGCTGGCGCGCAGCGTGGTCGTCTCTTCGCTGGCCGATGCCATTCTGATTTCCGGGCCGATGGCTGGGGCGGAGGCCGATCTGAGCCATTTGCGCGAGGCTAAGGCCGCGGTGCCTTCTGTTCCGGTGTTGGCGAATACGGGGGTGCGCATCGAGACCGTGCGGGCGACGCTGGCGGTGGCCGATGGGGTAATCGTAGGCACGGGTCTCAAGCGCGATGGCTACACCTGGAATCCGGTCGATCCGGAGCGCGTGCGGCGCTTTATGGAAGAAGTGCGGGCTGCCCGCGAGGAGGGCTAGCCATGCCCGGACAAGGGCGCTACGTGCTGGGGCTGGACGTGGGCACGACCGCTTTGAAGGCCGTGGCCCTGGAGCGCAAGCGCGGTCTGGTCGCTCAGGTCGATTATCCGCACGAGCTGCGCTCTCCCGCTCCTGGCTGGGCTGAGGAGGATGCTGAGCAGTGGTGGCGGACCTGTAGGGAGGCGATCCGGGCTTTGCTGGCGCAGGTCCCTGCCGACGAGGTGGCCGCCATCGGCGTCTCTGGCATGGTGCCGGCTATCGTCCTTCTTGACGCCACCGGCCACCCGCTGCGCCCGGCCATCCTGCAAAACGACGCCCGCGCGGCTCTCGAGGTCGAGGAGCTGCGCGCCGCTGTTGATGAACGTGAGTTTTTTCGCATCACGGGCACGATCGTCAATCAGCAAAACGTTGAACCGCGCTGGCGCTGGTTGTGCAGGCATGAGCCGGGCGTCGTTGAGCAGGTCGCCCATCTGTGCGGCTCCTACGACTTTATTGTCTTCCGCCTGACAGGCCAGCTCTCGCTAGAAGAGAATTGGGCCGCTGAGAGCGCGCTCTACGACATCGAGCGCCATGCCTGGCATCAGCCCTACCTGGAGCGGGCCGGCCTAAGACAGGCCCTGCTGCCGCCTGTGCATGCTCCAACGGAGGTCGTGGGGGGAGTCTGCGCGGCGGTTGCTGCTGAGACCGGTCTGCGGGTGGGTACGCCGGTGGTGGCCGGCAGCGCCGACCATGTGGCGGCGGCCCTGGCGGCGGGCCTGACGCAGCAGGGCGAGGTTCTCCTGAAGTTTGGGGGAGCGGGCGATGTGCTCTATTGCAGCGATCGTCAGGAGCCTGATCCCCACTTTTACTTTGATTATCACGATGTGCCCGGGCTGATCCTCATCAATGGTTGCATGGCCTCCAGCGGCTCGCTGGTGAAGTGGTTCTCCCGCGAGCTGGCTGGCGGTCACTCGCTGAGCGAGCTGGATCAAGAAGCGGCGGGCGTGCCCGCGGGGGCGGATGGAGTGCTGGTGCTCCCCTATTTTCTCGGCGAGAAAACGCCGGTCTTTGATCCCCTGGCTCGTGGGGTCTTTGCGGGCGTCATGCTTCATCACAGGCGCGCTCATCTCTACCGCGCGATCCTGGAAGCCGTCTGCTATGGCTTTGCCCACCACCTGGCCCTCTTGCGCGAGGCGGGGCGCCCTATCCGCCGCGTCTATGCCGCCGATGGGGGAAGCCGCAGTGCTCTCTGGATGCAGATAGCCGCCGATGTGGTAGGTGAGCCGGTCACCCTGGTGGCCGGCGAAGCGGCTTCCGCTCTGGGAGTGGCCTATGTCGCCGCTATGGGAGTCGGCCTGTTCGCTAACTGGGACGAGATTGCCCGCTTTATCAGGCGTGGCCCAACTTATTCTCCCCGGGCGGAGCAGGCGGCAGTCTATCTCCGGGGCTTTCGCCTCTACCGCGATCTCTACCGCCGTCTGCAGCCGCTCTTCGTCGATCTGGCCCGCCTGAGCAACCCCTCTGACGGCCCGCAAGGTGGAGAGAGCGACAAGGGAGACAGGCGCTAGCCGTTAGCTGGCTGGAACCCTGGCCCTGCCCGACTGGATGGATGGCTCGCTTGGGCGGGGCGGGACGGCCGGCGGACCAGATGCGTGAGTGATGTCTATTGAGGAAAGGCAAGAAGCTATGCTCTTAGCTGGTTTACGTGGGTTTATTACTGGCGCTGGCGCCGGTATTGGCCGGGCCATTGCCCTGGAGATGGTGCGCGAGGGGGCTGATCTCTACATTACTGATCTCGATGGCACGGCGGCTGAACGCACCGCCGCTGAGGCTCAGCAGCTGCGGCCCGAGGCCCATCTGTATGCGGCTCCCCTCGATGTGCGGGCGGCAGCGGCTGTTGCGGCTTGTGTCGAGGAGGCGGTGGCCCGGCTGGGTGGGTTGGAGCTGGCGGTCAATAACGCCGGCGTCTCCTCGATGGGGCGCGTCGTGGAGCTGTCTGAAGAGGACTGGGATTTCAATATGGATGTGAATGCCAAGGGAGTCTTTCTCTGTTGCCAGGCCGAGGTGCGCGCTCTCCTGCGGCTTGGCGGGCGGGGCAGCATCGTCAATATCGCCTCGATGGCGGGGAAAAAGGCCGCTCCCTTGCTGGCTCACTACTCCGCCTCCAAGTTCGCGGTCATAGGCTTTACCCAGGCGCTGGCATTGGAAACGGCGGAGGCGGGCATTCGCGTCAATGCCGTTTGCCCGGGCTATGTGCGTACGTCGATGCAGGAGCGTGAAGTGGTCTGGGAGGCGCGGCTCCGCGGTATCTCTCAGGAAGAGGTAATTGCCGATTATCTGCGAGCGATTCCCCTCGGACGCCTGGAGGAGCCTGAAGATGTGGCGCGCGTGGTGACCTTCCTGTTGAGCGATCGGGCGGCTTACATAACTGGTCAGGCCATTGATGTCAACGGTGGGGCCTTTATGGCCTGAGCTGAGCGCAGAGCTTGCCCTCTCGCCTGGTGGACTGCCGGTGCGCTGCGGCTGTGCCAGGGCCTGTCCCCCAGATCCAACGGGCAGGCCCGGTCCCGTCCGTCCTGTCTGTCACGACTGCCCCTTGCTGGCTTTTGGGGCCGGAGGTAGGTCTTGCCGATGTTCAGTTTTGGTTCACGAAGAACGACCATTTTCTTTGCTACCGACGTGCATGGATCCGAGCGCTGTTTCATGAAATTCATTAATAGCGCCCGGTTTTATAAAGCCAACGTCCTGATTCTGGGAGGAGATATTACCGGCAAAGCCCTGGTGCCGATTGTGCGCAGTGGCACCGGGGCCAGCTATCAGGCTTCTTTCCTTGGAGAGAATGTGACCCTGGAGTCCGAGGAGGCCGTTGCGGCCTTCGAGCGCCAGGTACGCCATGCCGGGGCCTATCCTTTTCGCACCACGGCGGAGGAGTTGGCCGCTCTAGAGGCCGACCGCTCCCTGGTCGATCGCCTGTTTACGCGTCTGATGGTTGAGAGCGTCCAGCGCTGGTGCGAGCTGGCAGCTGAGCGCTTGCGAGGAACTGGCGTGCGCTGTTTCATCGATGCGGGCAACGATGATGAGCCGGAGATTGTCGAGGTCTTGAAGCAGGCCGACTACGTGGAGATGCCAGAGGGGGAGGTGGTCATGATCGACGACGAGCACGAGATGGTCAGTGCAGGCTTCGCTAATCTCACTCCCTGGCAGGCCCCGCGCGACATTCCCGATGAGGCGCTGGGACGCTTTATCGAGAGCATGGCCCGGCGTTTGCAGCACCCTGAGCGCGCGATCTTCAATATCCACGTCCCTCCCTATGGAAGTGGTCTGGATATTGCCCCGCTGCTGGATGAGCGGCTCAAGCCGGTAGTCGTGGGGGGAGAGATCGCCACAGGACCGGTGGGTAGCCGGGCGGTGAGAGCCAGCATCGAGCGCTACCAGCCCCTGGTCTCGCTGCATGGCCATATTCATGAGTCACGCGCCGTAAGCAAGATCGGGCGCACTACCTGCATCAATCCCGGCAGCGAGTATGGCGATGGCCACCTGCGTGCCGCTCTCGTCAATCTGCAGGGCAAGAAGCTGCTCAGTTATCAGTTGGTGACGGGCTGAGCAGGCCGCGCGGGAGCGGAGCGCGAAGCCAGGGAGGGAGAAAGGAAGGAAGGAAGAAAGAGAAAGGAAGGAAAGGGAGATGGCCATGAGAGAGCACGAGGCCGACACGAACAGGTGGCCAGAAGAGCGCCCTGAGCGCGGGATCACCCTGGAGGACGGAGCGGCTGAGGCCCAGCGCCTGGTGGCTGCCCTGCAGGCCCAGGGACTGGTGGCCCGCCTGCTAGGTGGACTGGCGGTGCGCCTGCGTTGCCCTAGTGCCCGCCAGCAGGCTCTGAGGCGCAGCTATGCCGATCTCGATTTTGTCTCTCCCCGTAAGCAGGCCCGGTTGCTGCGTGCGGCTCTGGAGGCCAACGGCTATAGCGCCGATCGGCGGTTTAACGCTCTGCATGGCGAGCGGCGCCTGCTCTTCTACGATGAGAAGCGACAGCGGCAGGTCGATATCTTCCTGGGCGTCTTTGAGATGTGTCATAAGTTGGTCCTCGAGCCACGCCTGCATCTGCACCCGCTCACCCTCAGTCCGGCGGATCTGCTGCTCACCAAGCTGCAGATTGTGGAACTGAACGCTAAGGATATACAGGATCTGCTGGCCTTGTTGCTGGATTTTCCCCCTCAGACCGCGGCGCTTGCTCCTGGGGAGCAACTGGATATGCCCCGGGTGATCGAGGTCTGCGCTCACGATTGGGGCTGGTATACCACGGTCAGCGATAACCTCCAGCGCCTGCTGACGGAGGCGGGGCAGCGCCTGGCCCCCGCCGAAGCAACCCTGGTCAAGGAACGAGTGACCTTGATGGGCCATCTGCTGGCAGAGGCGCCCAAGTCGAGTGCCTGGAAGCTGCGCGCCCTGGTTGGCCGGCGCCTGCAGTGGTATGAGCTGCCCGAAGAGGTGCGGCGCTAGACGGAAAGTTAAGGGCGCGCGTGCTTGCCTGCCCCGGCCTCTTCTCCTCAGATCCGCCGGCGGCTCACTCGATCAGGCTCACGTGCGATCCAAAAAGCTATGTGCGCTCAGCAGATAGATTGAGTGCGCAATCGTGCTTTTTAGCCTTAGCGACGATCATGAGCACGCTGAAGGGCTGCTTGGGCCGATGCTTCCGCCAGAGGTCGATCTCGCTGCCACCGGTCCGTCCGGTAGAAGGGTGTTCGTTCGACCCGATCCTCAGCTTGAGCCTCTCTCTGGCCTGCCGTCGCCCGGCGCTGAGGTCTCTGCCTGACTGGCCAGAACGGGGAAGACTCCTCATCTCTGTGCGGCTCAGCTTGAAGATATATCTTAATATATCTGATATGAGGGTGGTCTGGCTCTGGCCCGGAAGGATGCGAGCCGGGCTACCGGCCAGGCTGGCATAGCCTCAACTCTCTGCGCACGAGTAGGCGAAGACAAAGAAAGAAGGAGATAAGAAAAGATTGCTATGCATAGAGCTGAGACGTCGGAAGTCAATCAGTTCCGGGTGCATGAGCCGCAGGAGCTGGCGGCCCGTCTGGGGGCCAGGCATCTGACTCTTCAGGTTGCTGAGACGTACCTGCTCAGGCCCCATCTGCGGCATATCAGGTTGCAAGGCGAGGAGCTAGCCGATTTTACCTGGCTTCCTGGACAGGACGTGATGATCTGGCTGGCAGCTCCAGATGGGCGCAGGCTCTACCGCCGCTACACCATTCGCCACTGCGATAACGCGGCCAGGACGCTGGATCTGGCCGTCTTTCTCCACGGAAAGGCTGGTCCTGGGGAGCGCTGGGCCCAGAGCCTTCAGCCTGGCGAGGTTGTTGATCTGGTGGGACCGCGCGGCAAGATTACCCTGGCTGAGGCTCCCTGGCATCTCTTTGTGGGAGACGAGGCCTTTCTTCCCGCCACCCTGGCCATGTTGGCGGCCCTCCCGGCGGGCAGACCGGCCTGGGCCTTGCTCGAGATTGCCAGTCCGGAAGAGGCAGTTCCCCCAGTCACTCGGGCCGACCTGCATCTCTCCTGGATCTATCGCGGCAGTAAAGACGCCGGCGATCCCGAGCCTCTGGTGGCGGCCAGCAGGGCGCTCGCTCTACCAGGCTCCTCTGGCCAGGTCTACGTTGGGGCCGAACTCCAGGTTGCTCGGGCGCTGAGCGCTGTGCTGGAGGAGCGTGGCTTTGCCCGGGAGCAGCTCTCCGTCAAGGCTTACTGGGTGCGGGGACGGGCCAACGCCGCTATTGGGGAGCCGAAGTAGTCCTCTTTTGATCCCGTAACCCAATCTGGACAGACCTATAAAAAATCTGTTAATAAAAGGGAGTGGTCTTCTCAACTGGCTGTGCTGACAGTTGACAGAGGCTGACTGGCTTACCTACACTCTGAATTGAGCGCTGTCGCCCCGATCGGCAACAGCGCCGGGCCTGGTGTGGTCCGCTTGCCTGGGCACAAGGCAGGGATCTGGCTGGCAGAGGTGGGTGAGAGGTGGCTGGCTGGACCCTCCCGCTTTATTTCTCTGCCTGTCTGTCTGTTTTCCTTGCTGCAGCCAACGGCGCCAGGTCATTCCTCCGTGGAAAGGAGCTTCCCAATGCCCTGGTGGTTCTTTCGACGGCGGCGTTCGGCAGGGGCGCCGCCTGCGGCGGGCCAGACAGTAGCGGGCGCCTCTGCGGCGCCGTCGCTGCAGGGCGAGCGCCGCTTCTTGCCAGAGCAGCCCTACATGCTGCCCAAGGATATGGGCGAAGTCAACCGGCTGGATTTCCAGCATTATGTGCTACGCTCCCTTTTGCGCGCCAACTACCTGGCACCCGTGGGTCAGCCGCGCCGCATTCTCGACGTCGGCTGCGGCACGGGACAATGGGCTTGTGAACTCTGCCATCAGTTCCCGCAGGCGGAAGTGGTTGGCGTCGACCTGGAAGAGATCAAGGCCACCACGCCTCCCTCCAACTACCACTTCGTGCAGGGAGATGTGCGGCGGGGTCTGCCCTTTGCCAGCGGCTCTTTCGACTTTGTTCACCAGCGGCTCCTGACCTCGGCCCTGCCCCTGGCTGCCTGGCCGGAGGTGGTCCGCGAACTGGCCCGCGTGACGGCCCCAGGAGGCTGGATTGAGCTGGTCGAGCCTGGGATGGGCTTGCGGGTTACCCCCACGGGGCCAGCCAACGAGCAGCTCTTGCGCATGGGAGCCCAGGTCGCCGGACAGCGCGGCCTGGATACTGAGGGCGTGGTGGCGCGTTCACTAGAACGCTATTTGCTGGAAGCCCGACTGACCAGGGTGCAGACGCGCGTTGTCGAGGCGCCGGTAGGTGAATGGGGGGGACGGATAGGCTCGCTACTGGCGCTGGATCTGCGCGAGGTCTGGAAGGCGATCAGCGCGCCTCTGGCCGCTCACTTCGGCTTGCCCTTGCAGGAGGTCCAGCAACTCATTGAAAAGGCAAGTCAGGAGTGGAACAGCCTCCAGGCCCATTGCACTTTTATCGTTAGCTATGGGCAGAAGCCTGCTTCCGCCGACTAAGACGGCGTCTATCCGCAGCCTGAGTCGGACTGGTAATGTCTCTGGCCTCAGCGATCCTCCAGAGCAGCGCCCCAGGGAGGCGGAGAGAGATAGCCCGTTTTGTCAGGCGAGGTCCCCGTCCCGAAACAAGCTCTTTTGCCCCCCTGGACGGCCGATAGAGGCCGGGAGACAGAGCAGTCGGCTGCCAGCAAGGCGCCCGGCTTTGCTCCCAGCTCTGATTGCCTCCCTCGCCCCAGGGAGGGTACCGACACGAGCCTCTCCTCGGCATCGGTCGGTGCTCAAGCCTCTCCAATCCCTATAGACCATAATAGGCACTAGAGCGGTTGGACGATATAGTAATCTCCATAGAGTGTGAAGCGATAGTGTTTCTGCTGTTGGGTCATTAGCTGCTTCAGGGCTGCCGCGTAGTCGCTGCGCGACAGAACGTAGGCGGCGTGATGGTCGGCCTGGGTGGCCCAGTAATAGGGCCAGTAGCGAATATAGCCCGGCTGCAGTTGCTGGTTGACCACTCCGCAGGTCAGGCGCTCCTGACTGAGAAAGGCCAGCTTGTAACAGGTCCAGTAATCGCTATAGAAATGGCTCACGCCCAGTTGCTCCAGGTGCTGCACAAAGGCCATGTCCTGCTGATAGTAGGTCTGGGCCGTCGGGCTTTGGCTGAAGGCCTGGGCCGTGCCCAGACCGTAGAAGAGGAGCAAGAGCAGGAGTAGGGCCAGGCAAAGGGAGCGCCCGAGTTGTTGGAAGCGGAGCCGCGAGGACCAAACCATGCGGGCCCCCTTCCAGAGAGGCCAGAGAGTAGCCGGCAGGGCAATCCAAAAGATGATCAGATAGCGCCCGTGGAGAGAAGGCCACTTGAGCGGAGCGAGGCTATGGATGAAGAGCACCAGCGTAGCGGCTGCCGCCAGCAATAGCAGCAGGCGGGCGCTGCTACGTGCCAGAGCTACCTGCTCGACTGGTTTCCCCGCGAGCCGCGACCGTCCCAGGCGCCACAGATCCCAGGCGGCCAGCCCCAGGGCGCAGAGAAAGAGGAGCAGATAGCCGCCGCCCCAGCCGCTGTGGATCAGCCGGCAGGTCAGCGTCGGCGGACTGGTGGGGTCGCGTAGAACCGGCACTTCGCTCACTGGGCAGAAAGGATTGCCACTAATCGTGGGCAGAGAGAGCTGGATAGTTGCCTTGATCTGCTGCCAGACCAGCGCTGGCGTATAATGCAGTGGGACCGGTCCCTCCCGCTGTATGGCGACGGCGGTGAGCGTATCGTGTCCTGGCAAGGGATGCAGATTGTAGGCCAGTAGGGGCCACATTCCCAGGATCAGGCCGCCCAACATGCAGATAACGGGCGCTACCCGTAGCAGCTCGCGCCAGCAAAACAGCAGGATCAGTAGCCCGGAGACACCCATCAGCGGCAGAATCAGCATATCGCTCCAGAGGCCCAGACCTACCACTATCCCCCAGGACAGGTAGCCCCCAGCGCGGACCAGCCGGCGGCGCCAGGAAGGCGCTGAGCCGGCGGAGAGCGCCAGCCAGGTGGCGATCAACAAGGCCAGCGTGCCACAGAGCAGGATCTCTGGGTACCCCCCATAAGAACGCAGTTGATAGGTCAGCATATAGGGTGAGCCGAGACTCAGCAGGGCCAGCGTGAATAGTCCCAACCCGCGCGTGTAAAGCGTGCGTGTGAGCAGGTAGAGCGCGGCCAGAAAGAGCGCGAAGAGCATCACCAGGCCGAGCCGCAGCGCCAGAAGCGAGGAGCCAAACACATGAAAGAGCGCTGCACCCAGATAGGCCTGTAGCGGCCCCATGTAGTAGGATCCATACATAAAGGTGGGGCGCTCGCCCTGATAAGCAATATGGCGCGCCATCAGGCCAAAGATCCCCTCATCGCTGTCGGTCCACGGCCAGTGCTGCTTGAGCAAGAGCAAGCGCAAACCCACACCGACCACAATGAGGCCAAGCGCGGCCAGATCCAATCTGTTCTTTAGCAGCAGGAGAGCAGGTTCACTCAATTTCCTTCCGGCATAGTTCATATTCATAGGCTTATACTCTCATAGTCAGAAACTTCTGTGAAAAATAGAGGAAAAAGGGTGAATTTCGCAGCCGATGATAGCACTGCTGAAATGGGGTGTCAACCAACTAGCAAGCCTCGTGCCATCTTCTCCGCCGGCCTCGCTGCCTGCTCCTGCCTGCCAACTCGCTAAGGCTATGGGCAACGCTTTGAGAGCGGCTGAAGATTGCCGATGGGCAAAGGGTAGACTGGCTGGGCCGGTTGCTGCTCGACCCAGGTGTCTGAGTCCGGGGCAAGGTCGAGGGAAGTACTCTGGCGGAGCCGGACTGGCTGATCTCGAAACCTGTCTGGGGGTAGCTGCGGCTATCTATCGCTGGCTGAGGTCTGCTGGGCTGGCTGGGTAGCCTCGCCGTCGCAGTGGGCGCGAGATGCGCGGCTGCGGCCACCCCGCCTTTGTCCTTCTCATGGCTCAACATCTGAATGGGTTAGAAGCAGTATAGCGGCTGCTGCGTAAATAGCGTATAAACAATACCCTTTTCTCCCTAAACAAAGCATAAAAAAGCAAAAGGATAGTCTGAGTGGGGCCACTCTCGCCTGTTGGCGGGCTGAGGTGGTGTCGGCCTTCGGGCCAGGAGGCGAGCTTGACAGAAGTGGGTAAGCTAAAAAGTGCTTGCAGTCCTTGAAAGGAAAGGGCGAGACAACCGATGGACGAATTGCTGGAACGTGCTCGCACCTGGGTCGAGCAACACGCCGGTTCGCAGGCGCGCCATCTCCTGAGAGCCGAAGAATGGCTCAGGCAGATCTATCCCGCGGCCTCTGAGGCTATGCGGCTGGCAGCCTTGACCCACGATATGGAGAGGGCTTTCCCTGGACCGGATAGTCCCAGACAGGACCCCGCCCGTGGTCCCGATGACCCTGTCTACCTGCAGGCCCACGCTGGGCGCTCGGCGCGCCTGGTGGGTGACTTTCTGCGGGCACAGCAGGCTCCCGCCAGCCTGATTGAAGAGGTAATGGCCCTCATTCAGGCCCACGAAGTAGGAGGGTGGCCAGAAGCCGACTGGATCCAGGCGGCTGACAGCCTCAGCTTTCTGGAGGTCAACGTCGACCCCTTTCTCAAGATGATCGGCGGTAGACAGGGTCACTGGACGCCCGCCGCCGTTCGAGCCAAATTCACCTGGATGTATGAGCGAATACGCCCTCCTGTGGCCCGCTCCCTGGCCGCTCCCCTCTATCGCCAGGCGCTGGAGAAGCTGCGCCAGCGCGAGGAAGACTTGCCGCTTTCTGGGGAGCAGGCTTAGGCCGCGCAGCGGAGATGAAGCGATAAGGCTGCTCCGATGCTGGCCCATCTGTCTGCTCGCCCGCCGGCCCCGGTCTCGGCAGCTCGCTAAGGTGGGCAGCGATCGACTTGGGCTGCCGGCCGTATGGCTGCCAACAAGCCGGCGAAGCGGACCCGGCGGCCGGAGCCTCTTCCTCTCCTGATCCGAGAGGACCGGATGCGCGCAGCGGTGACGCGGCAGCGCTCTGCTCTAGGGCCGGCGCGCTGCCTTCCCCAGAGCAGAGAAAGAGAGCGAGGAGCTGCCTTTTCTTCAGCCGTGTCTTTGTGACTATACTGATGTAGTACCAGCTTCGCCCGCTTCTGCCAGATGCGACCAAAAATCAGCAGCTCTGAACGGCCATTGTGAAAGTCACCAGGGTCGGCTCAGGAAGCTGTGCCGTTGGCCCGAACGGGCGGGGCGAGCGCTGAGGCCGCGCGTCTTCCCTGCCAGACTGCCCGCACGTCTCGTCCTTCAGCCTGGCTATATAGATAGATGCATATTCTTGTGATGTTTTTTGTTCGTGGAGAGATGCAAAAACAGGCAATGGATGCTGTAGAGCAAGAACACGGTACCCGGTACACCTCCTCGGCCAGAGGGTGGCGCTATGGGCTACTGGTAGTCATTCTTGGGGGGCTGGCGGCCTTTGGGCCGCTGTCGATCGACATGTATCTGCCTGCTCTGCCCTCGCTCAGCAGCGACCTGGGGGCGAGCGCCTCGGAGGCCCAGCTAACGCTGAGTGCCTGTCTCATCGGTCTTGCCCTGGGGCAGATCCTTGCGGGGCCGCTGAGCGATACGTTGGGCAGGCGTCGCCCGTTGCTCGTTGGGCTGGGGGCCTATATTGTGGCCTCTCTTTTATGTGCCGTTGCACCCTCGATCTCGATTCTGATCGGCCTGCGGCTGGTCCAGGGCATAGCGGGGGCAGCGGGCATCGTCATTGCGCGAGCCATTGTACGAGACAAATACAGTGGCATTGCTCTGGCCCGCTTCTTCTCGATGCTCATGCTGGTCAGTGGCATTGCTCCCATTGCTGCGCCCATCCTGGGCGGTTTGCTGCTGCACTTCATAGACTGGCACGGGATCTTTCTCTTCCTGGCTCTGATCGTGACCCTGATGTGGATCGCGGTCCTGCTGGGTCTACCCGAGAGCCTGCCAGTGGAGCGGCGTCAAAGCGGCAAGCCAGGGCCTACCCTGACCACATTTCGCCGTCTGCTTAGCGACCGCCCTTTTCTGGGCTACGCCCTTTCAAGCGGGCTATCCGCAGCGGCCATGTTCTCCTACATCTCCGGTTCTCCCTTTGTGACACAGGAGATCTATGGTCTCTCGCCCCAGGCCTTCAGTCTCGTTTTTGCCATCAATGCCCTCGGCATTGCCATCATGGGGCAGATCAATGGGCGGCTCGTTGGGCGGATTGCCCCTCGCAGGCTATTGGCTGGAGCGCTCACTGCCGTGGCGCTTGGCGGGGTAGCAGTTTTCCTGGCGGTCATCGCTGGTCTTGGCCTGCCCGGCATCCTGCCGGCCCTCTTTGTCGTTGTGGCTAGTCAGGGCATGGTATTTCCGAATGCCGCCGCCCTGGCGCTCGCCGATCAGCCGCGGTCCGCCGGCAGTGCTGCCGCCTTGCTAGGGCTGCTGCAGTTCGTCCTTGGAGCCCTGGCCTCGCCGCTGGTTGGCGTTGCTGGCTCCCAGACGGCCCTGCCGATGGCGGGCGTGATTGCTCTTTTGAGCGTCTCCGCCTTGAGCACCTTCCTGCTCTTGGGGCGCGCCGGAAGACCCGATGTATCCGTGGCCCTTCCCCCTGAGGACCGGCAGGGCAGCGAGGGCTAGCAGTGAATCGCTCGCGAGGACCTTCCTCAGCCTGGGCCGTCGAATCTGGTACAATAGAAGAGAGTCGACGGCTGCTCTGAGATGTCTGAAAGTTTGCAGCCAATAGAACAGGCAAAAGAAGGAGCATCTGCTCGCGGAGCCGGGGAGGACCTGGCCCCCTGGTGGTGCGCTCCCAACCACTGTGCCCTCTGCCCGGCTACCCAAGGAGGAGGTCCCTATGCGTCGTTATCTCCGCTGGCTTGTAGCTCTGCTGCTCGTCCTGGTCGTCACAGGCTGTGCTTCCACACCGGGGCCGGGGGCCGCGCCGGCACCAACCAGACAGGCTACCGGCGCCACCCAGGCCCCGGGAACGTCCCTGCCCTCTTCCAGCGCCACCGCCACCGCTCTGCTGCCCGAGTCCAGCATTCCGGGTCTCCATCTGCCGCCGGGCTTCCAAATCAGCGTCTACGCGCGCGGTCTCAGCACTCCGCGCTTCATGACCATTGGGCCGAATGGCGTCTTGCTCGTCGCCAATCGTGCCGGCAGTAACGTGGTGGCGCTGCTCCCCGGACCTTCTCCCAGGCAGCCAGCGGCTGTGCGTTCCCTGGTGAACGGACTGAACAGTCCGACCAGCCTCGATATGGACGACGGCTACCTCTATATCGGCGAGGCCGGCAGTGTGGCCCGGGTGAAGCTGGGGCCAGATCTCAGGCCGGGGCCGGTTGAGCGCATCATCACCGATCTCCCTGTTGGGGGACAGCACAGCACGCGCACCGTCCTCATCGGGCCGGACCACCGCATTTATGTATCCATCGGGTCGGACTGCAATGTCTGCCAGGAAGCGGACCCCCATCGCGCGGCTGTCTGGGTCTACGAGAGGGATGGCTCTCACGGCAGGCTCTACGCCAGGGGCCTGCGCAATGCCGTTGGGATGGCGGTCAATCCCTGGAACAAGCAGATCTGGGTGACCAACAACGGGCGGGACTATTTGGGCGATGATCTGCCCCCGGAGACCGTCTATCGCCTTGTCGATCAGGGTGACTACGGCTGGCCGCGCTGCCATGCGGGCAATATCCCCGATCCCGAGTTTGGGCGCAGTGCCCAGGCCTGCCAGGGGGTGCAGGCTCCTCTTGTGACGATCCAGGCTCACTCTGCCCCTTTAGGTCTGGCCTTCTATCCCACCGACGCCAGCCAGTTTCCGCCAGCCTACCGCAGCGCCCTCTACATCGCGCTGCACGGCTCCTGGAATCGCAGCGTCCCCACTGGCTATAAAGTAGTCCGGGTGCCCCTCAACAATGGTCAGGTAGCCGGGCCTCCCCAGGATTTTATCACCGGCTGGCTTCAGGCCGACGGCAAAGTGACGGGGCGGCCAGTGGGAGTCACCGTCGCTCCAGACGGTACCCTCTTTGTCAGCGATGATACCTTTGGCCTCATCTATCACATCTGGTATCGGCAAGGCTAAGGGTCTTGGGGTTAAGTAAGAAGGAAGAGGCAGGCTGTTCTTGGGGACCCGGCACCTGGCAGAAGCCTGTGATTGGTCGACCAGAAGCGCACTCGGACGGCTTCGCTCCTGGCCCTCCTCGCTGGGCCTCCTCCCAGCGAAGAGAGGAGGCGCCTTTGCGCGGCAGTTCTGCTCGTGAGGCCGGCAGCCGGCGCTCTGCCTAGCTCTCGCGCCAGAGAGGGGCCAGCTCCTCCTGGCGAGCAGGCCAGCGCTCCTGCTCAGCCGCGAACAGCTCCAGGGCGGCAGCCGCAACTTCTTCGGCCCCAATTGCCTCGACGAAAGAGACCTGGTGAGGGCAACTGGCGGTCAGACAGTTCAGGCCGCAGGCGGGACAGCTCAGTTGCCAGGAAACGAGCAGGCGATGGCGTCCTCGGGTGAGAGGGCCGGCTGTGAGGGCGTTGAGGGCCCAGTAGAGGCCAACCGTAGCTGTGCCCACGGCTTCGGCCATATGCAGAGGTCCGGAATCGTTAGCCACCACCAGGTGGGCGGCCTGCAAGAGGGCGGCTAAGCCTCCCAGTGAGAGGCGGCCACAGAGGTCGAGGGCGGGAGCGTGCATTGTCGCCACAACTGCCGTCACAAGCTCCCGTTCTTGCTCCGTCCCGATCACGGCCACCTGGGCCCCGGCTGCCGTTAGAACCTCCCCAACGCGCGCGAAAGAGGTCACAGGCCAGCGCCGTCGCGGATCGCTGGCGCCGGGATGAAGGACCACCAGGCGCCCTGGCGGCCAGGATAGACCGGTGCGCGCTCTCAGCTCCCTGACATCGGAGGCGAGCACGGGCAGAGATGGCTCCAGTGTCGTGGCAGCCGCACCAACAAGCCTGACTACCTCCAGATAGCGCAGGATCTCCGATTGGAGATAGATATAGGGCAGCCACAGATCGAGCGGAGCGGCGTCCGGGGTTCGTAGTCCTACCGTCAGGCGGCTGCCCAGGCGCGCCACGAAGGGATTCGAGTAGCGTCCGCCTCCATGTACCTGCAGAGCCAGATCGAAGTGCTCATGCTGCATTGCAGCAAAGAAAGGAGCGAGCAGCTCTGGCCTGGGCGGGGTAGTCACTGGCGCACTGACGCCGGCGTAGGGAGGGATCTCAACGGCCCGCTCGACAATCCCTCGGCCCGCCAGAAAGGCGGCATGCCAGCTTTTCCCGAGCAGCACAAGCTCAGCCTGTGGATAGGCTGCGCGCAGGGCTGCCAGTGCTGGCAGCAGAAAGACAAAATCTCCCAGTCCATTGGCCCGCAGCACAGCGATCTTTTTGACATCCCTGATTTTTGTGCCTGTAAGCATTGCTCCCAGCTCTCTCCTGCTAACCAATCCTTCCCTGTCCGCTTTGAACGCTTGAGCGCCTGATGTCCAGCGATCTCCGGCAGGGCCAGTCTGCAGTGATAGCCGATGCTGGCTAGGGCCAGCTTGTCTCGTTCAGCGGCGTCACCAGGATCTCCTGCAGGGCGGACTCTGTCGGAAGGCTGGCGGCAAAAACGATCGTGGCCGCCACCGTCGCCGGATCCTGCAGCAGCTCCGGAGGCGGTAGTGGGATCCCCTGAGTCAGAAAGCGGTCGAAAAAATGGGTACGCATGCCGCCAGGGATAATCGTCGTCACGCGAATGCCGTGCGGGCGGCCCTCGACGCTCAGAGCGCGGCTGAAGCCGAGCAAGCCCCACTTCGAAGCATGGTAGGCTGAGGCGTTCGCCCAGGCGCGCAGGGCTGCCGTTGAGGCCACATTGATGATATGGCCACCTCCCTGCTGACGCATCACAGGAAAGAGGGCGCGGGCCACTAAGAAGGGGCCACGCAGATTCACCCCGATCACCTGGTCCCACTGGGCAACGCTCATCTCTGTCACTGACAGCGTATGATCGATCGCCGCACAGTTCACCGCCACGTCGATATGGGGCCAGCGGCCAAGCACCCTGGCCACACTCTGCTCTACGGCCTCAGCCTGGCTGACGTCGCAGCCACAGGCCAGCACTTCGTTCCCCTCGGCCTCCAGGGCCTGGCTCACACGTTCCAACTCTGTCTGATTGATATCGAGGCAGGCCAGGCGGCAGCCCGTCGCAGCGAAGGCGCGGGCCGTTGCCTCGCCCAGTCCACTGCCGGCCCCGGTCACCAGCACGACTTTGCCCCGCAAGGACTCTCGCCACTGCTCTTCCTGAGAAGACATATCTAGCAGGTCACTCCTTTCTCAGGCTCTGCCTATCGCTCTCCCTCACCTATGTGAAACAGGCCCAGGCTTCTGGCCTTTCTTTTGCTGCTACTTCCTTGAGCCTTGGGCATCATCCTCCCTGGCCTCTTGGCGAAAAGGATCGCGGCGGTAGCTGGACGACGGTGGGCCTGCCGGCGGCCGGTCCAGGCCCAGGTACTCTTGGGCCAGCTCCGCGAAGAGGCTGGTCGCATTGCAGCGGCGATCAGGAACTGTGGTTGGCAGCTCAAGATGATAGGTGCCGCAGGGCAGAAGACCACAGCCTCCGTAGCGGCAGAGCAGCAGCCATTGGGCGAGCACCTCCTCACCGGCGTGTTCAGGGGGCAGACGCCACCACCAGGAGAAGCCGCCCACGCTGAGCAACTTAGCCCGATCATAGAGCACATTCGCCCCGCCAACCCAGGCTACCTTATAGCGCAGGCAGCCTGTCGGATCGGCCCGACGCCAGGCATCTGCCGCCAGGAGCCGCCGCTCCAGATGCAGAACGTTGGCCGCGTTGTTAATCAGATGTCGCTGCCAGGGGATGCTCTCAGCGCTCAATGGCTCAGGCTGGACCGATCCCTCCCAGAGTTCGATCTGCTGCTGCTCAGGTCGAACATCCTCCAGGAAGGACAGGCCCGCTGCGGCGCACCCCACAAACCCGCAGCCCTCCTGGCGCAATATGGCCAGCATGCGCCCCATGACGGCCGGCTCCAGAACCAGATCGTCATCCAGGAAATGAACATAGGGGGAGCGACTTTGGGCCAGCAGGAAATGGCGCTGTTCGGCCAGACCTCGTCGTGGCAGATGGCGATGGAGGGTCACCTGATGCCCGCGCCAGCGCAAGGCCCGCACCAATGTCTGAATCTCGGCGCTCTCCAGATAGCTTTCCTGGGGATCGGTCTGATCGGAGACGATCACATCAAAGTCAAGGAAATCCTGGGCCAGCAGGCCCGCCAGCACGATGGCCAGCCCGGTCTTGCGCCCACACGTAGGAATGAGCACCTCTACCAGGGCCACGGCGCCTGCACCTCCTCGATCCGGGCCGGGCCTGCCACCTCGCTGGTTGCTGTCGGCAGCCAGCCAGCAACCTCCTTGTTGAAAGGGCCTTCACCCTCTCCGCGCGCGTGCCAGGCCGCCCGCACCGCCTCGTAGAGGGCAGCCGTGCGCAAAGCCGTCAGGCGCCAGGTGAAGGTCTGCTCGACGCGTCGACGAGCCGCCTGACCCATGCGCTCGCGCAGGGCTGGGGCGGTCAGCAGCATATGCAGGCGCGCCGCCAGTGCCTCGGGATCGCGTGGCGGCACCAGCAAACCGGTTTCACCATCGAGGACTGTGTAGGTAATGCCACCGACCGCCGAGGCCACAACCGGACGCGCGCAGGCCATAGCCTCCAGTGGCGTCAGGCCGAAAGGCTCATACCAGGGAGTAGTCACGGCAATATCACCCGCGCTGTAGAAAAGCGGTAGGACGGCTGGCTGTCGCCTGCCCGTGAAAAGGACGCGCTCACTGACCCCCAGCTCCACGGCCAGCCGCTGCAGGATGGCCATCTCTGGGGTTGTGCCTGGATCAGGCTCTGTCGTCTCCCCGCCGACAACCACCAGCGTGATGGGAGGCCGCTCCGTCCCGTCGTAGCCATAGCGATGAACTAACAGGGCCAGAGCCTGGATCACGCTGCGCACGTCCTTGCGCGGCAAGAGCCGTCCGACATAGACCAGGATTGCCCCCTGCTCGGGCAAACCCAGCCGCCGGCGCGCCTCCGTTAGAGGGAGAGGGCGGAAACGGACCGGATCGACGCCCGCTGGAATAAGTGCGATACGCGCCGGATCGGCCCCGTAGTCGGCTATCAGCTCCTGGCGCTCGCTGGGGCACTGGGCGATCAGGTGCGCCGCTCGATGCACGATCTCTCGCTCGACAGGAATGCGCTCGTTCGGGCTGCTGTCCTCTTCCTGCTGATGGCGACGCTTCGTCATCCCCAGAGCGTGAAAGATCTGCACCGCCGGTATCCCCAGCCGTTGCTGTAGATCGATGGCCACCTGACCGGCCATCCAAAAGTTGCCATGTAGAAGCGTGTAAGCGACGCTCTCGCGGGCAATAAAGCGCAGCAGCGCCTCGCGAAAAGCCGGCATAAACGGCCAAATGGCGTCTTTGGGAAGTATCAGGGCTGGACCTGCCTCCAGATGAATGACGCGTACCCCCTCCTGCCACTGGACGATCTCCGGCTGGCCAAGGCTCTCGCGGCGAGTAAAGATGTCAATGGCATAGCCGCAGGAAGCCAGATGGCGGCTCAGCTCCGCCACATAGACGTTCTGTCCGCCGGCGTCCTCACCGCCCAGGAGAGCCAGAGGACTGGCGTGCTCGCTGAGCAAAGCGATATGTTCTCTTCGTTCTCTCATCACAGATATCCTTTCCTTAGAGCCTCGCCTCTCGCCTGCCGGCAGACCTCTCGCCGCCATCGGGCGCCTGCTTGCTCTCATCCCCTGGTCTTTGTGCATCTGCTGTGGAGGCGGTGCCGCTGGCAAGGGCGATAGCCCGCCCAAAGGCCGCTTCCCAGTCGCGCCGGAAGCGTGCCAGGCTGAAGCGCTGCAGCGCCAGGCGGCGAGCATTCTCGCCCAGCTCACGGGCGTGCCTGGCATCTGCCAGCAGGCGCCGCATTCCGTCGAGCAGCTCGGCGGGATCGCACGAGAGATAGCCATGAACCCCATTCCTCACCAGCGAGGGCAGTTCGGTCGTGGCCAGGGCTACCACCGGCATACCGATGGTCATGGCTTCCACGACCGCCAGCGGCAGGCTGCTGTAGCGCATTGGGCTGAAGAGAAAGCGGTAGGCGGCGACGTGTCGATGCAGGCTGCGATAAGGAAGGTCACCCAGGCCGCCAAGAAGCTCGCTCTCCATGCCGGCCAGATCCAACGGTAGCCGCTCGCGGGCCCAAAGGAAAAGGTCGCACCCGGCCAGGCGCCCGCGCCGCTTCATGTCATTGACCAGACTTATTCCACGGGCCAGTTCACCGCGGTAGCGAATGGAGGGATCAATGGCGACGCTATGCTCGATCACCTGGGTAGGCGTGCGTCCAGCATCCCACATCAGTCGGTTATAGTGCGTCACATGAACCAGCAGAGTGGTAGGGTCATCGACTGAATGGCGTGTATCACAGACGTGGAGGCGCGGCGCATTGTGTTCCAGATAAATGCGTGGCAAATCTTGCTGATCATGACTAAGGATGGCATATCGCTCCTCGAAGAAATCCTCCGGCGTCTGGTAAATCACCAAGTCCAGAGGCAGATGACGCACTTCGGCAGCGGGTACCTCCTGCACGTTGGGAGGTAGATCAAAGGTTGGACCGCGTCCAGCGTAGCGCCCTGGACGCCCAGGCTTCACCGGCAGGTACCACTCATGTTCGAGGCGCGCCAGAGCATTCAAGTAACTCCCATGAACAGGCCAGATCAGAATGCGTAGTCGTCTCAATCAAGCTTCTCCCGTGTGTGATACCAGACTCTTCCGCCTCCCGCTCAGCTAAGATGGCGGCGAGGGCGACAGGATCCAGAAGGGGCCTTCTACTTGTAGCTAGCCGCCGGTCCGCCTGGCCGCTAGCAGGCGCTCCGCCAGGGCCAGGATCGCGCTGGGCGCAAGCCAGCGCAGACAACGCTGGTCCAGTGGGCAGATGCTGTATGGGCAGGGACTACAGGCCACGGGGAGCCGCGCGACCAGATGGCGGCTCCTGTCGAGCGGGGCCCACCGTCGAGGATCGGCGGGGCCGAAGAGCGTGATGCTGGGTACTCCCAGAGCACAGGCCAGATGCGCCACACCGGTATCGTTGCTGATAAAAAGATCGAGCTGACTCAAGACCGCCGCCAGCGTGCCGAGCCGGGTCCGGCCAGCCAGATTCAGTACCGGTCTGGGCAGGGCCTCCGATACCTTCTGGACGATTGACCGCTCATCAGCACTACCGGTTAAAACGATCTGGGCTTCATAGTGCCGCATCAGCAGTCTGGCCAGCGTGGCGAAAGAGGTGGCAGGCCAGCGGCGGGCCGGAGCACGGGCCCCAGCGTGCAGGCCAATCAGAGGGCGCTGGCCTGGCTGCAAGGGAGCAAGCAAAGCCGCCGCCGCCTTACGCTCGCACGCTGTCAGCGGAAACTCGAGCCGTGGATCATCTGCTCTGCCCCCCAATAGGGCGATCAGCCCCAAATTGCGCCAGATCTCGTGCGCCTCGTGGGGATAGGGGGCAGCCAGAGTCAGAGCTGTTGGCCGCTCGCCTACGGTTGGGTCGTAGTAGCCGACGGCGTAGCGCGCTCCCAGAGCCAGCACAAAGGGATTGCTGGCCTGCCCACTGCCATGGAGCTGGATGGCCAGATCAAAGCGAAGCCGGCGCAGGCGCGCCAGGCCAGCGCTGCTGTGAGCAGTCCAGGCTCGCTCTGCTATCCCGGGATAGCCGGGAAAGCAGGCGAAGCGGTCCACATAGGCCCGATAGCGTCGCGCAAAGCTACGCGCCCAGGGGAGACCGATCAGCGTAATCTCGGCCTTCGGAAAGCGCTGTCGCAGCGCTCGGAGAGCTGGCACCGCCAGAAGTAGATCTCCCAGATAAAGGGCACGTACGACGGCAATGCGCTTCAGCTCTTCTCCAAAGAGATGGTCACCGTTGCTCATGGCTCTCACTCCTGACAACCGAGTGCCATTCCTCTCTCTCTCCTGCTCTCTCCCGCTCTTGCTCTCGACTGCTGATGCCTTGCGTATGCTGAGCGAGAAGAGTCGCCGTTGCCGTTACCACCTCCGCTGGCCTCACCCCGCGCAGGCAAAGCTGGTCGTAAGGGCAGAGGCGCTGGTAGCAAAGGCGACAGGGAACCTCCCGATAAAGCAGCCGATACGGCACCCGCCACGGTCTCCACTGCTCGGGGGGATTCGTCAGGGCAAAGAGCGCTACGACCGCGGTGCCCAGGGCAGCGGCGATGTGCATTGGACCAGTATTGTTGGTGACCACCGCAGCCGCCCCCTCGATAAGGGCGCACAGACCGGCAAACGAGAGGCGCCCCGCCAGGGGGAGCACCCACTGGCGTTGGAGGGGAGCCACCCGAGCGTGAATACGCTCGACCAGCTCCTTTTCATGCTCTGCGCCTGTCAGGCAGACCGTAGCTCCCAGCTCAGCCACCAGTCCCTCGATCACCATACTGAATAGCTCCCACGGGTAGGTACGTGCCGGCATGCTGCAGCCGGGATGCACCACGATCAGAGGTCGTGGCGGCTGCTGACCCAGGCCGCTCTCGGTCAATACCGTCCTCCACTCTTGGCGGGCGGCCTCTGGAACAGCCAGCACCAGATCGAGGCCGGCGGGTGGCACGCCGATCGCTGCCACCAGCTCTAATGCCCGCTCCACCTCGTGAAGCTGGCCCCCCGAGGGGCGCAGACGAGTAGTCAACAGCGAGCCGGAGCCGTCGCTAGAGGCTGCCAGGCGCAAGGGAATATCGGCCAGGTAGCACAAATAAGCCGCAGGTAAGGCGCTCTGTCGAAAAGACGTAAAGATAATTGCCCCATCGAAGCGCCGCTCCCGCAACAAGCGGATCATGGCCTCTTCTCGTTGGCTATCATGAGGGAGACGGGCCCAGGGATCAACCCAGGGGGCTTCATAGACGATGATCTCGTCAAGATCGGGATTGAGCGCACCCACCTGGGCTCCCACAGGGCTGGCCAACAGGGTCAGAGTGGCCTGTGGCAGCGCCCTTTTGAGGGCCCGGAAGGCAGGAGTCATCAGCAGAACATCGCCCAGGTTATCCAGGCGCACCACCAGCAGCCGGCGTACCTTGCGCCAGCGCTCGTCAAGGCGGGACGGAGGGGCGACATCTGGCAAGCGACCCCGTAGCACCTGCAGCGGCTGCTCAGGCATGGCCAGCCTCCGCCTGGGTCGGTGCGCGGTTCTCCTGACCGCGGATGCGGGCGATCAGAGCGCTGGTGCTTCTGGCCGGCAGCAAGGGAAGAATCACGACCTGTCCTCCCACGGCGCGTACCGCCTCGGCTTCCGGCAGGATTTCGGCCAGGTAGTCGCCGCCCTTAACGTGGAGATGGGGACGCAAGGCCAGAATCAGTTCCGTCGGGGTCTCTTCCTCGAAGAGGAGAGCATGATCTACCATATCCAGGGCCGAGACCAGCGCCAGGCGATCGCCTTCGCTATTGATAGGTCGCCCCTCGCCCTTCAGGCGGCGAACGCTGCGATCGCTATTGACGCCTACTACCAGCAGGTCACCCAGGGCTTTGGCCCGGCGCAGGAAATGGACATGGCCCGCGTGGAGCAGATCGAAGATTCCGTTCGTGAACACGATGCGTCGTCCGGCCAGTCGCTCCTTCTCCAGGCGCTCGGCCAGGCGCGCCCGCTCGGCCTGAGAGTGGCGCTCTCGTTCTGCCAGGGAGCCTGGCTCTTCCAGGCAGGCGCGTAAACTGACCCGCTGCAGCAGCTCCTGCTGACGAACGGTGGCCGTCCAGCGTTGAGCCACGGCCAGAGCCGCAGCCTCGCAGGCAATCGTGCCGGCCTCCACGAGCGAAGCTCCAGCGGCCAGGGCCAGGGCCAAGGCTGTTGCGAACGAATCGCCGGCCCCCACTTCGCTGGCACGGACTGCCGGGCTGGCCGGCAGGTGCCGAACGAGTCCCTGTCGATCCAGCAGCAAGGCTCCTTGTTCGGCCAACGTGATTACCACAGCCGAGCAGCGCAGCAGATCCAGAAGCTGCTCTCCGACCTGGCGCGCCTCCTCAATCTCTACCGGAGCTGCCCGGTGGGAGGCGTTGGGCAAGCGTTCGCTGACACACAGACGGGCCTCTAGATAGTTGGGAGTGACCACTGTGGCTGGCAGCGAGCGAAAGCGTCCCAGCGCCTTCGAATCGACCAGCAGCACCTTTGGCTGGCGAGTCTGAAGCCGCTCTAGCTGCTTGATGACCGCCTCGCTCACCACGCCATAGCGGTAGTCAGAGACAATCACCAGGTGGCAACAAGCATAGGCGGCCTCCAGCGTCGCTAGCAGGTGTTGCTCGGTCAGGGGGGCAAGCTGCTGAATTCCGCCCTCGTCGAAGCGTACAACGTACTGGCCATCGGCCAGGATGCGTACCTTATGCAAGGTATCGAGCGCGGGATCGCTCACCAGCCAGTCCAGGCTGACCTGAGAGCGTCGCAAGGCGGCCCGCAACAGGGAGGCGCTTTGATCGCAGCCGACCACACTCACCAGCAGAGCTTCTGCCCCCAGAGCCTCTACATTCGCGGCAGTATTGGCAGCCCCTCCGGGCAGGTGGTACTCACCCGTGCGGGTCACCACCGGTACTGGCCCCTCCTGGCAGAGACGTGAGGCCGTACCTTCCAGGTACGTGTCTAGCATGACGTCGCCAAGAATCAAGGCGCGCAGATGACGGAAAGCCGAAACCACATCGACAAGTGCCATGCCTTCACTGCTCCAGCTTGCAAACCAATTCAACCGTTGCTTTCCCCCGTCCGGCGGCCCAGGCCGCGGCCAACTGAAACCGGATCAAGGGAACTTCCCCTGATCACCTTCCACCGCTCCGCTCTTACGGCTTCTCCCTATCCCGCCCATTAGACCGGCCCGAACCTGGCCGCTCGGCTCCGGCGGAGGCATAGCCAGCCGCCTGCCCTGCCCTGCCGCTCGCGCGCTTAGCCAACCAGCAGAAAGGGCGGACTGCTTTCTCGGCTCGGCCTGGCGAGCAGGATCGGACAGAACAGTCCTCGTCTCTACGGAGGGGAGCGCGCTCGTGCACCCTGGCCGGAGGGAGCGCCTGGTTGATCAGACCCTTAGTTGTGCTCAGGCGGAACGGACCAGAAAGGGAGAGAAGGCTCTGTGGACTGAGCGCCTTCCTTCACCTCCTGCTGGCCGAGGACGCTATCGGAATAGTCAGACTCCAGTGCTGCCGCCTCGGCGAGCGTGGCGGTACAGATGAGGTGCAGAGCCTGACGGGTATCGCGGGCAACAAAAGTTGGCCGGCGCAGGTCGAGAGTGGGCGGCCCCTCAGTGCCGAGGTCGACCAGCACCGTGCGGCAGCCAGCGCGGTTGCCTGCCTCAACGTCGTCAAGGATGTCGCCAACGAACCAGGACCGGGCGAGATCCAGTCCCAAGTCGGCAGCAGCCTGTAGCACCAGGCCGGGCTGCGGCTTCCGACAGCCACACTGGATAGCCAGGGCAGGAATGACTCCTTCGGGATGATGGGGACAGTAGTAGATGGCATCCAGGTAGACGCCCTGACGCCCTAACTCCTGATAGAGGTAGGCGTGCATACGCTGCAGATCGTCCTGGCTAAAGTAGCCGCGAGCCAGACCAGACTGATTCGTAATCACTACCAGGGCATAGCCCAGAGCCTGCAGGCAGCGCAGACCAGGCCCGATATTCTCGTAGAGGCGCAGGTCCTGGAGACGCCTGGGGTAGGGAACGGGATAGACCAGCGTGCCATCGCGGTCAAGAAAAACAGCTCGACGCTTCATTGGCCTCCGCCTTCCCTTCGCGGGATGGGCAGGCCCTGGCCTGTCAAAGCGCAGAGCTGGGCCTCAGCCAGATCACACAGGACATGGATCAGCAGCAGATGTAGCTCCTGAGTCAAAGGGGCATGGTGACCACCAGGCATGCGCAGAGCTAAATCTGCCTGCTCTGCCAGAGAGCTGGGCCCCTCGCCGGTCATGGCCAGAACAAACAGACCCTGTTGGCGAGCGCATTTGGCGGCCTCAATCAAGTTGCGCGACTCCCCGCTGGTGCTCAGCGCGAGCAAGAGGTCACCTGGCTCCCCCAGTGCCTGCACCTGACGTGCAAAAGCCGTCGCATAGCCGTAGTCATTGGCCAGGGCAGTCAGAATAGCACTATCGCTGGTAAGGGAGAGGACCGGGTAGGGGCGACGCTCGCGCCTGAAGCGCCCTACTAATTCGGCGGCCAGATGCTGGGCCTGAGCGGCACTGCCACCATTGCCCGCTACCAGCACTTTGCGCCCGGCTGCCAGCGTATTGCCGAGCCAGCGGGCAGCCTGGTTAAGCAGCTCGGCCTCCGCCATCAGCAGCTCTAAGGCCTCATCGAGCCAGAGACGACGCTGCCAGAGGAGGGTACGCAAACTCTCGACTTCCCGCTTCCAGGTCTGCTCGTCACCCCACTCTCCCAAGGAGGAGCGGTCAGGCCAGCCAGCTCGCTGCCAGGCTGTGACTTCTCTTGGTGACTTCTGTTCCATGCCCTCTATGCCTTTATTTGGATTTCTATCATATAAAAAGCTATTAGCAGCTTTCCCTTAAGAGGATGGTGTGTTGCGATTCCGTGTGAGAACATGGTAGCCCATTTCTTTCCTGAATTCAAGACATAAAAATATTTCTAAGGATATTCTAATTTAGCTAGAGATCGAAATTCTCCTTTTTCTGTCAAAACCTCAGAACGGAAAGCAGGGCTGACGGCGGCAGCGGCTACTGACGGAGGGCGGCGAGAGAGAGCTGACCGCCGGCTTTCCCAGGGAACTGCTCGCCTGGCGAGGGGGAGCCTGGCGCTGGGAAGGGCGGTCACTCCTCTTCCTTAACGTCGCGGCTCAGAAGGCGCAGGGTATAGGCCAGGGCCTTGCCGCTAAGAGGCCCATAGCTCTGCAAAGGGGGCAAAGAGGTGGGAGGATCCAGGGCCAGGTCCACAAGCTCTGGAGCGTAAAGATATTCGCCCAACAGGAGCGCCAGGCCGACAACGCCAGCATGGATGTCGAGGCGACTTGTTGTAATCTGCAGGGTGCGCGTCGCCAGGGGCAAAGAACGGCGATAAACGACCTCGCGAATCCCGGCCAGCAGCGGCTCATCGGCATGGGCCAGGCGGCCTCCCAGGACGACCAGCGAGGGATTGAGCAGGCTTACGGCATCGGAGATGGCTTGTCCCAGCACGCGGGCCGCCTCACGCGCCAGGCGCACCGCATCCGGCTGACCGGCGCGGATCAGGCGCACCAGCTCATAGGTAGAGTGGACCTCGTGGCCGAGAGCGCGCAGATCGCGTAACAAAGCCCAGCCTCCGGCGTAAGCCTCCACGCAGCCACGGTTCCCGCAGCGGCAGAGGGGAGGCCTCGTTTCATTTGCCAGATCGCCGCTATAGGGGATGTGTCCCAGATCGCCAGCGGCTCCCTGGGCCCCGCGCAGGACCTGGCCATTAGAAATGATGCCGCACCCGACGCCTGTTCCCACCTTCACCATCAGCATATGGGGATGCTCGGGCCAGCAGGACTTATACTCGCCAAAGGCCATCACATTGACATCGTTATCCACCAGAGTCGGGCAGGCGAAGCGCTCCAGAAAATAGCCTGGAATATCGAAGCCATCCCAGCCGGTCATAATCGGGGGACTTACAACCCGCCCGGTAGCGAACTCCACAGGCCCGGGCACACTGATGCCGATCCCATGGACCATCTGGGGAGCAACCGCTCTCTCCCGTAGCAGCGCCTGGAACGTAGCGGTCACCTGCTCAAGGACGGGGAGCGGTCCCGCCGCCACATCCAGCTCGCTGGCCTCTTCTGCCAGAATAGTTCCGGCCAGGTCCGTGAGAGCGCAGCGCAGATGGCTGGCCCCAACGTCGGCGGTCAGCAATACGCCGCGCGTGGCATTAAACTTAAACTGCGTCGGAGGCCGTCCCCCCGTTGAGGCGCTGGCTCCGTCTGGTACCAGCAAACCGGCGGCTAGCAGTTGCTCCAGACGCTGCGTCACCGTCGAGCGCGCCAGCCCCGTCAGGCGGATCACATCGGCCCGCGTGCGCGCCTGCCCGCTGCGGAACAAGGACAAAATAGCTCCCGCGCGCAAAGCGTCGTTGCCCTCGAAAGGCTTCTTCATCACGTTTACTTTCCTCCACCCTGCCTGCGGAGTGGGGCCCGGCGCCGGGCTGTTGCCCGCCTCACCGCCCCTGGGGCAAGAGAAGGTACCCGCAGGCTTGCTTCTCCTTATTCTATCAAAGAGAGGCCCTTCTCTCAAGCGTTGCCGTCCACTATTGGCTTTGAAAAATCGGAAGAGGGCCTACTTTTGCTTGACATAAGACATAAGTATCCCTATAATCTGTCAATAGTAATGACTTTGCCGGCTGTGTTCATTCAGAAGTCGCCCATGAGCCGGCGAAAAGAGAGAGCTATTTCTTCGCTAGCAAGACAGAAGGAGGCACTGCGGTGTGCAAGCGATCGCTCGTGAGAGACCTGAGCTGCGTCATGCTGGTTGTGCTCGGCCTCGTTCTCGCGGCCTGCGGAGGGGGGACGACGGCGGGCAGCGGCGCCAATGGAAGCCAGTCAGTGGCGGCCATTATTAAGGGATTGGACAATCCCTTCTTCCAGGCGATGCAGCGAGGGATTCAAGACGAAGCCAGGGCTGACGGGGTGGCTGTCACCGTCCAGGCCGCGACCAGCATCACCGACACCACTGGTCAGGCCGACAAGCTACAGGCGATGGCCGGGCAGAATTACGGCTGCTACATCGTCAACCCAATTAGTGGCACCAACCTCGTCCAGCCGCTGGTTCCTGTGGCCCAGGCCGGCAAGCCGATCATCAACATTGACAACCCGATCAGTGCCGAGGCTGCCCAGCGGGCCGGCCTCAAGATCAGCACCTACATTGGGACTGACAACATCAGTGCTGGTAAGCTGGCTGCCGCGGAGATGGCCAGGCTCTTGCCTGCGGGAGGAAAGGTCGCCCTCATTGGGGGGATCGCTGGCGACGTCACCAGTCAGCAGCGGCTGCAGGGCTTCAGCCAGGGTCTTCCCGCTAACATTCAGATCGTGCAGACGGTGGCAGCCGACTGGGACCGGCAGAAGGCCCTTACTGCCGCGGGTGATATTCTGCGTGCCCACCCCGACCTGAAAGGCTTCTTTGTTGCCAACGACGACATGGGGCTGGGAGTCGTGCGGGCGCTTGCCGATGCTGGCAAGCAGGGGCAAGTAAAAGTTGTGAGTGTTGATGGCATTCAGGACGCCCTCAAATCGATCCAGGCTGGCCAGCTCACGGCCACTGTCTCTCAATATCCCTATACCATCGGAGCAATGGGTGTAGAAGCCTGCAAGGCCGCCCTGGCTGGCAAGACCCTGCCCACCAAAGTCACCGCTCCCGTGCTCGTGGTGACCAGCGACAACGTCGCGCAAGCTCTGGCTAGCTTCCCCAAGCCCTTTAGCAGCTATGTCGATCCCTTTAAGAGCCTGCTCAAGTGAACCGAACCACCGGGCCGGACCAGCGAGCAACGGAACCAATCTCAAGCCAAGGGAGGAGGCAGATCATGGATCGGATAAGCGCACCGGTGGCTCCAGCCTTTTCTGAGCGTCTCAGCCTGCGGGAGCGGCTCGGCGATCCCGATTTCTGGATCAACTGGACGGCAGTCGGTGGCCTGGTGCTGCTGGTCATCATCTTTGGCATAGCCGCGCCGGCTTTCTTAAGCCCTGGCAATATCAAGGCGGTGCTGGTCGCGGCGGCCTTGCTGGTCATTCTGACCGTCGGCCAGACCTTTGTGATCCTGACCGGAGGTATTGATCTCTCCCTTGCCTCCGCGATGACCTGGGCGGGCGTTGTGCTGGGACAGGTCGTCGCTCATGGGGGGCCTATCGGTCTAGCCTGCCTTCTGGCCGTGATGGCTGGCACTCTGGTGGGCATTCTCAATGGCCTGCTGATCGCCTGGGGGCGTATTCCGGACTTCATTGCCACCCTTGGCACACTGAGCGCCGCCTCCGGGGCAGCCTTGATTTTCTCTAGCGGCGAACCGGTGACCCTTGTCAGTACCTTCCTGCTGCAGCTGGCCACCGGCTCGCTCGGCCCGCTGCCCTACTTTGTGCTCGTGGCTCTGGCGGTGGTCGTCGTCGGACATGTCCTGCTCTTTTATACCCGCTTTGGGACGCACCTGCTTGCCACTGGGGGGGATGCCGAAGCGGCGCGGGCGATGGGCATTCGCACAGCTGGCATTAAGCTAGCGGCCTATGCCATAGCCGGCTTCCTGGCCGGGCTGGCTGCCATCCTCTTCACGGCTCGCATTGGGGCTGCCGAACCGGCAGTCGATACCAGTTATCTACTCAACTCGGTTGCTGCGGTCGTCCTGGGAGGGGTCAATCTCTTTGGGGGGCGCGGAACGATTGCCGGTCCGGCGGCTGGCGCTCTCCTGCTCACTGTTCTGGTCAACGGTCTGACCCTTTTGGGGGTCTCCCAATTTTACCAGCCGGTGGTGGTTGGTATCGCGGTTGTGCTGGCTGCCTTGCTGGTGAGGTACTGGCGATGAGTCCACTTGAATCCAACGGCGCCTTTTCTTTTCCCGCCCCTGGCTCGCAGACCTCCGGTCCCACGCAAAGCCCGGCTCCGGGAAGTCTGGGCCTGGGTAGTGTGCCCAGGCCCAGCGAGGTTCTGCTGCTGGTCGAGCGCGTGAGCAAGCACTTTGGTGCGATTGTTGCTTTGCATGAGGTGACGCTCTGGGCGCGTTCCGGGGAGATCACCGCTATTGTTGGAGACAATGGGGCGGGCAAATCGACCCTCATCAAGTGCATCTCGGGCCTGCATGCACCAAGCAGCGGTCGCCTCTTCTTCGGGGGGAAGGAAGTCCACTTTTCTTCCCCTCAAGATGCCAGGCAGGTGGGCATCGAGACCGTCTATCAGAATCTGGCGGTCATCGAAGATCTGACGGTCTGGCAGAACATTTTTCTCAATCGGGAGCGAGTCAGACGGCTCGGTCCTCTGGCGGTCCTCGATCGGCGAGCCATGCGACGGGAGGCCCTGCAGATGCTGCGTCAGTTCGAGGTGCATATTCCTTCGATTCATGCCCGTCTGCGCCGCCTGTCGGGGGGACAGCGCCAGGCTATTGCGATCGCGCGGGCTGCCAGTTGGGGCTCGCGTCTGCTCATCATGGATGAGCCGACGGCGGCGCTGGGTGTACGCGAGACGCGCCGCGTGGAAGAGCTGATCCTGCGCCTGCGCGAGAAAGGGCTGGCGGTTCTCCTGATCAGCCATAACTTTGAGCAGGTCCTGCGCCTTTCTCAACAGGTATGGGTCATGCGCAGCGGGCGGCTTGTTGGGGGGCGCCGTACCAAAGAAACGACCAGTGATGAGCTGGTGGCCATGATCACTGGTGTCAAAAGCGAGGAGAACAGAGAGACGTTATGACTCACAAGATAGGAATCCACGCCTTTGTCTGGGTAGGGGGGTGGAGCGAGCAGGAATGCCGTCAGGCCCTTGAACGCAGTCGTGCCAGCGGCTATGAGCTGATTGAGATCCCTCTGCTTGAGCCTGGAGCCATTGACGCAACCATGACGAGGAGAATGCTGGAGGAGTTCGGCCTTGAGGCTACCTGTAGCCTGGCGCTCACGCCCGAGACCGATATTTCCAGCACGGATGGCGCGGTTGTGGCCCGCGGCGAGCGCCTGCTGCAGGAGGCCCTGGCGGTGGCTCGCGATCTGGGGGCTCGCTACCTGGGGGGAGTGATCTCGGGGGCCTTGACGCGCTACCGCGAGCCACTGGCTCCGGCTGGAAGGGAGAACAGCCTGCAGGTGCTGGCTCGTCTGGCTCAGCGAGCGGCGGCCAGTGACATGGTGTTAGGTCTCGAAGTGGTGAACCGCTACGAGAGCAATTTCCTGAACACGGCCCAACAGGCCCTGGCCCTGATTGGCGAGCTAGGAGCCGAGAATGTGGTCGTTCATCTGGATACCTATCACATGAATATCGAGGAAGAGGGCTTTCTGCAGCCGGTACTGGCCTGTGGCCAGAAGCTGGGCTACGTGCATGTGAGCGAGAGCCATCGGGGCTACCTGGGGACGGGAACTGTCGACTTTCCGGCCTTCTTTCAGGCCCTCAAGCAGATCGATTATCGTGGCCCCATTACCTTCGAAAGCTTCTCGCGGGCTCAGGAGATCGCCGGACTCTCTAGCTCGCTGGCCATCTGGCGCTCTACCTGGACCGACAGCCTCGACCTGGCCCGCCAGGCGCGAGCCTTTATCGCGGCTGGCCTGCGGGAGGCCGGTTTCTCGGAGAACGGATCGCGAGAGCGATGAACGGGGTTGCCAACGTGAAGAGAGGAGAGATCTTACTCGGCATCGACCTGGGCACCAGCGCTGTCAAAGCCCTGGCTCTGGAGGCCACAACCGGTCAGACGCTGGGCGAAGGGCGAGCCGACTATGAGCTGCTGACTCCTCAACCCGGCTGGGCCGAGGGTGATCCCGAGGAATGGTGGCGCCAGACGGTCCGGGCGGTGCGTATGGCCCTGCAGTTGCTGGAACCAGAGCAGGTAGTGGCCGTTGGCGTCACCGGCCAGATGCATGGCCTGGTCCCTCTGGATGCTGCTGCTCGCCCCTTGCGTCCGGCCCTGCTCTGGCCCGACCAGCGGGCTGTGGAGATGCTACCGCACTTTGCCAGCCTGCCCGCGGCCCTGCGTCAGAGCCTGGCCAATCCCCTGGCGCCGGGCATGGCCGGACCGTTCTTGTGCTGGTTAGCTGAAAAGGAGCCTGAGAGCTTCTCCCGTCTGCGTTGGGCCTTGCAACCCAAAGATTGGCTGCGCCTTCGCCTGACAGGCGAAGTGGCCAGCGAGGGCAGTGATGCCTCAGCGACGCTGCTCTACGATCTGCCGCGAGATCGCTGGGCCAGCGACGTAATGGCCGCCCTGGGTTTGTCTGCAGAGCTGTTACCGCCCCTGCGGTCGTCGGATGAGCGGGCCGGCGAGCTGACGGCTCAGGCCGCTCAAGAACTGGGTTTGCGGGCCGGTCTGCCGGTCGCGACCGGGGCTGCCGATGTAGCAGCATCCCTGCTGGGGGCTGGCCTGCTCTCCGTGGGGCCTGCGCTCTTCTCGCTCGGCTCAGGCGCGCAGTTCGCCTCGCTCTGTGAGCAGCCGCTGGCAGATCCACTGCTCAGAACCCATCTCTATCGGGCTGCCGATGGGAGGCACTGGTATCGCATGGCAGCGGTGCAGAATGCTGGACTGGTCTTAGACTGGGTGCGTCGACGTTACCAGGCCAGTTGGAGCGAGCTTTACGCCAGTAGCCAGAGGGTTCTACCACCCGAGGATCCGTTGCTCTTTCTTCCCTGCCTGACGCCCGAGCGTCCCTATCATCCCAGGCCCCTGGCCGCGGGCTGGCTGCATCTGCGGCTGGATCACGAACGCAGTCATCTCTTCCAGGCGGCCCTGGAAGGGGTAGCCTTCAGCATGCGGCTGGCCCTGGAGGCCCTGCCTGGTGCAGAGGGCATCGCTCAGATCGTGGTTGCCGGAGGGGGCAGCCTCCACCCTGGCTGGCGCCAGATGCTGGCCGATGTGCTGGGGCGTGAACTAAGCGCTCTGGCCGAAAAAGAGATCGCCGTGCGCGGGGCAGCCCTGCTGGCGGGAAGAGCGGCGGGTCGCTGGAAAAAAACCGGGGACCTGGCAGCTCTCAAGCCGGGGGTGCTGACGATCACCTCCCCCGGCCCCCACAGTCCTATCTACCAGACGCGTTACCTGCGCTACCGAGACCTGCTGCTCTCCTCTTCCGCCGCGGTCCTCGAGGCCGGCTAAACCGGCCAAAAAAGGCTGCTGGCCGGCCTCTGACCTGACCGCCAGCAGCCCTCTGCTGATGCGCTGTCCAGTCTGCCCCCTCGATCACGCCAGTGTCTACCGACCAGATCTCGAACTTCACACTCGCCCGCCCGATGTGGCGCGCTGGAGCGCCAGCGAGGCGCCAGGCCTGGACCGCGAGTGTTTAGTGCTCCCTGGCTCCCGCCTGCTGCAGGCGTCGCGAGGGATCGAGGCAGCAGTAGAGGCTCTGGCTGTGGCTGCAGCTCTGACGATCTCCCTCCGACTCAAACTGGATCGTGGCGTGATTGATGTGATACTTTTCTGTCAGCATCTGCGTCAGGGCCTGGCGAATGGAAGCGCTGTGCGCCGGAGAGCCATCCTCGATCGTGGCGTGGCAGGCCAGGGCGGGCATGCCGCTGGCGATCGTCCATACGTGCAGATCGTGAATCTCGCGCACACCCTCGATCTGGAGCATATCGTGGGCGAGCTGACTGACCGACAGACCGCGCGGCGCAGCCTCCAGGAGAATATCGGTCGCCTCTCGCACCACCTGCCAGGCGCCCAGAGCCAGAAGCAGGGCGATACCGACCGACAGCAGCGGGTCAACGGCGCTCCAGCCGGTCAGGAGCAGCACCAGGCCCCCAGCGATGACTGCCAGCGAGGCCCCCACGTCGCCGAGCACATGCAGCAGGGCCGCGCGCGTATTCAGGTTATGGTGGCCGTGGCGCTGCAGGACGACGCTGATAAAGAGATTGATGGCGATGGCGATCAAGGGCGTCACAAACATCGCCAGTGGCTGGACCTCAGCCGGATGGCGCAGACGCCCGATGGCCTCTATGAGAATCCCGACCGCGATGGCGATCAGGGTGACCGCATTAATCAAGGCAGCCAGAATGCCGACACGATGGTAACCGAAGGTGCGGCGCGCGTTGGCGGGTCGCTCGGCCTGCACTGCCGCGAACCAGGCCAGACCGAGCGCGAAGAGGTCCGTCACCACGTGGCCGGCCTCCGAGAAGAGGGCCAGCGAGTTAGCCAGCAAGCCGCCCAGGAACTGGCTGACCAGGATCACCATCGTCAGCAGGAAAGCCAGACGCAGGCTCCGCCGCGGCATCTCATTCTCGGCATCCTGAAGCGGATCGATGCTCAGGGATAAGTGATGCTGATGCCCAGCCTCAACCTGCTCTGGATGAGCGGCGCGCGCCTGAGAGAGGTCCGCTGTCTCAGCGTTCCCGCTCGTCGCGCGCCCTCGCGGACGATTAGCCATCCCGGCTTGCTCCTTTCCTGTTCCTAAACCTGTACAGCTATACAACTTTCCTTTCTCTTACCACTATAACACTGACTCCGCCTGATTGCAATCCAGGGAATGGGCCAGTGGACCTGGGCGGGACCGAAAGGCTATGCTTAATAGTGGCGGCCTCTCTATCTGAACCGACCCCTAGCCAGCCCTGACGAGGGCTGAACCGTAGAAGAGCGAGAAAGGAGCTGATCCCCATGCAGATGCTAGTAGCTGCGCGTGGGCTGGCGGTGTGCCGTCTTCCCGCTGGCAGCCCTCTGCCGGCCTGGCTCTCCGCTGCCGGACCTGAGCGCCAGGCTTTGCTAACGCTCACCTGGAGCGCCGATGAGCTGTCTATCGTTTGCCCACAGCGGCTGGTTCCCGAAGGGGTGCCCTGTGAAGCGGGGTGGGCGGCTTTCAAGGTTGTGGGCCCCCTCGATTTCTCCTTAACGGGTATCCTCGCCTCTCTGCTAAGGCCGCTGGCAGAGGCCCACATTCCGGTCTTTGCGCTCTCTACCTATGATACCGACTATCTGCTGGTGCGCGAGCCGATGCTGGAGCCAGCTCGCTCTGCTCTTCAGGCTGCGGGACACGAATTCTTATAGTCTATTTAGGTAGATGGTCTGAAAGACTGGTCTCTCGAGAGAGCGGGGGGAGTCTGAGCGTGCGAGTGGGCGGGCTGGTGCGGGGCGAATTGCTGGGGTAGGCTGAAACTCCCGGAGTGGTGAGCACGTGATTAACCCAGATGCTGTAGAAGCGAGCATCCAGGGAAAGCCGGGCGAGACCGGCTCAAGCAAGGAGGTGAATGTCATTATGACCATCAGCCTGGAGCAGCTCATCATCTGGGTCATTATTGCGGCCATTGTCGGGGTTGTGGGGGAATTCATCGCGCGTCGTCACGCCCCGGGCGGCATCATCGGCGCCATCCTTTTAGGGCTGCTAGCCATCTTTCTGGTTGACGGCGTCCTGCACTGGCATATCAGTGGCGAGCCATACCTCAACGGTGTTCCGCTAGTTACCTCGGTCCTCGCCGCGGCGGTACTCGTCTTCGTCTGGAGCGCTTTCGCTTACCGCCGTCTCTCCCCCTACTACTATCGGCGCGGCACCTACGCCCATCGACCGCGCCGCTGGTGGCGCTGGTAGGCCACTTAGGCCGACACGAACCTTGCCCGAAAGAAAGCGCCGGCTCGCCAGGAGAGGAGGAAACTCAGGGCGCTGCCGGCGCGAGTTTTCCCTCCTTCCAAGCGAGTGGCCCTAGCGGCGGGAGCGCGAGGCCCGCCAGGATACCTCTCCCAACCGTCCCGCCAGCAGCAACGAGCTGAAGCCTGCCACCGTCAGCACCTGCTCACAGGCCAGCGGCTCGCTATGGCCGGACGACTGTGGCTGGGACGCGGTGCCGCTGCGAGCGGGGACGGGAGCAGGCTTTCCGAAGCCAAAGCCGGCCCCGGCCTTGTCTCCGCTGGCAATCTCCTCCGTGCCGCGCAGCTCGGCGGCGACCAGCTCCAGTAGCTCGGCCACCTCCAGCTCAAGAGCTGCTGCCACACTCTCCAACACGCGGGCTGAAGGATACTTCTGTCCACGCTCGATCTCCCCAACGTAGATCTCTGATAGGCCGGCCCGCTCCCCTAGCTCCCGCATCGTCAGCCGACGCTGCTGACGCTCGCGCCGGATCACTTTTCCGAGCGTCTCTTGAAGATCAGCCATCCCACGCTCCTTTCTGCTCTCGCTGCTCTTCTCTCTGGCAGAGAGCCTGTTCGGTCTCTCGTGCTTGCCAGAACTATGCTCTCAGCATAGCCGCCCGCGCAGCTATGCTAACAGCATCGCTTTTAGCTATCACTATATCCCCACACTTTGCTATATTCAAGGTGTTCCATCCCTCCCCTTTCCTGGTGGGCTACCACAGCCAGCCAGACAAGGAAGACAGGAACCCTCGGGCATCCAACGACAGCGGACAGCAATCAGAGAAAGGAGCGCATCGATGTTACCGCGACCAACTGCTCTCTCCCTGTCATATACACAAGAGCATATCCAGTCAACCTTGCATATCCCTATTGTCTACGAGGAACACCAGCCGGAGCCGCCGCGCTGGGAGTATCGTCTGATCAGCCTTGACCCGCGCGAGGAGCCGCTCCTCTCCGAAGCCAGCCTGGCCAGGCTGGGACAGGAGGGCTGGCTGCTGCAAGCCGTCGTCGACGAGCGAGCCAGCGGAAGCGGCACCCAGCTTCACTACTACTTCGTGCGTCGCCTGATCGGGCCAGAGCAAGAGGCATCCAGGCGAGAATAGGCTGTCGGCGCTCTGGCTGCAGAAGCAAGAGGTTGCCCGGATTGAGAGGAACAGGATACCCAAAGCAGACTAGACCGCGCATCGAAAAGAAAAGCGGGAAGGAGCACACCGATGACAGCTACTCTCTACGTACCGACCGTTATTGAAGCCACCGGGCGCGGCGAGCGGGCCTACGATCTCTACTCGCGCTTGCTCAAGGAGCGCATCATTCTTATCAATGGCCCCATCGAGGAGCAGATGGCCGGGCTGGTCATCGCCCAGCTTCTCTTCCTGGCCGCCGAGAGCAGCGAGCGGGAGATCAACCTCTACATCAGCTCGCCCGGAGGCGTCATCACCGCCGGCCTGGGCATCTACGACACCATGCGCATGCTACCCTGTCCCATTGCCACCACCTGCGTGGGCTATGCCGCCAGCTTTGGCACCATCCTGCTGATGGCGGGCGACCGCGGTCGGCGCCGCGCTCTCCCGCATGCCCGCATTCACCTCCACCAGCCGTGGACGGCCAACGGGGTCAGCGGCCAGGCCAGCGATATCGAAATCCAGGCCCGCGAGATGCTGCACACCCGCGATGTTCTCAATGAGATCATCCAGCTCCATACCGGCCAGCCGCTGGAGCGCATCAAGCGCGATACCGACCGCGACTTCTTCCTGAGCGCCGCCGAGGCCGTCGAATACGGCATCATCGACGAAGTCCTCGAGCCGCCGGTCAAGGAGAGCAAGGGCTAAAGCGGCTCAATGCGCACATAGTCGAGGTCCAGCCACTGGCGACCCGTAGCGATCGTGCCAAAGCGCAGGGTGCCCCGCGGCGTCGCAATGGCGTACTGGTTGTCCACCCAGGCCACAAAGCCCAGGGGGTGGGTTGGAGGCGTGGAGGCCGTAAAGAGCAGGCTGCCGTCCACAAAGAAACGGGCCTGTGACGGCAACCACTCCAGCGCGTAGGTATGCCAGGCGGTGAGGGCGACCTCCTCCAGGAGATGCTCCTGAGCCCCGCTCAGACGCTGCAGCCAGCGCGCTGCCGGACGCAGCTCGCCGCTGAGGCGTCCCCAGAGAGCGGCCAGGGCCGTGGGGACGGCTGCTGCCAGAAAACCCGGGCGCAGGGCATGCACCACCTGGGCCTTCCAGCCCCAGCCCGGAACCCCGGGCACCAGAGCCATATTCGAGGGCGGTGAGGCATAGAAGAACCAGAGCGCCTCGGGAAGCATCAGAAGGTCGCCGCGCAGCGAAAACGGATAGTTCCAGAAGCCGAAACCGGCGGTCCCGCGCAGCAGGCCGGGGGTCTCCGCCGTGCTGGCCAAAGTCGCCGCCGGATGCGAGAAGCAGGCTCGCACCTCCATCCGCAGTGGAGGACGCCAGGGGAAGAGGCGACGCGGCAGCTCGCCATAGTCATCGATCTGTGCATCGCTGTACTCCCCCTGGCGGCTGGCCTCCAGCTCCAGGCGCAACCGCGACTGCTCCACGCTCAGGCGACCACCGCCCAGGCAGGTCCGCCGCCAGCGCGCGTCAAGCTCTCCACTTCCCTGCGCTCGAACGGCAAAGTCGTCGAACATAGAAGATCTTCTATTCTGTGATCTCTTCAATTGAGCCGGAGGGAGAGTTCGAGCAGCTCGTCTTCCAGCTCCTGCCAGACCAACTGTTCCGCCTGCAAGTTATTGAGCGAGTGGCCCGTGCGCGTTGCCTCCATCATGACCTCGGAGACGCGGCGGCGGAACTTCATAAAATACTGTCGCTGGATGCTCTGGTCGGGCATGACCCGCAATTCGATATCTTTGGGATCATAGAACTCCTGGGGGTCGAAAGCCAGAGCCAGCAAATCGGCGTATTGTTGGATGAGGGTCAGGCGAGCCTGGGAGAGGAAATAGTAGGGCTGAGTGCTGGAGACCAGGAAGCAGCCGGCGACGCGCCCGGCGTAGAGGATCGGATGGGCGGCGGCGCTGCGCTCGTGGGGATCGCGGTGGGCGGGGATCAGCGAGTGTTCCTCATCGATATTCTGAATCGCGTTTGGGCGACAGGAACTGACGACGTAGCCCGAGAGCGACTCAGCGCTCAGGAACATCGCCTTGTGCTCCAGTTCGCCTCCCCAGGGAGGAGTGCCCAGTCCAAGCCATTCGCGCAGGCTGCGAATCTTCCCCTCCTTGGGAGGCATGCAGCGCACCACGCGCACGGCCATTCCCAGATGATCTGGATCGAGCTGTCCCAGCGCCTGCTGTAGAATCAGGTTGCTCAGCGACCAATAGCGCATGGCCTCGGTTGTGGTTGCCCGCGCTCGGAAGATCCGCGCGTAGAAAGCGGCGGGAATCTCGTTCGACGAGTCGTCGGCAGGGGCTGCCGCAAAATCCTCGAACTCGGCCTGAATCAGCTCCTGCAGCTGCTCGCGATACTGAGGCAGCGCCTTAAGCAAGAGGCGGAGATTCTGAGGCTGGGGGTCGGATACGCCGGAGACCCAGCGGTTGAGCGTCGTGGGCGTCACTCCCAGCTCCTCGGCCAGGCGCTGTCTCTCGTGGGTATCAGAGATGATGGTTCCTAGCAATTCGCGCCAGGTGCGTGCTTCATCCATAGCGTGTTGCCTTGCTGCTGAAATGGCTCTTGCACCGATCTTCCGTCATGATAACAGCTTAGCGCCCGACCGTCAACTCTTCTGCCGTCTAAGTCTCTGCTCCTCGCCTCTTCCTCGCTCGCTCCCTCCTGGCCCATCAGGCAGGCACAGGATCCCCCTCTCGACCGCTTCCGTGGGTCGGGCTGCCGGGCTGAGCTGTCCCGCTTGCGCCTCCAGATGGATAGCAATACAATAAAGGCAAGGTGTCTAAAGGTGTCTACCCTTGAATTGTTGAATCGCTGGCTCACCGTCACGTCTCTGAAGGCTGCTTCCTGACCGCCTGCCTGTCTACCCCCTTAACCAGGCTCGACCAACGGAGCAGCAGGTAGGGAGAGAGCGATACCTGAATCATCCTCTCCATCTCTAGTCAGGGGGGCCTGGCGGCCTGTCTGTAGTCAAGCAGCCTATGCTCTAAATGAAGGGAGGCGAGCCATGTACGCAAGGCAAGCAGCAAGCGATGAAGCGAGAGAAACCCTGGTGAGGGAGAAGCTGAACGCCTTCGCGCGCTTACGCCCCGAGTTTGAGAGGTCCTTTCTCTTTGTCCAGCAGGTGCAGGGTCAGGAGCGCTTTGCCAGCTTTCCCGTTGAGATGACGGTGCGCTATTTCCATGCTCTCTGGATCTGTGATTGCAAGGATCGCCTGTTGAGCGTACCCAAAACGATCGAACGCTACGAGGGGGAGCGCTGCCTGCAGCTGCTGCGCGGCTGGCAGGAGGGAGAGACCGCTGAGGTGGTGGCTTTTCTGCAGCGCCGCCTGGATGCCATGCCCTTCGCCGACCTCACGCGCCAGATTCAAGAGACTGCCCGCCAGGCCCGTGCAGGCCAGGATCTGCTGCTGCGCCGCCTACGTCATGGGCGCAGCGTGCTCCTGAACCGCGTCATGAATCTGCTGCAGGCCCTGGACGCCATCTTCGCTCTGGACGAAGAGGCTCTCAGCGAGCAGGTGCGGGCGGCCTGTCAGCGCTATGGCCATGCGCCGGAGCAGATTGAGGCCCAACTGGCCGAATGGCACTCCCCGCTCTACGCCTGCCTCCCCCATCCTTTGCTGGCGCGCGAGAATATGCTGGTGATGAATCGCCTGGGAGCCAGGTCCTGCCTGCAGCAGGAGCGACGTCTCTGGGGAGAGGCTCGTCCCCAGGACGAGGCGGGGCCACGGGCCCTGGTCCTCATCGACGGCTATCGTGACCTGACATCGACGCGCAATCCTTTGCGCATGAGTCGCGCCCTCAGCCAGCTCGTCGGTGCCAGCTTTGCCCCAGCGGCAGGCCCCAGTTCCGGCTGAGGGGGCGCTGTCGGGGTGGGCTGGCCTCTGCCCTTGCCCTTAGTTGGGTGAGCGCCGCCCGCCCCGGCGGCTCTTGCCCGCCTCGACCTCATCCAGCGATTGGAAGACCAGGCCATCCGCTGACTCCTGTGCCTCAGCGTCGACCGACTGGCTCACCTGCTCCGCGGCAGCAGCTCCCGGCCCCGCAATGGCCTGAAGGGCGTGCCCGATCAGGAAAAGCAGGAGGCTGTAGAAAATTGTTGTGGCGATGGTGCCGAAGAGAAAAGCGAGCGGCCCTGTGAGGTCAAGCCAGCTCACGCTACTGCCGGCGACCATCCGCACATAGGGGGAGCCATCGGGGCTGACAAAGAGCGTACCGCTGCTGCCGGGCGCCAGACCTAGCTGGATGAGACGCTGATAGGTGCTCCAGACCAGGTAGCCCTCCGCCGCGGCGGTGGCCAGCCCGAGCACCATGATCAGTCTGGCGGCCAACTGACAAAGCCGCGCGATTTTTCCTTGTGCGAGGAGGTCCTTCCACATAGGGTCTATCTTTCCCTTCCAGGGATCAACAGGCCTGCGCTCGAGACCGGCTCCTGGCGCAGCCAAAGCGCCCACTTCATCGCTCGTGGACGGGAGCAGGCAGGTTCCCATCTGGCCAGCCGAACCAGTCTCTCGCCAGCTTAGCCTACTTCCTTCTTTCTCTCGTTGGCTGATGTGCTAGAAAACAGTTCCCTGCCTGCCGACCAGCACCCGCCGTCCCAGGGCGCCCGTCAGGCTCAGACTGATTCCTCACTCTAGTATAGTACACCTGCCAGGCTCGCCGCTTTTCCCACTGCCTGCTACTCACCCCTTTGTCTTCGGCCGCTGCCCACGGCCCAGCCTCGCTGGCGGCTTCCCTTGACGAGCGCTCTGCCAGGTGCTATCATCCCCCTATCAGCCTATACGCATATGTATGACGACGACGATCTGATAGTCGAACGAAGAAGTAAAAGGTGTATGAAGAGCGAGGATGGCAGAAACAGTAGAGGAATCGTTTCGCCACCGGGAACGCTGGTGGACCAGGTGGAGGGGGAGCGCGAGGAGACGGCAGGCCGACCTCTCGACCAGGGCGGCGGCCTGGCCCTGACACCCGAGGCTGCTGAGCTGTATGCGCGCTTCTTCAAGGTTCTCAGCGACCCGACGCGGCTGCGCCTGCTGACACTCTTGCTGGAGGCCCCTGCTCAGGGGCGTACAGTCAGCGAGCTGGTAGCGGCTCTGGGGGCGCCGCAGGGACGGGTCTCGACGCATCTGGGCTGCCTGCGCTGGTGTGGTCTGGTCCAGGCGGTCCGTGAAGGCAAGTATGTCTATTACCGTCTCAGCGACGAGCGTGTGCGTCTGCTCCTGACCACGGCAGGCAGCATGCTGCAAGAACACGCGGCCAGCATTGCCTCCTGCGGTGTTGTGCGCTAGCGACCGATTGGCCATGGCCGCGATTGGCTGTAGCCGCCGACTGGATCCGGGCTGACTGCTGAGAGCGAGAGAAGGGCCAGCGGCCCAATCTCCCCGAAGGGAGACTGGGCCATCTGGGTGGGCGCCTCACGTTGCGACTGTGTCGGCATCGGTTGTACTTGAACACTCCACTCGGTCGTAAAGAGGGGAAGGGAGGAAGTCTGCTTGCTGCTGGCGCTACTCGTAGCAGCGGATCGAAGGCAAGGCCCGTCCCTGACGGTCAAAGAGCGTCAGGTTATCCCAGGCGTCGCCAGCTCCCGGCTCCCAGCCTACACCGGGTATCCAGGCCGATTCCCAATAGACCAGTCCCCGCCCACGTCCCTGTGGCACCTGCTCCACGATAGCGCGCACCGCGCGGATATAGGCCAATTGGCCCGCGGGCGTCGGCGGGTAATCCGGGAGCAGAGGAGTCTGCGCGTTCACGATATTCGGCTCGCTATCGCCGTCGCTTAACGTCCAGGGATAGGCCGTCTCCACAACCACCAGATCCTTCCCGTAGCGCGGAGCCAGGTCGTTAAGGTTCGCCTGCAGGGCCGACAGAGGCCCGTGCCACCAGGGATAGTACGACAGACCGATGACGTCGAAATCCACCCCCTGGGCCAGCAGATGATCGAAAAAGTAGCGGCTCCCAGCGTTATCTCCCCCACGATCGATGTGGATCATCACCTCAATGGCGCGGCTGGTGTCGCGCACGGCGGCGATGGCGGCCTTGAGCAGCGTCGCGAACTGGGGCCAGCGCTCCGTACCGTTGACATAGATCTGCCCCTGGGGCCAGAGCATACCCGCCGTCACCTCGTTGCCTGTCTGGACCATCGCCGGCAGGGTCCCCTGACGGGCCAGCGCCCCCAGTACCGCGCGCGTATAATCGTAGACCGTCTGAGCCAGTCTGGTCAGATCCTGGCCCTGCCAGCTTTGAGGCGTCGTCTGGTGACTTGGGTCGGCCCAGAAATCAGAGTAATGGAAATCGAGCAGAAAGTGCAGGCCGGCGGCCTGAATGCGACGGGCCATAGTCAGAATATGGGGCAAATCGTTATAGGGGATAGGAGGCTGCACCCAGAGCCGTTCACGGATAAACGTTGCTCTGTGGCGAGCCACGATCTGCTCGGCGGGCAGCACCCGCCCCTGATCGGAGAAGCGCTTACCCACGTCCTCTAGCTGCTGCAGCGTCGAAAGATCGTGGCCCAGCACGCGCGGGCGCCCGCTACCCTGGTGAGCGGCAGCCCTGGGTGCACTGCCCGCTGCCGGTGCCGCCAGGGCCGCCGGCCAGCCGGCGCCCAGGCTCAGGCCGCTGGCCAGCGTCGTAGCAGCCGCCATCTGACCAAGAAAACGCCGGCGACTAAGGCTCAGCCTTCCAGGAACCGACGCCTGCGGCTCGCTCTTGGATCTGTTGTCCTGCGAGAGAGAAAGCTGTTGCTCGCGGTCCATAGCATTCTGCCTACCTTCCTTGGCAAAGAAAGTGAGATCAACTACCAAAGCGAGGGCAGCCTGCCCGGGCAGGCACCTGCCAGCTTCTGGCGGTGACTCCCTGGGCTGGCCGCCGCTGGCGCCGAGAGACTAAGAGCGCAAGCTGCCGAACGTCAGACCTCCCTGCCAGTAGCGCTGCAAGAACAGGAAACCGATCATCAGAGGAATCACCGAGATCAGTGAGCCGGTGACGACCAGCGTATAGAGAATGCGCGACCCGCTGAATCCCTGGGCCAACTGATTCCAGTTGGCCAGGCCGACCGTCAGCGGATAATAGGCCGGATTATTGGTCACCACCAGGGGGAGAAAGAAGTTATTCCAGGTTCCCACGAAGCTGAGCAGTAGCACCGTCACAAAGCCGGGAGCCAACAAGCGCAGCGCGATGCTCCAGAAGATGCGCCACTCGCTGGCGCCATCGACGCGCGCGGCATCGAGCAGATCGTCGGGTAAAGCCTGCTCGGCGTAGACACGCATCAGATAGACCCCAAAGGGCGTCACCAGTGACGGCAGAATGATCGCCAGCGGGGTGTTCACCAGCCCGACCTTGCTCAGCAGCAGATAGGTAGGGATGGCCAGAGCCGTATTGGGAACCATGATCGTCCCCAGAATAACGGCAAAGACCAGCTCACGCCCTGGAAAAGGGAGCCTGGCAAAAGCATAGCCGGCCAGCGTGGCGATGAGCGAGGCCCCCAGAGCGCTCGTCACCGCATAGTAAGCCGAATTCGTGAGCCAGGTCACAAAGATCCCATCATCGTAGGTGAAGACATCGTGCAGGTTCTCCAGAAGATGGAAATCCGGCGCGAACCACAGTCCAAACGTTGAGAACAGCTCGTCGTTGGTCTTCGTCGCCGAGACAAGCAGCCAAAAGAGCGGAATCACGAAGTAGACCAGCATCAGCACCAGGAAGAGCAGCACCAGACCGCGCAGCGTCCAGCCGCTGCGCTGGCCTGTGGTCCGGGCCGAAGTCCCTCGTCTGGCGGCGGCGAAGCCATCAGCCGAAAGCGATCCAAGGCGCGCCATCAGCGTTGCCCCCTGCGGTAGGTCACAAGCATGAAGATGTAAGAGAAGATGAAGACCACGGCGCCCAGGACAAAGGAGACCGCGGCGGCGTAGTTATACTGCTGGTTCGTGAAGGCCAGGTGATAGGCGTAGAGATTCGGCGTGTAGTGATCCTCGATCAGGTTGGGCACAATGGCAGACATGATCTGCGGCTCATTGAAGAGCTGCAGCGTCCCAATGATCGAAAAGACCACCGTCAGCACGATAGCTGGAGCGATCAGCGGAATCTTAATGCGCCGTGCGATCTCCCAGCCGCTGGCGCCATCGACGCGCGCGGCGTCATACAGCTCGGGAGGGATAGCCTGCAGAGCCGCGTAGAGGATCACCATATTGTAGCCAGTCCACTGCCAGGTCAGAATGTTGGCGATCGAGGGCAGCAAGCCGGCAGCGGTCAAGAAGGCCGGAGGGGGCCAATGTAGCAGCCCGGCCAGTTGGGCAAAAGGACCGATATGGGCGCTGTAAAGATAGCCCCACAACAAGGCCCCGATCACACTGGGAATGGCGTAGGGGAGAAAGTAGCCCAGGCGGAAGATCGTCTTCAACCGCACAATCTGGCTATCGAGCAGCAGCGCCAACACCAGAGCGAGGCCGAGCATCAGGGGGACCTGCGTGAACAGAAGCAGGAGCACATTGCGCACCCCTTCCCAGAAATTGCCGTCTTGCAGGGCCTCCTGATAATTCAACAAGCCCACAAAGGTGTTGCCCCCGATCAGGCGCTCTATGAAGAAGCTCGTCCAGAGTGCGTACAACAAAGGTACCAGAATAAAGAACGAGAAAAGCAGCAAGAAGGGGAGCAGGAAAAGATAGGGGATCACCACCCGCCGCCGCCAGCCTCTCCAGAGGCGCCAAGCGCCAGCGAGGCGGCTGGAGGAAGGTGCCAGCTCCTCTATCTCGGTAGCTTGCTGCATGGCTTCGGTCTGAGCGCGTTGGGCTAAGTCCCTTGACGGTATCATCGTACAAGCCTCTCATTCAACTGAGGAAGGCGAAGGCAAGGAAGGCCGGCTTCACCTCAGGACGGCAGAGAGAGAAAGCCGGGCGAGTGCGAGGCGCAGGATGGCAAGGCTGGTCTGTCCCGCTCTGCTGTCGGCGCTCGCCTCGTCCCGGCGCCGCTCGCTCGGAGGTGCCGGCTCAGGAGATGACCGTAAAGCCCTGGGAGCGAGCGTACGACACCACCGCGTTCTGCGTATTGTGCATGGCCTGTTCGAACGAAATCTTGCCACTCACAGCCGCCGCCAGCTGATTCTGGAGCTGGGAGAAGACGTAGTCCTGGAAGGGACTCCACTGGAAAGAGGTATTCACCTGCTGGGCGGACTCCACAAAAATGCGATTGACCTGTTGTCCGCCATAGAAGCTATTCGCCGTATCGAAGCTGGGGTCTTGCAGGGCGCTTTTCTGCGAGGGGAAAAGATAGAGCTTCTGCGTCAAGATCTTGACCGACTCCGGGTTCGTATTCAACCACTTCACGAACTCGGCGGCCTCCGCTGGATGCTGGCACTGGGTAGTCACAGCATCGGTCGAGCCGCCCCAGTTGGCCGAGACCTGCTCGCCCGGGTTCCACTGAGGGAGTGGCGCCACGCGCCACAGGCCGGCGGACTTGGGAGCGAAGCCCTCCAGATCTGAGGGGGCCCAGGCGGCGGTGATCCAGGTAGCCAGCGTTCCATTCTGAAGGGCAGCGTACCAGTCGTTGTTCCAGTCTGCGGCGGTGCTTACCGCCCCGCTCTTAACCAGGTTGCCCCAGTAGTTGGCCACCTTCAGGGCGGCGGCGTCATCCAGATGGATCTTGATCGTCGTGCCATTCACCACAAAGGGCTGAGAACCGGCCTGCCAGAGCAGGGAGAAGAACCAGGGGCCGTCGCTAGGAGCGAAGTCGGTGATGTAGATCTTGGGATTGGCCTTGTGGAGCTGGATGGCCTCCTGAGCGTATTGGTCCCAGGTTGTGGGAACGGGCAGGTTGTACTTCTTAAAGATATCTTCGCGGTAGAGCAAGCCCATTGGGCCAGTGTCCTGGGGGATCGCGTAGACCTTGCCGCCGCTAGAGACCTGGGCCCAGGTCCAGGGGACGAATTGGTCCTTCACATCGTTGGCGCCGTACTGGGAGAGGTCGACCAGCTTGCCGCTCAGAATGTACTGGGGGAGATAGGCGTATTCGATCTGTACCACGTCGGGGGCACCGGAGCCGGCCTTGAGCGCCGTTGTCAGCTTGGTGTACTCGGTACCGCCCGAGCCGACATTTTGCCACTTGATCTTGATGTTGGGATGGCTCTTCTCGAAAAGATCGATGGCTTGCTGGAGGTTGGGCACCCAGGACCAGAAGGTAAGGGTCACCGGCCCAGAACTGGCCGGCGTCCCACCACAGGCCACCAGATAGCTGCTGATGCTGAGCGCCAGGAGCAGCAGCAGGCCGGCCTTGGCCATCCCCCTGGCACGGCGAAATAGGAGACCGCAGATCATCTCTCGTTCCCTCCTTGACTGCACTGTAGGAGCTAACGCCTGCTGAAAACATTGCAGACGCGATCACCCGAGCGACCAACTGGTCTGGCCGACTGAGCCGAGCGCCCACAGCTCCGACCGGCGCGCTCGGCTCAGCTCGATGCGCTTCGACTCGACCCGGCGCCGACCGACCGTCCTGGCCTCTCCTCTCCTCTCTCCGCCACGTCCCGGTCCGCTCATAGCTCTCTCACCGCACCCGGGCTGCCGCTTTGCCCCAGCGCGGTGCTCTCTCCTTCGGCTCCCGCCAGGCCGACCAGCCCTGACCACCGCCCCGGCTGACCCGGCTACTGCTCGCCTGATTCCTGGGCGAGCCTCCTTCTCCCCTCTCTCCGCCACCGCGACGGCGCGGCTGCCCCACTCGAAAGGTAGGTGGAACGGTCCACACGCGAAAAGTATAGAAGATGGACCGGTCCATGTCAAGGGTGAATGGCTGTCTACTTGACATGGACCGGTCCATCTTCTATACTCTAAGCGAAGGGATGAGGATCAGTTTCCGATGAAGGACTCTCGCTTTCAGCAGCAGCCTGCACGGCCTGTAGGAGCCAGGAGGGGGCACATGGTCACCATCTACGATATTGCGCGGGCGGCGGGGGTGGCCAAGAGCACGGTGGCGAACGTCCTCAGTGGCAAAGGCAAAGTCAGCGAAGCCACGCGTCAGCGCGTGCTCTACTATGCCCGCGAGCTGGGGTATCGACCCAACCTGCTGGCGCGCAACCTCTCGCAGCACCGGACCTTTACCGTGGCCCTGATTCTGCCCACCATTGCCAACCCCTTCTATCCTGAGATTATGGAGGCCATCGAGAGCATTCTCCGTCAGCGGGAGTACCAGACCCTCTTCTGCAATACGCACGGCGACTTTGCCCTGGGGCGGCAGCAGATGGAGCGGTTGATGAGCCGCTGGGTCGATGGCTACATTATCATGGGGTCGAGCATGGACATTGCCGATATCGCCCATTATTTCCATCAGGGCGTACCCATTGTGCTCTGCGACTGGCAGGAAAATGAGTCGCCGGTGGGTATTCCCCAGGTCACTGTGGATTTCTACCGGGCGGGGCAACTGGCCGCCGAGCACCTGCTGGCGCTGGGGCATCGCCGTATTGCGGTGATTGTCGATGAGCCGCAGCAGCATCTGCGTCTGGAGGGTTTTCGGACGACCCTGCTGGCGGCCGGCCTGGAGTTGCCTCCGGCGCGCCTGGCCCTGGGTGACTCCTCGCTGGAGAGCGGCTATGCGGCGGCTCGCCAGTTGTTAAGCCCCGATCAGGACCTGGAGCCACCGACAGCGATCTTTGCCACGAACGATTGGATGGCCCTTGGGGCGATGGAGCTGGTTCTCGATCGTGGGCTGCGCGTCCCCGAGGACATCTCAATTGTCGGCCTCGACGATATCGTGGTCTCCGCCCACCTCCGTCCGCCTCTGACGACCATCGCTATTCCTAAGACGCGCCTGGCCCAGGAGGCGACAGAGCTGTTGCTGGCCCAGATTGAGACGGCGAGCGCAGAACAGAGAGGGGAGCTGCCGACTGCTGGGGACGAGAATGGTGCGGTTCCGCCCCAGGAAGAGACGGCCCCGCTGCGTCTGGTCCCGCCCTCTCTGGTGGTGCGCCAGTCCACTGCGGCCCCTGCCCCTTCTGGTCGTTCTGGGTCTGCCCCCTGACCTGATCTGGCCGGGCTGTCCCTTCCGTTCGTTGGCCTGGCTTCAGCCAGGGCCGTTCTCTACCCATACCTGTGGCCGCCGTCCTGCCTGGCAAGGCTGACCCTGTCGACTATACAACCATAGTTCCTGACAACAGCTCAACCTGGCAACAGAGAGATGGCCATGTCCCCCAGCGGCTGCTGGCCAGGTCGTTGCTTCAGTATGTCAGTGAGCAAGAGCGAAGAGTAGGAGGAAGAAGCCCATTGTCTGCCACATCGTTGCAGCCACCGCTGCCCGCCGATGACCGTTCCTACTATCGACTTGATCTGCGTGCTGCAGAAGCAGCAGAAGAGGCGCAGCCGGAGCCACGTCTGCTGGCGCGCTCGCCGCGAGGGGAGACGCTGGCTCTGGCTCAAGGCTATCTGCTCCGCAACGGCCAGCCCTGGCTTCCCGTTATGGGGGAGTTCCATCCCTCGCGTTATCCGCGTCGCTACTGGCGTGAGGCTTTGCTGAAGATGCGAGCCGGTGGTCTGACCCTGGTCTCGATCTACGTCTTTTGGATTCACGTTGAGGAGGATGAGGGGCATTTTGATTGGTCGGATAATCGAGATGTGAGGGCCTTTGTCCAGTTGTGCGGCGAGGTGGGACTCGAGGTCCTGCTGCGGGTAGGGCCGTTTGTGCATGCTGAGTGCCGTAATGGCGGTCTGCCTGATTGGCTGTATGGGCGCGCTGTGCCCGTGCGCTCGAACGACGAGCGCTATTTGTTCTATGTGCGTCGCTACTTTGCTGAGGTGGCGCGTCAGGTGCGGGGTCTCTTTTTTCAGGATGGGGGGCCGATCCTGGGGGTGCAGTTGGAGAACGAGTATATGCATGCTGGGGCGCCCTGGGAGCTGACGTTTCGGCCCGGCTGCGAGTGGGTGCCGTCTGGCAGCGATGGGGCTGCCCATCTAGAGCGCCTGCGTGCTCTGGCCCGCGAGGTGGGCCTGGAGGCTCCGCTCTACACCTGCACGGCCTGGGGTGGGGCCGCTGTGCCGGCTGAGGGCTTCCTGCCTATGCATGCCGCCTATCCCTTCACGCCCTGGGAGCCTGATCCTTCCTTTGTGCCCTCACCGAGTCGTGAGTTTCTCTTTCGCTCTCCGCAGCAGCCTGAAAGCGCCTGGTGGCGGGCGGGATCTTTCCGCTATCCGATAGAGCGCTACCCCTATGCCTACTGTGAGCTGGGGGCCGGTATTCAGATGACCTATCTGCACCGCCCTCTGGTGCCACCCGAGTGCACGCAGGCCCTGGCCGTTGTGGCGCTCGGCAGCGGCTGCAACTGGCTTGGCTATTATATGTACCACGGTGGCTCGAATCCTGTGGGCCGCCATGCCTTCCTCAACGAGTTTACGGTGCCGCGCCTCTCCTACGACTTCCAGGCGCCTCTTGGGGAGTACGGCCAGCTCCATGCCTCTTACCATCGCCTGCGCCTGCTTCATCTCTTCCTGCAAGAGTTTGGCAGCCGACTGGCCCCTCTTCCGGTGGTGCTGCCGCCGGGAGCCGCGGCTCTGAAGCCGCAGCTCACCGGGGTCCTGCGCTGTGCGGCTCGCGCTCGGCGGGGGGAGGGCTTTCTTTTTGTCAATGCCTATCAGGATCACGCGGAGCTGCGGGATCTGGAGGGGGTTGCTCTGGAGCTGCTGCTGCCAGAGGAGCGGCTGCGTTTGCCGCGCGAGGGTGGCTTGCGGCTGCGCCGTGGGGTGAGCGCGATCTTTCCTGTGGGGCTGGAGCTGACGGAGGGCCTGCGCCTGCGCTATGCGACGGCTCAGCCGCTGACGGTGCTGCGGGGCGAGGGGGGCACAAGGGCGGTCTTTTTTGTCCCCGATGGCCTTCAGGCTGAGTTTGCCTTCGCGCGTGAGGGCTGCCGCGCTCTGCGGGTGCACGGAGGCAGGATGCTGGAAGAGCAAGAAACGCTCTATGCCTGGCTGGAGCCTGGCCTGGAGGCCTGCCTGGAGGCGACGAGCGTCTCTGGTCAGACGGTGGAGGTCCTCGTCTTGTCTCACGCGCAGGCGCTGGGATGCTGGAAGGTGCCGCTGGCTGGCGCCGAGTATCTGCTGCTCGCTGAGGATCCGGCCACGGCCTGGGTGGATGCTGGGGCGGAGGGGCTGACGGTCTGCTGGCAGGGTGAGGCTCAGCTTGATCTGCTGAGCTATCCACGCCTGCCGGCGGCGCTGGTGGCTGCGGGTCGATGGGAGGAGCGAGGCGCTGCGGGACTGTTCTGGCGCTACCGTCTGGAACACACTCCCTGGCCAGCTCGCTGGTCAGTGGAGCGGCTTGAGCCACAGGTGGTGCGTGTGCTGGTGCCTGCGGAGTCGCTGGAGGGGGTGAGCGACCTCTTTCTGCGCGTCGATTGTGTGGCCGATGTGGGTCAGGCTTTTCTGGCTGGACAACTTGTGGCCGACTATTTTGGCTCTGATCAGCCGTGGGTGATCGGGCTGAAGCGCTTTGTGCAGCCAGGGCGCGATCTGGAGCTGGTTCTGCGCTTTACTCCTTTAAGGGCCGATGCTCCGGTCCTCCGCTATTTCAACGCGCAGCGGCTGCCGCCGGCTGACAGCACTGGCCAGCTGCCGGTGACGCTGCGCTCTATTAGCCTGCTGCCGGAGTATAGGGTCCGGCTGCAGGCGGAGCGAGGAGGAGACGGAAGCGCTCGCTGAAGCCCGCCAGACGGACGGGCCGGAAGACAGGGGGCCAGTCGATGGAAAAGGCCGCCCTCCCGGAGCTAGGCGCCAGCATTGGGCAGTACTGGCAACAGGGAGCGCCAGAGGGTGCCCGGCTCCCAGGTGGCGCGGTACCAGACTGCGATCTGGAGAAAAGCCTGGGCGCTCTGGAACTGGGGTGTCCCCTTCAGAATATCGCGAAACTCGCGGATGATCCGCAGCAAGTTCTCTGCGGTATGGTACCAGACGGCGTGCGTGACGCCGGCGCTGTCCGTGTAAACCAGATGGGCGGCGTAGGGGTCATTCAGGTTGCTGGCCTGCTGGTCGATCTGCGCTGCGGGAATACTCTTTACCAGAGCTACGGCGTCGCTGTAATTGAGGCCTCCGTCAAAGATCCACTGGCCGCCCGCCAGGTGCCAGCGGGCGCCGTAGAGGGGAAATTCCCAGACGATGCGCGGCAACATCTGAGGCATTGTCTTGAGCGCGTAAGCCAGGATCTGCTTGAGCCAGGGCACGCTGACTGTTGGTCCTGGGGTGATGTAGGACTGGTCCAGGGACATGATCACGATGAAATCGGCGCAGCGTCCCAACAGCGACCAGTTCTCGAAGCCGTTGAGGTTGTAGTAGTCGTCCTGATCGGCTACCTTGTGAATCAGAGCGATGCCGTAGGGCTTGTGCAGGGCCTGAAGGGCTTTCCAGACCAGGCGGTTATAGTCGGCAAAGAGCTGCTGGATGTGCGGATAGGTGCGATCGGCCCCTTCCAGGTCCATGATGACCCCGTCGTAGTTGCCCTGCTTGACCACGTTCACGATGGCCTGAATGTAGGCCGGCTGCTGGGTGGCCGCCTTGATGTAGTCTGACTGCTGCTGGGCCGTCCAGCCCGTGGCATCGGTCTCCATTGTTACCGTCAGGTAGGCCTTTCCCCCTTTGCTATGGATCAGGCGGACCACGTTATCCATGCTCAGCGTGCCTGGCTGACAGTTGTTGCTCTCTCCGTTCATCAGTTGCCCTGTCAGGGGGTTGACCCAGCCGCTGCCAACAAGGGCCGCGTCGGGATTGATGTCGGCGGTCTGCAGGTAGGCTTGCAGGCCGCGCTGGCAGTCGCGCCCGACGATCCAGCCGAGCGAGGCCAGCTTGCCGTTGAGCAGGTGAGGCGTCTGGGTGGACGCCTGGCTCTGCTGCTGCAGGGCAAGGTTGCTGCCGGACCATAAGAAGCCCAGCGGAGCGCGCGCGCGCACGACCCCCATCAGCAGCGTCAGCCCAATCGCCAGGGCGATGAGGAGCAGGCCAGTCAATAGGCCGCGACTGCGCTGGTGCATGGAACTACCTCGCTCTTGCTTGCCTGACAAAGGTGCCAAAGGGACCGCTTTGTTTCAGAGCGTATCATATTTCGCTCTCTAAAAGGAAGAGTCTGGCCAGAACGAGTGGGTTGCTCTGCGCTGGTGCCAGCACTATACTGAGTGGCTGAGATGTCTTCGGAATGGGCAGGTCCGCCCAGTGCCGCGAGCCTGCCTGGAAAGAGGGGGCAGCGATGTCTGGCCAGTTAGTCTCTGCGCCCCTCTGACTATCTCTCTGTCTGTCGCGGTAGTGAGTAAGTAATAAGTAAGTAAGCAGGAGGTCTCTGTCAAATACCCCATGCCTGAAGGCAGGGGCTTGCGGCTAGGCCTGGCCTGCCACAATAGGCTGTTTGACGGCAGCCCTAGAGATATTGATGGCGACATTCAGATCAGCATTCATCGTCATGCCGCAGTTGCTACAGCAGAAGAGGGCCTGGCTCTTGCGGTTCTCTTTGGCACAGTGCCCGCAGGCAGAGCACATGCGAGACGTGTTGCACGGGGTGACCGCGTAGAATGGGATGCCTGCAAGAGCGGCCTTGCAGGAGAGGAAGAAACGCAGTTGTCCAAACGACCAGTTGGAATGGCGAGCACGCTGAGAACGTCTAGCCGTGCTTTCCGTGCGGGAACGGATGGGCCTGAGTTCTTCGATCACTGTTCCTTGCCGATTGGCTTTGGCCTTTTGGACAAGCCGCTTGGAGATGACATGATTGGTAGAGCATTGAAATCTGGCCTGTTTGCCAGAAAGTTTCTTGAGATGCCGCTTTGCGCTCTTGGTTCCACGCTTTTGCAAGCGCTGGCGAAGTGCATGAAGCCGCTTGCGGGTGTTCTCAACCAGTTCGCCGCTGAACGCTGAGAGACTCCCCGCTGCTATCAGTCGCCAGATGGACGATGCCGAGATCCACCCCGAGGACGGTTTCGCTGCTTGCTGGTGGGGTTCAGGGACAGCCAGGGTCACGGCCAGAAAGAACGTTCCCTGGCGGTAGAGCAAATCGGCTTGCCCCTGGATGGCTCCCATACGGGCGGCTTGATACGGTCCGATGACGAACGGAATCCGCATCCGACCCGCAAGGGTCAAAAGAGAGACGTGGGTCAAGCCTTTGAAACTCATGACGCGCTGGTCATAGACCACAGTGCCTTCTGGCCTGAAGATGAGTTTGATGCTCTTGTCACGCCTGTAGGCTTCACAGACCTTGCTGATACAACGGATGGCCAACTGAGTAGAAAGCCGGTAGGTGGCTCGCAACTCGCGATAGACCAGTTTTTGCAAATTGAGGGCAGTTGTCAATACCTTGAAAGAAAAGTCGTGCGCATTCCTCCCCATGCCTGAAGGCGGGGGATTCCTGCGCACAGGAGGAACGTCAGTGAAATCGCATACGGCCTACCTTACCTTTCATACCAGGAAGCGCAAAGATATTATCCCAATCACCGATCAGGTTGAGCGCATCATCCGCGAGAGTGGCATCCAGGAGGGTCTGGCCCTGGTCTCCTCGATGCACTTGACGGCCAGCGTCATTATCCAGGATGAGGAGTCCGGCCTCTGGCGCGATATCATGGAGTGGGCCGAGCAGGTGGCTCCCGAGAAACCTGACTACCACCACCATCGCACTGGCGAAGATAACGGCGATGCCCATCTCAAGAATCTGCTGATGCATCTGCAGGTCGTTATCCCCATCACTCGCGGACGCTTCGACTCCGGTCCCTGGCAGCGCCTCTTTTATGTCGAATTCGATGGCCAGCGCGATAAGCGCGTCATCGTGAAGGTTATCGGAGAATAGTCCGTGCGTACTCTCTCCTCAGAAGAGGGGCCTGCACGGGCTTGCTCCCGGCTGAGAAGCGCGCTCGACCCTCCCAGGGCGCGCTTCCCCGGCCCCTTGTTTTCCTGGCAGATCGCTGGTATACTTGTTAGCAATAAGGTTGGTGTACTTGATACACCTTTTTCTTTTTTTGAGGCCAGTTAGTGTAAATTTTACACTTAACGGCTGCCAAGTGAGACAAGAAGGGACCATCATGGCGAGCTGCCAGAGATATGACGTAGCCATTGTTGGCGCTGGCATCGCTGGTCTGAGTGTAGCGCTCAGCCTGCCGCCTGGGTGGCGGGTGGCTCTTCTGACCAAGGGACGGTTGGGGGAGAGCAACACGCGCTACGCCCAGGGTGGGCTGGCGGTCGCCTTGGGGGCGGACGACAGCCCCGCGCTCCATTACGCCGACACCCTGGCGGCGGGGGCGGGTCTTTGCGACGAGGAGGCCGTCCGCGTCCTCGTTGAGGAGGCGCCGGCGGCTGTGCGCTGGCTGATCGAACTAGGAGTCCGCTTTGATCGTGCCGCGCCGGGGGCAGGCGCGGAGGCCGCCACCGCCGATGGCCTGCTCTTAGGCCAGGAAGCGGCCCATAGTCGGCGGCGCATCCTTCACGCCGGTGGAGATGCCACTGGGGCTGAGATCGAGCGCGCCCTCCTGGCGGCCCTTAAGACCCGCCCGCACATCAGCCGCTATGTGCAGACGAGCGTCTATGCGCTCCTGGTCGATGGGACCGGTTGCTGCGGGTTGCAGGCCGTTGATCAGGAGGGGGAGCCTTTGGTGATAGAGGCGCGCGAGGTTGTTCTGGCCTGTGGGGGGGCAGGTCACCTCTGGGCTTCTAGCTCTAACCCTGCTGGAGCCACCGCTGACGGCCTGGCCCTGGCCTGGCGTGCCGGAGCCGAGCTTGCCGACCTTGAATTCATCCAGTTCCATCCGACTGTCCTCAAGGTCAACGGCAGCACGCATCTCATCTCGGAGGCTGTCCGCGGTGAGGGGGCCTACTTGCGCAACCATGCTGGCGAGCGCTTCATGCCGCGCTATCATCCTCTGGCCGAGCTGGCCCCCCGCGATGTTGTGGCGCGGGCCATTCTCAGCGAGATGCTGGCCGAGGGAGTGGACTACCAGTACCTTGACCTGACCCATCTTCCTGATGAGCGGATGTATGCCCGTTTCCCGACGATCGCCGCTCTCTGCCGCCGTCACGGCCTGGATCTGGCCCATGACCTCCTGCCGGTAGCCCCGGCGGCTCACTACTGCATGGGTGGGGTACGAGTCGATCTGCAGGGCCGTAGCAGCATTCCCCATCTCTATGCCGTCGGCGAGGTTGCCTGTACTGGAGTGCATGGCGCCAATCGTCTCGCCAGTAACTCCTTGCTTGAAGGACTGGTCTTTGGGCGTCGTCTGGCCGCCTTCCTGCGGGGAGAGGCTGCCGATCGTGCTCCCACTGCCGCCGGACGGCGACGTCGCGAGCTGCTGCTCCCCGCCGCTCAGTCCTGGCCGATTGGGCCTGCCTGGCATGGACCCGAGGCCCTGGCCCGCGCCCTGCAAGAGGAGCTGCGAGCGCTCATGTGGCGCTACGTGGCCCTCTGTCGCGATGAGGATGGCCTGCGTACGGCCTGGCAAGAGCTGCTGCAGCTGCGCGCGCGCTTCGCTGAGGCGGCCCGACCGCGTGCCCCTCAAGAGCCGCTCGTGAGGTCCTGGCTGGAGACTGCCAACATGCTCGATAGCGCTGCCCTGATCGTTCAGGCCGCCCTTGAGCGGCGCGAGAGCCGTGGCAGTCACTGGCGTAGCGACTATCCCCAGCCCGATTCCTCGCTGGCCGACGTTAGTCTTGTGCTGCGACCGGCCAGCCCCAGTGTCGAGACAGCCAGTCGTGCTGCGCTTGAGCATAAGGGAAGACCGTATGTCTGAACTACCTCTTGACCTTATCAAGCAAGCTCTCATCGAGGACGGAGCCTATCGTGATCTGACTACTCTGTCTACCGTGCCGGCCACTGCTCAGGGGTGGGCCGTGCTGCTGGCGCGCAGTGAGGGCGTGATTGCCGGGCTGCCGGTGGCGTTGGCCGCCTTCCGCTTGCTTGACGAGCGAGTTGAGAGCGAAGCGCTCGTTGAAGATGGGGAGACCGTTGTGGCCTCGCAGACCCTGGCCCGTCTCAGCGGGCCGGCGCGGGCCTTGCTCAGCGCCGAGCGTGTGGCTCTCAACTTTCTCGGCCACCTCTCCGGGATTGCCACCTTGACGGCGCGCTGCGTCCGCGCTGTGGCTGGCACGGGCGTGCGCATTCTTGATACGCGCAAGACCACGCCTGGCCTGCGGGCCCTTGAAAAGGAGGCGGTGCGTCTGGGTGGGGGGGTCAATCACCGTTTCGGTCTGAGTGACGGCATTCTCATTAAAGATAACCACATCAAAGCCGCTGGCGGTGTGGCCGCTGCTGTCGAGGCTGTGCGCCGCCAGGTGCCGCACCTGCTCAAGATCGAGGTCGAATGTGAGACCCTGGATGAGGTGCGGGCCGCTCTGCGGGCCGGAGCGGATGTCATTCTGCTCGATAACATGGAGCTTGACCTGCTGCGCCAGGCTGTGGCTCTTGTGCGCGCCGAAGCGCCTGGGGTCCTGCTCGAGGCCTCGGGCGGTATCGGCCCCGATCCGGAGCGCCTGGCCGCTGTGGCCGGCACGGGCGTTGACTTCATCTCGCTCGGGGCCCTCACCCATTCTGCACCCAATCTCGATGTCGCTCTGGAGTTTCTCTAGATGGCATGCTCGCCTGTAGCGTGGCAGGCGAGCACCCAGCACGAAAGGAGGAGCTAATTCTCATGGCGCTGCAAACAGCCTGTGAAGCCAGCCAGGAGAGCCGTATTCTGCCTCTGTTGCATCCGGCAACGCGTAACCAGTATGCTCATGGTGGTCGGGCTGATCACATTCCTCGTCGCTACGCCGAGATGGATGGGGCGGAGCTGGACCGGCGTATCAGCCAGGCCAAAGCTGCTCTTGGCAGGCGCCTGCTCATTCTGGGTCATCACTACCAGCGCGACGAGATCATCAAGTATGCCGACCTGCGTGGCGACTCCTTCAAGCTCGCTCAACAGGCGGCAGCCCGTCCCGAGGCTGACTACATTGTCTTCTGTGGCGTACACTTCATGGCCGAGAGCGCCGATATCCTCAGTGCTCCCCATCAGCAAGTCATTCTGCCCAATCCGACGGCCGGCTGTTCGATGGCGGACATGGCCAGCATTGGCGAAGTTGAAGAGTGCTGGGAGACCCTCCATGAGGTTCTGGGGGAAGACCCAGGCCTCGTGCCGGTTACCTATATCAATTCGGCAGCCAGCCTTAAGGCCTTTTGTGGCGAGCATGGAGGCATCGTCTGTACCTCCAGCAATGCTTTCAAGGTGATGGAGTGGGCTTTCAAGCGGGGCCGGCGTCTGCTCTTCTTCCCTGACGAGCATCTGGGGCGCAACACTGGCTACGCCTACGGTATCCCCGATGAGGAGATGATTGTCTGGAACCCCAAGAATCCCCAGGAGACCCTCGACGACGAGGAGCGTCTGCGCAGGGCGCGCCTCATTCTTTGGAAGGGTTATTGTTCAACTCACATGCGCTTCACTGTGCAGCAGATTGCTAAGGCGCGTGCTGAGTATCCAGGTATAACCGTCATTGTCCATCCCGAGTGCCGGCGTGAAGTTGTTGAGGCTGCCGACCTCTATGGATCGACCGAGTACATTATCCAGCAGATCGAGCAGGCCCCAGCGGGCAGCCAGTGGGCGGTTGGGACCGAGATCAATCTAGTGCATCGCCTGGCTCAGGAGCATCCTGACAAGCTTATCTTTTGCCTTGATCCCGTTGTCTGCCCCTGCTCGACTATGTACCGTATCCATCCTGCTTATCTGGCCTGGGTCCTGGAGGCGCTCGTTGAGGGCCAGGTCATCAATCAGGTCAGGGTGGCTCCCGAGGTCGCCCACTGGGCCCGAGTAGCCCTTGATCGCATGCTGGCGCTCAAATAATTTCATTTCTCTTCTTGTGTCCAGAAGCGGATTGAGGCCGCTACAACCAGCGTACCCTCAGGGCTGGCCAGATAGCCAGCCCTGAGTTTCAGGACCCTCCTTTAATTTCATTGCTCTCCTTTCTTTCAGTGCTCCCGAGCAGATCGAAGCCTCTGCAACGAGGCTTATGCGCTGCTCTATCATGGCTTCGATTTTACTTTCAGTGTCCTCAAGGGGATCGAAGCCTCTGCAACTCTGACGGATCCCTCCCATCCGTCCTCTGCGACGAACTTTCAGTATCCTCAAGGGGATCGAAGCCTCTGCAACTCATTCACGAAACAGCGTCAAAAGCGCTTACGAGGAGACTTTCAGTATCCTCAAGGGGATCGAAGCCTCTGCAACTCGGTCAACCACTCGCAGCGGCCCGCGCACGGCTTACTTTCAGTATCCTCAAGGGGATCGAAGCCTCTGCAACCCAGATCGCATAGCACGCATATCCCTTGCCATTTGCCCTTTCAGTATCCTCAAGGGGATCGAAGCCTCTGCAACCAAGTGGATCGGGGACACATTCGGTCCAGTGGTCGATCCTTTCAGTATCCTCAAGGGGATCGAAGCCTCTGCAACGTAGATCTGGCTATTCCTCCACGCCAGCCGCCCCACTTTCAGTATCCTCAAGCGGATCGAAGCCTCTGCAACGCAGCTTCACGAGTCTATGTCTCGACTACTTGAAGCTTTCAGTATCCTCAAGCGGATCGAAGCCTCTGCAACGAGCCTCCCGTACGCGGAGACGGTAGGTAAACGTCTGCCTTTCAGTATCCTCAAGCGGATCGAAGCCTCTGCAACTGTTTCACTGACCGTCTGCTACATCTTCTCGGGGGACTTTCAGTATCCTCAAGCGGATCGAAGCCTCTGCAACCAGAAGTCGAACGCAAGCTGGCCCTCACTGAAGCCGCTTTCAGTATCCTCAAGCGGATCGAAGCCTCTGCAACAGCCAACAACGCTAAGACTTCGGGACGAGTGCGCCTCTTTCAGTATCCTCAAGCGGATCGAAGCCTCTGCAACCAGGACACGGCACGGCACCCCAGGACCGTCGAGACCTTTCAGTATCCTCAAGCGGATCGAAGCCTCTGCAACTGATCGTGATTGGAAAGCGAGCCGTCTTCTCCCCTGCCTTTCAGTATCCTCAAGCGGATCGAAGCCTCTGCAACGAGCAGGGTTTGGCGTGAGGAGACTGGTCGGAGATTCTTTCAGTATCCTCAAGCGGATCGAAGCCTCTGCAACGCCCGAGGAAGACGAGGAGTGGAGAGACGATGGGTCTTTCAGTATCCTCAAGCGGATCGAAGCCTCTGCAACTGCTTGTCGCAGCCGACGATAGCGTCGACCTGTATCACTTTCAGTATCCTCAAGCGGATCGAAGCCTCTGCAACTGAGGAGATGCTCTCCCTTCCCCTCCTCATCGACACCTTTCAGTATCCTCAAGCGGATCGAAGCCTCTGCAACCGGCCCGGCCTTCGACCCGGATTGCAGCCAGACCGAGCTTTCAGTATCCTCAAGCGGATCGAAGCCTCTGCAACATGTGTCTTGTGCTCAGCCCGCTTCTAGAGCCGGCTCACCTTTCAGTATCCTCAAGCGGATCGAAGCCTCTGCAACATGGTCTGCCAGAGTCTGCCATGGTCTGGCTGGTTCCTTTCAGTATCCTCAAGCGGATCGAAGCCTCTGCAACCAAGATCGATCACGGCACGCAACGCGGTCAGATGCTTAACCTTTCAGTATCCTCAAGCGGATCGAAGCCTCTGCAACGTTCCGTGACGGGTTGGTTGCGTGGCCGCCCCATTTCTTTCAGTATCCTCAAGCGGATCGAAGCCTCTGCAACGTTGTTGTACGTCGTTTTTGCAGCATCCCCGAGGAGAACTTTCAGTATCCTCAAGCGGATCGAAGCCTCTGCAACAGGAGAACAGACCCGGGCTTCTGATCAAGAAGGGAGCTTTCAGTATCCTCAAGCGGATCGAAGCCTCTGCAACATGCTGGTCTGCCCATGCCCCCGGGCCGGCCCGGAGGCTTTCAGTATCCTCAAGCGGATCGAAGCCTCTGCAACCGACAGCAGCAGCGGCGATTTTGTATCTATCATTACCTTTCAGTATCCTCAAGCGGATCGAAGCCTCTGCAACTGGAACAAGAGTTTCTCTCGCGGGCAGAGGTGCTCCAGCTTTCAGTATCCTCAAGCGGATCGAAGCCTCTGCAACTGAATCCCTGAGCCAATGCGGCGGCAAGCGCTTGACCTTTCAGTATCCTCAAGCGGATCGAAGCCTCTGCAACCGAACTGCACCCCACGCAGGCCACGGTGGTAGAAACTTTCAGTATCCTCAAGCGGATCGAAGCCTCTGCAACGAGTATGGATAATCCGGTTGTGCATGCAATTATTGTCTTTCAGTATCCTCAAGCGGATCGAAGCCTCTGCAACCCAGCACTGCTGTCGATAGATGGGTGATCGGCCTCCTTTCAGTATCCTCAAGCGGATCGAAGCCTCTGCAACCTGATCTGTATGACCGACTTGTCCCCTACCGGAGAACGGACTTTCAGTATCCTCAAGCGGATCGAAGCCTCTGCAACTTTCACGTCCCATTGGTTTCTGACAAACAAGCTGTCTTTCAGTATCCTCAAGCGGATCGAAGCCTCTGCAACGGCCTGCCCTTGACCAGCGCCCGGGACGGCGCTAGCTTTCAGTATCCTCAAGCGGATCGAAGCCTCTGCAACGCGCCGCCCGATCCAGGATCCGGGCAAATCGTGGAAACTTTCAGTATCCTCAAGCGGATCGAAGCCTCTGCAACAGATCCATCCGGTGCTCCCTCAGCGTTGCTCTCGCTCCTTTCAGTATCCTCAAGCGGATCGAAGCCTCTGCAACATTGCTGCTCTGCTTCAGCCAGATCTGGGAACTCGAACTTTCAGTATCCTCAAGCGGATCGAAGCCTCTGCAACCTGGCTGGCTGAGGCTCACGAGCCTGAGCCTGACCTTTCAGTATCCTCAAGCGGATCGAAGCCTCTGCAACAGGGACCAAAAGTATACACATTCCTCCTGTGGAAGCTTTCAGTATCCTCAAGCGGATCGAAGCCTCTGCAACTGGAAGGATGAAACAAGCGCATATGCATGACGGAGACTTTCAGTATCCTCAAGCGGATCGAAGCCTCTGCAACGACCGGACAACCTGTCACAATCATCCCGCCTACTGGTACCTTTCAGTATCCTCAAGCGGATCGAAGCCTCTGCAACGTGGACCCGCATGCGAACGTGCAGAATGGAATCCTCGCTTTCAGTATCCTCAATCGGATCGAAGCCTCTGCAACAGGCCAGGCCCCCACATACAGCGACAGCATAGAAACTTTCAGTATCCTCAAGCGGATCGAAGCCCCGATCCGCTTCTGGGTACTGAAAGATTTGGGTGTGTGGGCTGCCCTGCTTGCGAGCGGTTTCACTTCCCCCACACCTCGCCGCCATACTCGGGTCCCCAGACGTGCTGAAGCAGCCAGCGATGAGTCAGGACCTGACCGACCTGGGAGCAGACGATTACCTGACTAAGCCGTTCGGGGTCGAGGAGTTGCTGGCACGAGTGCGGGCGGTGCTGCGTCTGCTTCAGTTGACCGTTGAGGCTGCCCACCGTCACCGGCGCCGGGTGGAGA
>NZ_JBHOQV010000142.1:0-95633 GCF_042408735.1 Thermogemmatispora sp.
GGGGAACTGGTGCAACCAGCCGGGCGGGATAGGAGCGCGCCCGCAGGCCAACCCGGCGAGTGGGTTTGACGCCTTTGTGTGGATCAAGCCGCCCGGGGAGTCGGACGGGTCGAGCAGCCTGATCCCGCAGGGACCCAACAATCCGACGGGCAAGGGCTTCGACGAGATGTGCGACCCCAACTACGGGGGCAATGCCATGAACAACTATCAGCCGACGGGAGCGATGCCGAACGCGCCGGTGGCAGGGGCCTGGTTCCAGGCGGGCTTCGATACCCTGGTCCAGAACGCCTATCCTCCCTTCTAGTCGTGCGCACAAGGCACAACAACCCCGGAAGAGTGCAGATACAACTCTTTCTCCCGGGGACTCCTCGTTCGGTCAGAGGCGGGTGCCGTGGCTGACTCCTTCGGTGCAGTCACGGCACCATCCTTTTTGGTAGACGCGCCCCGCACGCTGGCTGCCGCCCTGATCCTCCCGATCCTTTTCGGACCGCTCCCCCCGCCTGCCCTGGCCCTTCTTTTCCCTTCCCTGAGCCTGATCTCGACGCTTATCATTTATCGTGTGAACGGAAGTGGCCTGCTCCGCCGGAGAGGGCAGGACAGGGCGCGGCAGACCTGGCTGACTGCTCCACGTCCTTCCTCCTCTTTCCGGCGGCAAGTAGAAAAACAAGCGAAAAAGGAGAAAGAATGCTTATCATGAGATTAAGGGTGCTGGGACCAGGGCGCTGGCTGGCTTCCATGGTCATCTTGTCTCTCTCCCTCTTGCTGGTGGCCTGTGGTGGGCCTGGCTCAAGCTCAACGGCCTCGTCCACCGCTCCGGCTGGGGCCCAGACGGTCGAAATCACTGAGACGGACTTTGCGATCCGCTCTTCGCTCACGACCTTCAGACCTGGCGTCCCCTATCACTTTGTGATCCGCAACCAGGGAGTGGTCGCCCATGAGTTTCTGATCATGCCGCGCTCCGAGGGAGCGATGGGCCAGCATGACGCCATGGAAGAGATGCATCACATGGCCCTGGCCATGGTTGACAACATCCCGCCGGGGGCCAGCGTCACCCTGGACTATACCTTCCCGTCCAGTGCAGCAGGCTCGCGGCCCGAGTTCGCCTGTTATCTCCCCGGCCACTATGAAGCCGGCATGAAGCTGACAGTGGCTGTGGCTCGATAGGGAGGGGGGGAAGGCCGGAAGGCGCCGGCCCGTCCCGCGGTCTGGCCAGCCGCCAGACCGCGCCTGCCGGAGCTGGCGGCCCCCTGCCTTGTCGCTGGCAGGCGGCGATGCTATAATCCTGATGGGGAGAGCTTTGAGTGCAGATGCAGGCAAAAAGCGGAAAGAGCGGCACCTGCGCGCCGAAGGTGGCCCTGAGCATCTTCGGGCCGAAGTGGCTGACAGGTTGCCGGCTCAGCGACCTATCTCGCCGGGCTGGGCCGGGCCGGTGCTCGCCTGGTGAGCGAGCGGAGGAGCGTGAGTAATGGACGATTCCCAGGGAGTCCCGGGACCAGAAGCAGGAACAGCTCAGTCTCTGCCGGTGGGCTTTCCCCCGGAGCTGGTTGACGTCTCTTCGCCGCTCTTTTGTCAGTTCCTCGATCTGCTGCCCGATGCCCTCATCGTCGTCGACGAGCAGGGGCGTCTCGTGCAGGCCAACGCCCAATCGAGCGTTGTCTTTGGCTACAGCCGGCAGGAGCTGCTCGGCCAATCTCTTGATCTCCTGTTGCCGGAGCGCTTCCGTGATATCCATCGTCTCCACGCGGCTCACTACTTCAAAGCCCCGCGCCTGCGCCCGATGGGGATAGGACTGCACCTCTTCGCGCTCCGCAAGGACGGCGGCGAAATCCCGGTCGAGATCAGCCTCAGCCCTTTGCGCCTGGGGGACCGGCTCTACGTGATTGCCGCCGTGCGCGACATGACGGCCCAGCGTCGGGCCGAGCGCGAGCGGGCCCTCCTGCTGCAGAACCTGACGGTGCAGGGCGAGCTGCTCAACCAGGCTTATGATGCCATCATTCTGCGCGATCCTCTCGACCGTATCCTGCTCTGGAACCGCGGAGCCGAGCGCCTCTACGGCTGGTCTGCCCAGGAAGCCCTGGGGCGTATCAGCACCCGCCTGCTCAGAACCGACGTGCCAGGCGGAGAGAACGCTGTACGCGCGGCGTTGGAGCGTGAAGGCCAGTGGGAAGGCGAGCTGACCCAGGTCTGCCGCGACGGGCGTCTAGTGGTGGTGGAGAGCCGTCAGGCGCTCGTGCGCGACCAGCAGGGCCAGGTCCTGGCGACCCTCGAGATCAATCGCGACATCAGCGAGCGTCGTCGGCGCGAGCGCGAAGCGCGGGCCATGCTGGCCGGGCACCTGTCGCTGCTGGAGCAGCTCTTCGAGGAGATGCCCTTTGCCGTAGCGCTGGTGGCCGGTCCGACAGCCCGGCTGCTGCTGGCCAACCAGGCCGTGCGGAGAGTCTGGGGAGCCGAGTGGGAAGCGGGTCAGCCCTTTCTTGCTTTCCTGCGCTCCCACAAGATCGCCATCAGCGATCTGCGCGGCAAGGAGCTGGGTCCCGAGGAGCTGGTGACGCTGCGCGTTCTGCGGGAGCAGCAGGCCATCTCGCTCTACCAGGAGCAGATCCGGCGGGCCGATGGCTCGCTCTTGCCGGTGCTGGTCAGTGCCCTGCCGCTGCGCCTGGCCCCGGAGGCCCTGCAGGGCGAGCGGCTGCGCCAGGTCGCGGCGGAGGAACCCCTGGCCCTGGTCATTCACCAGGATGTCACCCCCTTGAAAGAGGCCGACGAGCTGAAAGATGAGTTCATCAGCATCGCCGCCCACGAGCTGCGCACCCCGCTGGCAGCTCTGACCGGCTACGCCGAGATGCTGCTGCGGCAGACCGAGCGCGGGCACGGCCCCCCGCTGGCCCCCTGGCAGCGCGAGGCCCTGGAAGAGATCCAGCAGGGCACTCTGCGCCTGGCGGCTCTGACCGAGGAGCTGCTCGACCTCAGCCGTCTGCAGGCCGGACGCCTCCAGTTGCAGCGCTTGCCTGCGGACGTTGTGCCCCTGGTCCGCCAGGTGGTGCGTCGTCTCCAGCCGACGACCACGCGCCACCAGTTGGAGGTCGAGGCCCCGGCGCAGCCGCTGGTGGCCCTCATCGATCCTCACCGCCTGGAGCAGGTGCTCACCAACCTGGTGGAGAATGCCATCAAATACAGTCCCCAGGGCGGTCCGGTTCGCCTGCGCATCTGGCCAGACGGCCAGCAGGCCGTAGTGATTAGCGTCGAGGACCATGGCATTGGCATTCCGCGTCATCAGCAGGGCCAGATTGGCGGGCGCTTCATGCGAGCCGAGAACGCGCGCGCCTGGGGCATCGAGGGGACGGGTCTGGGCCTCTACCTGGCACGCGCTCTGGTGGAGCAACACGGGGGACGGCTCTGGTTCGAGTCGGAGGAGGGCCGGGGCTCGACCTTCTTTGTGCGTCTGCCGCTCCTGTGCGAGGAGGGTGGCGATCAGTTGGAGTCGGGTGACACAGGGGGTGAGGCCGCGGCCTCGCCCAGCCCGGAAGCGGGAACTTGACGGAGGCTGGGCTAAGCCGCTCGCTCTGGCCTCCGCCAGTCCAGACAGCGCCTGGAGCAGGCGCCGCTGGCCACCCTGTGGCCAGCCTCCCTTGCGGCAGGCTGGCTACCTTTCCCTCCCTCTGCTCCAGACGCTTCTTCGCTCGTCGGGATGGACCGCCTCTGGCGGCTTCAGCGTCGGGCGGGTCGGCGGCTGGCCTAGCGGTCGTAGATCACCAGCATCACGAGACCACCCATCTCGCTGGCGTTCTGTCCCGGATTCATCAGGTGCGAGAGAATGTGGCAGTGGAAAGGATAGATGCTGCCCGGGGCGGCCCAGGCCGTGAAGATCAGGTCATAGGTCTCGCCAGGGGCCACCTCCAGCGTGTCGCGCTGGTAGGGCTGCGTCAGGGGATGGCCATCCTGGGCAATCACTGTGAACGTGTGCCCGTGCAGGTGCATCGGGTGCGTGGTCAGGGTATCGGCGCCAATCAGGCGCAGACGCACGCGCTGGCCGTGCTTGACATGCAGCGGCGGCACATCGGGGAAGCTCTTGCCATTGATCACGTAGTAGCCGCCGGGCAGGGTGCCGATGAAGAGCGTCCTGTCGATGTCGACCTGGGGCGCTGCCTGCGCCTGGGGCGAGCCGGGACGTGGGTCGACGATGAAGGCCCCGTAGCAGCCGCCGGCCACCTCGTTCAGGTCGTTGTAGTGGCTGTGGTACCAGTGCGTGCCCACGTCCTGATCATGAACGGTGAAGTCGTAAACGTAGCTCTGGCCGGGCTGAATGGGCTGCTGGCCGATCCCTGGGACACCGTCCTGCTGGCTGGGCACCTCTAGCCCGTGCCAGTGGATGCTGGTGGCTTCGTGGAAATGGTTAATAAAGGTGATGCGCACGTGGTCGCCAGCCGTCACGCGGATCATCGGTCCCGGCACGCTGCCGTTGATGGTGTAGGCTGGCACCCAGGTGCCTTTGACGACTTCCCACAGCATTTGTTCTGCAACCAGGGTGAAGTGTTTGGCCCCGTCGGGATCGCGTACGTAGGTGGCGAGCTGGTTGCCCTGGCTCTGGGTGGCCCGCGGCAGGGCTGCCGTCGTGGCGGTGGCGTTGGCATCCTGCCCGCTCATGTTCATGTTGCCCATGCCGCTTGAGGCGGCGCTCTGATCCTGGCTGCTGGGGCTGCCAGCGCTGGCCAGGGTGCTGCCGAGGCCGAAGCTGAGCACGGCCACCATGATCACCAGGGCCCCTACAAGTACTGCCAGTGGGACCATCGCCCGGCGCCAGGGATAGGCGGACCCGGACCGGGGCCGGCGGCGACGCACAAAGATCACCTCCTTCCCTCCCGCGGCAAGCTGACGATAAATCTCCTCGCGATAGTTCCCCGCCTCTAGAATGAGCGGCCGGGCTTCCTGCGCTGCGGCTGTCGCGGCGCTGGCGGCTGGGGCCTCTTCCTGCGCCGCGGCGGCTGGGACCTGCTCCTGACACGAAGCCTCCGGCTGCCTGGGTAGCGCACTTTGCTCTTGGGCTGCCATGGTCATGCTCTCCTCTTCTTCTATCGTTCACAGGTGATGAGTTGGCGTGTTCTTTCTGTTGCTCCTGAGCTGATGGACCTGAAGACCTGGGCCGGTGCGGCTCTCCTTGCCGACCCACCTCCAGGTCGCTGCCAGAACAGTAGCGCGCTCAGTTGTCGGCTGGCTCACAACCTGCTCTGTTCTTCTCTCAACGGCCTCACAACTCTCCCCCTTTCCTGGTCCCCCTGCAGCAGAGGGAGCGAGCAGCGGTGCCGCCCTGCCTGCCGCCAGCTCACCAGCTCTGGCCTGGAAGAGGAATGTCTTATAGTCATGGTCACTGAAGCGCTCGCCTGCCGCGGGAAGGTTGGGGTGAGCCGGCCGGGGTGGCCAGCTCTGGTCGGCATGGCGGAGGACCAGGGGGTCGTGATGGCTCTGTGAGGGAAGCGGGGGGCGCCGTGAACTGGCCGTGAGCCGGGCGGGCTATAGTCTCTGCAGAGGCAGATGGAAGGCGAGGAAGAGGAGGAGAGAGGGAGAGAGAAGCATTCGGAGTTATCGCTCACTGTTTCTGGAACAGGAGGGAGAGCATGAAAGTGATCAGCGCTTTAAAGCCACGGACAGTGACCCAGATCCCTGAGCCGCCGGTGGCGCGCTTCCTCTTCGCCGACACGCGCATGGCCTGGCTCTGGCTGCTGGTCCGTCTCTACGTCGGCTACGAATGGTTGACCGCGGGACTGGAGAAGCTCACCGGCTACAACTTTGCCTTTGGGGCCGGCTTTGGCCAGCGCGTCAGCAGTCCCTGGGTCTTTAGCGGGCACGACGGCGTCGCCATCCAGGGCTTCGTGAAAGGGGCTTTGGCCCTCAGCAGCGGAGCGCATCCGGCGGTCCAGGGCTGGTACGCCGCCTTCTTGCAGCAATTTGTCCTGCCCAACGCCGGCCTCTTCGCCTACCTGGTGACCTTCGGCGAAGTTTTGGTTGGGCTGGGCCTGATCTTCGGGGCCCTGACGGGTATCGCTGCCTTCTTCGGCGTCTTCATGAACCTCAACTTCATGCTGGCGGGGGCCGTCAGCATTAACCCGGTCCTGGGCACGCTCGGCCTGCTGCTCATGCTGGCCTGGCGCATCGCCGGCTACTATGGACTGGATAGCATCCTGCTCCCGCTGCTCGGCACTCCCTGGACCGGCTCGCTGCTGAGCCGTCTGCGCGCGCAGCGCACGCAGCCGCTGGAAGCCGGCTCAGGCAATCGCTGAGCGCTGCCTGCCGGCTGCGGCGGCTGGGGGGGAGAGGGCCTGCCTGCTCGTCCTTTCCGCCTGCCCTGCTCTGGGCGACTGCTCGCGGTCCAGGAGTGGTAATCCAGGCTGGGCAGGCGGGGCCTCTGTTCAGACCGGGGCAGATCGGGACGGAGCAGAGAAGCCAAAAGGAGCCAGACGCTACGGTGTCTGGCTCCTTTTGGCTTCTCTGGCCTGCTCGCTTCCTCTGCTCTGCTCTGACTGGAGGCCGTGGAATGCAGGTCTGTCTGGCCGGATCAGGTCGACAGGTCCTCGGGGGCGGCCAGCATATAGCCCACCCCGATTTTCGTGCGGATATAGCGCGGGTGGGCCGGGTCGTCCTCGAGCTTGCGCCGCAGGCGATTGATATTCACCTGGAGCATATGGCTCTCTCCCACGTACTCGGCGCCCCAGACGCGCTCGAGCAGCAGGTCCTGGGTCACCACCCGCCCGGCATGCTGGGCCAGATAGGCCAGTAGGCGATACTCGGTAGGCGTCAGAGCGATCTCGCGCCCAGCCCGCGTCACGCGGTGGCGCGTATCGTCGATCGTCAGGTCGCCCACGCTGATAATCGAGCGCAGCCCACTGATGCGCTCCCCGCTGCTGAACTGGGCGCGGCGCAGCACGGCGCGCACGCGCGCCAGCAGCTCTTCGATGCTAAAGGGCTTCGTCAGATAGTCGTCTGCGCCCAGGTCCAGGCCGCGCACCTTATCCTGATCCTGGCCGCGCGCCGTCAGCAGGATAATCGGCACGCCCGAGAACTCGCGCACACGCTGGCAGACGCTGAAGCCGTCGAGGCGCGGCATCATCACATCGAGCAGCATCAGGTCGGGCTGCTGCTCGCGCATCAGAGCAAGCGCCTGCTCGCCGTCGCTGGCGGTCAGCACGCCGTAGCCTTCCAGCTCCAGGTTGCGCGAGACCAGGCGCAAGAGGTGAGGATCATCGTCCACGCAGAGAATCGTCGTCTTACGCACCATACTCCTGTCTTCCTTCCTTCTACCTCTGACTGACAAGCGCGCGAGAGGAGGTGAGACGCGCGGGGCGGCAGCTCAGCCAGTCCGGTCCTGGTTTGGTCCCTCATCTGTGGGAGCGGCTGGCAGGGCCGGCAGCCAGAGATAGAGGCGGCTGCCCTGGCCCGGCTCGCTCTCGGCCCAAATCTGGCCGCCCTGCAGCTCAACCAGGTACTTGCACAGCGTCAGGCCCAGGCCCAGGCCACCGGCCTCGCGCGCCAGGCCGGTACTGCCGCGATAGAAGCGTTCAAAGATCTGCGAAAGCTGCTCCGGGGGCATCCCGCGGCCCTGATCGCTGACGCAGATCTCCACCGCGGGCGCCGGCTGCTCCGCTGCCCCGTCCGTCGGAGGCGGGATGATCCGCGGGCGCAGGGTCAGGCGAATCTCGCCACCCTGGGGCGAGAAGCGAATAGCGTTCTCCAGCAGGTGATCGAGAACCTCGCGCAGGCGGCGGCGGTCCGCCAGGACCGGGGGCACGCCCGAGGCCGGGGCGCCGCTGGCATCCTGAAGCACGACCTGGAAGGAGAAAAGCGAGGCCTGCTCTGCCGCAAGCCCCTGCTCGGCGGCCAGCACGGCCTCGCGCGCCACGCTGGCCGGGTCAACGGCGCTTGGCTCCAGATGCAGCAGGCCCGCCTCCAGCTCGCTCAGTTCGAGGAAGCGGTTGCAGAGCAGCGTCAGGCGCTCGCCCGCCTCCAGGATGGCCTCCAGAAGCTGGCGCCGCTCCGTCAGGGGCAGGCGGCGCTCGTGGCGCAGCAGCGTCGAGGCCGAGGCGCTGATGATGGCCAGCGGGCTGCGCAACTCGTGGCTCAGCGTGGCGAGCAGCTCGCCCTGTGGACCAGCGGGCGCCCCTTGACCTCTCATTCCCTCGCTGGTACTGGCCGGCGGCAGCGAGAGCGTTCGTCCGGCCAGCAGCTCGCTCAGGAGGGCCTGGCGGATCAGGGCCGCCAGCAGGGACTGGTTCGCCTCGATTGCTCGCCCGCTCTGCTCCTGCCAGCGTGCCAGAGGCTGGGGCCGGCCCTCCCTGCCTAGCAGGATCAGCAAGAGCCATCGGCTCTGTGACAGGCGCTCTGCCTGCTGAGCCAGCAACGGCAGCGACAGCAGAAGCCAGCAAGCGTCGGCGGTGTAGACGCTCTGCCAGGGCAGACTCTCGGCGGCGCCAGTGGCGAGCATTGGGTTGCCCGAGCCAGCAAGGCTGACAACGGCGCGGGCGCGCTCCTCATCGCTGCGCTGCAGGGCCAGCAACTGCAGGGCCTCCGCCCTCTGCCGACCCTCCGCCAGCGTATAGCGCTGCAGAAAGAGCGCCCCGTACTCTGCGCCGGTGCCCTCACGCAGCACCTGCAGCATGGCCGCCGCGACCTCGCTTAGCGGGGCCGTAACCAGCGCCGGCCACAGCCCCAGCAGCTCCCGCTGGAGCGCTACGGCCTCCGCGGCCGGTTCAACTTCATCGGTGTGCCACGGGGGGCGATCGCCATAGCTCATAGTGGCTCCTTCAGGGGCGGCGCACGAGCGCCTCGCTCGGAAGCAAGAGTGTAACAACCAACCTTGTCGGGCGCCTTGCGTCGCCTTGCTTTGCGTTGCAGTGCCTTGCGTTCTCTTCATTCTAGCAGAGGCTGGCTCACGGGGCCGTCACGCTCCTGCCCTTCTCCCTCACAAAAGGATCACAGCCCTCGGCCCTCTGTCGCCCTCAAGGCTGTCCGGTTCCGGCTGGGCCGCATTACCAGCCGAAAGGTACTGCTGCCATCCTCTTGTTCCCGTCTTGTCGGCATGATACCATGCTAACAAGGCCAGACCATGCATCTGCGGAGAGAGCTGTCGTTGGATCACATCAGATCGATCAGGCATGACCCGAGAGGAAGGAGCCGTGAATGAGCGTGCAGAGCGAGAGCGAGGCCCAGCAGGGCCATAATACCTACGTCATCGACTCCGAGCAGGCTGCCGAGCTGGCCCGTCTGATGCAACAGGACCGGATCTTGACCGAGGCTCTGGGGGGACTCTTCCCAGAGGGGCAGCAGCTTCCCGAAGATGGGAGCTTGCTCGACCTGGCCTGTGGCCCGGGCGGCTGGACCCTGGAGGTGGCCTATCGCTATCCACATGTCGAGGTGGTCGGCGTTGACATCAGTCCCCCGATCGTCGAATATGCCAACGCTCAGGCCCGTTCGCGCCGGCTGACCAACGTTTACTTTCGCGTCATGAACGTGATGGAAGCCCTGGATTTCCCCGACTCCTCCTTTGATCTGATCAACGGGCGCCTGATGTGCGGCTTCATGCGTCCCGAGGCCTGGCCGCGGCTGCTGGCCGAATGCCGGCGCCTGCTCAAGCCGGGCGGGGTCCTGCGCCTCACGGAGATGGAGCCAACGCTGACAAGCAGTCCGGCCTTCGAGCGCTTCGCCGCCCTCGGCTCGCTGGCCATGAAGCGCGCCGGTCAAAGCTTCTCCCCCGATGGGCGCCACTTCGGCATCACCCCCGTGCTGCCTCGCCTGGTGCGCCGCGCCGGCTTCGTCGACGTCCGCCTGCGTCCCACCGCCATCGAGTGGTCGGCGGACACGCCCTACCACTATCCCTTCTTCAAGGATTACCTGGTCTTTCTCGACCTGATTCAGCCGTTCATGGTGCGCACAGGCGTGGCCAGCCGCCAGGAGCTGGCCCACCTCTACCAGCAGGCCGTGGCTGAGATGCAGCAAGACGATTTCTGCGCCATCTGGACCTTTCTGACGGTCTGGGGCCACAAGCCGGAAGGCTGATCTCACGAGCACGCTGGCGAGCTGAGCACGCTGGCGGGCTGACTCTTCGCCCGGCTGGCTCCGGCTCCCATGAGCCAGCCAGATCGAGCAGGGAGAGAAAAGGGAGCAGAGGGATTGAGCAAACAGGGATGGAGAGAACTACCGGCTACCTGCCTGGCCTGGGAAGCTGGCTACGGGCGGACCCTTGCCGCCGGTAGCCGCTTCTGAGGGGTCGGCGCTCCGGCCGGCAGCGCTCAGCTCAGCGACAGAGAAAGAGAAGAGGAGAGAAGAAGGAGAGAACTGCCCATCATGCTCTACCCCATGATGACCGCCACGCGGGAGGTCGTTGATCTCAATGGTCTCTGGCGGTTTCGTCTGGACCCGGGCCAGGGTCTGGCCGAGCGCTGGTATGAGCGGCCCCTGCGCGAAGCCGTGCCCATGCCGGTACCCGCTTCCTTCAACGAACTCGGCGAGGAAGTCGCTTATCGCCAGCACGTGGGGCGTGTCTGGTACGAGCGGGAGCTGATCATCCCGCGCCGCCTGCTGGAGCAGCGCCTTGTTCTGCGTTTTGGGGCCGTGGCCCATGCCGCCCAGGTCTATCTCAACGGGCAGCCGCTGGTTGCCCATCGGGGCGGCTTCACCCCTTTCGAGTGCGAGATCAACGCGCTGGCGCAGCCGGGCAAGAACCGGCTCACCGTACTGGTTGATAACACCCTCGACTACAGCAGTCTGCCCGTGGCCCACTATCGCGAGGAGCAACTGCCCGACGGCAGTCGCCTGGTTACCAATACCCCCAACTTCGATTTCTTCAACTACGCCGGCATCCACCGCCCTGTCAAGCTCTACACAACGCCCGCCACCTACATCCGCGAGATTATCCTGACCAGCGCTCTGGCCGGGAGCGCCGGCCTGATCAGCTACCGTATCGAGGTAGCCGGTCCCGCGCGGGAGGCCGTCGCCGTCCGCCTGACCCTGCTCGACGCCGAGGGACGGACCGTCGCCCGGGGCGAGGGCCAGCAGGGACAACTGCGGGTGCCCGACGTGCTGCCCTGGGAGCCAGGCCATCCCTATCTCTACACCTGCCTGGTTGAACTCTGGCAGGGCGACGAGTGCCTTGACAGCTACGAGGAGCCATGTGGAGTGCGCACGGTCGCCGTTGAAGATGGGCAGTTCCTTCTCAACGGCAAGCCCTTCTACTTCAAGGGCTGCGGCAAGCACGAGGATTTTCCCATCCACGGACGTGGCTTCGACGAGGCGGTCTGCCTCAAAGATCTCAACCTCTTGCGCTGGCTGGGGGCCAATTCCTTTCGCACCTCGCACTACCCCTACGCCGAGGAACTGATGCGCCTGGCCGACCGTCTGGGGCTGGTCGTCATCGACGAGGTGCCGGCGGTCGGCCTCCACCTCAACCTGGGTCCCAGCCCTGTGGCCGCGCGGCGGGCTACCTGGCAGACCCTGGCGACCGCCGCCCAGCATGAGCAGGCCCTGCGCGAGCTAATCGCGCGCGACAAAAACCATGCCTGCGTCGTCATGTGGTCGCTGGCCAACGAGCCGGCCTCAGAAGAAGAGGGGGCGCGGGCCTACTTCGAACCCCTGCTGCGCCTGGCGCGCGAGCTTGATCCGCAGCGCCGTCCCCTGACGATCGCCCTGCAGATGCTGGCGACGCCCGCTAGCGATACCGTGGCCGACCTGCTCGATGTCATCGCCCTGAACCGCTACTATGGCTGGTATGTGCATGGGGGACGCCTGGAGGCCGCGCGGGCCTTGCTGCGAGCCGAGCTGGAAGCCTGGATGAAGCGCCTCCCGGGCAAGCCGATCCTCTTGAGCGAGTACGGGGCCGACGCCATCGCCGGCTTCCACGACGAGCCGCCAACCATGTTCTCCGAAGAATATCAGGCGGCCTGTCTGCGGACCTATCATGAGGTGCTCGATGGCTGTCCCGCCGTTGTCGGTGAGCATGTCTGGAACTTCGCCGATTTTCAGACAGAGCAGAGCATCACACGCGTGCAGGGCAATCGCAAAGGGATCTTTACCCGGGACCGGCGCCCCAAGCTGGCAGCCCATCTCCTGCGGGAGCGCTGGCGGGCCATTCCCGATTTTGGCTACAAGCGCCGCCCGCCCGCTAGCCCGGCTTGACGTTCCTTAAGGCTCGGGGCTATACTAACAGCGTCACCCGTCTCTGGCGAGCAAGCAAAAAAGAAAGAGACGCCGGTGTCAGACAGAGCACAAGTGTATAGCGATGAGGCCCGCTAAGCGCCAGCTCGTTGACGCCCTCCTCCGCTGATGGAGAGAGAGGAGAGGAGGGCCGCGAAGCCTGGCTGATGGCTTCTACTCACGGCCTTGAGCGCCGGTCCCTGCCGGCGCGCGGTGAGGCTGGTGCGTAGGAGCTATTTTTATTGAGGCCACCTCGTGACCTGCCCTCACCTATGCGGGGCGCCTGCCTGGCCGCACCCTGCCGCTCCGCAGTGCCCGCTAAGCCCGCCCAAGGCCTGGCCGTGACCCTGATCCGACGATCCTTCTGCCTTTCTCCTCTCTCGCCTCCTCTGGGCCGGAAGGCATCCTGGCTCGGGAAACGGGGGAGGAGCAGTCCATCCCGGAGGCTTGCCAAAACGATGGTCTTTCGCAGCATCCTGTTTGCTGACAGCGAGCAAGGTCGCCAGGCTGAGGCCAGCCCTCAGCCTCCCTGCTTCAGCGACCTTCAGCTTGAGCGCCTCATCGAGTCGATCATCGCCCCCAAAGCCGATTATCAGCTCGAACCATTCTTCCACTTTCCCCTGCGCGATCTCGACCTCATTGCCTACCGCCAGGAGGTCATGCGCGATCTCGAAAAACCGGCGATCTTCGCTCTCTTCGAGGACTTTTCGCGTAAGATGCGCGATATGCATAGGTGTCGGGAGCAGGCCGAGAAGCTCTACTACCGTCGCCAGCAAGAGCGCTGGTGGCTGGATGCCATTGATCACTACTGTCACGCCCTTCTCGGCCTGGAGCAGGAGCTGAGGCTGCTCCCCGTCGAGTCGCGTGGCCTGCGAGCCTTCCAGGGCTACCTGCGGGACTATCTGGCCTCGCCCGCTTTTCTGGCCCTGCAGCGCGAGACCGAGGCACTCAAGGCGGCTCTGGCCCAGGTGCATTACTGCCTGCGCATCAAAGGCGAGACGATCACGGTGCAAGCCTACGCCGGCGAAGAGGACTACAGCGCCCAGATTGAGGAGACCTTCGCCCGCTTCAAGCAGGGGGCAGTCAAAGACTACAGCGTCAAGCTGATCGAGTGGCAGGAGATGAACCACGTCGAGGCTCAGATTCTCGAGCTGGTGGCTCGTCTCTATCCCGCGGTGTTCGCCCAGCTCACCGACTACTGTCGCCGCCATCAGCACTATCTCGACGCGACCATCGCTACCTTCGAGCGCGAAATTCAGTTCTACCTGGCCTATCTCGACTATATAGCCGCTTTCCGCCGGCGGGGTCTGCCTTTCTGCTATCCTCAGCTCTCGCTGGAAGACAAGACAAGCGTGGCCGAAGATTGTTTTGATCTGGCCCTGGCCGGCCTGCTCCAGCGAGAGCAGGGTCAGGTTGTCTGTAACAGCTTTGCCCTTGAGGGGCGGGAGCGCCTCCTGATCGTCACTGGTCCCAACCAGGGCGGCAAGACCACCTTTGCCCGCGCCATAGGCCAACTGCACTACCTGGCCGCCCTCGGTTGTCCCGTGCCGGCGCGCAAGGCCCGCCTCTTTCTGCCCGACCGCATCCTCACCCATTTCGAACGAGAGGAGAGGATCGAGAACCTGCGCGGCAAGCTCGAAGACGATCTCGTACGCCTGCGCGCCATGCTGGAAGAGGCCACGCCGGCCAGCCTCATCATCCTCAACGAGATTTTCAGCGCCACCACGCTGGAGGATGCCCTCTTCCTCTCGCGCCAGCTTCTGCAGCGCCTGTTGGCTCTGGATGTGCTCGCTGTCTGGGTGACCTTTCTTGACGAGCTGGCTTCCTACAGCGAGCAGACCGTGAGTATGGTGGCGGAAGTGGATCCAGAAGATCCGGCCCGCCGCACCTTTCGTCTGCAGAGGCGGCCAGCCGACGGCCTGGCTTATGCTCTGGCCCTGGCCCAAAAATATCGCCTGACCTATGCCTGTCTCAAGGAGCGTCTGCAAGCATGAAAGCTCATCTTCTCTATCGCGACCGCGACCTTGACAGCGCGCAGCCCTTGCCGTCGCAGGCTGCTGATCTCATCCAGGATTTGGCGCTAGAGACCCTGCTAGGGGCGATGGCCCGTGGCGATCGCTTCCTGTTCGAAGTCGCCAGGCGAGTCCTGCTCTCCAGTCTGACCAACGACCTGGAGACTGTGCTCTATCGGCAAGCTGTGCTCAAGGACTGTCTGCGCCAGCCGGCCCTGATTCGCTCCCTCTACCAGCTCACCATCGAGGCCCTGGAGAGTGAGCGCAAAGCCACCTTCATCTTTTTCAAAGATCCTGGTCTGATCCTGATGCGCTCGGTCCAGATTCTGGAGCAGCTCTTGGCAGTCTTGCGCAGGCTGCGCGCCCTGGCCGATGAGCGGGCAGAAACCTTCGATTCAGAGGGCTTTCGCGAGCTGTGGGCCATGCTGCGCCGCGAGCTGAGCGATGCCTATCTGGAGCGCATCGCTCAGCACCTGCGTGAGCTGCACCTTCGCCATGGGGTCCTGTTGAGCGCGCGTCTGGGCCAGGGGAACAAAGGTCGTGATTACACGATGCGCCGCCCTGCCGCGCCGCAGGGTACCTGGTTCGCCCGCCTCCTGGGTCTGGGCGGGCGCACGGCCAGCTATACCTTCCACATTCCTGAACGCGATGAAGCCGGAGCCCGCGCCCTGACCGAGCTGCGTAACCGTGGCCTCAACCAGGTAGCCAATGCTCTGGCGCGTTCTACCGAGCACATTCTGAGCTTCTTCGAACTGTTGCGCCGCGAGCTGGCTTTTTATGTTGGCTGCCTCAACCTGGCAGAGGAACTGACAGCCCGTGGCCTGCCGATCTGCTTTCCTACGGTGGCCTCCCCGGAGGAGGAACAGCGCTCATTCGAGGGACTCTACGATCCCGCTCTGGCCCTCACTCAATCAACGCCCATCGTCGCCAACGATTGCCAGGCTGATGGCAAGCGCCTGATCATCATTACGGGGGCCAACCGTGGAGGGAAGTCGACTTTTCTGCGCAGTCTGGGCCTGGCCCAACTCTTACTGCAGAGTGGCATGTTTGTGCCAGCGCGCGTCTTCAGGGCCAGCCTCTGCTCGGGCCTCTTCACCCACTTCCGCCGGCGTGAAGATGCCGCCCTCAGGCGCGGCAAGCTTGAGGAAGAGCTAAGCCGCCTGAGTGCCATCGTCGACCAGGTCAGGCCGCGGGCCTTGCTCCTCCTCAACGAGTCCCTGGCTGCCACCAATGAGCGCGAGGGTTCTGAGCTGGCGCGCCAGATCGTGACAGCCCTGGTCGAGCACGGTGTGACGGTCTGCTACGTGACCCATCTCTATACGCTGGCCCACGACTTCGCCAGCCAGCGCGAGCGCCGGCCCGAGATGCTCTTCCTGAGGGCCGAGCGTTTGCCGGACGGCAGGCGCACCTTCCGCATGGTAGAGGGGGAGCCGGAAAGAACAGGCCACGCGCGCGACCTCTATGCGCGGGTCTTTGCTTCGGCCTCGCCAGTGACCGAGGAAAGACTCGCCTGAGCGGCAAAAGGTCCCTTCCCTGTCCCGGTCTGAAGAGCTGGCGAGCAAGCAGACGAACAGGGAGAGGCTGGGCCGGCTTTGGGGAGGACCAACGTGCGGCTGGGAGCCGTTGCCACCTGGGCAGGAGAGGAAGGGGAGAGCCGCCTCCCAATGGCCCCAAAGAGACGGCTCCCCTATGAGCAACCGCGGCCCATGAAAAAAGGCTTCTACTCAGCATGGACCCCTTTTCCATGCCGGGTAGAAGCCATCAGCCTTGCGGCGATAAGCGGGCTTCATCGCAAGTTGCTATATTCCTCACGGGAAGAATAGCATACCAGCCGCAGGGTGTCAAGGGTGCTTTCGGGCTATCTCTCAGGCAAGACGGGCGGCTTCCCTTTGAGAAGTGCCGTGAGCTATCAGGCTGATCTGTCGAACCCTTCGCTTCGGCGGTAGAGATAGAAGGTGTCTTCCCTGTTAGAGGCTGATTGAGGAGATTGCTTGACATGAAGGAGCACGTTGCCGTATGATGCCTGGATAGACACAAAGATAGCCTGCCAGTCAAACCGGCATGTCTGCTGCTCCTGCAAGTATCAGGTCGTCTGGTGTCCCAGATAGCGACGGGAGGCGCTGGTAGGGAAGAGAGGCGACAGCCCAGTTGAAACAGACCATTGTTGAGGTGTGCCAGGAACAGCAAGAGACGTGTTGAGTTTGGAAGGCAATGCCGATCCGATCACGGGCATCCCCCGCTGAAGGCAGAGCCGCGGGTTCGGTGTCCATCGGCATGATGCGGTGGCGAGGGGCGGCTTACAGAGCCTGCTGCCAGGCTGCCAGAAACCACCCCGTCATTCACGTGGGGGATGGATGCCGTAAAAGTGCTGTCGATGGTGGTTGGGCGATGGGACAACGGTGCTCTTCCGGGCAGGCGGAAGAAGCTGGGAGGAAAGGGCCGTTTTTGAATCATCAGTATGCCAGTCAAGTGTGTTCCGGCTGTGGCTCGGTCGAGCGACAAGACCTCTCCGAAGGCCGGCGTTCCTGGGCATGCGGCTGGTCGCTTGACCGCGACTGAATATCCTTGCTTGTGCTCGGCGGAGCGTTCAGGCGCGTTCCCGAGAGGTTCTCGACGGGCGAGCCGGTTCAGGTTCGCAAGAGGGACGGGTCGATCGAAGAACGAGCGCGCGCCAACCAGGAACTGTTGGCCTGCGCGGAGAAGCTCCCCCGTCCCGGTCCCGGAGGCGGCTCCCTTCCCCGGGGAAAGGGACCAGGATCAGGCCGACAGCGGTTGGCTGGATGGATGGCTTTGATCAGACATTCCGGTGACTGTCGATAGCACAACTGAGAGCAAGGCGATGAAGCTCGCCTTATACGCGTCGGTTGGCGCTGATAGCTTCTACATCCCTCGGCAGCCAGGGCTGTAGAAGCTTTTTTGATGGTGCCAGATCCTTACTCAGGCGGACGCTCCAAAGGACGAAAAACAGAACGAGGAGATGTATTGCTCTATGAACGACGAATCTGCCGCGCCGGTCAGTGCACGTCTGCAAGCCCTGGCGGCCAGGCTGCGGGCCAACATCGGGCGCGTCATTGTTGGAAAAGAGGCCCTGATCGATCTCCTGCTCGTGGCCCTGCTCAGCGACGGGCATGTCTTGCTAGAGGATGTGCCCGGGGTCGGCAAGACGCTGCTGGCCAAGGCCCTGGCGCGCTCGCTGGGCCTCAGCTTTCAGCGCATTCAGGGCACACCCGACCTCTTGCCCGGCGACCTGACCGGCATCACCTACTTCGAGCAGCCCAGCAGCACCTTCGTCTTCCGTCCCGGACCCCTTTTCAGCCACGTCGTCCTGGTCGACGAGATCAATCGCGCGACGCCGCGCACGCAGGCCGCCCTGCTCGAGGCAATGGCCGAACGGCAGATCACGGTTGAACGCGAGACAAGGCCCCTGCCGCGGCCCTATCTTGTGCTGGCGACCCAGAACCCCATCGAGCTGGAAGGGACTTTTCCCCTGCCGGAGGCCCAGCTCGACCGCTTTCTGCTGCGCCTGCCGCTTGGCTATCCGACGGAAGAAGAGGAACTGGCGATGCTGCACCGCTTTAAGGCGGCGGAGCCGCTGGAGGAGCTGGAGCCGGTCGCTGGAGCGGAGGCCATTCTGAGCGCCCAGCAAGAGATCCGTCATCTCTACTGGCAACCAGAGGTCGAGCGCTATCTACTGGCCCTGGTGCGAGCCACGCGCAGCCATCCGGCCATCAGTCTGGGCGTTAGCCCGCGCGGCACGCTGGCCCTGCAGCGCGCCAGTGCCGCCTATGCCGCTCTCTGCGGACGCGACTACGTCTTGCCAGACGACATCAAGTATCTGGCTCCGATGGTCCTGGCCCATCGCCTGGTCCTTACGACGCGGGCCCGGCTGCAGCGCCAGGAGGCCGCCCAGGTGCTGCAAGAGATCCTGGAGACGATCCCGGTGCCCGTCGAAACCCTCAACCCAACGACCCGCTCCCGGGGCTGGGGTCTCGGCCAGCACCCGGGCCTGGGAGTGGGAGGCGAGCGCTCATGAGCGATGGTTCCCACCCCCAGGCGACGCAGATGGCGCGTGAAACCCTTCTCAAGCGGCGTCCCTGGTACGGGCTGGCCGTGACTCTCCTGCTGCTGAGCGCCGTCAGTCGGCAGCCACTGGTCTTTCTGGCCGCCCTCTTTGCCCTGGTCTGCGGCCTGGTGCCGGAGCTGTGGTATCGGCGTTCCTTGTGGCGCCTGCGGCTGGACCTGGAGCTTGATCGGAGCGCCGTCCCCCTCGGTCAGGAGGTCACGCTGACGCTGAGGGCCGAGAATCGCAAGCTTTTGCCCTTGCCGTGGCTGGAGGTCGAGATCGAGATCCCCAGGCAACTGCCTCTCTTGAGCGGGCGCAGCCTCCCCAGTTACAAGGCCAATCGCGCCCTGCTTGTAAATGGGCTGGCGATCTGGGGGTATCAGCGCGTCAGGCGTCGCTACCGTCTGCGCTGTCCCCAGCGCGGCGTATACAGCCTGGGGCCGCTGCTGGTGCGCACCGGTGATCCCTTTGGCTGGCTTATCCGCCAGGAACTGCTTGAGCGGCAGGTGCGGCTCCTCGTCTATCCCCAGGTGCTCCCCCTGGCGGACTTCGGGCTGACAACCCTGGCTCCCCTCGGAACGCAGACCTCGCTCTTGCGCCTGCTCGAGGATCCTCTGCGCTTCGCCGGCGTGCGCCCCTATCAGCCGGGCGACGACCCGCGCTACCTCCACTGGAAAGCGAGCGCCCGCGGGGCTGGCCTCTATCGCAAGCTCTTTGAGCCGGCCAGCACGGCCCGTCTGCTACTGGCGCTGAACATCAATACCTTCCGCGAGCCGTGGATGGGAATCGATGCCGGGCTACAGGAGCTGCTCATCAGCCTGACGGCCTCGCTGGCTGTCTGGGGGCTGCAGGCCGGCTATCAGGTGGGACTGCTCGTCAACAGCCTGCTGGCGCCCTGGGACGAGCGCCAGACCGGGCCAGAGGAGGGGCGCCAGTTGGTACGCAGCGACCAAGCCACCTATCATGCGCGCGTGGCTGTTCCCTGCGCCCGTGGTGACGAGCAGGAGCTGCTTCTGCTGAGGACGCTGGCGCGCCTCCTGCCCTATATGGGGGCTGCCATCGATCCGCTGCTGGAGCCTGAGAGTCTGCCGCTGCCAGCAGGAGGAACCCTGCTGCTGATAACGGCGGCCTCGGTGCTGCAAGAGAGCACGGTTGAATGCCTGCTAGAGCTGCGCCGTCGCGGGCTAGCGCCTCAGCTTGTGTTGGTCGGCGAAGAAGACGAGGTCGCCGCGGCGGCCGTGCAGAAGGCCGCCGGGCTGATCCCCGTACGGCATCTCCAGGGAAAGGAGCAATGGCATGAGTTATGCCAGATGGCTGGCGTCGAAATGGAAACCAGGAGGCAGCCACGGCCAACGTGCTCCGACGAGCTGGCTTGAGTGGCTGGCCCTACCACTGAGCGTCTCCCTGATGGAGGCCCAGCCGGTCAGCTTACTGTTGCAGGTGGGCGCCAGGCTTTTGGAGAGTGGGCCGCCGCCCTGGCCGCTCTCTTTCCCGCAGAGCGACTGGCTGGCGTTTCTGGGGGAGCTGCTGCTGCTCTGGTGGGCCTGGGCCGTCGAGACCTGGACCGGGAGCCAGCCGGATCGGACTCGCTGGCGGGCCTTTGCGCTGCTTCTCTCCTTGCTGCTGGCTCTCCTCTCTGGCTGTGGACTTCTGCTGCCGCGTCTGCTGGCCGGGCAGGATCTGGCGCTTGGCCTGCTCGTCGCCTTGCTGCTGGTCTGGCTCTGGCGTCGGGCCTTGACCTGGAGCCGGCTGGGCTTCGAGCATGAGGCCCTGGCCCGCTCCTTCCGCCTCAGCTTCCTGCTCTTGCTGGCCATCCTGGGGCTGGCGCTGCTGGCCTCCTGGCAGGACCTGCAGGCCGCTCTCGCTCTGGCCTGGCCGCTCTTCTTCTTCTCCGGCCTGCTGACGCTCTCGCTGGCTCGCCTGAGCGCCTTGCGCCGTCAGCCACGCGCGCAAGGACTCCCCGGTGACCCGCTGCGCCCCTGGCTTCTCGTGTCGGTGCTGCTCTCCCTCCTGATCTTGCTCCTGGTCGCGCTGCTGGAGATGCTCTTTTCCTTCACTACATTTCAGACACTGGTTGCCTGGCTGACGCCTGGTCTTGCCCGTCTTTGGGACTGGCTGAGCGAGGGACTCCTCTGGCTCCTTGTGCTCCTTCTGACGCCCTTCTTTGACCTGGCGGCCCTGATCGTGGCCGCGCTGCAGCATGGAGGGAGGCTTTCCGCGCCAGGACTGCTTTCTCCGGCCAGGCTGCATCAGCAATTGCAGAGGCCAGCGTCGGGATCTGGCTGGCTCGTGCCGCCGGCCTTTCTCCTGGCGGGTCGCCTGCTCGTGCTCTTCCTGCTCGTGCTCGCCCTCCTCTGGATGGTGCGTCGCCTGCTGCGCCTCGGACACTGGCGAGCCGCGAGGCCCGAGGTCGACGAGGAACGGGAGATGCTCAATCCGCTGAAGGTTCTTGGCGAGCGGCGGCGGGCGAGAGGGCGAGAGCGCGCCAGCTCTCTCGCCGTGGAGGCCCTGCCCCCGACCTCGCTGCGCTGGCTCTATCGGGCCTGGCTGGAGGCGCTGGCTGCTCGAGACCAGCGCTGGGTACGTCATCCCGCCGAGACAGCGCTCGAATATCTGGAGCGCCTCCGCCGCCAGTTAGGGCACGGCGAGATGACCAAGGGAGAGCCGGAGCTGAGCGAGTTTGGCGAGCACTTGACAAGAGCCTACCTGGAGGAGCGCTATGGCAATCGCCCACCATCGCCCGAGCGCCTGCGCTTCCTGCGCCAGCGCTGGGAGCGGCTGGCTGTCCGCCTGCGGAGGCAGCAGGGCCTTCGCTCCCAGCGCTGAGCCGTCTCCTGGCTGGCTCACCAGGGGAAGGCCGGGCGAAGCTGGACACTCCAATCTCAAGCGAGCGTCCCGTCGGACGGCCCTGGTCCCGACGGCTGGCTAGCCCTGTCGGGAGTCGGTGGGAGGATAGGGCACGCGCCAGCGGTGGCTCCCCGAGCCGACCTCGGCCTGGGGAGCATCGGTGCCGGGCAGCACGATTCTGGCCGTCGTATTCGGGGGGACAACGACCTGCAGCTCGAAGGTCTCATCCTCGATCTGCCACTGGACCGCGGCCAGACCATAGGGCGTTTGCAGACGGGCCGCGGCGTACGTCAGCCCGCCGCCGGGCACGGGGCGCACCAGCAAGCGACGATAGCCGGGGGCAGCGGGCGCCAGGCCGGCCACCGTCCGCTGCAGCCAGTCCGCCACCGAGCCGAGGGCGTAGTGATTAAAGGAAGTCATTTCTCCGGGATTGAGCGAGCCATCGGGCCGTAGACTATCCCAGCGCTCCCAGATGGTGGTCGCGCCCATCGTCACCGGGTAGAGCCAGGAAGGGCACTCGCGCTGGAGCAGCAGGCGAAAGGCCACCTCCGCAGCTCCGACGCTGCAGAGGGCGTCGCAGATGATGGGCGTGCCCACGAAGCCCGTACAGATATGGTAGCCCTCGGCCTCCACCAGCTCGACCAGGCGCCGGCCCGCTGCCTGGCGCAGCTCTGGGTCGCGCAACAGATCGAAATGCAGGGCCAGCGCGTAGACCGTTGGCGCATCGCTCAGGATCTGCCCATCGGGACGAACGTAAGCTTGTTGGAAGGCCGTTCGCACGCGGGCCGCCAGCCGGCGGTAGCGCTCTTCCTCCGCGCGCCGTCCCAGCACCCCCGCCGCCCACGAGAGAACCTCTGCCGAGCGAGCAAAGTAGGCCGTAGCCACGACCTCCGGGGCCGCGCGCGCCGCCGCCGGTTGCTCCGGCGGAGCAGCGGGGTCCAGCCAGTCGCCGAACTGGAAGCCAGACTGCCACAGGTAGCTCTCCCCGGCCAGGCGAGCGATCAGATCGACCCAGGCACACATACTGGCAAACTGGCGCGCCAGCAGCTCGCGGTCCCCATAGCGCTCATAGAGCGTCCAGGGGACCAGCACGGCCGCATCGCCCCAGGCTGCCGCCGGGATGGGCTGCTCGCCCGGCAGTCCCGGAATGCGCCTGAGAATGTCGGGCACCACAAAGGGCACGATCCCCTCCGCCGTCTGCTCGCAGGCCAGGTCGCGCAGCCACGAAGAGAGGAAGCCGGCGCAGTCATAGAGAAAGCAGGCCGTCGGCGCAAAGACCTGAATATCGCCGGTCCAGCCCAGGCGCTCGTCGCGCTGAGGGCAATCGGTTGGAATGGACAGGAAGTTGCCGCGCATGCTCCAGACAACATTTTCATGGAAGCGGTTGAGCAGCGGCTCGGAGCACTCGAACCAGCCGCTGCGCTCCAGATCGGAGTGACAGACCACGGCCTGGATATCAGCCGGCTGCAGCTCGCCCGGCCAGCCTTCAACCTCGGCATAGCGGAAGCCGTGGAAGGTGAAACGCGGCTCCCAGGTCTCCAGGCCCTGGCCGCGCAGAATATAGCGGTCAGTTGCTCGGGCCGTACGCAGCGGGCGCGTGCACAGCTCGCCCTGCTCCAGCACCTCGGCGTGGCGCAGGGTGAGCTGCTGGCCCGCCGCGCCGCGCACGCGCAGACGTAGGCGCCCAACCAGATTCTGCCCAAAATCAAGGATGGTGCGCCCGCTCGGCGAGGTCAGGATGGCCTGGGGAGCGAGCAGAGCGGTGCGCCGAACCGGCGGAGCCTCGGGGGCAGCCAGGCGCCCGAGATCCCAGTCCAGGAGGCGCACGCCGTGCCAGTCATGGTCGGCATAGCCCGGCTCCGACCAGCCGTCCTTTTCCTGGCGCGCATCGTAGACCTCGCCATCGTAGAGATCGCTGGCCCGAATGGGACCCTCGCAGGCGCGCCAGCTCAGATCGCTGACCACGCGCTCGCAGCGCCCATCGGCGTAGTGCAGCTCTAGCTGAGCCAGTAAAGCCAGGCGCTCGCCATACAGATTGCGCCGCCCGCCGTGAAAACCGAGACGCCCGCGATACCAGCCATCGCCCAGCATCACCCCCAAGGCGTTGCGCCCCTCGCGCAGGAGCGCCGTCACATCGTAGGTCTGATAGAGCAGTCGCTGATCGTAGCTGGTCCAGCCGGGGGCGAGGACCTGGTCGCCGACGAGGTGCCCGTTGAGCTGGGCCTCGTAGACGCCCAGGGCCGTGATATAGAGGCGCCCCGCGCGCAGCCCCGGCGCGACCTCAAACTCGCGGCGCAGCAGCGGAGCCGGCTGAGGCCGCTCGCTCTCCTCATCCCAGTCGGGGGTGATAAAGCGAGCCTCCCAGTCGGAGGGCTGCAGCAGCCCAGCCTCGACCGGCACCAGCTCGCTCCAGGGCGAGCGACTGCCGTCGCCTCCCTCCACTCGCACACGCACGGCCAGACGCTGGCGCGAACGCAGAGGAGGGAACGGCCAGGCCACCAGATGCGACTCCCCCGAGCGCACCAGCCCGCTGCTGGCCCAGAGGCGCCCGCTCTCCTCGTATGCCTCAAGCTCGTAGGCGGCCTGATGCCAGTTCGCCAGCGCGGTCTCTACCTGCCAGCTCAGGCGGGGCCTGGGGGTCCCAATTCCCAGGGCCTCCCGCACGTGCTCGAAGCGCACACGGCACACCCGTACCTCAGCGTCCGCGCCGGCTCCCGCGAGCGGCGCCGTATCCTTCCCCTTGCCAGATCCTTGGCGATCGCTCATGCTCACTCCTTCTGGTCTCTTTATTTAAAGGTAAGATGGATGGATGGGTGGATAGATGATAGGCGAACAGACAGACAGACAGGCAGACAGATAGGCAGACAGGCCAACCGATAGCCTTAGAGATCGCGAAAACCAGGGGCCGCTCCCAGCGGGGGCCTAGCCCTTGAGCGCGCCGGCGGTCAATCCCTTGATGACGCGCTGGTTGAGCAGCAGGTAGAGCAGAAGCGTAGGAAAGACCGCCAGGCTCACCGCCGCGAAGGTCGGACCCCAGGCTACCTGGCCATATTCTCCCGAGAAATTCAGCAGGCCGGTCTGAATAGTGCGCAGGCTGTCGCTGCTGATGAAGGTCAGCGAGAACAACAGATCGTTCCACAGAAAGAAGAACTGGACCAGGGCCACCGTGACCAGCCCGTTGCTCACCAGCGGCACCGCCACGCGGAAAAACACCTGGGCGAGGCCGGCGCCATCCAGAATAGCCGCCTCCAGCAGCTCGCGTGGAATGGCCTTGAAGTAGCCGGCCATCAGAAAGACCGTCAGCGGGAGACCGAAGCCGGTATAGGTAATGATCAAGGCCCAGCGCGTATCGATCAGCTGCAGGTGAAAGTAGATAGTAAACAGCGGCAGCAGCAGGATCTGCAGCGGCACCATAATGCCCGCCAGAAAGAGCAGCAGCACGGCATTGCGCCCGCGCCAGCGCATCACCTCCAGGGCGAAGCCGGCGGGCACGCTGAGGAGCAGAATGAGCGCCAGCGAAGGGAAGACCGTCAGAACGCTGTTCAGGAAGTACAGACCAATGTTGCCGGTGGTCCAGGCCGCCAGGTAGTTCTGCCAGTGCAGGCCCTCGGGCAAGGCCCACAAGGGCCTCAAGGAGAACTCGGCGTTCTCCTTGAAAGACGAGAGCAATAGCCACAAAAGCGGATAGATCTCAATGACCAGCAGGAAAGCCAGCAACAGGCGCAGCGGCAGGCGCCGCAGCCAGCGCCAGCCTGCCCGTCCCGACCGTCCCGCCCGCCCCGCCCGCCCCGGCGATCCCGGCCGCGTGCCCCCTCTGGCCCGCCAGCCCGTGGGGGCCTGCTGGAACTGTCGTTCGGCCACATCGGTATGCATGGCTGAGAGCTTCCCCCCTCTCTGATTGATCGTCTGCCTGTTGGCCTGACTGACGGCTTCACTCAGGCCACATCGCGCCGGGCCGAGCCGAAGATGGTCACCGTCACCAACAGGCTCAGCAGTGCCAGGGCTGTGGCCAGCGTGCTGCCATAGCCGTACTGGCCATAGGAGAACGCGGTATTGAACATATAGAGTGTCAGAGGCGTCGTCGCCTGGCCGGGGCCGCCGCCGGTCAAAGCCAGGACGCTATCGAAGACCTTCAGCGTCCCGTTGATGCTGAAGATCAGGGCCGAGAGCAGAATAGGCAGCAGCAGCGGGAGCACCACATGCCAGACCAGGCGCAGGCCCGAGGCGCCATCGACGCGGGCGGCCTCCAGCAGCTCTGCGGGGATCTCCACCAGGCCGGCGTAGAGCAGGACGGCATAGAAGCCCATAGCCCGCCAGATATCCATGATGGCCAGCACCCAGAAAGCCGTTGACCCCTGGCCCAGCCAGGCTTGAATCCAGCCGTCGAGATGCAGCAGCGCCAGGGCAGCGTTGATCAGGCCATACTGCGGCGCAATGGCGAAAAGCTTGGCAAAGAGCTGCGCCACGGCCACCGTCGGCAGAACCACCGGGAAAAAGACCAGCGTGCGCACCAGGGCCGAGGCCCGGCGCAGATAGAAAACATAGAGCAGCGCCAGCAACAGGCCGAGCAGAATCTGACCCGCCGTGACCGTCACAGCGTACTTCAAGGTAAAGAGTAGAGCCTGCCAAAAAGCGCCGTCGCTCAGGAGCTGCCGGTAGTTCTGCAACCCGACGAAGTGGAAGCCGCCGATAACGTTGCCTTCGAAGAGCGTGTAGGCCAGCGACCACAGGATGGGCAGCAGCACCACGCCGCTGTAGACGAGAAGGGCCGGCCCCACCATAAGGAGCGTGGCCCGTCGGTCGCGTAGTAAGCGTTCCATAGCGACAAGAGCACTCTCCTGCGATTACTCTTGCAACGAGCGAACGAACAGATCAACACCGAAGACAAGGACTGGCCACCGCGCGAGGCGCCGAGGCGCCGGCGGCCGGCCGAAGGAATGCGCCGGAACCTTGCCGGTGGCGGGCAGAGGCGCCGGGGAAGGGGCGTCCCCAGCGCGGGCAAGGCCCGGCGCATTGCGGCGCTCACACCAGGATCGCGCGCCTGCCACTGCGGATCCTAGCCCTGGTCGAGCGCCTGCTGAAGGGCGGCCATAAAATCATGGGGCGACATGGCCCCGGTCACAAGCGGAGCAGCATTCTGCTGCGAGAGCGTGGTGGCCTTCGTCGAGAAGAGAGCCTCGAACCAGAGCACCGGCTGCCGGACAGTGGCGATCAGATCGAGGACCAGCCGGGTCAGCGCTGGAACGCTGGCGGGCTGCTGATGGACCACGAAGCCGGTGACGGCCCCTTCCTTCTGCAGCGCCACGTCGCCGTAGCGGCGCGCCACGTAGGCCAGCCAGTCGCCGGCGGCGCTGTTGTATTTGGCCTGATTGACCGAGGTCGTCTGGCCGGCGTTCATTGGGGCCTGGCTGCGATCGCCGCTGCCCCCAGCCACGTTCGGGAAGGGGAAATAGCCAATAGCGTCAGCCCCGATCTTGTTGCGCGCAGGGTCGTTGAAGTCGCGCAAGGCCCAGCTTCCCATGTAGAAGATGGCCGCCTTCCCCTGCAGGAAAAGATCCTCAGCGGGGTCGTAGTCCAGCTCAGCGACGCCCTTGCCGAAATACCCTTGTTTGCCAAGAGCGGCCACCGCCTGGGCCGCCTCCACGTAGCCGGGATCGGTCAGCCGGGCCTGCCCGTTCTTGACACGTCGCAGGGCCTCTGGCCCGTACTTGCGGAAAAGGTAGTTGCCGATCAGGCGCGTCAGGGGCCAGCCCTGAACCCCCGAGGCCGCAAAGGGCTGCACGCCGCGCTGCTGCAACTGGGCCGCCAGGCTCACCAGCTCGTCCCAGGTCTGAGGCGGCTGCAGCCCATAGCGCCCGAAGAGAGTCTTGTTGTACCAGAAGCCTTCGATGTTCAACTCGAAAGGCAAGGCCAGGAGCTGATTGTTGAAGAGCTGCTTGACGATCGTGACGGCGGCGGGCACGAGCTGGTCGAGGACCCCCAGTTGCTGGAAGGCCTTTTCCAGGTCGAGGACCTCGCCGTTTTTCTGAAGCTGAACAAGGGTGTCGACCGGAGGACTGTTGTAAAGCAGAGGAAGGGCTCCCTGCCCGGCCAGCAGCTGCACCTTCTGATAGAGGTTGGTTTGAGCAATATAGTCCACGGTGAAGCTGACGCCGGCATGGCTCCTGGCGTACTCGCTGGTAATCGTCTCCAGCACCAGCGGCCAGCCAGTGCCGGCTTGCTGAACGGAAAGGAAGTGGATGGCCAGGGAACTGGAACCGCTGCCTCCCCCACCCGCCTGGCCACCACAGCCACTGAGCAGGGCGGCTAGCCCAAGCGTGGCGCCTCCAGCCAAACGCACGAACTGGCGCCGATTCAGCAGCGCGTTGAGATCGTCTGTCGTCCGCATAGGCATGAATCCTCCTCTGGATTGCTGGCCACCATAGCCATCAGGAAGGAGGCAGAGCGCTGGTGCTCGCTCTGGTCGGCCCCCCGTTTCCGGCCTCCTCGCTCTGGCTGCCGTCGGGAGAGGCCCCCGAAAAGAACACCCTCGCCCGCGCTCGCTGCACCCGCCACACTGATGCGCGCCGATTCCTGGTGCTGATCTCCCTGTCCCCAGGCCGGCTCGCCGGTCACGCCGGCCCCGGCCCTTCTGGTGCCCTCCTTTGAGCGCTCGCGGCCTCTCTGCCGCCCGTGCCGATCTTCTGCCTGTCACTGGAGGCCCGCCCGGGCTGCCCCAACCCTGGCGGGTCAAAATTTAAGTAAGTAAGTAAAGTTAGTAGATAGTATAGCGAGAAGGGGCGGGCTTGTCAATGGGCGCCCGCCGGCGCCGGCGGAGGCCCTGCCCTCTCCTGGATCGTGCCCGACAGGCCCTCGCTGAGCGGCTGAGCGGAAGCGAGAGGCCATAGAGCGGGCTGCCGCAGCCCGGGCCTGGGCTTGACGCCTGCTGGTTTTTGCGCTACCATTTTCCTTACTAACTTAAGAAAGGGGGTGGCAGGACTGGCAGCGACGGGACAGCCTCGTAGGGCGGCGGATCGCTTCTTGATCCGCGGGATCAACCAGAGCCTGGTCTTGAATCTCATTCGGGCCTATGCGCCGATCTCGCGTCCGCGGCTGGCGGCCCTCTCTGGCCTGAGCCAGGTAACGATTATTAAGATCGTCAATGCGCTGCTGGAGCGTCAACTGGTGCTGGAGCGCGAGGGCATGGAGTCGACCGGTGGGCGGCGGGCTGCGCTGCTGGAGCTGCACCCGGAGGGGGGCTTTGCCATCGGCCTGATCCCGCAGCCCGATTCGCTGACGGCGGCCATCGTCAATCTGACCGGGAAGCTGGTGGCGGCCCGCCAGTGGTCGCTGGCGCTGGCCGGCCAGCAGCAGCAGGCGCTGGATCTGATGGCGGCCTGCGTCGAGGAGCTACTCGCCGAGAGCCTGCTGCCGCGGGGGCGCGTCATTGGGTTGGGGCTGGGCCTGAGCGGCTTGATCGATAGCGAGGGGGGGGCTTGCCTGCAGTCGCACATTCTCGGCTGGAAGGAGCTGCTGATTCGCGAGCCGTTGGAGCAGCGGCTGGGCCTGCCGGTCTTCGTCGATAACGATGTCAACTGTCTGGCCATCTCGGAGAAGCTTTTTGGGCTGGCGCGGCCTTTCAATCACGCTCTGGTGGTGGCCATTGGGCGCGGTGTGGGCCTGGGCCTGATCCTCAACGGCGATCTCTATCGTGGCGCCTTCGGGGGGGCGGGCGAGTTCGGTCATACGGTGGTGGCTTTCGATGGGCGGCGCTGCAACTGTGGTAAGCGTGGCTGTCTGGAGACCTATGTCTCGGAGGCCGGTATTGTCCAGAATTATCTGGAGGCTGTTCAGGGGGCGAGCGCGGTCCCGCTGCAGCTTGATCCGGCCTGGCCGCAGCCCGCGCCGGCGCTGAGCGAGGTCATTGCCCGCGCCAGGGCGGGCGAGGAGGCGGCGCGGGCGGCTATTGGGCGCGCCGGCCTCCTGCTGGGGGTGGCCCTGGCCAATCTGGTCAATCTGCTCAATCCCGAGTGCATTCTGCTCTCCAGTCCCGATACCTCTCTGGGCGTCAGCGACCTGCTCCTCGATTCGCTGCGCGCTACCTTTGAGCAGCATGTCTTTGCGCAGATGGGGCGCGACCTGCGTTTTCTGACGGTCAAGAAGCCGGGCTATGAGACCTGGGCCAGGGGGGCTGCCAGTCTGGTGCTGCGCCACTTTTTCGCCCCGCCGGCCCAACTGCGGGCCGAGCCAGGACTGCCCGAGGGCTGAGGGGAGGAGCGCGGCGCGGCCCTATGGGGGGAAGATGATCCCTGGTTGTCCTCCCGCTGGGCTGGCCTTCTGGCCCTGGCTCGGGTACTGTCTTCTCTATATACAGGCAAGCTGAGCAGCAGGGGGCGGAGATGGCCGGGCTGGCCCGGCCCGGGCCGCCGGACCGGCGGGCCTCGCCTCAGGGACGCCAGAAGGCGCCCTCCTCTCTCGCTCTTGTCCCGCTCGTGCGCTCCGCTTCCCTCGCTGGCTCCCTGGCTCGCTTGTGGCTGATCGCCCGTAGCGTAGCTCCACCCTTATTTGCTCCTATGCGGGAGGACCCACTGCCATGAACCTTGAGCAAGGGCACAGTAGCAGCAGCCTCGCTACCCCCCAGCGTAGTCGTCTTCTCTCTCTGGACTGGTACCGCACTCTGCGCGGCTCCTCCAGGCATGCCTTCTGGGCCGCTTTTCTCGGCTACGCCCTCGATGCCTTCGATTACCAGATCTTCTCCTTCGTGCTGACGGCCACGGCGGCGGCCTTTGGCCTGACGACCGGCCAGTCGGGCCTGATTGCTACAGTGACGCTGGTGGTCTCGGCCTTCGGCGGCATTCTGGCCGGCGTCTTCGCCGATCTGATCGGGCGCGTCCGGACCCTGATGTTGACGATTGCCGTCTATTCGCTCTTTACTTTTCTCTCGGGCCTGGCGCCCAACTATGGCTTCCTGCTGCTCTTCCGTTCGCTGCAGGGCCTGGGCTTCGGCGGCGAGTGGGCCGCGGGGGCCATTCTGATCGCCGAGGTGGCCGACCCGGCCCAGCGTGGGCGCGTGCTCGGGATGGTGCAAAGCTCGTGGGCTGTCGGTTGGGGCCTTGCTCTGGTGGCCTATACGCTGGTGTTCTCTTTCTTCCCGGCCTCGATCGCCTGGCGCATCTCTTTCTGCCTGGGCATCCTGCCCGGCCTGCTGACGCTCTATGTGCGCTCGCGCGTGTCGGAGCCGGAGGTCTTTGTGCAGACGCGCGCCGCTGAGCAGCAGGCGTCCGGGGACCAGGCGCGCGCCTACAGTACGCGCCGCTCGCTGCTGCAGATCTTTCAGCCGGACCTGCTCGGGCGGACGCTGCCGGCCACCTTGCTGGCCATTGGGGCCCAGGGGGGCTATTATGCTATCTTTACCTGGCTGCCGACCTTCTTGAAGACGGTCCGCCATCTCTCGGTGGTGGGCAGCGCTCCCTATCTGGCTGTGGTCATTATCGGCTCGTTTGTGGGCTATGTGACCAGTGGCTACATCAACGACTGGCTGGGCCGCCGCCCGACCTTTGCCATCTACGCGTTCTGCAGTGCCGTCTTGATTTTCCTCTATACCCAGATTCCGGCGGGGGCCAACGGGCTGCTCCTGGTCCTGGGGGCCCCTCTGGGCTTCTTTGCTTCGGGAATCTTCAGCGGCTTCGGCTCCTTCCTGGCTGAGATCTTCCCCTCGCGGGCCCGCGGGGCCGGCCAGGGCTTCTGCTACAACTTCGGGCGCGGCGTCGGGGCCTTCTTCCCGACCATTATCGGCTTCCTGTCGGCGGCCATTGGCCTGGGCGGCGCCATCGGCTTCGGCGCCTGTGCCTACGCGCTTTGCCTGATCGCTCTCCTGCTCCTGCCGGAGACGCGCGGCAAGCGCCTGGTGGCCGTCGATTAGCGGAGTGGCTCCGGCCGATCGATGAGCCGGCTGGCTGACCGATCGACTGACCGACCGACCGACACTGACTGACTGGTTGATCGAGAGGCAAGCAGAGAAAGGAGGTTCTGACGGCTGCAATGCAGATGGAGGAACTGGCCCATTTGAGCGCGGCCGAGGTGCGGCAGGCGATCCGCGCGGGCCGCTGGCGGCGCCCGACGACCGGGCTGGCCCTGGGCTATGTGCAGGCCAATCTGGTCATTCTGCCTGCCGACTGGGCTGAAGAGTTTGCGGAGTTCTGTCGGCGCAATCCTCAGGCGCTGCCCTTGCTGGAGATGACGGCGCCCGGCGATCCCGAGCCGCGCCGCCTGGCGCCGGGGGCCGACCTGCGCACCGATCTGCCGCGCTACCGCCTCTATCGCGAAGGCCGTCTGGTCGAGGAGCGGGAGGACCTCCTCCCGCTCTGGCGTTCCGATCTGGTGGCCTTTCTGTTGGGCTGCTCGTTCTCGGCGGAGCGGGCCTTGCTGGAGGCCGGCGTGCGCCTGCGCCATCTGGAGGAGGGGCGCAATGTGGCTATGTATCGCACCAGCCGGCCCTGTCAGGCCACGGCCCGCCTGCATGGGCCGCTGGTGGTGAGCATGCGCCCGCTCAGGAGCAGTGAGGTGGGGCGGGCGACGGAGGTGACGGCGCGTTATCCGCTGGCTCACGGGGCCCCGGTACACTGCGGCGATCCGGCGGCCCTGGGGATCGCCGATCTGGCCCGCCCCGACTGGGGCGATCCTATCGACCTGGCCCCCGAGGAGGTGCCGGTCTTTTGGGCCTGCGGCGTGACGCCGCAGGCGGTGATCGCCGAGAGCCGGCCACCGCTTGCCATCACCCACGCCCCAGGCTATATGTTTATTACCGATTGGCGCGACCAGGATATCGACCAGCGCCCGGGCGCGGGCCTGTTCTGATCGACCGGAGTGAGAAGGGCAGGGCGGGCGCTGTCTGCGCTGCGCCGCGCTGGCCAGCTTGCTGCCTGTCGTTGTAGAGGAGAGAGGATTGTCGAGGAGCACAGTGATGACTGCTATTCTTGCCGGAGTTGATACGGGAGGCACGTTTACCGATCTGGTGCTCTTTCAGGAGGGACGGCTGCGCGTTCATAAGGTATTCTCGACGCCGCACGATCCGTCGCAGGCTATTCTGACCGGCCTGCAGGAGCTGGGGGCCTTGCCGCGCCTGCGCACGCTGGTGCACGGCTCGACGGTGGCCACCAATGCCGTGCTGGAGGGCAAGGGGGCCCGCACCGGGCTGATTACGACGGCGGGTTTCCGCGATGTGCTGGAGATCGGGCGGCAGACGCGGCCCAGCCTCTATAATCTGCGCGTGCAGAAGGTGCCGCCCCTGGTGCCGCGCGCGCGCCGCGTCGAGGTGCGCGAACGCCTCAATGAGCGCGGCGAGGTCCTTCTTCCCCTCGATGAGGGGTCGCTGGAGGAGGCTCTGGCCACCCTGGCCCGCGAGGAGGTGGAGGCGGTGGCGGTGGTGCTGCTCTTCAGCTTCGCCAATCCGGCCCATGAGCAGCGGGTGGCCGAGGCGGCCCGCCGGCGGGGCTGGTACGTCTCGGCCTCGGCGGAGGTCCTGCCGGAGTTCCGCGAGTATGAGCGCACCAGTACGCTGGTGCTCAATGCCTATGTGGGGCCGCTGATCGATCGCTACCTTGGCCAGTTGGAGCGGGCCTTGCCGGCGGGCACGGGTCTGCGTATCATGCAGTCCAACGGCGGCTCGATCTCCAGCGCGATGGCGCGGCGCGAAGCGGCCCGGACGCTGCTCTCCGGCCCGGCGGCGGGCGTGGTGGGGGCGCGCTTTGTGGCCCGCGCCTCCGGAATCGAGCGCCTGATCGCTCTCGATATCGGCGGTACGTCGACCGATGTGGCTCTGGTCGATGGGGCGATTACGGAGACGACCGATGGGCGCATTGGGGGCTATCCGACGAAGCTGCCGATGATCGATATCCATACGGTGGGGGCTGGTGGGGGGAGTCTGGCCTGGTTTGATCTGGGTGGGGCCTTGCGTGTGGGGCCGCGCTCGGCGGGGGCCGTGCCTGGGCCGGCGGCCTACGGGCGCGGCGGCACGGAGGCCACGGTGACCGATGCCCATGTGGTCCTCGGACGCCTGCTGCCGGAGGCCTTTCTCGGCGGCAGCATGCGCCTGGATGTGGCCCAGGCCCGCCAGGCTCTGGGGACTGTCGCCGCCCGCCTGGGGGCCTCGCTGGAGGAGGCCGCCCTCGGCATTGTGCGCATTGCCAACGCCAATATGGAGGCCGCCATTCGCCTGATCTCGGTGGAGCGCGGGCTGGATCCGCGTCACTTTACGCTGGTGGCCTTTGGTGGGGCCGGCCCGCTGCACGCCTGCGAGCTGGCGGCGGCCCTCTCGATTCCACGCGTTCTGATCCCGGCGGCTCCGGGGGTGCTCTCGGCCCTGGGGATGCTGGTGGCCGATGTGCTCAAGGATTATGTGCGTACCCTGATGGTGCCGATCGAGCAGGAGACGGCCCAGGCGGCGATCGAAGCGGCCCTGGCCAGCCTGGAAGAGCAGGGGCGGGCCGATCTGCTGGCCGAGGGCTTTGCTGCGGAGCAGATCCAGATTGAGCGCTATCTGGATCTGCGCTACGTGGGCCAGTCCTATGAGTTGACCGTGCCGTTCGGCGGCGACTGCGCCCGCGCGGCCCAACAGTTCCACCTGGCCCACGAGCGGCGCTTTGGCTACAGCGATCCCAACGAGCCGGTGCAGGTGGTCAATGTGCGCCTGAAGGCCCGTGGCCTGGTTGAGCCGCCGGTCCTGGAGCGTCAGCCGCTGCAGCCCGAGGCGCTGGTGGCGCCCCTGGAGCGGCGCCAGGTGATCTTCGCCGGGGAGCGGGGACCACAGGCTCTGGAGGCCGCCGTCTACGCCCGGGAGGCCCTCCTGCCGGGGACCCAGTTTGGCGGTCCGGCCATTGTGACGCAGTACGATACGACGACCGTGGTGCCGCCGGGCTGGCGGGCGCGGGTCGATGGGGTGGGCAATCTCTTGATCGAGCTGGCCGGCGATGGCCCGGCGCCTGCTCCGCGGCTCCTGCAGCAGCGCCGCCTGCCCGAGGGAGCGGCTCTGCCCCAGTTGGCTGAGGAGGGGACGCACGTATGGTAGATGCCATCAGTCTGGAGATTTTCCGCAGCGCTCTGACGGCCATTGCCGAGGAGATGGGGGCCGTGCTGATGCGCAGCAGCTATTCGCCAAATATTAAGGAGCGGCGCGACTTTTCTTGTGCGCTCTTCGATGCCCGCGGGCGCCTGGTGGCCCAGGCGGCCCATATCCCGGTCCATCTCGGCTCGATGCCGGATTCGGTGGCCGAGGCCCTGGTGGCCTTCGATCGCTTTGCTCCCGGCGATATCATCGCTCTCAACGATCCTTTCCTGGGGGGGACGCATCTGCCCGATATTACCTTGATTGCCCCGATCTTTGTGGAGGTGGAGGAGGAGCAGCGCCTGATCGGCTTCGCGGCGAACCGCGCCCATCATGCCGATGTGGGCGGGATGGCCCCCGGCTCGATGCCGCTGGCGACCGAGATCTACCAGGAGGGACTGATTATTCCGCCGCTCAAGCTCTGGGAGGCCGGCCAGCCGAATCGCGCCTTGCTGGCCCTGTTGCTGCGCAATGTGCGTACGCCCGATGAGCGCCGCGGCGATCTGGCGGCCCAGGTGGCGGCCAATCGGACGGCGGCCCGCCGCCTGCAGGAGCTGGTCGATCGCTGGGGCCTGGCCGCCCTCGAGGAGCATGTCGAGGCCCTGATCGCTTATGCGGCCCGCATGGCGCGGGCCACCATCGCCGCTATTCCCGATGGCTGCTATCGCTTTACCGATTATCTGGACGACGATGGCCTCTCGCCGGAGCGCATTCCGATCGCGGTGACGGTGACGGTGCGCGGCAGTGAGCTGACGGTCGACTTTACGGGGAGCGCTCCTCAGGTGCGCGGCAATGTCAATACGGTGGCCTCGGTGGCCCGCTCGGCAACCTACTATGTGGTGCGCTGTCTGATGCCGGAGGATGCGCCGATGAACCACGGGACCTTTGCCCCGGTGACGGTGATCGCTCCCCGGGGCTCGGTGGTCAATGCCCGCCCGCCGGCGGCGGTGGCTCAGGGCAATGTCGAGACCTCGCAGCGCCTGGTCGACGCTATCTTCGGGGCCCTGGCCCAGGCGCTGCCGGAGGTGATTCCGGCGGCCAGCCAGGGGACGATGAATAATATCGCCGCCGGGGGGATCGATCCGCGCACGCAGCAGCCCTTTGCTTACTATGAGACGATGGGGGGCGGAATGGGGGCCCGCCCGGGCCTGGATGGGCTGTCGGGGGTGCATACGCATATGAGCAATACGCTCAATACACCGGTGGAGGCTTTCGAGTACGCCTATCCGATGCGCGTGACGCGCTACGCTCTGCGCGATGGCTCGGGGGGAAGGGGCCTGGCCCGCGGCGGCGATGGCCTGCTGCGCGAGATTTGCTTTGAGGCGCCCGCCGAGGTGACGCTGCTGACGGAGCGGCGCCGCCTGCCTCCCTATGGCCTGCAGGGGGGCGAGTCGGGCCGCTGCGGCGAGAACTGGCTCTATCGGCGCGACGGCGAGGCCACGCTGCTGCCGGGCAAGGTGCATTTCCGCGCTGAGCCGGGCGATCGCCTGCTGATCGCCTCGCCCGGCGGCGGCGGCTGGGGCCAGGCGCCCGCCGACCACGGCCTCCTCGGCTGAATCCGCCCAGGCGGGTCCGGTCCGGTCTGGCGGCACGGCTCGGAACCGGCTGGGGCCGGCGATAGAGAGGCCCCAGCCAGCGGGCGTCAGGGCGGTCGGCAGATGGACAGGCAGGCCGGGAGGCCAGTCGTCATCTCCTGCAGGAGTGCCCACGATGAAACCAAATCTGCGTCTGAGACATGAGCGCGAGATGCGAGGCTGGTCACAGGCCCGGGTCGCCGAGGCGATCGGCTCGTCCGAGAAGAATGTCAGTCGCTGGGAGCGCGGCGTCTCTTCGCCCCAGCCCTATTATCGCGAGCGGCTCTGTCAGCTCTTTGGTAAGAGTGCCCGCGAGCTGGGCTTTGTCGAGGATGAGGAGGGGGGGACGGCCCCGCTCGCCGGGGAGACGGCGCCGGCGGGCCGCGGGGCTGGCTCCCTGCGGATCCTTGATCCGACGATTCCGCCCCTGCCGAACGAGGGGCGCGGCCTGGTTGGACGCGAGGGGCTGCTGGGAGAGCTGGTGGCCCAGCTCTGTGCGGGCCGCTCGCTGGCCCTCTGCGGCCTGCCGGGGGTCGGCAAGACGGCCCTGGCGGTGACGCTGGTGCATGATCCGCGCGTTCAGGCGCGCTTCGAGGCCGGGGTGCTGTGGGCTGGCCTGGGGCCGCGCCCCACCCTGTTGGAGCATCTGCGCCGCTGGGAGCAGGTCCTGGGGGTGCCCAGCCCCAGCGGCGAGCTGGCGCTGGCGGCGCGGGCCCGCGCCCTGCGCACGGCGATCGGCCAGCGGCGCTTCGTGCTGGTGATCGACGATGTCTGGGAGCTGGAAGCGGCCCTGGCCTTCAAGGTCGGCGGCCCGCAGTCGGTCTTGATCGCCACGACGCGCTTCCCGCGCCTGGCCCTGGCTATCGCCGGCGAGGGGGCGCGCACCATTCATGAGCTGGAGGGGGCCGATGGGCTGGCGCTGCTGGCCCAGTGGGCCCCGGAGGTGGTGGCCCGCGATCGGGGCGCGGCCTTGAGCCTGGTCGAGGAGGTCGGCGGGCTGCCTCTGGCGCTGACCCTGCTCGGGAAGTATTTGCAGTCCCAGGCCCATAGCGGCCAGCCTCGCCGCCTGCAGGCCGCCCTGGCGCGCCTGCGCAGCTCGCATCAGCGCCTGCACGTCAGCGAGATGCGCGGCCCATTGGAGCAGCCGCCGCATCTGGCCTGGGGCACGCCGCTCTCGCTGCAGTCGGCCATCGCCGTCAGCGATCAGCAGCTCGATGAGCAGGCCCGCGAGGTGCTGCGGGCCTTGTCGGTCTTTCCGCCGAAGCCCAATAGCTTCAGCGAGGAGGCGGCCCTGGCGGTGGCCCAGGCCCCGCCGGAGGCGCTCGATGCCCTGGTCGATGCCGGCCTGCTGGAGAGCTGCGGGGCCGGACGCTATATGCTCCATCAGACGATCGCCGATTATGCCAGCGCCCACCTGGGGGATACGCAGGCCGGCGAGCGCCTGGTGGCCTACGTGACGGGCTTCATCGAGCGCCACGCCGCTGAAGATGGGCTGCTTGAGCAGGAGAGCCGCAATATTCTGGCCGGCCTGCAGTACGCCTTTGAGAATGGCCGCCATGCCCGCTTTGTGCGCGGCGTGCTGGCCTTCGCGCCCTTTCTGCTGCGGCGCGGCTTCTACGAGCTGGCCCGCCTCTATTTGCAGCGCGCCTACCAGATCGCCATCTGGTCGAGCGATGCGCCGACCCAGGTGCGCCTCTTGCAGGGCCTGGGCGAGGTGGCCCTGCGCCAGGGCGACCTGAAGGCGGCGGGCGGCTACCTGCGCGAGGCCCTGCCGCTGGCGCGCGAGCTGCCGGATCGGACGGGGCGGCGCCGCCTGCTGCGCCTCTTGCGCTGGCTGGCTCTGCGCCAGGGCGATGGGGCGCGGGCCGCCGACTACGGCCGCGAGCTGGCAGCCCTCTCCGAGGAGGAGGAGGGGGAGGAGGGGTGCGCGGACTGAGGCCGCCTCAGGGTCTCGCGCATGAGCAGGGCCACGACCCATCCCGAGAGGAAGGTCAGGAGGGCGACGAGGCCGATGGCCCAGGGAATTGAGAGCAGGTCGGCCAGCAGCCCGGCCAGCAACCCCCCGAGGGCGTAGCCGCTGTCGCGCCAGAGACGGTAGACGCCGACCGCCGAGGCCCGCCAGTCCGGGGGGACGACGTCGCCGACGGCGGCCAGCAGGGTCGGGTAGACGAGAGCTGTGCCGGCCCCCAACAGGACGGCCCCCACCAACCAGGGCCAGAAGCCGCGCAGGAGCAGCATCAGGGCCAGCCCGCCGGCCTGCACCCACATCCCCAGGGCGATCATCCCCTTGCGTCCCCAGCGGTCCGACCAGGCCCCCGTCAGAAGCTGGCCCGCTCCCCAGACGGCGGGATAGACGGCGACCAGCCAGCCGATGTGGAGGGCATCAAGCCCGGCGGCGGCAAAGTAGAGCGGGAAGAGTCCCCACGAGAGTCCATCGTTGAGGTTGTTGATGAGGCCGGCCTGGCTGACGGCCAGCAAGGTGCGCTCGCGCCAGGAGACGCGGGCCACGATCTGCCAGAAGCCGGGCGCCGGCTGGCTCTGGCCCCGATCCCGGAGCTGGCTGGCCTCCAGGCGGGCGTGGCCCTGCGATTCGCCGACCCCCAGAAGCGAGAGGAGCAGGCCGCAGAGCGCCAGGAGGGTCCCCAACAGGAAGGGCTGGGGGCGCAGGGCGGAGGCGCTGGCCAGGAAACCGGCGGCCAGGGCGGCCCCAGAGACGGCCAGGTAGCCCGCCGCTTCGTTGAGGCCCATCGCTAGACCCCGCCGCCGCGGCCCCACCAGGTCGATCTTCATGATGACCGTGGTCGACCAGCATAACCCCTGGTTGATGCCCAGCAGGACGTTGGCGAAGACGACCCAGCCCCAGTTGGGAGCCACGATGATCAGCGGCGGCACCAGCAGGCCGACCAGCCAGCCGGCGACCAGGATGCGCTTGCGCCCGTAGCGGTCGCCCAGCCGGCCCGCCAGCAGGTTGGCCAGGGCCTTGATGAGGCCAAAGCTGATTAAGAAGGAGAGAATGGCCGTCTTGGAGGCCAGGCCGAAGTCCTGGACAGCCAGCAGCGGCAGGATGGCGCGCTCGAGGCCGACCAGCGAGCCGACGAAGGCGTTGATGATGACGAGGAGCGTGAATTGGTGCCAGTTGGCGCGCAGGCCAAGCTGCGGCGGCCCGCTCCCTGGCTGGCCCGGCTCCGGACCCGCTCCGGCGGACGACTTAACGGCTGACGGCACAGCGATTTCCTCCGGCTTCTAGCTCTTCAACGGCGACGGCGGGCCAGTGGCCGCTTTCGTTGGCGGCGATGATCTCCTGGTAGTGGGCCGGCGGCTCCGGCAGGCGACTGAGGAGCCGGTCCCGGAAGGCAGCGGGCGAGGCCAGCAGCGGCGCCAGCCAGGCGCGCACGGCTCCCAGGGTCGTCAGGACGGGCTGGCCGTCGAAGGGCAGCGGGCGCGGACTGTGGCCGGCCAGCAGCCAGGTTGCCTCGGGCAGGCTGAGCAGGCGCTGCAGGCTGGCGTAGAGCTGGTCGGCGCGGCGCCGGGCCTCCTGGCCGTCGGCATCCAGGTCCGGACGCCCCAGCCCCTCGGGAAAGAGGGTGTCGCCGCTGAAGAGCAGGGCCGGCTCCCCCGCCGGAGCGGACAGGAGATAGCAGGTGCTCTCGGGCGTGTGTCCGGGGGTGCACCGGGGGTGCACCGGGGGTATGCAGGGCCTGCAGCTCTAGCCGGCCCAGCGCCAGCCGTTCGCCGTCGGCCAGAGGCTGGAAGGGAAAGGCAACCCGCCGCTGGGCCGGCAGCAGGAGCCTGGCCCCGCTGGCCTCGGCCAGGAGCCGCGCCCGCGAGAGATGGTCGGCATGAATGTGGGTTTCCAGCACGGCAACAATCTGCCAGCCGCGCCGGCGGGCTTGCTGGAGATAGACGGCAGGCTCAAGAGAAGGGTCAAGCACAAGGGCGACAGCCCCATCGCTGATCAGATAGGAGAGGCAGCCCTTGCCGGTGCGCCGGATCTGGATGACCTGCCGCCGCTCTTCTTCCTTCCCCGGCCCCGGCTGGGTGGGGCCGCTTGAGCAGGGGAGCGGCACGAGGGCCGTGTTCCAGGCCAGGCTCCAGGCCCGCATGCCTCCCTCAAGCGAGTAGGCCGGCAGGCCGCGCGCGGCCAGAATGGCGGCGGCCCGCTGGCTGACCTGGCCCGACTGGCAGACGACAACGATCGGCCGCTCGCCCGGCAGCTCCAGGCTCTCCAGCCCCCCCGTCTGGCCGGCTTTGAGCGCCTCGTAAGCCTCGATATGCCGGCTGCCCGGGATCGACCAGGCAGCATAAGCGGCCCCGGGCCGCACATCAAGGATGGTCACCGCCTGGCCGCTCTCCAGCCAGGCACAGAGGGTCTCGACGCTGATCCTCAAAGCTGCCATGGGGACGAACTCCGTTCTTGAACGACGGGCAGGCCACGCTCGCGCCATTCGGGCACGCCAACCTCCAGGCGCCAGGCCCGAAAGCCGTGGGCCTGCAGCAGGGCCACGGCCTCGTCGGCGAAGAGACAGTAAGGGCCACGGCAGTAGGCGATGATCTCGTAGTCGCGGGGCAGCTCGCTCAGGCGGCCCTCCAGTTCGCTGACGGGCAGCGAGCGCGCCCCGGGCAGATGGGCACTCAGATATTCGTCGCGCGGCCGAACGTCGAGCAGGAGGGCGCGCCCACCCTGAAGCCGCTCCAGCGCCGCTTCGATGCTGAGGGCCGGCAACCGCTGGCGCTCGGGCAGCCAGGTGCTGACAAGCTGCCCCAGCTCGGCCAGGTGGGCTTCGCCCACACGCCGCAGGGCCAGCCAGAGGCGCACCACTTCGCCAGAGGCCAGCCGATAGCGCTGGTGGCGCCCCTGACGCCGCCCCTCGACCAGATGGGCGGCCCGCAGAATCTGCAGGTGCTGCGAGACGGTGGCCAGGGGCAGTCCGCTCTCGGCAACCAGCTCCTCGACCGTGCGCGCGCTCTGGGCGAGCAGGTCAAGCAGCTCGAGACGATGAGGACTGGCCAGGGCCTTGCCAACGCGCGCCAGTTGCTCGTAGAGCTGGTCCTTGAAGCGGCGCTTGCTCTCCCCGCGCATACCCTCTTCCCTCCCTCCCTTCCTTCCTGCTTTCCAAATCGATACATTGTCATTCAATAGATTAATTGAAGATTGGAGGATCGTCAAGGGCCTGGGCTGGGCTGGGTCTGGGCCGGCCCGCTCTGCTCCGCCTCCGGCGGTGGGGGCGGGCCGGCTCCAGGCGGGCTGAACCGGCTGGGGTGATCAAAATCACCCATTGTAGACAAAGATGGAGCATGTTATACTGTGAAACTGCGTTCCTGGCTGCGTACCACGATGACCGAAGCGAAGAACAGTCCAGGGATCGGTGACCGGCAGCCAGCCAGCCAGCCAACCAGCCAACTAACCAACCAGACAGGCAGGCAGACAGGCAGTCAGGCAGTCGAACGGTCCAGCAGGTGAGGGAGCAGCCGGCCGGCCTGCGGCCAGAGAGGGCCAGCCAGGGTGTGGTGCGGGGGCTGGGGGCGCGCGGGTCGGGTCGGGTCGGTCGTGGGGCGAGCGCGGGTCGGTCGCGGTCCCGGTGAGGAGGAACTTTCTACCATGACGGCTCTTGCCCAGAAGCCACCCGCCCCTGGCCAGCTTGTCGAGGTGCGCCAGCGCCGCTACGCCGTGGCCAACGTGCGCCGTGGCCTGACGCGCCCGCTGATCATCTACCGGCAGGGTATCCTCTTTGTTCGTTCCGAGGTAGTCAATCCGTATCAGGACTATCACCTGGTCAGCCTGACGTCGATCGAGGACGATGCCCTTGGCGAGGAGCTAGAAGTCATTTGGGAGCTGGAGCCGGGGGCGCGCATCGTGGAGGAGCGGGCCTTGCCCGAGCCTGACGGCTTCGATGCGCCCGAGCGCCTCGATACCTTTCTCAATGCGGTGCGCTGGGGGGCGATCGCCAGCGTCGACACCCAGGCCCTGCAGGCTCCTTTCCGCAGCGGCATCGAGCTGGAGGAGTATCAGCTTGATCCGGTGGTGCGCGCCGTCGAGATGCCGCGCGTCAATCTCCTGATCGCCGACGATGTGGGCCTGGGAAAGACCATCGAGGCCGGCCTGGTGACCCTCGAGCTGCTCCTGCGCCACCGTGCCCGCCAGGTGCTGATCGTCTGCCCGGCCTCGCTGCAGATGCAGTGGCGCGACCAGATGCGCGATAAGTTCGGCCTGGAGTTCCGTATTCTCGATAGCGAGCGCCTGCGCCGCCTGCGTCGCGAGCGCGGCCTCTATGTCAACCCCTGGACCCATTACCCGCGCCTGATCACCTCGATCGATTTTTTGAAGCGCGAGCGCCTGCTTAATCTCTTCAGCGAGGCCGTGGAGGCCCAGAGGGGGGAGGGGGAGGCGACGGCGGACGGGGATGAGCGCAGGCGCCCCCGCAGGCCGCCCTCGCTGCGGCCCTTCGACCTGCTGATTGTCGATGAGGCCCACAACGTGGCGCCCGCCGGGCGCGGCCTCTACGCCACCGACTCGCAGCGCACGCGCGCCCTGCGCCGCATCGCTCCCTACTTCGAGCATAAGATTTTCATTTCGGCCACGCCCCACAATGGCTACCCGGAGAGCTTTACGGCCCTGCTGGAGCTGCTCGATCCCCAGCGCTTCGCGCGCGGGGTGCCGGTCAATCCGAAGCAGTTGCATCAGGTGATGGTCCGCCGCCTGAAGTCGGATCTGCTGGCCTGGGATGGGGCCCCCCGCTTCCCTCAGCGCCGGCTGGAGCCGCTGGTTGTCTCCTATAGCGAGGAGGAGCGCCACCTGCATCGCCTGCTGCAGGAGTATGGCCGCCTGCGCCTGGCCCGCGCGCAGGAGGGCGAGGAGCGCTTCGCGACCGAGTTCGTGCTGAAGCTGCTCAAGAAGCGCCTCTTTTCCTCCCCCGAGGCGTTTGCCCTGACGCTGCGCCAGCACCGGGAGACGCTGGAGAGCCGCTACGCCCTCAGCTCCCCCCACTCGCTCTCCTCGGGACCGGCGGTGCGCGGCCGCCAGAGGACGGGCGTTCTGCGCCGCCAGCTTGAGGAGCTGGACGAGGAGAGCGACGACGATACGGCTCTGGAGGAGGCCCAGCAGGCGGCGATGGAGGAGGCCAGCCGCCTGCTCTCGCTGCCTACGCCCGAGGAGTGGCGCCTGCTCGATGAGCTGGTGAGGCTGGCCGAGCAGGCCAGCGCCCGGGCCGATAGTAAGGCCCGCGTCTTGATCGGCTGGCTGCAGCAGACGCTCTGCCCCTCCGGCCCCGGCTCGGCCTGGCTGCCCGAGCGCGTCATTATCTTTACGGAGTATCGGGCCACGCAGAAGTGGCTCTACGACCTGTTGAGCCGCGTGGGGCTGGCCCAGGGCAGGCGCCTGCTGATGCTCTATGGCGGGATGCCCCTGGCCGAGCGTGAGCAGGTCAAGGCGGCCTTCCAGGCCGATCCTCAGCAGTCGCCCGTGCGCATTCTGCTGGCGACCGATGCGGCCTCCGAGGGCATCGATCTGCAGAATTATTGCCATCGCCTGCTGCACTACGAGATCCCCTGGAATCCGATGCGCCTGGAGCAGCGCAATGGCCGCGTCGATCGCCACGGCCAGCGCGCCCCCGAGGTCAATATCTACCATTTTGTCAGCAGTAAGTATCGCGATGTGCCTGCGGGCGGCCTGGAGAGCTTCGCGGTGGGCGAGCTGGAGGATGATCTGGAGTTTCTGGCCCATACGCTGCGCCGCGTGGAGGCTATCCGCACGGATCTGGGGAAGGTGGGGCCGGTGATCGCCGCGCAGGTGGAGGAGGCCATGCTGGGCCGCCGCCGCTCTCTGGATACGCGCCAGGCCGAGCAGGAGGCGGCCCCGCTGCGCTCGCTGCTGCGCCAGCAGGAGCGCCTGGAGGAGCGCATTCATCAGCTCCATGAGCGCTTGCTGCAGAGCGAGCGCGAGCTGAATATTACGCCGGAGCATGTGCGGGCGGCGGTGGAGGTGGCTCTGGAACTGGCCAAGCAGCCGCCGCTGCGGCCGGTGGAGGTGCGCGATCCCTCGGGCCAGCGCCCGCCGCTGCCGGCCTTCGCCCTGCCGGCCCTCTCGGGCAGTTGGGCCGCCTGTAAGGAGGGCCTGGCCCATCCGTTTTCGGGCCAGGAGCGCCCGGTGGTCTTCGATCATCTGCTGGCCCGCCAGCGCGATGATGTGGTGCTGGCCCATTTGAACCATCGCCTGGTGGCGATGGCTTTGCGCTTGCTGCGCGCCGAGATCTGGTCGTCCGGCGGGCAGCGCAAGCTTTTCCGCGTGACGGCCCGCCTGGTGCGCGCTCCCCTCTCGGCTCTGCCGGTGGTGGTGGCCCATGCCCGCCTGGTGGTGCTCGGCGGCGATAGCCAGCGCCTGCACGAGGAGCTGCTGCTGGCCGGCGGGGAGCTGCGCCAGGGCCGCTTTGTCCCGCTGCCGCCCGCCGAGCTGGAGCGCTGGCTGGCTCAGGCGACGACGACTCCCGCCCCCGAGGCCCTGCGCTCCCGCCTGCAGCGGCTCTGGCCGGCCTGCGCTGAGCCGCTGCGCCAGGCGCTGGAGGCCCGCATGCAGGAGCGCCTGGTCGAGCTGCGCCGCGTGCTCCGGGAGCGCGAGCAGAAGGAGATCCGCGATACGCGCGCCGTGCTCCGCGAGCTGCGCCGCTCGATCGAGCAGGAGCTGGCTCAGCCTTCGGTGAGGCAGATGGAGCTGTTTTCGAAAGTGGAGTACGAGGAGTACGAGCGCAATTGCGCCGCCCTGCGCCGCCGCTTGCAGCAGATCGATCTGGAGCTTGAGCAGGAGCCGGAGCTGATTCGCCGCCGCTTCGAGAATCCTCAGCCGCGCCTCTTCCCGGTGGCCCTCTCTTTCCTGGTCCCGGAGCATCTGGCTTCGTCGGCTGGGCTGGGCTGAGGTGGCCGCTCTGGTCCGCTCTGGGCCAGCCAGGCTCCGCCGGGAGGGCAAACGGCGTGTCGGCCGCTTGCCTGGCTCTGTTGTGTCTTCTGGCCAGGGCTCCCTGTGGCTCGCGGGGGGAGCCGCTTGTCTGGCTGCTTTTTGTCCGGCTGGCTGATGGGCTGGCGGGGCGGTCGGTGGCTGGCTGGCTGCCTGGCTGCCAGGCGGCCCGCGGCGCGCCCGCCTGGGCCTGCTATCCGCCGGCATGTTCAGGAAAGGTGGCTGTTGTATGTCGGTTGCTCGTCAGCATGCTGAGTGGCTGTCGTTGTTGGAGGTTTCCGGCCCCTTTTTGAGTCTGGAGGTGGTGCAGCGCGTCTTTCCGCAGGGTCTGGATAGTCCTCCCGCTGAGGGGGAGCTGCGCCGCGCTCTGCGGGCGGCTTATGAGGAGTGGGCGGCTCCCGAGTCGGGCTGGCGCGTGGAGCCGCGTTTGCATGAGTTGTGGCTGCGCTTTGTCTTGAGGGAGGTCCTGGGCTGGCCGCAGGAGTGGCTGGCCGAGGGGGAGGGGCTGCCCGCCGGGCTGGAGGCCCCGGCCCCCGATCCGACCTGTACGGAGGTCCTGCGCCCCGATCTGGCCCTGCTGGAGCCGGAGGGGGGCCGCCCGCGCCTGTTGGTGCAGTTCTGGCCGCCGACGCAGTCTCTGGAGAAGGCTCCTCCCCGCGCGCAGTGGCTGGCTTCGCCGGCGACGCGCATGATGGAGCTGCTGCATGCCTGCGGGGTGCGCCTGGGCCTGGTGACCAATGGGGAGCGCTGGATGCTGGTCCATGCGCCGCGCGGGGAGACGACCTGCTATGTGACCTGGTCGGCCCCGCTCTGGTTGGAGGAGCCGCTGACTCTGCGCTCCTTCTGGGCCTTGCTCTCTCCGGCCCGCCTCTTCGGGGTGCCTCCGGAGGAGACCCTGGAGGGCTTGCTCGATCAGAGCGCCGCCTATCAGCAGGAGGTGACGACTCAGCTCGGCTACCAGGTGCGCCGCGCTCTGGAGGTGCTGGTGCAGTCGCTCGATGAGGTGGACCGCGATATGGAGCGCTCGCTGCTGCGCTCGGTCTCGGAGGAGGGCTTGTTCGAGGCGGCTCTGACGGTCATGATGCGCCTGGTGGTGCTGCTGTCGGCCGAGGAGCGCGGGCTGTTGTTGTTGGGTCATCCGATCTATGATCAGCATTATGCGGTCTCGACGTTGCAGGCTCAGTTGCGCGAGCTGGCCGATCAGGTGAGCGAGGAGGTGCTCGAGCGCCGCTTCGATGCCTGGAGCCGCTTGCTGGCGACTTTCCGCCTGGTCTTCGCCGGTTCGCCTCACCCGGAGCTGGAGCTGCCGGCCTACGGCGGCTCGCTCTTCGATCCGGATCGCTTCCCGTTCCTGGAGGGCCGCCCGCAGGGGTCGCTCTGGTATCAGACGCCGGCCCGGCCGCCGCGGGTCCATAATCGGACGGTGCTGCATTTGCTGGAGGCTCTGCAGTTTCTGGAGGCCCGCGGGCTGGATGGCTCGCTGGAGCGCCGCCGGGTCTCGTTCCGCGCTCTGGATGTGGAGCAGATCGGCCATGTCTATGAGGGCTTGCTGGATCATGGGGTGCGCCGGGCCTCGGAGCCGATCCTCGGTCTGGCCTGGCCGCGCCGCCGCGAGTGCGAGCTGCCGCTGAGCTGGCTGGAGGAGCGGGCCGCGGCGGGCCGCGAGGCGCTGCTGGCCTCTCTGGCGGAGCGGACGGGGACCGAGGCGGCCGTCCTGGCCCGCGCGCTGGATCGCCCGCCGGAGCAGTGGCCTTTCCGCCTGGATCAGTTGCGTACGGCCTGCAATAACGATGAGGCGCTTTTTGGCCGCGTCTGCCGCTTCGCCGGGCTGCTGCGGACGGATACCTTCGGGCGGCCGCTGGTGATTCTGCCTGGCTCGTTCTATGTGACGGAGGGGCCGGAGCGCCGCCTGACGGGGACGCATTATACGCCGCGCTGGCTGACGGAGGAGCTGGTGCGCTCGGCTCTGGAGCCGCTGGTCTATGAGGGGCTGGCCGAGGGGCGCCCGCGCGAGGAGTGGCGCCTGCGCTCGCCGCGCGCTATTCTGGGGCTGCGGGTCTGCGATTTTGCTATGGGGTCGGGGGCGATTCTGGTCCAGGTCGGCCGCTTTCTGGCGGAGAAGCTGCAGGAGGCCTGGCGGGCGGCGGAGGAGGCGGAGGCCCTCCAGGCCCGGGTGGAGGCCCGGCCCGCCCGCCGCCTGTCGCTGGCCGGGGAGCCGCTGCCGGCGGGGGATGAGGCGCCGCCGGCGCCCGCCGCCCTGCCCCCGGAGGCGGCGGCCCTGCCCTCGCTGGCGGCCCTGACGCCCGAGGGGCTGCCGCGCTCCCAGGAGCTGGATGAGCCGCTGCCGGCGGAGGCGGAGGAGCGGGAGGCGCTGGCGCTGCGCCTGGTGGCGGAGCATTGTCTCTATGGGGTGGATCGCAATCCTTTGGCGGTGCAGATGGCGCAGGTCTCGCTCTGGCTGGTGACGATGCGCCGCGGGCGCCCGCTGCCTTTCCTGGGCCATGCTCTGCGCTGCGGCGATGCCCTGCTGGGCCTCCATCTGCGGCAGGTGCTGCGCTTTTCGCTGGCTGCCGATTCGCCCGAGCAGCCCTGGCTGGGGGAGTTGCTGCGCCAGGCTCTGGCCCTGGCCCTCGAGCGGCGCCGCCGCATCCACGCTCTGGCGGAGACGGATCTCTACGCCGTGGCCCTCAAGCAGCAGTGGCAGGAGGAGGCGGAGGCGGCCCTGGCTCTGCTGCGCCTGGGGGCCGATCTGCTGGTGGCGCTGGAGCTGCTGCCGGAGGAGGAGCGCCGGCGCCAGGCCGGCCGTCTGCTGGATGAGTATCATGTGCTGGTGACGGGCCTGCAGGAGGTCTGGCACCAGCCGCTGACGGCCCTGACGCGGGCTGCGCAGGAGGGGGCCTACGAGCGGCTGCGCGCGCTGGTCGATGCCCTGCTCGGGGGCCGCCGCCCCTTCCACTGGTGCCTGGAGTTTCCCGAGGTCTTTGTGGAGGATCTGGAGGGGAGCCTGGATGAGCCGCGGACGGGCTTTATGGCCCTGGTCAGCAATCCGCCGTTTATGGGGGGCCAGCGCATTACGGGGGCCTTGGGGAGGCCCTACCGCGAGTATCTGGTGCGCTGGCTGGCCGGGGGCCGGCGCGGCAGCGCCGATCTGTGCGCCTACTTCTATCTGCGGGCGACGGAGCTGGTGCGCCCGGGCGGGCTGTGCGGGCTGCTGGCGACGAATACGATCGCTCAGGGGGATACGCGCGAGGTGGGCCTGGAGCAGATCGTGGCCCGCGGCTGGTCGATCGTGCAGGCGGTGCGCAGCCGGCGCTGGCCGGGCGAGGCCAGCCTGGAGGTGGCCCAGGTCTGGCTCTACCGCGGCTCCTGGGGCGGCCCCTGCCGGCTGGATGAGCGCCCGGTCGCGGCCATCTCGCCGTTTCTGACGGCGGGCGAGGAGGGCCAGGGCCGACCCTACCGCCTGGCCGCCAACGCCGGCAAGTCCTTTATCGGCTCGTACGTGCTGGGGATGGGCTTCGTGCTCTCGCCGGAGGAGGCCGCCGCCCTGCTGGCCAGGGACCCGCGCAACCGCGAGGTGCTCTTTCCGTACCTGAACGGCGAGGACCTCAATTCGCGCCCCGACCAGTCGCCCAGCCGCTGGGTGATCAATTTCCACGATTGGCCCCTGGAGCGCGCCGAGCAGTACCCCGCCTGCCTGCAGATCGTGCGCCAGAAGGTCAAACCGCAGCGCGAGCGCCAGAATGACAGGCAAGGCAAGGAAAAATGGTGGCGTTTTTTGCGCACTCGGCCCGAGCTGCACGCCGCCATCGAGGGTAAGGAGCGGGTGCTGGTCATTGCTTTAGTTACAACGCATCTTGCTGCTGCTTTTTGTCCTACCGGATGGGTCTATGCTCATAAATGCTGCGTTTTCGTATTAGATAAATGGCAGCATTTTGCGCTCATCCAGTCCAGCATTCATGAGATCTGGGCCCGCTCATACTCTTCTACTCTCGCCCGCGCGCTCAATTACTCGCCCTCCGACTGTTTCGAGACCTTTCCCTTTCCGGAGGAGGAGGGCCTGCGCGGCCTGGAAGAGATCGGCCAGCGCTACTACGAGCGGCGGCAGGCCATCATGCGCGCCTGGCAGGTGGGCCTGACCCAGCTCTACAACAGCTTCCACGACCCCCGAGACGAGCGGCCCGAGATCCTCGAGCTGCGCGCCCTGCACCGCCAGATGGACCAGGCCGTTGCCGGCGCCTACGGCTGGTCTGACCTTGACCTGGGCCACGGCTTCCACCAGACCCCCCAGGGCCTGCGCTACACCCTCAGCCCCGAGGCGCGGCGGGCGGTCCTGCAGCGCCTGCTGGCCCTCAACCACCGGCGCTACGCCCACGAGGTTGCCCTCGGCCTGCACAGCGGCGGCCCGGCCAGGGGCAAGAGCGCCGCCCGCCCCGGCGCCCCCAAAGGCGAGCGGCCCCGGCCCGGGTCGGGGCCGGAGCCGGGACCGGAGCCGGGGCCACCCGCGCGGCGCCTGCGCGAGTCCGCCGCCGCCTACCAGGTCGGGCCGCTCATCCCCATCGGCGAAGCCGACGGTCCCGCCGGCCCCGCCGGCCGGCCGGGCGACGACGACCAGGGTGAGGCCGCCCCCAAAGCCGCCCGCGGCTAAGCCCGGCCTGGCCCAGCCCAGCCGGGCGGCCCGGGCCGGGCCAGGCAGGTCCGGGCCGCCCGCCGCCCGGCGCATCTACATGAAAAACTCTTCATGTTACTCGATATATTTCCTTTCGTTAATGGGAATAGAAGGGAGGAGCCGGGGTTCGGTCTCACAACCGACGCCCTCTTTCAAAAGCGCTGGCCGGTCTATGGCCCAGGCCTGAGCGAGCCAGTGACATCGTTCACCACTGCTGCGTCCGCCCCGGCGCTCCCTTTCTACTCCAGTTCACCGTCGTTCTGCGCGGCGCCGGCCCCTCGGGCGGCCAGAGGCAGGCGGGCTGAGCGGGCCGGAGAGGAAGGCACAGCATGACCACACCCGACAACCACAAGGAAAAGGAAGAAGAAGCAGCGGCGGCAGCCGGAGAAGAGCGGGGGCGGCGGGAGCAGCCTGCCGCCGGGGCCGGTTCCGACGGAGGGCCGGTCGCGGCCGGGGCGGCGCCCCCGCCCAGTCCCGAGCAACTGCGCCAGCAACTGCAGCAGCTCATCATCAACGACCTGCTCGGGCCGGCCGGCGGGCCGGAAGAAGAAGTCGAAGACGACCGTGTCAGCGAGCGCTACCTGTTGGGCGTTTTGGCCCCGCGCGGGGCCCGCACCCAGCCCGAGCAGCTTGACGACCGCTCCCCGCTCGAAGAGAGCGGAGAAGAGGCCAGCGGCCAGGAGAGCACCCTCTACAGTCCCAGCCTCTGTCCCTCCTCCATCGGCCTCAGCTTCACCGTCGACGGCGGAGCCGAGGCCCTGCGAGTGGAGGCCGCCTGGGGGCACTACCAGCGGACCGAGAGCCAGCACCTGCCCGAGGGAGCCAGGCGCTCGCGCCAGGTCTGGAAGCGCCAGCCGCGGCGCGGCAGCACCCTGCTCCCCCTGCGCATCGGCGAACTTGGCCCCTGGGCCCCCTGCGACGAGCAGCCCGACGTCCTCGTACGCGGCCTGGCGCGGCGCATCGGCCAGCGCTGGCTGGTCTCCCTCTTCCTCGTCAACCAGCAACAGGAGCCGAAGCGTCTCAGAGACAGCGCCTGGCTCTTCCAGCCCGAACTGAGCGTCAGCGCCCCCGACGGCAGCCCCATCTTTCGCCAGAGCCTCTTCGAGAGCCAGCAGCCGGCGGCGGGCAACCGCAGCGACCCCGAAGAGCAACAGATGGCCATGCTCTACCGGCAGCACCTCACCTTTGCCATCGGCCACAACATCAGCGTCCATGCCGACATCCTGCCCGGCGATCCCACGCGCGCCACGCGCCTGAGCACCAGCGTCATCCCCGTCTACGAGGTCCCGCCGGTTGAAGCCCCCAGCCCCGAGGACCTCCCCGAGCTGGGGTCCCTGCTCCTCGACATGAAAGCCCTGGCCGAGCTGCCCCCGGCCGACTATCGCGCGCGCCTGCTGCCGCTCGTCGAAGCCTACAACGCCTGGATCGAGCGCCAGCAAGCCAGCCTGGACGAACCCGCCAGCCTGCTCGGGCCGCACCGGCCAGCCGCCGAGCGTGCCCTGGCCGAATGCCGGCGGGCCAGCGAGCGCATCCGAGCCGGCATCGAGCTGCTGGCCAGGGACCAGCACGTCCAGCAAGCCTTTGCCTTCATGAACGAAGCCATGTGGCAGCAGCGCCTGCACAGCCAGTGGGCCGAAGCGCGGCGCCAGGGCCGCAACGACCCGCTAGAAGCCTACGACCGGCCCGAGGGGCGCAGTTGGCGTCCCTTCCAGCTCGCCTTCATCCTTCTCAACCTGCCGGCCCTCAGCGACCTGCGCCATCCCGAGCGCAGCGCCGACCCCCAGCAAGCCATCGCCGACCTCCTCTGGTTTCCCACCGGAGGCGGCAAGACCGAAGCCTACCTGGGCCTGAGCGCCTACACCTTTGCCATTCGCCGTCTGCAAGGAGCGGTTGGCGGCCGCGACGGAGAGCACGGAGTCGCCGTCCTCATGCGCTACACCCTGCGCCTGCTCACCCTGCAACAATTCCAGCGCGCCGCCGCCCTCGTCTGCGCCTGCGAACTCATTCGCCGGCGGGAGCCGGAGCGCTGGGGGCAGGTGCCCTTTCGTCTGGGCCTCTGGGTAGGCCAGCGCACCACCCCCAACACCACCGAGCAGAGCCAGCAGGCCATCGAGCACGCCCACCGGCGCTCCTCCCTGGGGAGCCTGGGCGGCATCGGCAGCCCGCACCAGCTCCTGGCCTGTCCCTGGTGTGGCTGCCCCATCGAGCCTGGCAGAGACATCCGCACCGAAGCGGTCGGCAGCGGGCGCGGGCGCACCTTCATCTACTGCGGCGACGTAGCGGGCCGCTGCCCCTTCTGCCGGCGCCACAGTCCCGAGGGCCTGCCCATCCTGGTCGTCGACGAAGAGATCTATCGCCAGCCGCCGACCCTCCTCATCGCCACCGTCGACAAATTCGCCCAGCTTCCCTGGCGCGGCGCCACCCAGATCCTCTTTGGGCAAGTCAGGAGGCGCTGCGAGCGGCATGGCTTCTGGGGACCGGACCTGCCGGACCACGACAGCCATCACGCCATCCACAAAGGCCCCTACGCCCCCCTGCCGGCGGCGCGCACCCTCAGCCACCCGCCGCTGCGCCCGCCCGACCTCATCATTCAGGACGAGCTGCACCTCATCTCGGGGCCGCTCGGCTCCCTGGTCGCCCTCTACGAGAGCCTCATCGACCGGCTCTGCACCTGGGAGATTGACGGCCGGAGCGTGCGGCCCAAAGTCATAGCCGCCACCGCCACCGTGCGCCGCGCCAGCGAGCAGATCCATGCCCTCTTCCTGAGGCGGGCCGCCCTCTTCCCGCCCGCCGGCCTCAACGTCGCCGACAACTTCTTCGCCCGCCAGCGTCCCGAGAAGCCCGGGCGGCGCTACCTGGGCATCTGCGCCAGCGGGCGCCGACTCAAAGCCGTGCTCATCCGCGTCTATGTCGCCTGTCTGGCGGCCGCCCAATACCTCTACGAGCGCCACGGAGCCAGCGTCGACCCCTGGATGACCCTCGTCGGCTACTTCAACTCCATGAACGAACTGGGAGGCATGCGGCGCCTCGTCGAAGACGACGTGCGCTCGCGCCTCGAGCGCATGGACAGGCGGGGCCTCGCCCGGCGCCGCCCGCTCATACTCGAAGAACTGACCTCGCGCAAAAGCTCGGTCGACATCCCCAACGTCCTCGACCGACTCGAGCGGCCCTTTCTGCCCGGCCCCGGCCAGGCCAGCCCCGAGCGGCGGCCCATCGACGTCCTCCTGGCCACCAACATGCTCTCTGTCGGCGTCGACATCAAGCGCCTGGGCCTGATGGTAGTCAGCGGGCAGCCCAAGACCACCGCCGAATACATCCAGGCCACCAGCCGTGTCGGGCGGGCCGCCCCCGGGCTGGTCTGCGTCGTCTTCAACTGGGCGCGCCCGCGCGACCTCTCGCACTACGAAGCCTTCGAGCACTACCACGCCACCTTTTACCGGCAAGTCGAAGCCATTTCCGTCACCCCCTTTGCCGCGCGGGCCCTTGACCGCGGCCTCACGGCCCTCCTGGTCGGCTACCTGCGCCTGCTCGGCGAAGAATTCAACGCCAACGAGGGGGCCCAGCGCGTCGGCCTGCCGGACTACCGTCTGGCCTTTCAGCGCTACAAGCGGGCCGCCCTCAGCGACCTGCCGGCACGGGCGCGGGCCGTCACCGGCGACCCCCGCTGTGGCGAGCTGGTCGAACAGATGCTGCGCCAGCGCCTCGAAGCCTGGACGGCGCGCGCGCGCGAGCAAGAAGGCTCCGGCTCCCTGCTGGGCTACATCGACCAGGCCAGCGAGCAGCGGGTTGGCCTGCTCAAGCACGCCGGGCAGGGGTCCTGGAACCTCTTCAGTTGCCTGGACTCGCTGCGCGACGTCGAACCGACCGTCAAGCTCATTCTCGACACCAACGAAGACCAGCCGGCCGACGAGGACCTGCCCGAAGCCGGAGCGGAGAGCCTGGCCGAGGGCGAGCCACCCGGCGGAGGCCGGACCGACCTCACCAACGGCGTCAGTCCATCCCTGCCAGTAGAAGGAGCACCTGAGGAATGAGTGGAAATGGAGCGAGCCAAAGCAACCCCCAGCCGCCGGCGGCCCACCTGCAGCCGAAAGGCCGCCGCTGGCAGCGCGTCGGCGAACTGCGCCCCAGCCAGTTTCTCTTCTCCTACGGCATCGGGGCCATCGTCGACCTGCCCTATCTCTCCGTCCTTGTCCTGGGGCTAGAAGAGTGGGAGAGCACCCTGCCCTACGGCCGGCCAGGCGGCGTCGAAGTCATCCACGAGGAGCGCCTCCTCCAATCGGTGCGGGCCGTGCTGGGGCCGCAGGTAGAGCGCCTGCAGGCCCTGCCGCGCGCCCCCGAAGACGAAGGCCCCCCCAACCCCTTCGACACCAGCGCCCTGGTCGGCATCCCCGTCACCTCCTTTCCGCGCTGGCTGCTCTGCCCGGCCTGTCGCACCCTGGCCTCCCTCAGCTCGAACCTCTTCGCCCTGCGGACCGACCCCTTCCATCCCGACCGCGCGCGCTACGTCCACTCCCACTGTCCCCGGCGCCCCAAGCCGCCGACCGTTCTGCCGGCCCGCTTCCTGCTGGCCTGTCGCAACGGCCACCTCGACGACTTCCCCTGGCACTACTACCTGCACCAGGGCAAATCCTGTCCCTACCCGCGTTTCAAGCTCATCGAGATCGGCGTCAGCGGAGAAGTCACCGATATCCAGGTACGCTGCGAAAGCTGCGGCGCCCAGAAGCCCATGTCCGACGCCTTTGGCCAGGAGGCCGCCAGATACCTGCCGCCCTGTCCCGGGCGCCATCCCCACCTGCGCCAGCGAGAAGACTGCAGCGAGCAACCGCGGGCCATCCTGCTGGGGGCCTCCAATAGCTGGTTCTCCCTGCGCCTCTCGACCCTGGCCGTGCCGGAAGCCCAGGACCCGCTAGAGCAGCTCGTCATCCAGCACTGGGCCTTGCTCTCCAAGGCCACCAGCGAGCAAGAAGTGGCCCTGCTGCGGCGCATCGGCCAGCTCGCCGGCCCCTTCGAACCCTATAGCGATGGCCAGATCTGGGCCGTGGTCGCCCAGCGCCTGCGCGCCCAGGAGGCCGAAGAAGCAGGCCAGGAAGCGAGCGGCCGCCACAGCCGGCCCTTCCTGCTCAAAGTGCCGGAGTGGCGGATCCTCAGCCAGCCGCAGAGCGCCCCCGACACCGACGACTTCCGCCTCAAGCCCGTGGCCGTCCCGGAGGGCTACGCCGGCATCCTGGAGCGCGTAGTACTGGTCGAACGCCTGCGCGAGGTCCAGGCCATGATCGGCTTCACGCGCATCGAGGCCCCCGATGAACTGCTCGACCTGGGGGCTGCCGGTCCCCAGAGCAAGCCGCAGCGCGTCAGCCTGAGCCGGCGGCGGCCGCGCTGGGTGCCGGCCATCGAAGTGCGAGGCGAAGGCATCTTTCTGCAGCTCTGCGAAGAGCCGCTCAGAGCCTGGGAAGAGCGCCTGGCGCCCACCCTCTACAGCGCCGACTTCCTCAAGGCGCACAGCGACTGGCGGCGGCGACACGGCCTGGCCGCCGAGCCACTGACCTTCCCGGGCCTGCGCTACGTGCTCCTGCACTCCCTGGCCCATGCCCTCATCCGTCAACTGACCCTGGAATGCGGCTATGGGGCGGCCAGCATCCGCGAGCGAGTCTACGCCCTGGGGCCGGAAGAAGAAAACGGGCCGATGGCGGGCATCCTGCTCTACACCGCCGCCCCTGACAGCGAAGGCACCCTGGGCGGCCTGGTCAGCCTGGGGGAGCCGCAGCAGCTTGGGCGCCACCTGCGCGCCGCCCTCGAGCAGATGCAGGTCTGCACCTCCGACCCGCTCTGTGCCGAGCACACGGCCCTTGGCGATGGCTCCCTGCATCAGGCCGCCTGCCACGCCTGCCTCTTCCTGCCCGAAACCTCCTGCGAGCGGGGCAACAAATATCTCGACCGCAGCCTGCTCGTGCCGACCATCGTCCCCGAGCGGGCCCAACTGGCCTTCTTCGGCGACCTGCTCCAGCAGCGGCTGCCGGAGCAGGGCCAGCCCTAGAGCCGCTCCTCGGCCAGCCAGCCAGCCAGCCAACCGGCCTGGCGGGTGGGCGGGTGCCGCTCTGGCGGCGCGCCCACCGCCCGCCCACCCGCGGGAGGCCGCGGCTCTGCTCGCCGCGCCGTCTGCGCCAGCGCCTCTGGCCGGCGAGCAGCCGTCCAAAGAATCGTCGCAGCCTGCCCGGTCCGGCTCGCATCCCAGACCAGGACCGGGGCGAGAGCGGCCCGCGAGCCGCCCGCCACGGCGCCGGAGCCGTCCCGGCCAGGCAGAAGAGTCGCATTCCGGCCGGCGGGTCCGCGCCGCCGGCCTCGGACCCTCGCTGCTGCCTGGACCACCAGGTTCCTGCCGGCCGCGCGCCGACTCCCCCCTCGACGATCCGAAGCTGGCCCGTGCCGCCTCCCAGAGGCAGCGGCAAGCGACTGTCGATAGGCACCGGCCCCGGCCCAGAGCGAGGCGAATGAGAAGCACACCTTGCCCGCCTGTCAAGCGGCATGCCGGGCTGCTATCCTCCAGATAGGGAAAAAGCGGCGTCAGACCCCTTGCTTTAAGCAAGAGGAGTGGCGGGCCTGAGACTCCCATCGACCAGCGGCCTGACAGAGCGGCCACTCCTGACCAGCCCATCAGCCCAAGAGAGGAGCAGCAACATGGAGCAGCAAGAGCTTGCCGATCGGGAGCCAGTCCCGGGCAGGTCGCCGGGCTGGCGAGCCTCAAACAGCAGGACGATCTTCGCACGGAAGCGGTGAGCGGCCTCCTCCCCGAAGGGCAGATCCTCGATCTGGCCCGAGGTCCCGGCGCAACGGCTGAGCCATGCAGGTCCCCTTTGACCGTCCGGCCCTTGAAGCCATCGACGTCGACCTCAGTCCCGGCCTCATCGACTTCCCCGCGCCCCGGGCCGCAGCCGTGGCCTGTGACCAACCTGGCCTTTGCCGTTGGAGAGATCAGACAGCCGCTGACCTTTACCGACGCCTGCCTCCTTTGACCTCATCAACGGGCGCTCCCTCTTCAGCGTCATGACATCGACGGCCCGGGCCTCCCGCCTGAGCGAGCGCCGACGCCTCCACAAGCCTGGCGGCATTATCTGCCTCACCGAGACCGAAGAAGGGCCGCTGAAGACCAGCCAGCCGGCCAGCCAGCCAACCAGCGCCTCTTCGCCCTCGGCCAGGCCGCCCCAGGCGGGCCGGCGTCGGCGAGCGCCCGATTGGAACGCCGCTGCCTGACGCGTTCTTCTCTATCAGCAGATCATCGCCGAGATGCAGGCCAGGCAGGCCGACGACTTCTCTACCCTCTGGAGCTGGCTCGCCGTCTGGGGCGTCAGCCGGCCTGACCAGCCGGCCGGACCAACCAGAACCAGCCAGAGTCGGGGGAGAAGTCAGAGAGGGAGCCGGACCAACCACTCTGGAGAGGCAAGATGCTCGCCGGGCGGCCCGCCGGACCGACCGCCGCGGCCGCCGCCCATTATGCCATCCTGGAGAGAAGCCTATGAGCCAGACCTTTTCGCAAGAATCCTTCTGCGATCACTGCGGGGCAGCCAACCCGGCGGGTGCCACCCACTGCTGGCACTGTCAGGAGCCGCTGGCCACCTCCCAGGCGGCGCCGGGTGCCCTACTCGTCGGACGCTATCGCCTGCTGCACGAATTGGGCCGGGGCGGCATGGGCACCGTCTTTCTGGCCGAAGACCAGCGCCTGGGGGCGCGCCAGGTCGCGCTCAAGCGCCTCTACAAGCGTCGTCTCAGCCCCGAAGAGTGCCAGGAGGCCGAACAGGCCTTTCAGCAGGAGGCCGGGCTCCTGGCCAGGCTGCGCCATCCCAGCCTGCCGGCCATCCACGACTACTGGAGCGAGCCGGATGCCAGCTATCTGGTCATGGACTACATCGAGGGCGAGACCCTGGAGGCCATCCAGCAGCACGCGGGCCAGCGGCCCCTGCCTCTGGGGCAAGTCCTCGACTGGGCCCGTCAGCTCTGTCAGGTACTGATCTACCTTCACGAGCAGCAGCCCCCGATCATCTTCCGCGACCTCAAGCCAGCCAACATCATGCGCCGTCGCAGCGACGGTCGCCTGCTGCTGATCGACTTCGGCATCGCGCGCCACTTCAAGCCGGGCAAGGCTCATGACACTATCGCCCTTGGCTCCCCGGGCTTTGCCGCCCCGGAGCAGTATGGGCGAGAGCAGACCACCCCGCGCAGCGACCTCTACGCGCTCGGAGCCGTGCTCCACTGCCTGCTCAGCGGGCATGATCCCAGCGAGCAACCCTTTCGCTTCGCGCCCCTGGAGCAGCTCAATCCCGAGGTCCCCGAGGAGCTGGCCCACCTGATCGCCCAGTTGCTCGCGATGGACCCGGAGCAGCGCCCACCCTCGGCGCGCGCCGTCCTTGACCGGCTTGAGCCACTGGCCCGGCGACACAAAGGCAAACACCAGAAAGGCAAGGTCACTAAAGCTCCAGGGCGCCGTCGCCAGCCCAAGCCCTCCACTCCCTCTGGGTCGGCCGGCGCCCCCTTGCCTGGCGCCGTCTCCTCCCCCCAGCCCGCCGCAGGAGGAGCCGGCCAGGCTCAAAAACAAAGAAGAGCTAAGGCTCTCACGCCCTGGCAGCGTTATCGCCTACGCCAACAGAGAGCGCAGGCCGCTGCTCGCGCCAGAATGGCTGCTTCTGGCATCTGGTCGCGGCGCCTCCTGCTGGGGCTGGGCCTCGGTCTAGGTGGCTTCCTGCTCTGGCGTCTGTCCGCCAAAACCCTGGGTTCGCTCCTGGCCTCGCGGGAGGAGCCGGATGCCTCGGAGGGCGCCAGCCCGAACCTGCTCCTGCCGACCCTGACCTTCCAGGGTCATAGCGACTGGGTGACGGCTATTGCCTGGTCGCCCGATGGCACCCTGCTGGCCTCCGCCTCCAGCGATCATAGCGTCCATCTCTGGGACTCCGGGAGCGGGCGGCCCGTGGGCCTCTATCGTGGTCATCAAAGCGATGTCCTGGCCCTCTCCTGGTCGCCGGACGGCGTCTACATCGCCTCAGCAGCTTCCGACGGCGTCATTCACATCTGGGAAGCCAGAAGCGGTCAACGCCGGCTGAGCTACCGTGCCCATCGGGGTCCAGTGACTGCTCTTGCCTGGTTTGGGCAACCTGCCAGCCCGATCCTGGCCTCAGCAGGAGACGATGGCCTCGTGCGCATCTGGAACGGTCAGCGTGGCCAGCTCCTGATGACCTATCGTGGCCATAGTGGCAGCGTCCACGCCCTCGCCTGGAAGCCATCCAGCGACCTGCTCGCCTCGGCAGGAGACGATGGCACCGTCCAGATCTGGGAAGCCGTCTCAGGCGGTCGCAAGCTGCTCTACCAGGGCCATAGCCGCTCGGTCACCAGCCTGGCCTGGTCGCCCGACAGTCGCCTCCTCGCCTCCGGCTCGGCGGATACGACCGTCCAGGTCTGGGAGGCCACCAGCGGTCAGCGGCTGCAGACCTATCAGGGGCACTACGACACAGTCACCGGCCTGAGCTGGTCGCCCCAGAGCGACGTGGTCGCCTCCTGCTCCTACGATGGCACTCTCCAGCTCTGGGAGAGTACCAGCGGGCGACCTCTCAGTCACGCTAGGGGGGCCGCTTTCCTGGCCCTGGCCTGGTCGCCCGCCTCCTCCCTGCTTGCCACCGGTGATGAAAGCGCGCAGGTACAGATCTGGCAGGCCCCTTGAAGCCCCGGCTAGACGACAGCGCAGCTCTGCCCATTGAGCGAGAAAGCCGTCGGCGGAGGATTGCTCCCGCTCCAGGTCGCCTGAAAGCCCGGCGGCACGCTCAGGCTCCCATGGGGCGGAATCTGGGCGTTGACCGCCACGTTCGTCACCGTCACCGCGCTGCCCGCCTGCGAGAAATTCCCGTTCCAGCTCAGCGTAATCATCTGGCCCGCCGCAAACGAGAAGCGCAGCGTCCAGCCGTTAATCGCGCTGCTGCCCGTATTGGTGATCGTCAGGCTGGCCTGGAAGCCGCCGCTCCACTGGCCCACGATCCCATAGTGCACCTGACAGCTCGCCGCCACCGCGGTCGGGTCAGGCGTCGGCGTCGGCGTTGCGCCGGGGGCCGTGGCGCTCGGCGTCGGCGAGGGGCTGCTCGTGGGCGTCGCCGTCCCGCCGGAGCCGCCCCCCTTGAGCGGGTGCTGCATGAAAAAGCTATAGATAGCGTTGGTGGCACTGGGACCCTGGGGATCGGTGTAGGAGCCGCTGCTGCTCCCCCCAGACCAGGCGTGGCCCATGCCGTTGATCTTCCAGTACTCCTGAATCTCGTTCCCCTGGGCATCGTTCCAGGACTGCACCGTATAGCTATGGCCGCCGGCGACCTGGCCGCTCACGCTGCTGCTCGGACTGGAGAAACTGGCATTGTAGCTGCCGTTCGAAGCCAGATGATCGGTCGTCATCCACTGCTCAACAACCTGGTCCCCATTGACCGGATAGACCGTATAGTCGCTTTGCCCCTGGAAGACGATGGTCGGCACCACGCGGGCGGCGCTGCCCATCGCCTGGTAGGCGGCCTGCCCTTGCTGTTGCGGGTTCGGTCCCCCCTGCATCATGGCCGTCGTCGCGGCGCTCTGCGAGGTCGCCGCCTGATACTCCAGCCCCGAAGCCGAGGCGATGGCGGCAAAAACATCCGGGTAGGTCGCCCCCAGAATCACCGCCATCGCCGCCCCCGCCGAGAACCCGGCCACATAGACCCGGTTGCGATCGATCGTCCACTGCGACGTATTCTGCTCGACGGCCTGCACGATCCCGGCGATGATGGCCGGCTCACCGCTGCCGCGAGCCTGATCGGCGGGCAGGAACCAATTCCAACAGGAGAGCGAATTGTAGCTGCTCGTCTGCTGAGGATAGACCACGACGAACTGATCCTGATCGGCCAGCGCGTTCATCTGGGTGCCGGCGGCGAAGTCCTGGGGCGTCTGCGTGCAGCCGTGCAGCATGACGATCAGCGGCACCGGCGTACCGACCTGGTAGTTGGCCGGCGTATAGACGAAGTAAGGGCGGCTGCCAGCAGGCCCATTGTAGGTGTACTGGCTGAAGGTGCCGCCGCTGGCGCGGGCCTCTCCCGCGAGGAGCAGCCAGAGACTGACGAGCAGCAAGGAACACACAAGCGTGAGAGGCAGAATCTTGCGCATAAGTCACCCCCGTGACGATGAAGTGCTGCCAGGGGCAGGCGATCTGGCATGCTTGCCCTGGAAAGGCGGGCCTCAAAAGAGACAGCCAGGCAAAGGTAAACAGGTGAGAGAAAAAAGGCAGAACGAACAGGGGAAAGCCCACGGCAGATGTGGGCTGGCTGGCCGCCGCTCTCTGTCGCTCGAGCGCGGCCAGCCAGAGCGGGGAAGCTGCTGGCGGCGGGCCAGCGCCGTGCTGGCATAGGGCGAGTCGGACGAGTCATGGCCGGCTTCCTCCTTGCTGCGCGGCGCTGCGCTGCGCCTCTCTCCGCTGGCGAGACATGACATATGAATCATGTATCATATCCCGGCCCACTTGTCAAGGGGGCAGGGCGCGGGCGCTCTCCTCGCCGCCATTGCTGCGCCTGCCTCTCTTCCGCCCTGCCTGGCCTGCTCGCCGAAGCCGAGCCGCGCCAGGCAGGGCGGGCCAGGCAGCCTCTGCCGGCGTCGGTATCGGGGGCAGCATCGGCGCCGCTCCCGGCGCCCGGCCTTCCGATAGTCTGAAGGAAGAGAGAAGGCGGGAGCGATTGAGCGGGCGCCGCCCGGTGTGGTATCATCTACATATCGGGAGCCGCGGCATCGATTGGCCAGCCAGCCAGCCAGTCTGTCTGCCTGTCTGCCTGCTGGGGGCCGGCGGCATCCTGAGGAGCAACACGCCGTCGCGTGACATGACGCGCTGGCCGCCCTCGGCGGAGAGCGGTCAGCCCATGCATGAAGGAAGCGAGGGGAGTCCGGAGAGCCGGGCTGAGAGTGCGACCCGACCATGTCGCAGACCCTGCAGCAATCACCTGATCTGGATCATACCAGCGGAGGGAGCGCTTTCTTCTCTCACCATCACCTCTTCACCCAACGCGCTGCTGAAGGGGGTTGCAGGCAGGAAGCCGTTTCCCGGGCTGGCTGGGAAGCGGCCTTTTTTTATGGGGCCGCCAGAGAAGGAGAGCAAGACCATGCAAGCGCCGAGCTATGACGTAGTGGTCGTGGGAGCGGGCATCGTCGGCGGGGCCGCGGCCTATCATCTGGCGCGCGCCGGGCTGCGAGTGGCCCTGCTCGACCGGAGCGGAGTAGCCGCCGAGGCCTCTGACGCGGGGGCCGGCATGCTGACGCCGTTGGCCGAGGCGGGCGCCGACGACCTCCACGATCCCCTATTGCGCCTTGGCCTGGCCGGCCTGCGCCACTACGAGCGGCTCGAAGAGCAGCTTCAGAGCGAAACCGGCATGTGGGCCGGCCTGGTGCATCTGCCCACCCTCTATCCCGCCTTTGACGACAAGAGCGCCGAGCAACTACGCAGCGGCCTGGCCGCCCTGCAAAGCTGGCGTCCCGAGCTTCGCTGGCTGGAGGCCGACGAAGTGCGCCGGCGGGAGCCGCTGCTTGCGCCCACGGTACGCGGAGCCATTCTCTCGCCCGCCGAAGGCAACGTAGCCATCGGCCATCTCACGCGCCTGCTGGTGCGGGCGGCGCTGCTGGCCGGAGCCGAGCTGCTGCCGCCCCAAAGCGCCCAGGGACTGCTCTGGGACGGCCAGCGCGTCCGCGGCCTCCTGAGCGAGCGTGGCCCCATCGAAGCCGCCCACGTTGTCCTGGCCACCGGGGCCTGGAGCAGTATCTGGCACGAGCGGGGCGAGCAGGAGGCGGTAGTCTACCCTCTCAAGGGGCAGCTCCTGGCCCTGCGTCCCAGCGGCCAGCCCCTGCGCCACACCATCTACGCTGGTCCCCTTGGCTATCTGGTGCCCAAGGCCGACGGCAGCGTCTTCGTCGGCGCCACCTCCGAGCGGCGCGGCTTCGACAAGACGGCCACCGCTGGCGGCCTGGCCCAGTTGCTGGCCGTCGTGCGCCAGGTAGCCCCTGGCCTGGAAGAGGCCGCCGTTGAACGCACCTGGGCCGGCCTGCGACCCGTCTCCATCGACGGCCTCCCCTTCATCGGGCCGGCGCCCGGCAGTCCCGGCCTCTGGCTGGCCGTTGGCCACGGGCGCGTCGGAGCCATCACCGGGCCTGTAACGGGCTTCATCGTGGCCGAACTGCTTCAGGGGCGGCCGGCGCCCTACGATCTCGATCTACGCCCCTTCGCCCCCGAGCGCCTCGGGGCCTGGAGCCGCCTGCGTATCACGCTGAGCGAAGCCGGCGCCTGGCGCCAGCCACCTGGCCTCTTCCGCCAGGCCTCCGCCGAATCCGCATCCGCCGCAGAAGACCAAAGGAGAGGAACGCCATGACAGAGGACCTGCTGACTATCGGCTCGCGGACCTTCCGTTCCCGCCTCTTGCTGGGTACGGGCAAGTATCGCAGCTTCGAGGAGATGCGCCAGAGCCTGGAAGCCAGCGGCTGCGAGGTCGTGACGGTGGCCCTGCGCCGCCTCGACCTCTCGCGGCCCGGGCAGCCGACCCTGCTCGACTATCTCGACAGCGAGCGCTACACGATTCTGCCCAACACCGCCGGCTGCAAGAGCGCCGAGGAGGCCATCCAGATCGCCCATCTGGCGGCAGCGATGGGCCTGCCGCGCTGGGTCAAGCTGGAGGTCATTCCCGATCCCGACTATCTGCTGCCCGACCCCGTGGCCACCCTGGAGGCGACGCAGCAGCTCGTCAAGGAGGGCTTCGAGGTCCTGCCCTACATCAACGCCGATCCGGTCCTGGCCAGGCGGCTGCAGGAGGCCGGCGCCGTCACAGTGATGCCCCTTGGCTCGCCGATCGGCTCCGGCCAGGGCCTGCTCAACCTGCCGCAGATCCAGATCATCATCGAGCAGGCGCGCGTGCCGGTGATTGTCGACGCCGGCATCGGGGCCCCCTCGGATGCCGCCTTCGCCATGGAGCTGGGGGCGGCGGCCTGCCTGATCAACACCGCTGTGGCCCAGGCCGGCAACCCCGTCCAGATGGCGCAGGCCATGAAGCTGGCCGTTGAGGCCGGGCGGGCCGCCTACCTGGCCGGACGCATTCCGCGCCGGGCCCAGGCCGTCCCCAGCAGTCCTCTGACCGGCCTGGTGGGCAGTCCATCCTGAGCGAGCGAGAGCATGAGGCAGGAAACAAGAGGACCGGGCGCGAGCGCTGGGCCGGAGCGGAGGCCGCTGCTCTGCCTGGTGACCGACGAGCGCCATCCGGCCTGTGAGGAGGTGGCCCGTCAGGCTCTGGAGGCGGGCATCGACTGGCTGCAGGTGCGCGGGCCGGGTCTGCCGGCGGCTCGCCTCTACGAGCTGGCCAGCCGGCTGGGGCCGCTGGCCCGCCGGCGGGGCGCCCGTCTGATCGTCAACGACCGTCTCGATGTGGCCCTGGCCGTCGACGCCGATGGGGTCCAGCTCGGCCGGCGCTCGCTACCGCTGGCCACCGCTCGGGCCTTGCTGCGGCGCTGCGGGCGAGCGCTGTGGCTGGGGGCCTCGGTCCACTCGCTGGCCGAGGCCGGGCAGGCCGTGGCCGCGGGCGCCGATTATCTGCTGGCCGGCACCATCTTCCCCTCGTCCTCGCATCCGGGCGAGGCGGTGGCTGGGATCGAGCTGATCCGTCGCCTGCGGGCCTGCTGGCCGCGCGTGCCGCTGCTGGCCATCGGGGGAGTGAGCGCCGCCAACGCCGCCCAGGTCATCGAGGCCGGGGCCGACGGCGTGGCGGTGATCTCGGCCATCTACGGCGCCGCCGATGTGGTCCAGGCCGTCCACTCGCTGCGCCAGGCCCTGGCGGCCGCCCCGTGGCCTCCCGCCTCGGCCCCGGCCAGGCCCCAGGAGACAGCCGGCTGAGCGGGTGGGCGACACACACCAGACAACCAGGGAGGCAGCATCCCGATGACAGAGTCCCCAGAGAAGCAGGAAGAGCTGATCACCATTATCGCCAACGGCCAGCCCTGGCGCGTCCCGCGCGAGAGCACGATCGCCGACTTTCTGCAGCGCCTGGCTCTGACGCCGGGCCGCGTGGTGGCCATGCTCGACGGCAGCATTATCCCGCGCGAGCGCTTCGCCGAGGCGCGGCTGCGCGAGGGCTGCCGTCTGGAGCTGGTCACGATGGTCGGCGGCGGCTGAGCTGAGCCTGAGGGAGGCGAAGCCGCTCCTTGCCTCGCCTCCGGCGGCAGAGCCAGGCTGGCGAGGCGCTCACCCTGGGGGAAAAGGAGGGCGCCCCGCCAGCCTATGTCAGACGGAGAGCAGGTCGCAAGAAGCTCCCTGGCTCGCCGTCGGAGTCGGCCACCGCACCGTCCTCAGGTCCTCAGCCTGCGGCCAGCGCAAAGAGATGCAGATTGCCATTGGTCGGCAGGAGCAGATAGGCTATCTGCTTGCCGGCCTGCAGAGGAACCTGCGTGTAGTAGACGCTGACCGCGTGCGGGCCAAGCGTATCGCCGGGCGGGCGGTTCCAGTGGTCAGCCGTTGCCAGCAGCTCGTCGCCGGCTGCGGGCTGATTGGCGTACCAGTCGGCCAGGGTCAGCGTGGCCTGCTGGCTCGTGCCATCGCTGTAGATGATCGTCAGCGTCCCCGACTGCGTCCCGAAGGCGGCGGCCCCCAGGAAGGCCAGGCGGGAACCCTGAGCGCTCACGGCCAGGGCCTGCCCCTGGGCGCTCACGTTGTCCGGCTGGCCGGGCGGCACAGCGGGCCAGGTAAAGGTCAGGCCGGCGTGGACCACCGTCGCCCCCGGCGTCAGGCCGACCGCCGTCAGGGCCTGAGCCGAGTAGCTATAGCCCCCGCCATCGAAATTGCCCGCCCCGGGATTGCTATCGTCGCTGATGCCCACGTTATTGTAAGCCGCCGCCAGCGAGGAATAGGGGACCGTCAGGCTGGTCGAGCCGTGCAGCGTCTCTGGCCCATCCGCGCTCACAAAGCTGGCGCTGGCCTGCAGGCTGTAGCGGCCCGCCGACGCGCCGGCCGGCGCGCGCACCTGCCAGCGCGTCTCGACCGTCCCTCCGGCGGCCACCCGCCCGAAGCTCGTCGGCGAGAGCGCCTGCACCTGCCAGCCCGCCGGCCCCTGCAGGCGCAGCCGCAGAGCGGAGACCGGCAGATCGCCGCCGTTAGTAAAGCGCGTGGTCACAGGAGCGCTGGCGCCGGCCGCCAGCAACGACGGCCCCTGCAGGCTCACATAGCGCGGCCCATTCGTCCGGCGCACCGTAAAGCTGGCCTGCAAACGGATATCGCGCGATGACGACCCCACCTGCACCGAGTAGCGCCCATCCTGCACCACCCAGCCGTGGGCCTGCACGTCCCAGTAGGAGAGATCGCGCGGTGCCAGCTCGAAATGCACGTGCCTGGTCTGGCCAGGCTGCAAAAAGACCTTCTGGAAGCCCTTCAACTGGCGTGGCGGCTCCGCCACATTCGTCGAAGGAATCCCCAGGTAGAGCTGAACCACCTCAGCCCCGGCGCGCCGCCCCGTGTTGGTCACATCCAGATCCACGCTGATCCGGCTGCGGTAGTCCGCCTGCGTCGGGGACACGCGCAAATGGCTATAGCGGAAAGTCGTGTAGGAGAGGCCGTAGCCGAAGGGGAACAGCGGCGTAATCCCGCGCGCATCGTAGTAGCGATAGCCGACGAAGACCCCCTCCGAGTAGTCGGCCTGATCGTTGAGACCCGGATACTGGGCCGGCGTACTGGCCGGCAGATCGCTGGCCGAGCGCGGGAAAGTCATAGGCAGCTTCCCCGAGGGGTTGACATCGCCGAAGAGCACCGCCGCGATAGCGTTCCCGTCCTCCTGGCCCGGGTACCAGGCTTCCAGCAGGGCTGGCACCTGATCGACCCAGGGCATCAGCACCGGCCCGCCCGTGTTGAGGACGACGATCGTGTGAGGATTGGCCTGAGCCACCGCCGCGATCAGCTGATCCTGGGCGCCGGGCAGCTCCAGACTGCTGCGGTCGGAGCCTTCCGACTCCACATCGTTGACAAAGACAATGGCCACATCCGAGCTGCGGGCCAGCTCTACCGCCTGGTTGAGCAGCGCGTTCTCCTGGCCCGGAATGCTCCAGCCCAGAGCCAGATTGCTGGCCCCGCCGTTCTGGTAGTACTCAACGCGGATAGCGTAGGACTGGCCGGCTGTCAGTTGGACGGTCGCCGTCTCGGTGGTCGTCGCCTGATCGCGCCAGTTGTCGATCAGCAACTGGTTATTGAGATAGAGGCGGCTGCCATCGTCGCTCGTCAACGAAAAGGTATAGGTTCCGCTCACCGGCGGCGTCAGCCTCCCCGTCCAGCGCGCCGACCACTGGGTGGCCGGCACCCCTGGCCCGGGCGACTGCCCGTTCCAGTCGAAATTGATCTGGCTATCGAGGCGTGTCAGGACCGGGCTGCCGGAGAGCGTCATATTGGAAAAATACTCGCCCTGCAGGCCCTGCCCATCGCCCGAAGGGGGCTGCAGATACTGGGCCTCGATCGGAGGCAGCGTTCCCGTCGTCGTAATCCCCTGGGCATAGCGCACCGTCACCCCGCTGCCGGCCCGCTCGCTGATGCCCTGCAGAGGGGTCACCACGTAGGGAGGAATGACGTGGGCGCTGCCGCCGCCGGTGGCCTGGGGCGCTACGGAAGCGTCGGGACCGATGACCGCGATCGAATGCAGCTTGCTGGCATCCAGCGGCAGCAACTGGCCGCTGTTCTTAAGGAGGACCGTCCCCGCCTCGGCGGCCTGGCGTGCCAGTTGAGCGTGTTGGGCGTTAGTGACCGTCGCACTCGGGCTGCCGGTCGTTGGATAATCGAAGAGGCCAATGGCGAACATGCTGCGCAAGATACGATGGACGGCCTCATCGATGGTCGCCATGCTCACCTGCCCGTCGAGCACCGCCTGCTTGAGGGCGCTTCCGAAGTAGGTGCTATCGGGCATCTCCATATCCAGGCCAGCCGTGATAGCCGGCACAGTGCTGTGCGTGGCGCCCCAATCCGACATCACGAAGCCTGGGAAGTCGAAGGTTCCCTTGAGCGTCGTCGAGAGCAGATAAGGGTTCTCGCAGGCGTAGACGCTGTTGACCTTGTTGTAGGAGCACATCACCGCTCCGACGCCGCCCTGCCTGACCGCCGCCTCGAAGGCTGGCAGATAGATCTCATGCAGGGTGCGCTCATCGACGTTCGCGCTGACCGTTGTGCGGTGGTACTCCTGATTGTTGGCGGCGTAATGCTTGACCGTGGCGATGACGTGCTGGCTCTGAATGCCCTGGATATCGGCGCTGGCCAGCGTGCCTGTGAGATAGGGGTCCTCGCCCAGGGTTTCAAAGCTGCGGCCCCATTGCGGGTTGCGCAGAATATTGACCGTCGGGGCCAGGGCCACATTGGCGCCCTTGCCCCATTCCTCGCTCCCCAGGGCCTGGCCATAGAGGCGGGCCAGCGTGGGGTCCCAACTGGCGGCCAGAGCCTCGGGCGCAGGAAAGGCCGTCACGCCCGTCATGCCGTCGGCCACCCCGGCAGGCCCGTCCTCCAGGCCGAGGGCGGGGATGCCCAGGCGCGCGTTGGCCGGAATGTAGCCGACATAGCTGCCGCCCGACCAGCCATGCAGCATGGCGATTTTCTCGTCGAGGGTCATCTGGGCCAGGAGCAGATCGGCGCGCCGGTCGGGCGAGAGAGCGCGGTTCATCCAGGGACGGGCCTGGGTGGAGGCCGCGGCAGCCGTTTGGCCGCTCTGGACGGCCAGGCTGTTGAGCAGGAGAAGAAGAAGGAGGAGGCCCAGGGTCAGGGCCGTTCTGGCACTCTGCCACAGGAAAAGGCGTCGCATACAGCACGCTCCTTCGTTGGAACGGAGCCAGAGGGAGACAGTTGGTCGTCTGGCATGCTCTGGCACCCTGGTCGAGCGGCTCACGCGCGCCCATGCCGTTCAAGTCCAGGGGACGGCGTGGGCCGCGGCAGGCGACAGGCGGAGCGGAAAGGAAGGCGGTCCGTTGCTCCGGGGACCGGCTTCGGCCTCAAAGCAAGCTGGCTTGGGCCAGCCTCGCCGGCTCTCCGCCCCTGTGCCTGCCCAGGCTGTACCGAACCGTGTATCTGGCCAGGTCATCCCCCAAGACCTGGCGGCGGCAGGACCCCCGGAGGCGAGACGCAGCGGAGGCAAAGCGTTCGGGGTCCTGCCCTCATTCTTCTCTCTTGCATAAAGCGTGCCTGTAACTGTGCTCTGCCATACGGTTGCTCCTGACAGCGGCCTTTATTGACTTTTGCCGTTTTCAGTGTGTCATGCAAGAAAGCACTGTGCTACACTGAAACCAGGCTGTGTCTGTTTCAATGCTCTGCCTATCCTGAAATCGACCCGGGCAGTCGCCGCCGCCCCTGCGGGCCGGGCGGCCTGCTATGGTCTGGCGCCGCAGGAGGGCGATGGGCGGACGGCTGGCGCCTGGCACGCCACCCCGCAGGGAGCGAGAGCTGAACTGATCGATGGCTGGGGAGCGAGCAAGGGGATGGGACGAGCAGAGAGAGGTGGGGTGGGCATTGGGGGGAACGAGAGAAGGAAGAGAGCGCTGCGGCGCAGCGCCTGGGCTGGCGGCTCAGCCACAGCCCGGCCGCCCTTCAGGGCGGCCGGGCTGTCCAATTACTCTGCCTCGCTGGGAACGCGCACAGCCTCGCCCTTCGTCTCGGCCGTGCCGGACTTCGTCAGGCCGCGGGCCTCCAGTACCTTCCCGACCGTAAAGTCGTAGATGAAGGCGCCGACCACGCCGCCCAACAGCGGGGCCACGATCGGAATCCAGAAGTAGTAATTATTGGCCGACAGGCTTGCCCCACCGCTCACCAGAGCGATCCACAGCCGCGGACCAAAATCGCGCGCCGGGTTAATGGCATAGCCCGTATTCAGTCCGAAGGAAGCTCCGATCGCCACCACCAGCAGGCCGATAATCAGCGGATTCAGATTCGCCTGCACCGGCTGATTGCGCCCGTCGGTGATCGCAAAGATCAGGCCCACCAGCAAAGCCGTGCCCAGGAACTCATCGCAGAAGGCGCCGAAGGTCCCCACGAACGGCTTCGGCGACGTATAGAAGACCCCGCCGTAGCCATTCGGATCGGCGATCTGCCCGATGCTCAAGTGATTGAGCGCCAGCGCATGGACCAGCGCCCCCTGATAAACAAAGTAGAGAATAGCGGCAGCAACAAACCCACCGAGCACCTGAGCGATCCAGTAAGGCACAACCTTGCCCCATTCGAACTTTCCGCGGGCCGCCAGGGCCAGCGTCACCGCGGGATTGAGATGGGCGCCGCTGACCGCCCCAGCCACATAAATGCCCAGCATCACCGCCAGGCCCCACCCCAGGATAATCACGATCCATTCATTGGCGAACGGGGTAGCGGCATTGTTTGCCCCGATATTCGTAAAGAGCGCAAACGTTGCCACGCAGCCATCGCCGAAGAGCAGCAGGATCATCGTGCCGAAGAATTCAGCGATGCACTCGCCCCACAGGCCCGCAAGCACTGAGGGCCTGCCTGTGAATTGTCGGGCCATTGGTCAAACTCCTTTGTTGCTCAGTCAGAATAGACTCAGACCAGAAGCAATCACTCCCCCGACGAATGGACGAACCGGCAAAGCAGACCGGACCACCACCCGCGGCGGGGAAGGCGCGCGCGTGAGCGCTAACGAATCGGAGCGCGCGCCCCGCGGATGGCACCGACACCGGCAAGAAAGGTCGTGGCCCCGCGCCCGTGCCCGCGCCGGAGCGGACGAGAAGAGCCAGCCAGTCAGCCAGTCTGCCGCTCAACCAACCAACCAATCAGCCAACAGGCTGACCTAAGCGGGCCGCTCCCACTGCAGCGAGCGCTCGACGGCGCGCTTCCAGCCGGCGTAGAGCGCCTCGCGCTGATCGGCGCTCATCTGCGGCTCAAAGGTGCGATCAACCGCCCACTGCTCGGCCACCTCCTGCTGACTGCTCCAGAAGCCGGTGGCCAGGCCCGCCAGATAAGCGGCCCCCAGGGCCGTCGTCTCGGCCACCTTCGGGCGCTGCACCGGCACGCCCAGAATATCGGCCTGGAACTGCATCAGCAGATTATTGACCACCGCGCCGCCATCGACGCGCAGGGCCTTCACGTGGACGCCGCTATCCGCCGTCATGGCCTCCAGCACATCGCGTGTCTGGTAGCACATCGACTCCAGCGTCGCCCGGGCAATGTGGGCAATACTCGACCCGCGCGTCAGGCCCACGATCGTCCCACGCGCGTAGGGGTCCCAATACGGCGCGCCCAGCCCGACGAAGGCCGGCACCAGATAGACGCCGCCGTTATCGGGCACCGACATCGCCAGTTGCTCCACGTCGCTGCTCGAAGCGATGGCGCGCAGGCCGTCGCGCAGCCACTGCACCGCCGCGCCCGTAATGAAGATACTGCCCTCGAGCGCGTAGGTCGTCTGGCCGTTAATGCGCCAGGCGATCGTTGTCAGCAGGCCATTCTTCGAGGCCACGCCGCGCTCGCCCGTATTCATCAACATGAAGCTCCCGGTCCCATAGGTATTCTTCGCCATCCCGACCTCGAAGCAGGCCTGGCCGAAGGTGGCCGCCTGCTGATCGCCGGCCACACCAGCGATCTTGATCGGGGCGCCAAAGAACTCGGGATCGGTCTCCCCGTAGACCGTGCTCGAAGGCATGACCTGGGGCAGCATGGCGCGTGGAACGCCCAGCTCCTTGAGGATCACATCGTCCCAGTCGCCCGTGTAGATGTTGTAGAGCATGGTGCGCGAAGCATTGGTGGCATCGGTCACGTGCACGCGCCCCTTGGTCAGGCGCCAGATCAGGAACGTGTCCACGTTTCCGAAAAGCACCTCGCCGCGCTCGGCCTTCTCGCGTACCCCGGGCACATTGTCCAGAATCCACTTGACCTTGGTGCCGGAGAAATAGGCATCGGTCACCAGCCCGGTCCGCTGACGGATCTCGCTGTCGAAGCCTTTCGCCTTCAGCTCTTCGCAGATGGGCGCCGTGAGACGGCTCTGCCAGACGATGGCGTTGAAGACCGGCTTGCCGGTGGCCTTCTCCCAGACCAGCGTGGTCTCACGCTGGTTGGTGATGCCGATGGCTGCAATGTCGGTGGCGCTCGCCCCGGCCTTCTTGATGGCCTCCTGCGCCACGCTGAGCTGGCTGGACCAGATGGCCTCGGGATCATGCTCCACGAGACCAGGGGCCGGGTAGATCTGGGGAAACTCCTGCTGCGCTACGCTGACGACCGCGCCGTCGTGGTTGAAGAGGATCGCGCGCGAACTCGTGGTGCCCTGATCGAGGGCGAGTACGTACTTCGCCATAGACAAGCCCTTTCTTGTTGCTGTGACATCTTCCGTTGTCAACCAACTGGGTCGGTATATACAGCCTGGACGCCACTCCCCTCCCTCACGGCCAGGCGCCTCCAGGCACTATACCCGCCTGCCTGTATGTAACTGCGGCGCTCTGCTCCTGCGCTCTTCCCGCAGGCATCGGTGGGCAGAGCCACTACCAGCCGCTCCCTGGCGCCGACGCCCCACTCACCCGGCAACGCTGCCAGCCTGCTATCTGGCCGGCCGGCGCACGGCTCGCCTCCAGCTCTCCATCCTGCCAGCGCTCTTTCTTGCTCTGCCGCTCTGCTCCCCTCTTCCCGGCTGTCCACCACGGCGCTGCCCAACCTGGAAGCAAAGAAAAAAGTCCCAAGCCGTGCCGAAGCACTGGCTCAGGACTTTTCAGTTCACTGTCCTGTCTTGAGATGATTTAGTTGTCGCTATGATAGCCAGCAGGATGGGCTGGAAATACTCTCTGCCCTACCTCTAATATAGGGAACAAACGCCCGCTTGTCAAGGGCTGAAAGGGGGAAAGGCCCGTGCTCTGGCCTCCAGACTGCCGGCGCTGGCGGCCGGGGGAGCTGGCTCTCCCGCCCTGGTCCCGCTGGACAAGGCTTCTGGCTCTGTTTATAATATAGATATTCCTGAGACCATAAGCCCAGATCGCTCAGCCAGTCCCTGATGCAGAGAACGGCCGCCTGCCCCACCTGGGAGCAGCGCTGTGCCCTGACCCTTCCCTGCCCAGGCTTCTCCGCCTCACTCATGCACGGGCGGCCTGGCCGGACAGACGAGCCAAGCGGGTACCCTGCCATGATGATCGAACAGAAGCGAGAGTTTCTGCGCCTGGCGCGCCGCTATCCCGTAGCGGCGGCCCTCAAATCCGAGGAGGACATGCGGGCCGCGCTGGAGGCCGACGCCCCGCTCCTCTTCCTGCTCAAGGGCGACGCCTTCCAGCTCGCTCCCTTTGTCGCGGAGGCCCGCAGCCGGGGCAAGCGCGTGGTCGTCCACGTCGATCTGGTCAGCGGCGTGGGCAAGGACCGCGCCGGCATCCAATATCTGCATCAGATCGGCGTCGAGGCCATCATTACCAGCAAATCGCAGTTAGTGACGGCGGCCCGCGCCGAAGGGCTGCTGACCATTCAGCGCCTGCTTTTGCTCGACGACTCGGGTCTCGAGAAGGGCGTGCGCACCATCGCTCACGCTGGCCCCGACCTGGTCGAGGTGCTCCCCGGCATTATGTTCCCCGAGGTGGCCGCCACCCTGCGCCGACTCTTGCCCGGTCCCTTCATCGCCGGCGGCTTCATCCGCACCGCCGAGGACGTTGCTCGCGTTCAGCAGGCCGGCGCCATCCTCAGCAGCAGCAGCACCTACGCCCTCTGGCGCGACCTCTCCCTGCTCTAAGCACGGCCCGTTCCGCTTCAGCTTCGCGGGCTGGCCAGCGCCTGCGGTGTGCTGCCCGCTCCGCCTCCGCTTCTTGCCGCGCGGCCTTGCTGATCTTAGCCGCTGGCAGCCACAGCGCCGCCTGCCGCCGCGGCCTCCTCGCGCTGTAGCTGAATCATGACCAGCCAGAACAGAAAGAGGGCAATGGTCGGGGGGAGAGAGGACATCTCGATGAGCAGCTTGCGGCCAAAGAGGCTTTTCGGGCGGATGGTCCCTATGACCTCCCCATCGCGCTCCAGGACAAAGGTGCGCGCCAGGAGGGCGCGCGAGCGCGCGCGCAGCTTATAGCGTTGCCCCTCGTACTCGACATCAAAGAAGCGTCTGAAGCTATGAATCCAGGCGCGCGCCAGGACCGTCCCATCGACCTCGTAGAGGAAAGGACCCGTCAGGCCATCGCGGCGAATGCGGCAGGTCTGGCCCCCCACAGTGATGCTGCCCTGCTCGCGAAAGAGACCGCGCTTGATTTCGGCCAGCCGCTGCCCGTTCTGGAGGATGACGTAGTTGCGTGAATACCAGTGGCTTGGCTCAGCTTCGAGCATCACGATCGTTCCTTTCTGGCCCTCTTTGTGTTGGCCTGGCAATCTGCTGACAGGCTGGCCTCTCTACCAGAGACCGGCCGGGATCGAGACGGGAAGCACGGGCGCGGACGTGCCGATACATGGTGTTCCTGAGCCGGTCAGCTCTGGGGAACCTGCCCCGGCCTCTCCTGGTTTGCTCGTCCACCCTGAAGATATGGCTGAGTCAGGTTAGCTGTCAAGGGATAGGTGGCCTGCGCCGGCTGCTGGAGCCGTCGGAGATGGCCGTCACATCGCTCCTCCGCCACCGTCGCGATGCTGAGTATGCCAGGTAGTGATCACCAGCCAGAAGACAAAGAGAGCCAGTGGCAGGGGCAGGCCGGGCAGCTCAATCACGGCCTTGCGCATTCCCCACAGCCACCGGCCCTGCGGGCGGATCGTGCCGAGGAGAATACCATCTTCTTCCAGAACAAAGGTCATGGCCAGCGGACGCCTGGGGCGCAGACGATAAGCGCGCTCGGACCCTGCCGGCACAATCGTCCACCCTCGTCCCACTCCCCGCGGCTGGGCCTCTGCCATCACTCTCCCGTTGACCTCGAGCAGACAAGAGAGGCGCCGGCCGTAGCGACCAAAGCGCACCAGGCGGCTGCGGCCCAGAACAGCCTGACCGTCAACTTGACAACGGAGCGCGGGACCGATCTCGGCCAGCAGCAAGCCGTCCCGCAGAAGGCGATAGCTGTTCGACCACCTGGCGCGTGGAAGTGCTTCGAGCATAGCCAGGCTCCTTTTCTAGTCCGGCCGCTGGCGCAGAAGACGGCTCCGCCCTTCAGGCTACGGCCAGCCTTGCCCTGACTGGGACTGGGGTCCGATCACTGGTCGGCCTCTCCTGCTAAGCAAGCCGCCGGGGACCGGGCAGGCCACCATATGAGGCCGAGGCCGCCTCGCTTCTACGCCTGCAGTAACGGGAATTTCCAACGCAGAGAGGCGCAGCCCGATCCTCACAGGCTCCTCGCGCCTCTCCCTCCTGCTTTGAGGATAAAGCCGAAGCCTGGTCCTGTCAAGCGAAGGCCAGGCGGCCCCCGCCCAAACCCAGGCCGAACGTCGCCTAAAGCCGCACCACAAAGAGCACGTCTCGTCCGGCGCGCACCGTTCCCCTGGCCCGCTGCACCACGGTCCCGTTCCCGCTGAAGACCACCGGACTCACCACGGCCTTGCCGCGCTCCTCCAGGCGCGCGCGCTCGAAGCGCACCACCGGCTTACCGGCCTCGACCTGGTCGCCTTCGCGGGCCAGCAGCGTGAAGCCATCGCCGGCCAGCTCCACGGTATCGAGACCCAGATGGACAATGACCGCCGCCTCCTCGGGACTGGCCTGCCCGGCGGCCACCACAAAGGCGTGTCCGCCCGGAAAGAGCCGTACCAGTCTGCCGCTGATGGGAGCCACGGCCACGGCCACGCCTCCCCGCGGCTCGATCGCCAGGCCATCGCCAACCATCTTCTGCGCGAAGACCTCATCGGGCACCTGCTCCAGCGGCACTACCTCGCCATCCAGCGGCGCCAGCACCACCAGCTCCGAGCTGCGCCCTGGCTCTGCCCTCATGCCTGACCCTCCTCGACAGGCTCATCGGCGGCGCCGGCCGCCTTCCCCGTGCGCAGCAGCGGCTTCATGCGGCTGGCCAGCCGATCGGACTGAGTACCCATGACCACCTGCACGATCTTGCCGTGTCTGATCACCCCGGCAGCCCCCAGGCTCTTCAGGCGGGCCTCATCAAGCGCCGCGGGATCGCGCACGAAGAGCCGCAGGCGCGTAATACAGCCTTCGACGCTCTCGACATTGCTCGCTCCCCCAAGGGCGGCCAGCAGCTCAGCAGCCAGTTGCTCATCGCTGTCGACCGCTGCGGCCTTGACGGTCCCCGCCGCCGTCGCCTCCACCGACCCCGGACGCGGACCGCGCTGGCTCTCGGGCAGAATCCAGTCGCTGCGGCCGTCGGTGGCCGTCCTGCCGCGTCCCGGGGTAGCCAGATCAAAGCGGGCGATGCAGAAATCGAAGATAAAGTAGTAGATCACCCCGTAGATTACCCCGATCACCAGCAACAGCAGCGGCTGGCTGGTGTTGGCCTTGCTAAAATTGATCAGATAGTCGATCAGGCCGGCGGAGAACGTGAAGCCGATGCGAATACCGAGGGCCGTGCACAGGGCCAGGGCCGTCCCGGTCAGGATCGCATGGATCAGGAAAAGAAGAGGCGCCACGAAGAGGAAGGCGAACTCGATCGGCTCCGTCACCCCCGTCAGGAAGGAGGTCAGAGCGGCAGAAAGCAGAATGCCGGCAGCGACGGGCCGATAGTGGGCCCGGCGAATCATCGCCAGACAGGCCGCCGGCAGGCCGAACATCATGATGGGGAAGAAACCGGCCATGAAATTACCCGCCGTCGGATCGCCAGCGAAATAGCGATTGAGGTCGCCGGTGACCAGGCCGTGAGCGCTGTGATAGGTGCCGAGCTGGAACCAGACATAGGTATTGAGGACGTGATGTAGGCCGAAGGGAATCAGCAGCCGGTTCAGCAGACCATAGAGGCCCGTCCCCAGCGGCCCCAGGGCGACAATGCCCTGCCCGGCAGCGTTGATCACCCCCTGGATAGGCGGCCAGATCAGCCCGAAGAGAGCCCCAAGCACGAGCATCACCAGCGCCGTAATGATGGGAACAAAGCGTTTGCCCCCGAAGAAGGCCAGGTAGTCCGGCAATCGAATGTCGTGAAAGCGCCGGTAGAGACCAGCAGTGACCAGACCTACGATGATGCCGGAAAAGACGCCCATTGAAATCCCTGGATCCGGGGCACCGTTGACCTGCGGAATGATCACGCTGAAGACGCCGTTGAAGACAAGATAACCCACCAGGCCAGCCAGGGCCGCCGCTCCCTCGCCACCCGTTAGACCGATGGCAATGCCCACCGCGAAGATCAGCGAGAGGTTGGCAAAAACAGCGTTGCCCGCCGCCGCCATCCACGGCAGGTTGAGCAGATCGGCCTGCCCAAAGCGCAGAAGAAGACCCGCCGCCGGCAAGACCGCGATGGGCAACATCAGGGAGCGCCCAATGCTCTGCAGCGCCCCCAACAGCCGATCAAAACCGCTTACCCTCCCCGCGCTGACAGCACCTGAAGCTGGGGTATTTGCGGTACTCATGGCCTTTTCTCCTCTCATGACGAGACAGATTCATCCTGTCGGATGACGTTTATGCGTATACTATACCCGCTTCGGGTTCATTCGTCAAGTCATCTATACCACTCGCGCTGGGGGCGAAGCGGCGGCCTGCCCCGCTGCCCGCCAGGCAGGAGGAAGCAAGCGGAAAGGAAAAAGCGGAAGCGAGCGGTAGTGACTCGTCGCTGGGGGGCAGCTACACTAGCGGTGAGGACCAGCCATCGTCGGCCTTGTGGCCTGCTCCTCTACCGCTCTCGGCCTCTGGCCCTCTCCTTCTTTCATCCGCGCATCCGGTAGGCCCGCTGTGAGGGAAGAGGCGAGAGAGAGGCGAGGCGTGGCCAGGGTGGGTACTGGAGCAACCAGGCGGAAGCAGGAGCAGTTAGGGGGAAAGAGAGCGGCGACCACGCTGGTCGCTGTCGGATCGGGGCGGGCTGCGGCCCTCTCTCCGGCTTGAAGGTGAGAGGGGTGTGCTCGCTACCTCATGCTCAAGGAGGACGAGCGTGACACGGCCTGATTGCTTACCGGCTGCCAGGAGGGCAGCCACCTGCGCGCGCCAGCGGCTGGGTCAGTTCCTGCTGGCCCTGATTGCTGTTCTACTGCCATCCTTGGCGCTCACAGCCGTCGTTGAGGCGCGGCCATTGGACGACCTCGCCTGCGGCAGTGGGCAGACTCTGCTCATCAGCCAGACCGTCCGTCTGCAGCGCCTGACGGTGGCTCAGGGCTGTACCCTGGCGGCCCCTGCCGGCTATAGCCTGACCCTCACCGTCAACGGCATCGAGACCGGCCAGCGTCTCACCGCCACCGGCGGCACTACCACGGCCATCCAGCCGGGAACCTACCGCGGCGACGTCGTTCTGACGGTCGCAGAGGCCAACCCCGTGCTCTGGCAGGGCCTGACTTTCCCCTTCCGCCAGGCCCTCTACGTCGATAGCAGTGGGATCGTGCGCGCCAGGTCGGTGCTGGCCGGCGTGCTGGGGGGTGTGCTGACCGCCACCACGGCGAGCAATATCCGCCTGGTCTCCACTGGAGAAGCCTTTAATGGGATCTATGTGGCCGGGGGCAGTTACGTGTTAGTCCACCCCACGATCACCTTCACCGGCAACGGGCGCTCCGACTTCGTTGGCTACGGGGCCGCTATTGTGGGCACGGGCGATGGCACAAGGCTGGTTGTCGACCATGCTCTCATCAACAACACGGGGGCGGTGCGCACCGCCATCGTGGCCGAGGGCGGCGCCAATGTGATTGTCAAGAACTCGCTGATCGCCGTACACGATGGAACGCTGCCCTCAGACTATGTCCCCACAGTCGATCTGGCCTCTATGGAATCGGCTCCCTGGATGCTGAGCATCGCCGGGAATGTGCGCGCCACCAATCTGCTCGGCGTCAATACGAAAGCCTCATACATCAATTCGATCCTCTCCTCTGAGGGCTGGGGCGTCCTTTCCAGCGACGTTGGGCAGAACGGGCAGCTCACGGCTATCGATAGCACCCTCATCAACACGGGCAGCGAAGGCGGCTATGGCTCCTATGCCATCGGCGATGCGGTCGAGCGCTTCCTGGGGACAACCTTCGACGTCGCTACCTACGCCAGTATTATCCGCGGTGGAACGGTCTTCTATGGCGATAGCACGCCGACAGCGGTGGCCCAGCTCAATGCCTCGCTCGGGCTTGGGCTGAGCGCACGCGAGCTGGCCCAATTGCCGGTGCGCCCTACCGTCATCAATTCGCGCCGCTTCGGCGTGATGTGGCACGGGCCGGGCGCGGTCAGCGTGACCGGGGGCACGCTCTTCCGAACTCAGGAGGCGACCTTTTTGGATAAGGGGCAGGCCATCACTATCACGGTTGATGGCTCGCAGGGCGCGCGCCTCCTGCCGGCCAACGGTGTTCTCGTGCAGCTCATGGAGAACGATGATCCCGGGCCGGTGATTGTCAACGGCAGGCTGGTCAATGCTGGCGTCTATCAGGAACCGACCGGGTTGCCCACCAGGGACAGCAGCTTCGATGTGACGGCGGTCCATAGTGGCGATGCCGTGGCTACCTTCTCCAATATCGCCTTGACGGGCAACTTCTTCAACGGGATACGGGGTGGGGCCGCTGCCAGCGGCGGTCTGGCCGGCCTGAATATGGTCTTGACCTTCGACCATGCTCGCCTGACAGGGGCGATCTCGGCCTCGTTGACGCGCCATGCGGTGAGCACTATCACGGCGGCTAACTATCTCCAGTTGGGCGAGGTGAGCAATACGCCCGCCCCAGTGATCAACAATGGCGTGATCGTCACCCTCAACTCCGGATCGCGCTGGACGGTCACCGCGACCTCCTACCTGAGCAAGCTGGTGATCGCTCCCGATGCGCAGCTAACGGCCCTCGCCGGCCACACGCTCGCGCTAACGGTCAACGGCGTACCAACGCCGCTGCTCGCCGGCCATAGCTACAGCGGCAACCTGGTGTTGAGCGTGCAGTAGCTGGCTGAGGCCATAGCCACCGCCATAGCTGATGGATGGAGAGTGGGTGCAGGCTCTGTCGGATAGCAGCGCTCCGGCTCAGGCCACATGCGCGCTGCTGCCCGACGGGCCTGCTCCCCTCGGTTCTGTTTTGCCCTGCTCTGCCTTGCCGGGCCTTGCCTCTCTGCTTTCCTTCTTTCCTTCCTTCTTTTCTTGCTTTGTCGGGCGGGAAAGCCCTGGCCCAGTGAGCCGGCCAGGGCCGCTCCGCTGGCTAGTCCTGATTGCTCTGCTCAGGCTCAGGCCCGGATTCGGGTGAGCGGCGAGCTGGTGCTGCTGCCAGGGGGGCGCCGCAATTGCCGCAGAAGCGGGCGGCCACCACGCGCTCGTGGCAGCTCGGGCAGTCGACCTGCTCGGGAGCGCTGGCGACCTCCTCGCTCAAGAGAGCGCCGCAGAGATGGCAGTGCTCTGCCGCTTCGTCGTTGAGGGCGCCGCAGCGGGCACAGTAGAGGCTGTGCAGGCGATGGGCGCTGGTGCGTGTCGCCTGGACCTGAGTACAGTAGGTTTCGATCGCCTGCCAGACATCCTGGTAGAAGCTGAAGTTCCCGATGCCGCGTATCAGGGGAAAGAGCAGCAGAGGCGGAAAGAACAAGGCTCCCCAGAGCATGCCGGTCAGCGGACCCTCGAGCCAGTTGCTCTGACCGACGCTGACGCTGATACCGTCGGGGAGGCGTGAGATGCTGACGCCGAGGGCTGTGCGCAGGCGCCCACTCCAGGGGCGGGCCTGGGCGATCTGCACGAGCACATGGTCCCCCTGACCGACTTGCTGGGCGATGGTCCTCAGGGAGGTACCGCCCCAGCCGAGAAAGCTATAGTCCTGGCCAAAGGTCTGGACGAGATAGTCGGCCAGACCATCCGGGGAGAGCTGACCGTGGTAGATGCGCTGTTCCATGAAGATTGCTCCTCCTTTGCTGGTGTGTGGGAAGCAGGGTAAGCAGACGAAGCCCAATAACAAGGCTCATTGTGGGGGAAGGGCAGCTTCTATGCCTCTGGAGTCGGCCACGGGTACCTTCCGCAACGGTCCCTCGGAGTGGACAGGCTGACCTGAACGGCGGCTGCCGAAAAGACAGGGGAGTCAGGAGGAGCATCGGGGAGGAGGAGATAGGTCTCCTGACAGGCCACCAGCAATAGCCTTCTTCCTCGCGAGCAGGCTCTGCCCTCTGGAGATGCAACCCTCTCTGGGTCAAGGCTCGCCGGCTCTTGCCCCGGGCTGTCCGTTGTCTGTGGCTCGCTCTGCCTGCCTGAGCGTCGGCTTGTCGGGTGACCATACGACTGGTCCTGGGCGGTGTTCCCGGTTCTTCTGCTCCTTTGTCTCTCCAGGTGGCCATATCTGCCAGCCTGCTTCTATAGTACCAGAGTTCATCCAATTGATCAATTGCTCACCCAGGTTTCGGTACCGCCCACCTCGATCGGAAAGAGAGGGAGGGAAGGTGGGTGGGTGAGCGGCGTCCTGCCGCCTCCGTGAGCTTCGGTGGCCGTGGGAAGGCGGCCTTCGGCAAAATATAACCGGCCCTTAACAGGGCCATCCTCATCCATTAACCTCCTCTTAGCCTGCTCAGCTTACCATGAGGGAGCATGAAGAGAGCAAGCATGCTTACGCTTGTGGCTGTTCCAGGCGGCGATAGCTGTCCGCTCTCCCGGGGCGGGCAGCTCTGGCAGTGCAGCCCTTGTTCTCCATTGTCACTTGCTGGTCATCCATCCCCGACACGTCAACGACTGGGAGGTAGCCTTTGATGCGCCCTATCCGCAGCCAGGAAGAGCTGCTATTTAGCGACCTCTGGGGTCGGCAAAGTCGGCGCCGCTTTCTCAGGCGCGCGGGCACGGCCGGCCTCTCGGCCAGTGCCCTGGCGGCCCTGCTTGAGGCCTGTGGGAGCGCCAGCTCTGGCAGCGGCGCCACCACGGCTGGCCTGAACCTGGCCGGCCCCATCAAGATGGAAACCCTGATTGCCAATGCGAAGAAAGAGGGCCAGCTGCAGGCCGTCGGCATCCCGCCCGAGTGGGCTGACTACAAAGACATCCTGGCAGGCTACAGCAGCCACTATGGTCTGCCCATCTCCTACAAAGCCGAAGCCGAATATTCCTCGGCCCAGGAGCTAGAGGTTTTCAAGAACTCCAAAACGCGCCCCCACGGCGATATCGGCGACGTCGGCTTCAAGTTTGGCCCTTTGGCCGTTCAGCAGGGGCTAGTGGCCCCCTACAAGCACGCCCACTGGGACGACATCGATGCCGGCCTCAAGGATCCGCAGGGCTACTGGTGCACCGAGTACTACGGGGCCCAGGCCTTTGTAATCAATACCGACATCGTCAAGAAACCACCGACCTCTTTCGCTGAGCTGCTCAGCGGGAACTACAAAAACATGGTCGGTATCGATGGCGATCCGCGTCAGGCCAACGACGCCTTCCTGGCGGTCTTTGCGGCGGCCCTGGCCAATGGCGGCAGCCTGGACAACATCCAGCCGGGCCTCGACTACTTTGCTCAGTTGAAGAAGCGCGGCAACTTCACGGTGGCCCGCTCCAGCATTGCCAATATTTCGACCGGGGAGGTGGCGATCGCCGTGATGTGGGACTATCTCGGCCTGGGCTTCCGCGATCAACTGGCGGGCAAGCCCCACCTGGAGGTGATCATTCCCTCCGATGGCTCGATCGCCGGCCCCTATGTCTCGATCATCAACAAGACGGCCCCTCATCCTTTTGCGGCCCGTCTCTGGATCGAATATATTTTCTCGGACGAAGGGCAGCTTTTCTATCTCAAAGGCTATGCCCATCCGGCCCGCTATCAGAAGCTGGTAGCTGCCGGCAAGGTCCCCCCAGAGCTAGCCGCCAAACTGCCTCCTGCCGGGCAATATGCCAACGTGCGTTTCCCGTCGCTGGCTCAGCTCACCGCCGCCTCGACCGTGGTCAACACCAACTGGGGACCGCAGGTGCTCGGCTCGTAGCAGGGACAGAGCGCGGCTCTTGCCCGCGCGAGCAGGCCGGCCAGGCTCCTGGCGGGGCCAGGGCGGTGTCCCTGCTCAGACCAGCCTGGCCGCGCTCTCCAACTCTCCAAGGAGGGATAGGTATGGCCTCACAGGTGGCCGGTGCTACAAGCAGCCAGACCGCAGGGCGAACAGGGAGGGAACGGCTCGCAGCGAGAGGATGGGCCGGGCCGTTGGCCAGGGTCCTGGCCTGGGCGCCCCTGGTGCCCTTCCTGCTTTTCTGTCTGCTCTTTGAGATCCTGCCCGTCTTTCTCACCGTCGAGGGAAGTCTCACCGACGGCGGTAGCGGCGGACTAAGCCTGGCCAGCTATCGGCGCCTGCTGGCTCAGGCCAGCAATCTACGGGCTTTTCAAAACAGCCTGGCCCTCTCGCTGGTCACGGCGCTCATCGGTGGCCTGCTGGGGACATTGGCGGCGGCCGGGCTGGCCAGTCTGCGCCAGGGCTGGCTGCGTCAGGTGCTGATCAGTTTCTGCAGCATCGCCGCCAACTTTGCCGGCGTCCCGCTGGCCTTTGCCTTTGTGGCGACCCTGGGTGTGACCGGCTTCGTGACGATCGCCCTGCGAAGCTGGCTGCATCTCGATCTCTACAGCATGGGATTCAGCATTTACCAGTTCTGGGGCCTGGTACTGGTCTATGTCTATTTCCAGCTTCCGCTGATGATCCTGGTGACCCTGCCCGCCCTGGCTGGCCTGCGCCCAGAGTGGCGCGAGGCCGCTATCAACCTGGGAGCCTCGTCTGTGGCCTACTGGTGGCGAGTGGCCTTCCCCATTCTCTTGCCGTCGCTGGTGGCTGGGACCATGCTGCTCTTTGCCAATGCCTTCGGGGCCTTTGCTACAGCCTTCGCTCTGGCCCAGGGCAATATCAATCTGGTACCCATCCTGATCGATTTCGTGGTCAACGGCAATGTCTCCGTCGACTTCGGCCTGGGCGACGCTCTGGCGGTCGGTATGATAGTCGTTCTGCTGGCCGCTGTCGCCCTCTATATAGCCATGCTCAGGCGAGCCAGCCGCTGGCAGGGTCGCTAGCTAGCTAGCTAGCTAGCCAGAGGACCTGGCTCGTGGCGTGGAGTGGAGACGAAAGAGGAAGGAGGAAGCGATGGTTTCTCTTGGGCCACACGATCCGAACCGGGCCGCAACGGGAGGGGCCGCGCCGTCTCGCCGGACCGCCGATCTGCCGGGAGGCAGGCTAAGCAATCTTCTGACCAGGCTGGCTCTAGGGCTGGTTCTGCTTTATCTGCTCCTGCCTCTGGCGACAACCCTGGCCTTTGGCCTGAGCACCGACCGGCGTTGGAGCAACCTTTTTGAAGCGCTCGGTGCGGCCTTCAGCGATCCCGATTTCGGGCAGACGCTGCTGACCTCACTCGGGCTGGCCGTGGGCGCTACCCTGCTGCTGGTGCTCCTGCTGACCCCCACCGCCTACCTGGTCCGGCTGCGTCTGCCCCAGGCCCGGCCCCTGCTAGAAGTTCTGGCGCTCCTGCCTTTTGCGGTGCCGCCCATTGTCCTCGGCACGGGCCTGCTTCAGGAATATGGCGGGGCGGCCTCCAGCAACCCCCTGGTGACCTGGCTCTCGCTGGGCCTGGTGCCGGCCCTCAACAGCCTGCTACCGCTGCTGGATGTGCCGCTTGTGCTGATCTGTGCCTATGTCATCATCGCTCTGCCCTTCGCCTACCGCGCCATCGACAACAGTCTGCGTGCCTCCGATGTCAAGACGCTGGCGGAGGCGGCGGCCAGCCTGGGAGCTGGCTGGTGGCGCACGCTGCTGCTGGTGATTCTGCCTGCCATCTGGCCGGGCGTGGTGAGCGCGGCCCTGCTGACCTTTTCAACGGTGATGGGCGAGCTGACCCTGGCCAGCCTCTTCAACTGCTATACCTTCCCGATCTATCTCGACGTCACGGGGCAGAATGACCCGCACCGTGCGGCCTTGCTCTCTGTACTCAGTTTCCTGTTCACGCTCCTCTGCCTCTTGGGCCTGCTGCTAACCGCGGGCCGTCGTCCAGGATGGGGAGCCTCGCCCGCTCAGCTTGAGAATGCGGGCCTGCGCTGAAACCTTGCTCGCTCGAGCAGGGAGCGAGCAGTTGCAATGCCTGGAACAGCTCACACTGCCGGACACAGGGGGCTGCCTGTTCGGCATCCGAAGAGGACGAAAGCCATGGCTTTTCTGGAACTGCTGGAATTGAGAAAGTCCTTTGGCAGGCGACGGGCGGTTGAGAACGTCTCGCTGGCCGTCGAGCGCGGCGAGTTTCTGACGCTCTTGGGGCCGAGTGGCTGCGGCAAGACGACCATCCTGCGCCTGGTTGCTGGCTTTGAATGGCCCGAGGCCGGGCGTATTCTGCTGGCGAGCGAGGAGATCACGACCCGCCCGGCCAATCGGCGCCCGATGGGCATGGTCTTCCAGTCATATGCCCTTTTTCCGCATCTGACCGCTGAGCAGAACGTGGCCTTTGGTCTCAAGATGAGGCATCTGCCCGGGGAGCAGGTGCGCCAGCGCACACAGGAGCTACTCGCGCTGGTGGGGCTGGCCGACCGCGCGCGCAGCTACCCTCACCAACTCTCGGGTGGGCAACAACAGCGCGTGGCTCTGGCGCGGGCCTTGGCCATTGAGCCGCAGGTCCTGCTGCTCGACGAGCCGCTTTCGGCCCTCGATGCGGCAGTGCGGGTGACACTGCGCGAAGAGATCCGGCGCATCCAGCAGCAGCTTGGGATGACCGTGATCTACGTGACCCATGACCAGGAGGAGGCCCTGGCGATCTCCGATCGGATCGCGGTCATGGCCCAGGGGCGCATCGAGCAGCTTGGGAGACCGGAGGAGATCTATCGCCAGCCCCGGACGGCCTTTGTGGCGGGCTTCGTGGGGACCAGTAACCGTCTGCCGGCTCTGCTCGAACAGGCCCAGGCCGGCCAGTGTCTGGCTGACGGGCTGCGGCTGCAGGTGCCGCCTCAGCCGCACCTGAGCGATGGCTGCCCGGTCCTGCTCGTGGTGCGTCCCGAGCAGATGGCGCTGCGCCTGGCCGCCGACGATGGGCAACTGGAGGGGGAGGCCGTCGAGGCCCATGTCAATCTCCTGCCAGGCACGGTAGAGCTACGCACCTTCCTGGGGGCCGTGACGCGCTTCCGGGTGCGCAGCGAGGGCGGACAGCTCTTCACGGTCGATCTCCCCGCTCTCCAGGCCGAACCCTTTGCCCCTGGGCAGCGCGTCCTGCTCTCCTTCCCTCCAACAGCCTGCCTGGTATTGCCGCCAGGCCCTGCGCCAGAGCAAGACCAGGAGCAAGCACCCAGGGACCAGGGCCAGCCTGAGCGTGCTGCTATCCCTGCCTGCTAGCCGCCTCTGGTGAGAGGAGACCGTCAGGCCAGCCTGCCCTTGCCCCGGGGGGAGAGCCTGGGTGGGGGCTCGACCCCTCCGCGCCTCTCTCCCCAGGGCTGGGCTTCATGCGCATGCGGCCTGGCTGAGAGCGGTCTCTTGAGGCCGATGCTCTCCGGCTAGAGATTGCTGATCCCATGCCAGGTCTGTAAATGCTCCGCGTGCGTGCGGAGATAGGCCCCCGGCTCAAAGAGCCTATCGTAATACTCCAGGTCCAGGTGATGGGCCTGCAGGTACATCAGAATAAAGATCGTCGGTACGGTCGCCGGGAACTTACCAAAGGTATCGAAAAGATACTGGGCCTGGAGCGCCACGCACGCGCGGAAGCGCTCGTCATGAACCTGGGCGCTGCTGCGCACCTTGCGGCTCTCCTTCCAGGGACCGGGCGTGTCGGGGTGGAAAGGCCCGCCAGGTCCAAATTTGCGCTCGCAGAAGCGGTCAACGGCAGCTCGCATCGTCGGATAGTGGGGAGGACAATATCCCTCAAAGACCCCTTCCAGACCGGTGGGATTGGGTTGGGCCCAACGGCTGTCCTGATCGTAGCGGAAGCCCAGCCCCGGTACCTCCGGATCGCCGCTGGCGCCCAGCATAGTCAGGCGATCGATGCCGTCGAACATCCAGCCGCCCAGGCCCAGGGCCTGGAGCATCAACATACCGGCATAGGCGGCGGTCGCTAGCTCGGCGGTGCACTCGGTTAGCGAGTACTGATCGAGAAAAGTCAATGGGAGAGGATGCTCGACATCGACCAGATCGGCAAAGCGCTCGATTCCCGGTATAGGGCGGCGGTGGATGTCGTCGTAGATGCAGTAGCCGTTCTGGGTATAGAAGCAGAGATTGGCGATAGTGTGCTGGGCAACATCGCCAACGGGGATGACCAGTAGCGAACCAGGACGGTTGGCGACCCAGGTGTTGTGTCCCTCCATGTAAGGCTCGCGAGGGGGCAGATAGATGCGCTGGTCCGAGAGCTTGCGAATGCGCCCGCGATGAGCTTTGATGAGATCAACAAGCGAGAGAGTCCCGTCCTCGGCTTTGGAGACGAGCGCCGGGGCGTCGCGCGTCGAAAAGAAATAGGTCCCGCTGTCATCCGTAAAGAAAATTTCGCTGGTATGAAAACCCGCCGCCGAGGGGAACGTGCGTCCACCGGCAGCGCCGGCATAATTGGCCAGGTGCGGGGCGTAGCGCTCGTGACGAGTAATGGAGTGATGCCAGCCGGTGTTGCCTCCCACTGCCAGAAGCACGAGCAGGGTCTCCAGCTCGGAGAGAGGCAGCGGCTCGTGGCGCGACTTGTAGGCCAACGGCCCATCCGGAATCTCTGCCCCCAGTAGAAAACGTCGCGAGCGCCTGCCAAAAAGGGCTTCCACTAAGGGAAAGTGGAGGACTTCTTGTAGCGCTCGCTCTTCGAGAGCGTTTGTACGAAGCGTGTCTTGTTCTCCCTCGTAGTGCTGACTCATGGCCTGCTATGCCTCCTGTGCTCATTCTCTGGCCTGATCTGATCTGACTGACCTGATCTGGCCTGACTGGCGCCGCAACGGCTGCCCCGGATGGAGCAGCGCGACAATCAGCGGATCATCCCCTGGGCGCGCAACGCCGGGGTAACTTCGCCGATATTATTGACTAAACAGATAAATTTTGTCAACAACCTATTGACAGGGGAGAGGGAGAGCAGGTAAGCTATCACCAACGGGAGAGCGAGAGAGGAGGCGGAGGGCGGCGCTGCCTCCGCTGCAGGAAACGCAAGCTCCAGGCTGGATGAACAGAGGGAATAATCTCTCTGTTCTTGTTTTTTTTCTTGAGCGGCTCGACCTCGGGAGAAAAAGAGGGCGAGCGATGAACCGGTGAGAAAGGGGGACTGCTTTTCATGTCGGAAGTACCTGAGCGCCTGGCCTCGGCGCCATCTGGCGCTGGCCAGCCAGCGGCAAGGCCGAGTGCCCTGCGCCGCAACGCTATTGGCTTATCGGAAGTGCTCTTTCAATCGATTACCTCGATGGCGCCGGCCACTGCCGTGACGGCGGCTCTGACCCCTGCTATCCCCTACACAGGGGCCTCGCTGCCGCTGGCTGTGCTGCTTGCGACCGTAGCCAGTGCCCTGGTAGCGGCCAATATCGGGCGCCTGGCGGTGCACATTCCCTCGGCGGGCGGCCTCTATACTTACATCAGCCGCGGCCTGGGGTCTCATTTGGGCTTTCTGGCCGGCTGGATTTTCTTGCTGGCACAACCGCTCCTGCTGCCCTTTATCAGTCTGGTCTGGGGCACGGTGAGCGAGAGCCTGGTTGCCGACCTCACGGGGATCACCATTCCCTGGTATGTCTGGGTGCTGGTCGGCAATGCCCTCTTGCTGGTGCTGACCTATTTCGGCATCAAACTCTCGGCCGATGCCAGCCTGGTGCTGGGCCTCATCGAGATTGGCATTCTGCTGCTGTTGAGTCTGACGATGATCATTACTGCCGGAAGTCATAATGACCTGACTACCTTCACTCCGGCCTTCGCTCTCGATGGCCGGCTCGGTGGCTGGCTGGGCATTGGGCAGGGGATGATCTTCGCCTTCCTGGCCTTTCTGGGCTTTGAAGCGGCGGCGCCGCTGGCCGAAGAGTCGGAGCAGCCGCGGCGTACCATCCCGCGGGCGGTGATCGCCTCTGCCATCGGCATCGGCCTCTTTTATGTGCTGGCCTCCTATGCCGGAGTGATTGGCTGGGGCGTAAACCATCTGGATGGCTATGTTGCTGCCGCTAATCCCTGGGTGGAGTTGAGCCGACGCTATTGGGGGCTAAGCGGACCGGTGATCGTGAGTCTGGCGATCATCAATAGTTCGCTCGGCAACGGCAATGCCGGAATCAATGCCACCACGCGCGTGATCTACGCCCTGGCGCGGGCTGGGGCGTTGCCGGCCAGCCTGGCTCGCTTGAGCAAGCATCAGACGCCCGGACTGGCGATTGGCTTGCATGTGACGGCGGCGACCCTCATAGCGCTAGTAACGGGCCTTCTCTTCGGCGTCTCAACCGCTTTTTCCTTGTTGGGAACCCTGCTGACTCTCGGCTTCCTGGTGCTCTATATTGCTTCCTGCCTGGCGGCCCTGGTCTTCTCTATTCGCGAGCGCGAAGATGAGTTCCATTTCTTCTCCCATTTGGTGCTTCCGCTTGTGCCCGCGGTGATCTTGCTTTTCCCGCTGGCTGTACAAATCTATCCAGTGCCTCCCTTCCCGCTCAACCTGGCAGCCCCTCTGCTAGCGCTGTGGATTCTCCTGGGACTGGCCTATCTCTTCTTTCTCCAGTGGCGCCATCCGGAGGCGCTAAGGCGCGGGAAGCTGGTTTTTCTGGATGAGGAGGTTCCCGCCGAATGAGAAGCGAGCTGCACAGAGCCATCAGCCAATGGTCGCGCGTTGTGCCCGAGCTGTTTACCTGCGGCGAGTTGCATGATGACCGTTATGATGAGAGTCTCTTGACGGCGATCTTGCTGCCGACGATGGAGCAGATCGGGCTGCTGCAGGGCACTGAGGAACCGGCTCCGGTCAGGCTGCCACGCCGGCGACGCCTCTTTCCTCGGCACCGACGTCTGGCCTCCCGCCTGATTATTTATCGGCTGCCTCCCGCGCCAATGGGAGAGCTGGGCTTTGTTGGCTTCATCGGGAAAAAACGGGCGGGACTATCCGCCGAGGTCGTAGAGCGCATCAACAAGCTCGATCTGGCGCTTGTGCATGAGCTGGTTCGCTTCCCAGAGCTGGTCAGCTATGCCTCTCTCCAGCTCTCCGATGGCAACTGGGGTAACCTGGTTCTCTTTACTCAGCCGTCCTTGCTGGAAGGGCTGCGTACGAGTCAGCGGCATCGCTATGCGGCCTTCGACCTGGCGCCTTCTTACTATGAGTGGGTGCGGCTCCATCAGGGAACGGTCTTCTGTGCCGGGCCCTTGCCGGTCCTGATGCGGGAGACGACTCGCTATTATGTGTTCGATGAGGCCCTTCCGCGCCCCCTGCTGCATGTTTCTTATAGCAGGCAGGCCAGGCAGGGACCTGACGTGAAGGTTGGGAAAGGATCAGGTCAGGACCTGGCTGGCAAACGGGACCTTGAAGAAGCCTCTGCCTGACTGCCCGCCCTCCCCCGAGAGGGAGAGAAGAGCGCAGAGGTGGCGACTCTTCTCTCCCCCCGCCAGGGCGGGCCAGGAGGAGCGAGCACAAGAAGCAAGCGAACGGGAGTGACCCTGGCCCGCGGATTGGGGAGGCGTCATTATGCGGGGCTGTAGATGCCAAACTCCCAGAGCGAGTAGCCGTAAGCGGTGCCGCGCGCCGTTCCGTAGAGGCGCACGTACCTGCCGGAGCCGCTGACATCGAAATCGTCGACGCCGCCGCTGCCGCTGGTCGTCGAGTAGATCGTCGTCCAGCTAGCCCCGTCGTTAGAGACCTGGATCTGGTAGGCCGAGCCGTAGGCAGTCTCCCAGATGAGTTGGATGTGGCGAATCTGCCGCACCTGGCCAAGGTCGACCATGATCCACTGTGGATCGCTCCAATCGCTGGCCCAGCGCGTCGCCAGGTTGCCATCGGTTGCGTTCGAGGGTGGATACGGCGCGCCGTTGCCGGTGGTCTGATAGGACGAGGCTGTGGTTGGCTTCCCCAGAGCGACGTTGGTGCCGTTGACGGGCGGCGGCACTACCTTGAACGAGCGCGTCTCGATGCCAGCGTTGCCCTGGCCGTCGTAGGCGTAAAGGTAGACTTTCCAGGTCCCCAGGACCCTGGGGGCCGTCACGGAGAAGGTGCTCGCTCCCGTCTGCGTGAAGCTGGCGTAGCTCAGACCGGTACTGCCATCGATGTATTTGCTGCTGAACATGATATTGTAGCGCAGCAGATTGCCGCCCGGGTTGCTCACGCTGGCGCTCAGGGTGAACTGGCCACCGGCTGGCACGCTGTTCGCGCTGACCGTCAGGTTGGAGATCAGCGGTGGGGTGCTACTCGTCGGTGCGGCCTGGCCCGTGTAGAGCTGTTGAACTGTGTAGTAGGCCAGACGCTTCCATCCGCCAGTTTTCAGGTTGAACCAGACACCACCAAAGTCGTTCTCGATCCCATAGTTGAAGAGCGTCGCTCCAAGCGCCACGCCGCTATGGCCTGTAATGCAGTTCCAGGCACTGGCGTAGCCCTGAGCCGACTGCCCATCGCTGGTCTCCTGGGGAACGCCGTTGGCGTCGTTGGGTACCTCCCACTCGCCGGGCGGCCCCGACTCGGTCACGACGTAGGGGACGGTGTAGCCGCCGTTGATCCAGTCTTGCTTGACGTTGCAGACGGCGCCGTAGGAATTGACAGCGTAAAGGTCCAGGTGAGGTGCGTTGGCCTGATAGTAGGTCCAGGCGCCGGTCCAGGCATCAGTGGAGGTCACCGGGTGGTTGGGATCGATGGCGTGGATGGCCTGGGCCACCTGGTCGACAAACTGGGCATAGGCCCGGCGCTCTTGCTCAAGCTGCGTCCCCGAGAAGGTATTCTGGAGGTTGAGCAGGACCTCGTTGCCGACGTCCCACATCAGGACCGCCGGGCTGTTCTTGTAGGTGTTTACCAGGTTCTGAATGGCACTGAGCTGGCTCGCTTTGTAGGCGCTATCGTTCAGATAGTCAGCACTCTGGGAGAGCCAGAAGCCATTGATGACTTTGAGGCCGTAGGCGGCGGCTGCATCTAAGAGGGCCTGCGTGCTGTTGTCGGTGCCCCAGGTGCGGATCGTGTTGACGCCCAGCGCCTGCAGGTCGGGCATATAGGCCAGGGCAGCGGCGTTCGCAGGGCCGAAGGTGACGCCCTTGATCAGGTAGGGCGAGCCGTTGACGAGCAGTTGCCAGTTTCCCTGAGTGCCTGTGATTCTCACAACGCTGGCTCCTCTGGGAATGGGTGGCGTTGTCAGAGCCGGTGGGGGCGTCCCTGTTTTCTGGTAGACCGCCACGGAGGCGATGCTCAGGGTTCCGCCCGATGAGGTCGCGGCGCTGGGCGTGGTGCAGCCGCAGACCGTATCAGGAAAGGAGCCACCGATAGCCAGGTCGAAGATCAGAAAGAAGCTCTGGTCGACGGCGGTCTGCCAGGTACTGACACCGACCTGGCTCTCGCGCACGATCCAGATCTGCTGGTTGTCCAGGTACCAGCGAATCTGCTCGTCCGAGAGAGTGCGGTCGATAATGATCGAGTAGGTGTGATAATCGCTCTGGCAGCCTGGGCAGGTGGCCAGGCCGCTGGTGAGGCCATTGTACTCGTTGCAGGGGCCGCCGGGGGCGCTGCCACAGTGCAGAGTGGCGATCTCGGCACTGCGTCCGTTGACATCCTCCAGAATATCGATCTGCCCGACGGCTGGCCAGTTCTGGTAATTGCCGCGGTACTGGGACCCCATAGCGCTGAAGGCAGGCCAGTAGCCGAGGCCGTTAGATGGGGAGGGCTGTTTGATGCTGGCACTGATTTGCAGCATGCCGCCTGCCGGAGCGGCAAAGTCGCTGCGGCGCGTCTCGATGCGCCCCGAGGTCCAACTGCCGTTGGTGTTGATGGCCTTGATGTTGAGGTGGTTGTGGCCATCAAGATAGACGTTGCTGGTCGAGTTGCTCATGGTCTCGACCTCGCCGGTCCCCCAGTTCGCTGGTCCGCCGGGGTAGCCGGTGCCGGTGTCGATGATCCAGTTGGCTGCCGAGGGCGAGCTGCCCGCTGGGCCGCTGAAGTTGTCGCTCCAAACCAGCGTCCAGCCGCTGCTGGAGGCCGGCAGGACCTCCAGGCCGTTGAGCTGGGCCTGGTCGACGAGGGACGTGAACTGGAGGGAGAGGGTGCCGCTGGAGGAAGCAGGGGCGCTGAACTCTTTGATGATGGCTTTGTCGGAGCCGCCGGCGGCAGCGAAGATATCGAAGTTGGAGAGGACGAGCTGACCGTTGAGCGAGACGTTGAAGAGGCGTTTGCCGGAGGCGGTCCAATAGGTTTCGGCGAAGTGAAGGCGGACGGTGTAGGTGGCGTTGGGTGTGAGGGAAGGGATGGTGTAGGAGAAGTTACCGAGGCGGGCGCTCTGGTAGACGGCTTGAGGAGCGGGATTGGCCAGGCCGGAGGTATCGACGGCGTGAGAGGTGGAGGAGGTGCCGCCGCCGGAGAAGTCGGTGTCGGCCAGGAAGGGAGAGATGGCCGGTCCACCAGCGTTGATCTGCAGTGGAGCAGCCGCCCGCGCTAGCGGTGCCCGCGCCAATATCAAGGCCAGCGTTCCTGCTGAGCACAACAGAGTGAGAGCCAATAGCCCATAAAGTAACTGAGACAGCGCTGGCCGCACGACCGGTGGCCATAGAGGCTTGCGAGCCGAAAACAAGGGCTGCCTTGCTTCCCTGGGAGTAGACGCGTCCATGACAACTCCTTTGCTGCTTTGCTACACAAGTCAAGTCGCTGAGTGAGAAGCGATGAGGGCTGAGATGGTCGGTTGGGGCACAGCAGCAGGCCAGAGGAAAGAGGCGGTGCTCTCCCCATCTCGCCGGCTGGCTGCCGTCGCCTGGCTGGGGTCAGGCGCGCGGAGCGCGGGCGTTCTCCCTCCTTTGCTTTTCGATAGATTTCGAAATCAATATCGGAGCCTTTGTCTTGAATATAGAGAATTTGGGGTGACCTGTCAAGAGATGTCGAAAAAATAAATGGTTATTTTCGAAAAGCATAACGCTGGGGAAATTTCCGCTGCCCGGAGGGGGAGGAGGGAGGGAGGGAGCTGGGAGCGCGGGCCTCATTGCCTGGCGCCCCCGCCCAGAGGGGCTGCCTCACGCCTGGGGGGGAGGGCAGCACGACTGGCGCTCCACCAGGTGGGTTGGCAGCAGCATGCGTGGCATCTCAAGCCGTTCACCGTTGATCAGGCGGAGCAACATCGTGGCCGCCGTTCGTCCCAGCTCCAGGCGTGGAGCATGGACCGTCGTCAGAGGCGGATTCATAATTTCGGTATAAGGCAAGTTGTCAAAGCCTACTACGCTCATCTGTTCGGGCACCGTCAGTCCGCGCTCATGGAGGGCGCGGTAGACGCCTGCCGCCTGGCGGTCGTTGCCGGCGAAGATGGCCGTTGGCGGCTCGGCCAGCTCCAGCAAACGCAGCGTGGCCTGATAGCCGCCGGCCTCGGTAAAGTCGCCGTCGCACTCCAGCTCGGGCAGCAGAGGAAGCCCGGCGGCGTCGAGGGCAGCGCGATAGCCGGCAATGCGCTCGATGGCATCTTTGGCGGGCGCCGTTTTGCCAATGTAGGCGATGCGCCGGTGGCCGAGCCGGATCAGGTAGGTGGTCGCTACAAAGCCCCCCTCCCAGCTTGTGATGCGCACCGAGGGCGCCGTGGCCTGCAGTCCCCCCTGATTGTGAATCAGGACAAACGGGAGACCGGAGCGCTCAAGCTGCTCGATGGCTCTCTCCGAAGGCAAGACTACCAGAATGCCGTCGGTTGAGTGATCGGTGACGGTGGCGATCCAGCGTACTTCCTCCTCCGCTTTGTAATCGGTCGCTGTCAGTACCAGACGCATGCCAGCCTCGCGCAGGACCTGGGCCACTCCCTCCAGAATGGGCAGGTAGTATTCGTCGTCAAGGCGCGGCAGCAGGAGATCCACTAAGCCGGTTTTGCCTCTGCGCAGGGCACGAGCCGCACGGTTGCGGACAAAACCATACTCTTCAATGATGCGCTCGACTTTCTCGCGCGTGGGCGGCGCGACGTCTGAACGTCCGTTGAGTACTTTGGAGACCGTGGGCACGGATACCCCCGCTATTTTGGCGATCTGGGCGATCGTGGGCCGCCCGTCGGTGTTCTGCCTTTTTGCCATTGGCTTGTTCCTGTGCTTGCTCCCCTCTGAAAGTTTCCGCCCTATTATAGCACAGCCAGTAGGGCGAAACCTGTCCTTTCACTTGTCCTCTGTCTCTCTGTGCCTCTCCTGCCTCCCCCGCTGACCTCCCCTTCTTGACAACCAGGACCCGAATCCGTATAGTTACCTTTAGAAATCGATTTCGATTTCTTTCGAAAGACCGCTCGCGCACGGCCCGCTCTCCGCCGCTTCCGCTGCCCGCGGACCCGGCTCTTTGGCCCGCTGAGAAAGGTCTGACTCAGAAAGGAGGTGCTCCTCTCTTCTCCGCCTGCTCCCTCTTATGCCGGCTTCTGGCTCTTGTCTGGGCGGTGGTGGCGCCTGGCCGCCTGGCGCCCGCTCCCGTCCCTGGTCGCAGAGGCTCCTGGTGATGCCGGACGCTCCGTCTGCCGGTTCGCCGTTGTCGGGATGACCTATCTCGCGCGCTCTATGGTCTATCAATGAGGAAAGGAGATGTCATGGACGCATATGCTCCCCGCGCTGCAAGGCTGCGCAAGACTGGACGACGCGCTCTGATGTGTGTGCTTACTCTCCTCTTCATCTGCTCTCTTGTTCTGGTTTTTCCTTCCTTTAGGCGGGCTTTACCTGCCTATGCTGCCACACCGCTCCAGATCAATGCTGGTGGGCCTGCGGTGGGGTCGTTCGTTGCGGATACCTACTATAGCGGGGGAACAACGGCTAGCACGAGCAACGCCATTGATACGTCGGGGGTGACGAATCCGGCGCCCCAGGCGGTCTATCAGAGCAACCGCTATGGCAACTTTACCTATACGATCCCGGGTCTGACAGCGGGAGCTACCTATCTGGTGCGGCTGCATTTTGCCGAGACGTACTGGACTGCGGCGGGCAAGCGAGTCTTCAATGTGAGCATTAACGGGCAGCAGGTGCTTTCGAACTTTGACATTTACGCGGCGGCGGGAGGGGCGAACAAGGCGGTGGTGAAGGAGTTTAGTGTGACGGCTTCGGGGAGTGGGACGCTGACGATCCAGTTTAGTACGGTGGTGGATAACGCCCAGGTCAATGGCCTGGAGGTCCTGCCCGCGAGCGGCGCAACGCCGACCGCGACCGCGACCTCGACGCCGCCCACGGGGACGCCGAACTTTGGGCCGAACGTCTACATTTTCGATCCCTCGATGCCCAGCTCGACCATTCAGAGCACGCTTGATTCGATCTACAGCCAGCAGCAGAC
>NZ_JBHOQV010000160.1:0-1304 GCF_042408735.1 Thermogemmatispora sp.
GTCTCAAACCCCTCTCGGGGAACGTGTGCCTTCGGCCGCGCCAACGCTGAGCTCACGGCCGTGAGCCGATAACGGCGTCTCAAACCCCTCTCGGGGAACGTGTGCCTTCGGCCACACTAGGGCGCGGTCTGCACGGGGACCGCGCATGGAGGGTCTCAAACCCCTCTCGGGGAACGTGTGCCTTCGGCCAGAAAGTAGCCAGCCAGAGAACGCGCGAGGCGAGTCTGTGTCTCAAACCCCTCTCGGGGAACGTGTGCCTTCGGCCACAGAGACTGGGACTTCGGTTTGAAGTCCCGGTCTCTGGTCTCAAACCCCTCTCGGGGAACGTGTGCCTTCGGCCGCCATGGCAAGGAAACAACAAGGCGCCGACGGTGGCTGGTCTCAAACCCCTCTCGGGGAACGTGTGCCTTCGGCCACAATTGGTCTCCCTCCCTCACGGTCGAAGTGAGGGAGTCTCAAACCCCTCTCGGGGAACGTGTGCCTTCGGCCTCGGAGACCTTCCGCCGGATGACTTCCGGCGGGAAGTCTGTCTCAAACCCCTCTCGGGGAACGTGTGCCTTCGGCCTCAAAATTGCTTGAGCGACTTGCGCGCGAGTTCGGCCAGTCTCAAACCCCTCTCGGGGAACGTGTGCCTTCGGCCGAGACAAAAGGTTATTGGTGGAGCAATGCAAGGGATGTGTCTCAAACCCCTCTCGGGGAACGTGTGCCTTCGGCCACAACAAGGCGCCGACGGTGGCTGGCAACGGCCACGTCTCAAACCCCTCTCGGGGAACGTGTGCCTTCGGCCGAAGGCCATGGCAAGGAAACAACAAGGCGCCGACGGGTCTCAAACCCCTCTCGGGGAACGTGTGCCTTCGGCCCCACTGTAGAAGTGAGGGAGGGGGATCGGCGGTTCCTTAGTCTCAAACCCCTCTCGGGGAACGTGTGCCTTCGGCCTTAGGCTTTGACGGCCTAGGCCGAGTGTGGCGCACAGTCTCAAACCCCTCTCGGGGAACGTGTGCCTTCGGCCCATGCCCGGGCTGCGGGCATGTCAAGGTTCTAGCGTTGTCTCAAACCCCTCTCGGGGAACGTGTGCCTTCGGCCCCTATGGCAAGGGGAAGCAGCAAGGGCGCTGACGGTGTCTCAAACCCCTCTCGGGGAACGTGTGCCTTCGGCCAAGTAGCCAGAGAACGCGCAAGGCAAGCAAGACCGTGTCTCAAACCCCTCTCGGGGAACGTGTGCCTTCGGCCACCGTCGGACTCGGCTGCCCGGTTCCGGGAACAGTGGGTCTCAAACCCCTCTCGGGGAACGTGTGCCTTCGGCCC
>NZ_JBHOQV010000162.1:0-4239 GCF_042408735.1 Thermogemmatispora sp.
AGCCCCTCCTGAGTGATCAGACGCTCGTAGCCTCGCGATGAGACCAGGTTGAGAAAGAGGCTCAGCATGACGCTGCTCGGTAGATCCGCCCTGAACTCGCCGGCGGCCTGCCCCTCACTCAGCAGGGCCTCGAGACGACGTGTTAGCTGCTCCCAGCGAGCATGCATCTGCTCTTTCCTGGCCAGAAGGGTGCGCATCTCGGGACTGTTATATATGCTATAGAAGAAATGTGTGCGCTTCTTGAATAATTTGCCGTAGAGCAGGTGCAGAATGGCCTCCAACCTCTCACGCGCCGAGCGCCCAGGAGCCGAGGCGAGGGCCTCTACCTCCGCGAGGACCTGCTCGGTGTCGCGCTGAAAAAGGGCCGCCAGCAGCTCCTCCTTGCTCGCAAAATGGAGGTAGACTGTTCCCTTGGCAATCCCCACGCGCGCGGCGATCTCCTCGATCGAGGTCTCGTGATAGCCTTTCTCGCAGAAAACCTCCTCGGCGGCCTGCAAGATGAGCGCCTCACGCTCTTGCCGCTGCTTCTCTTTCCATGAGCGCGGCTCGGTCGAAGGTGGCATCAATGCACCTCCTCGTTCGCTGACCGACGGTACACAGTTTGACCGCTTCTTTAGAAAATGACCACTCGAAGAAATTTTGACTGACCAGTCATGACTGGTCAGTCAAAATTTTAACAGCTGGTCAGAGGATTGTCAAGGGGGAGGGCGAAAGGTCTCTCTGGCTGGCTTTCCGCGTGGCTGACTCTGGCGAGCCAGAAGAAGCGCTCTGAGCTGGGCTGGGCATTGTCCCAGAACGAATCTGAGTGGGCCGCCAGTCGGTGATTTCGCCACTGGGCACTGTGGTCAAGGTCCTGCTTTTTGCGACGCGTGCCCTGTCTAGAGAGCTGCTACAGATCATGCATGAATGAGGAGGCGAGGCCTGGTCGCCTTTTTCTCCGGGGTCGGTGATGATGGCGCGCTTCCCGATCAGGAGAGATGAGTACAGGCAGTCCACGGCACGAACCAGCTCTGGCCAGGCTCCGCTCCAGGCTGACCAGGTCCTGGCAAATCTATGAAACAAGCTATGACGGCCAGTTGCTGCAGCCAGGTTTTTGTCACCAGTGAGCCTGGTATGGTATTGGGAGGGAAAAGCAGCTTTCTGGAGAAGGTGGTCCGTCTCCTGCTTGATGGCCGCCGCTGGGCTGGCGATGCAGGCTCGATCTGCTCTGTGACATCGCCCGGGATCAGGCCAGAACCCGTCTGCCGATCCTGGGGGCCTATCGCGAGGGGGAGGTCGCCCGGTGTTCCGCCTTTGCGAGGGCCTTGATCCTGCTGCGGCCTCTCGATCTCTCCGTTGCCTGACCATTATTCCTGGGTTTCCTTCTATGCCGTGTGGGACCACTGGCTGGAGGCCGGCGAGGCCCGGACTTGTGGCCTTCTGAACCCCTATCGCCGGCTTCGGCTCGCTGCCGCGGAGCTGACTGGCTCGGCACCGCTCTCTACCGTTCTCCCGCTCCCCTATCGCTGGTCTGGCTCGTGGCTGGGTGGTCTTGGCTTTGCGGGCCTTGCGGCAATCTCTCTCCTTGGGAATCTCTTGCGGGGTTCTGTTGCAGGGGCGTCGATCCGTTGGGGATGCTGAAGTGATGAGCCGAAGCTGTTCAGTTTGATTCTCAATCGGTGCCTGTGAGCAAGCGGTGCCTGCGGGGTTGGGAGAGAGACCCGTACCACAACAGACAGAGATAGGACGATGGCGATCCCGCTCCTCATCCAGTCGGGCCGGAGGCGCCCTATGCGCCAGCAAGAGGCTGGTCTCACTCAGAGGGAGCAGCCCGGGTTTTTCTCTAGCAGCGGTGAGATGGGTGGCTGCTCCCCCTTTGGACGGCTTACAAGGGTCCGATGGTCTTGCCCTGCTTCTGCCAGGACTTGAGCGCTGCCAGCGCCTGCTCTTCATCGAGAGCAAAGTAGGTGTGCAGGAGGGCCAGGACATCCTTGCCCAGTTCTGCATCAGCCTGCAGCTGGGCATAGAGGTCCTCTCTGTCGAAGCGCTCAGCGGCTCTAAGGTACCCCAGAGTGAGATACAGGGAGGTTAGCCATCTCTGGGTGGGGGGAAGTCTGATGCCGTGCAGTGCTCCCAGTGATCCTCGCCTACCCAGCGCATAGCTCAGTGCCTTCAGATAGCCTATGCGGGCCGGCGATGGTTGCTCGCTATTGGCCTCTGCCTTGCAGCACTTAAGCAGCGCCCGCCGTAAGGCTGTGAGCAGAGAGGAGGGTCCCCACTCCGCCAGGACCCACGGCACCAGTTGCTTGTAGAGATCGTACCATCCGCTGGCCTCGGATACGATGCTGACTTGGCCCTCGCTGTTGATGGCTATGGGCGCTGGCAAGAGCAGGTAGGATTTGATGACTGGGATGGCCCGCTCATCGCGGCGCAGCACCAGGCAGCAGGCTGCTGCGCAGCGCAGTAGCCAGTCGTTGGAGTGCAGCAGGGGGGCCAGGCTGTCGCTGGCGCCGGGAAAGGAGCTATGGCCGAGGGCGAAGATGGCGGCCAGCTGATCTGGGAGGGGGCCTTGGTGCAGCACGAGCTGGAGGGTGGCTTCGTCGAAGCCGCCCCAGCGCTGGGCGAAGGCTTCGGCGGCTTCCCAGGCCAGCCGGTACCAGGGCTGTTCAGGCTTGGTTTCGGCCTTTGGCTCTCGAAGAGCATCTTGCTCGGCATAGGTCAGGGAAAGAAAGGCGCGAGCGACGTAGAGGGGGTACTGCCGGGGCAGGTAGCCGGGCTGGGTGAAGAAGCCCTCTTCGCCAAAGATGTACCCGTCGGGGAAGGTTTTCCACCAAAGCATGGCTTGCTCTCACCTTCTTGCTGGAGGCCCGGTGGCTGGTCTAGGGCTGGGCCGTCTCAGGGGACTGATCAGGTGGCTCCTGGTGCTGGCGGCTGGCGCGTGCCAGCTCAGCGGCCAGCCGCAGGGTTTCATCGGCCGCATTTTCTTCTGCGTTGTCGGAATCTCCTGGATACCTCCAGGAAAAGTCGAATCGCTCGAGGTCATCCCAGGCACTGTCAAAGATTTTTTGAATTTCAGGATCTTCCATTCCAAACTTATCTTTCAATAGAATTGTTATCTCTTTTCTTATATCAGGATGTTGAAGCAGCGAATACCAATCGCTGTCATCGAAGCGTTCGGGCACTCGTAGATAGCCCAAAGCCAGCAGGCGTAGTGCGTGCCGCCTGAGCAGTTCTGGCAACTGGATGCCATGCAAGGCTCCCAGCACGCCGCGCCGCCCCAGCGCGTAGCAGAGCGCTTCGTAGAACTCTCGACTCCACGGGCTATACAGCTCCTCGGGATCTTGCTCCTCGTGCCAGGTCTGTAGCAGCGCCTGTCTGAAGACGGGGACCAGCGAAGGGGGACCCCACTCGGCCAGCACCCACGCTACCAAAGCCTTGTACTTCTCATACCAGAGCTGAGCTGGTGGGACAGGACAGAGCAGTCCCTCGTGAGTGATCAGGGTAGGGGCCGGGGTCAGCAGGTAGCGCTCGATGACTGGGATGGCCCGCTCATCGCGGCGCAGCACCAGGCAGCAGGCTGCTGCGCCGCGCAGTAGCCAGTCGTTGGAGTGCAGCAGGGGGGCCAGGCTGTCGTTGGCGCCGGGAAAGGAGCTATGGCCGAGGGCGAAGACGGCGGCCAGCTGATCTGGGAGGGGGCCTTGGTGCAGCACGAGCTGGAGGGTGGCTTCGTCGAAGCCGCCCCAGCGCTGGGAGAAGGCTTCGGCGGCTTCCCAGGCCAGCCGGTACCAGGGCTGTTCAGGCTCGTCCTGGGAGAAGAGCGGCTCGTCGTAGTCCACCGACAGGAAGGCGCGAGCGACGTAGAGGGGGTACTGCCGGGGCAGGTAGCCGGGCTGGGTGAAGAAGCCCTCTTCGCCAAAGATGTACCCGTCGGGGAAGGTTTTCCACCAAAGCATGGCTTGCTCTCACCTTCTCTCTTCTTGTCCGGATGGAACCTCTTTCTGTCCCCTCAGCGAGCCTTTTTCAACGGTTGAAGTCTCATCGGCGCAGTTTGAGACACAGCCCCCTGCTACAGCCAGAGGAGCCATGAAGGAATACTGCCTGAGATCGTCTCTAGGCAGCAACGAGCTGCCGCCTGGGCTGAGCCGAGGCCGAGCCAGAAACCAGTCCGTTTGTGACAGCGCTATAGACTTGATCCACTCCTGAGGTGGAGCCAGCATCGGTGCTGGTCTGCCAGACCGCCAGTCCGACTGTTGCACTGCC
>NZ_JBHOQV010000012.1:0-1800 GCF_042408735.1 Thermogemmatispora sp.
TCATCGCGACGTGGACTCCACCAGCACCCCTGCCCGGCGAGCGCTATCGGCTACAGGTGGCCCATGTGGGCTGGACCAGCCGAGGGCTGCCTTTTCCTGACCCTGAGCTTGAACTGGCCGTCATGGCCACTGGGGAAGCGCCGCTGCCTGTCCGCATGAGGCAAACAGTGCTCGGCATCCGAGAAACGCCGTTCCTCCAGCCTGATCTCTCTCAGGATCAACGGGCAGTGCGAGATGCCTCCGAGCTGTGGAGCGCCTGGGCGCGAGCACTCCGCTGGCAGCGCTGGGAGCAAGCCGCCGCGGAGGCCCGGCCCCGACTGCAGACCGTGCTGGTGTCACCTGATGACGATGCGGATGCGCACTGGCTCGAAACAGCGTTGTGCCAGGCGGTGCCGCTCTTACGGGAGGACCAGGCCCACCTGCTGATCAGCGCCCCACGCAGTGCCCTCCGACAAGGAGGGGCCGATGTCCAGCTCCTCTGCTGCAACCAGATGGACAGGCTGGCATCTGCCCTCCGTTCGTGGGGCATTTCCTTCCGGGTCGCGGCACGGAAGGAAGAGGGATGACCAACGCGCTCTGGGAGACTCACCAGTCCTGTGCTCTCAGGACCGCTCTGCTAATGCTGATTCACCAGAGAAAAGGAGGGTACTTGCTTTGCGCATCACCATCCACCTCGCCGTTTCCTCCTGGAAGGAGGTCGAGCGGGACTCACAGCTCCAGTTTCTCCTCGATCCTTCCTGGCTCTGCACATGCCCTGACTTTTGTTGGCTCTGCCTGACGCTCTCGGACATCGACACCACCTGGTGCTTGCAGGTGCATGCTGACAGCGGTCTCCGGCAGGTCCCTCGCGAGCGGAGCATGCTGCTCCAGCGCCAGAGGACCGGCCAGCTTCCCGAGCACTGGCTCCTGTGCAGCGAAGCCGTTCTGGCCCATCCCGTCTTCCTCCAACTTGGGCGGGCGCTGCACCGTCTCTTGGGCGGAGAGACGCAAGGGGTCTTCCGTGCCCGGGTCGGCACGATGACAGTCTGCCTTCAGCAGCGGCCCGCGAGCACAAGCCGCTCCCGAGGGGAGGATCAGGGCGCTGGGACGTCCTGAGCATGCCGTAGCGTGCCGTGCCCGGCAGAGGCTCCGCCGCTCTCTGCCGGTGTCATCTGTTCCCCTCTCTGCCTGCCCGCTGTGGAGGGATAGTGTGCTGAAAGAAGCGAAAGGAGTGGCTGCTATGACGATTGAGGAACCAGGGCACTGGCTTTCCCGCCAGCTGGGAGGGCGTCGCCTGCTTCTGCCCACCCCACCAGCCTGTCTCCCCCTCCTGGAACGGGCCCGGCAGGCGGGCATCCAGGTGGGAGACCTCTTCGTCGTCTCTCGTCCCCTCGTTCCCCTGGCGCAGGGCGGCTATGAACTGTCCACCGGCCATCTGTGGTGTCACTATGATGCCCGTCTGGAGGAGGCGGAGCGTTCCCTGCTGCAGTGCCTGCTGGTGCTGCTGGCTGCGCTCAAACGGCGCTTTCCTGCGCCGCGGACGCTGGAAGAAGAGCGAGAGCAGCACCAGCAGCTCGTGAAGGACGCCGCCGCACTGGCGCGCGACTGGCAGCGACCCGATCTGTTCGTCGCTGCTGATCTGGATCGCTTGCTGGCAGAGGCCGAGAATCGCTTCGACGCCCTGGTGGCGGTGGGGGAGCTGGCAGGCTCTCTGGACCCACCCGTTGCGCACGCGGCCTCCCTGGCGCTCTGTCAGCTTCGGGAGCGCGAGGGGTGGAGTCAAGCCACATTCGAAGCGGCTCTTGCCGGTATCAGTGATGA
>NZ_JBHOQV010000178.1:0-50891 GCF_042408735.1 Thermogemmatispora sp.
CTCTTCACCTCTTCGATAAACGAATCGAGCACTGACAGTTTATCAAATGTATTTGACATGCTGCACGCACCCACTTATTCTAGTCGATCGAACTCGGTTTCGCGGGATGCCGAGGCGCGAAACGCAGAAACGCGGCGGGGGGCGCTGGCTCGACCTCGCCCCCTGGTCGAAGCCCTGGGCGCCCCTCCCTTCTGTATTCGTTTGTCCGTCCGTTCGCTCGTGCAAAGGCTTTACTGGCCGAACTGCCCGTTATTCCCTCGTGGGAAAGGCGTCTGTTCAGGTTTTGGGAACGGCGACTGACCCGGCTGCTGGTGCGGCGACTGCTGAGGAGTAGCCCCTGGTGGCGTCCAGGGCTGGCGCGGCTGCCCTCCCTGCCCCTGACTGGAGAGAGGAGGAGACCCGAAGGACTGCTGAGGCAGCGCCCCAAACTGACCACCTCCCGAGTAGGGTCCAGCTCCCTGGCCAGAGCCACCAAAGCCCGCTCCCGACGCGGGAGGATTGCCGAAAGGCTGCTGAGAGAAAGCCGTCTGGCTCTGCCCCTGCTGGCCCGCGAAGCCCTGGCTTCCACCAAAGGAGTCGAAGGGGCCGAAGGGGCGCTGGGCCTCGAATGGCTGGGAGTTAGAGAAAGCAGAAGCCCCGAAGTCCTGAGCGTTATTAAAGGAGGGAGCGGGACCTGAGCCGAAAGCGGCCCCGAAATCCTGCTGACCAGGAGTGCCGAAGGAGCCCATATCGGAGAAGCCGGGGGAAGCGGCGAACTCCTGCTGGGAGGCGGGGAAGCCGAACGGAGCCTGGAACTGACCTCCTTGATGCTGACCTTGGGCCAGAGGTGAGGACATAGCCACCAGGCCAGCGCTCTCCGGCTCAGGCAGCGGAGGGAAATTGCCGCCATAGCTTTGCTGCTGGGCCGGCATCCAGCCATCGCCGCTGGAGGAAGGATAAAACTGATCGCTGCCGGCAGGCAGGCCGGGCATCGCTCCTGGGCCAGCGGCCATAGTACTATTGATGGACTCCAGCACGTGATCGGGCAGGCGGAAAGTCGAGACCGAAGCGCGGAGCTGATCGGCCAGCTCGGCCAGATAGCTCACGCTGGCAGCGGCCTCCTGCGTACCAGCGTTCGTCTGGCGAGTGATCTCCGAGATCTGGCTCATGGCCACAGCCACCGCCTCGGAGACGCTGGTCTGCTCGTTGGCCGCGCGGGCAATGCTCTCGATCATCTGGGCCTGGCGTTCGACGGCGCTATAGATCGAGTTCAGGGCGCGGCCGGCCTCATCGGCCAGCTGAGACCCTTTGACCACTTCCTGAGTGCTATCCTCCATCGCCACCACCGCCTCATAGGTATCGCCCTGGATGCTCTTGACCAGGGTTGCGATCCGCTTGGTGGACTCCGTCGAGCGCTCAGCCAGGAGGCGAATCTCATCGGCCACCACAGCGAAGCCGCGGCCATGCTCGCCGGCCATTGCCGACTGAATAGCGGCGTTGAGTGCGAGCAGGTTTGTCTGATCAGCGATATCCTCAATGATACGTACAATTTCGCCGATCTCGTTCGAGCGCTCGCCCAGGCGCTTAATCTTCTTGGCCGTCTCCTGGACGTTCTCGCGGATCAGCATCATGCCCTCGATAGTCTGACGTACGGCCTCCTGACCACTCTGGGCATTGCGCAGAGCCTCCTGAGCCGCCTCATGGCTGAGCTGAGCGTTGCGGGCCACATTCTGGATAAAGATGGCCAGAGCCTCAACCGCCTCGGTAGTCTGCGAGATCTGCTGCACCTGCATCTCGGAGGCCTGGGCCAGCTCGGCGGCGCGGTCCAGAATACGGCGAGTGGCGTTGGTCACCTGCATGGCCGTGCTCTGCACGCGTCCGACCACCTTGGCCAGCTCCTCGATCATATAGTTAAAGGAGTCAGCGAGCACGCCGAGCGTATCGGGGGTCACTTCGGCCTGAACGCGCAGATCACCATCGCCGACAGCGCTCACCTCCTGGAGGAGCTTTTCGATCTGGGCCTGCAGGGCGGCGGCATCGCTTCCCGAACCCAGGCCAGAGGCATTGTTGGCCTGGGCGCTCTGCTGATCGAGGACCGTATTCACGGAAGCGACCAGGCGAGCAAACTCGTCATCGCCATCCACCTGGGCACGCACCCGGCGATCGCCCCCTGCGAAATCGTGGCAGACATCGGCCAGGGCCAGGAAGCGGTCCTTGATACGGCTATTGACCAGGTAGTTGGTGATGACCACCGCCAAAAGAGCAACGATAGCGCAGATGATGACCACGACGATCAGGACCGAAGTATCGGCGGTGGGCATGCTCAGCCGGGCATAAATGCCCACCAGGATGAGCAGGAAGGCGGGGATAATAGCGGAGACGGCCAATCCCAAATTCATCAGGCCGCTTACCGTCATCCCGCCTCGATTACGATCCGGGTTCATCCGCCAGACCTCCTCTATATGAAATACAGAACAATGGCTGCACTGTCCGTCCTATCCTAATCCAGAGCTTCGTAATGCTGCATCTTTTCCGAGAACAGCAAACGTGCGGCATCGAGCAAGACGATAACACGTTTACCGAGCACTGCCGTTCCGGCGGCATAGGGAGCAACCCACAGTGGAATATTGGTCTGGCGTGTGCTCACACTGGCGATAACGTTGTCAGGAATGGGGAGCATCTCGCTGACGCTATCCACCACCAGACAAATCACCATCTCATTATATTGCACCGATAGCAGGCGAGTGCGTGGATTATAGGGTAGCGGCTCCCTATCCAGGAAGGTGCGCAAGTCCACCACGGAAGCGATGGAGCCGCGGAGATTGATTACACCTCGGACCCAGGGAGCAACGTTCGGGACCGGGGTCACGTCGAGCAGGCGCTCCACGCTCTGAATATACTCCGCCTTGAAAGCGAACTCGAGATCGAGCAGAGTAAAAGCAAGGTACTGCTCACCGGGTACCTCTGTGGGTACACCGGGAGCAGTTGCTGCATTGGCCCGCAATTGCTCAGGCTGCAACGCCGAGGCCCCCCATGCCGGAGGATGCGCTCCCCGCTGCTGCGCCAGGAGAGCGCGTTGCAACATGTTCAGGTCATCGCTTGCCACAGGATTACTCCCAACTTCTGGTCGCACATCGGGCTGCCCCCCTCACCTCACCTCGCCTGTCTAGGGTCGCTGGCTAAGGCTGGCTAGGCTACAGGAGCCGGCGCACATTGGCCACCAGTTCTTCCTCGTTAAAGGGCTTGGTCATGTACAGATCTGCTCCCTGCCGCAGGCCCCAGGAGCGATCGAGGGGTGTATTCTTGCTGGTGAGCAAGATGATCGGGATATGCCGACTCAGCTCCGACGACTTGAGCTTGCGGCATAGCTGAAACCCGCTCTGCTTAGGCAGGACCACATCCAGGACGATGCACTGCGGACGCTCCCTAAAGACCTTCTCCACAGCCTCGTCACCGTCGACCGCTGTTACCACCTCGAAGCCGCTGTTGCGCAGCGGGGTAGCGATCATCGTGAGTTCAGTCCAGCTGTCGTCTACAACGAGCACCTTCTGCCCTGGCATTTCCCCTATACCTCTTGTTGTAACTTCTCCAGAGTCAAAACATCAGCCTTTTAGGAAAGAAAGGCCAGTCGACTACGATGCGGGGAAATAAGCCACCTCAGCCGTCCCGGAGGTCTCTTTACTACTCTGCCCTTGCAGCTCTGCCTGCCCGCCTGGCCCCGTTGCGGGTCGCGGCGGACTCTTCCTGTGGCAACGCGAAGAAGTGCTGGACGGAGCAAGAACGTGCGTGCTGCGGGCCTGATCAGCTCGCTGGCCGGCGAGCCAGCGCTGGGGCTGGCCGCTCCTCTCGGGCCTGGTCTCGTCGCGTCTTGCCTCTGGCACCTTCCTTCCGCCCTCTCTCAACAACCTCTCCCCTCTGCCTCCCTGGCTGAGCAGCCAGACTGACCTTGATTCGCCGCGACCTGGCCGAGACGTCGACCGGCACCGAGCGCCTGCCACCCTGCTCTGGCCCAATCTGCAAGCAGGGCGGACCGCTTTACCTTCCCCTCCCAGAGATCGCCACTGCCTACCCACGCAGGCGCTGAAGACGGTCCAGCCTCCCTTCCAACCAGCGTAGACCCCGAAGGAAGCAAGCGAACAATCTACCCGCTCTTCCAACCGCTAACCGCGGCGACGCAGCCGTGGGCGCATACCCTCATAGCGCGGTAGGGCGCGCTCCTGCCAGTTGGCCAGATGTTTCTTGACCGTCTGGACCAGCTCGGCAGAGTCGAAGGGCTTTGTAATGTACTCGGTAGAGCCGGCTAGGCGACCGCGCATCTTGTCGAACAATCCATCTTTCCCACTGAGCATAATAATAGGTATCTGTCTAAACTGCAAGTTTTTTCGTATGATCTGGCAAATTTGGTACCCGTCCATGCGGGGCAGCTGCACATCCAGGAGGATCAGCGCCGGCATTTCGTCCGCTACCGAGGCGAGGGCGCTCAGGCCATCGCCAGCAGCGATCACGCGGATATTCTCACGCTGCAGCGTCATCTGCACAATCTTGCGCACGGTAGGGCTATCATCTACAACCAGTACCGTTGGTACCGCTGACATGCTTAGATCGACCTCCTTCGCGTCTCAGGCCACCCGTAGGCGCTACCGCTCTCCGGGAACCCTTGCCATTGTCCCTCCTCCCCTCGCCGTGGCGGTTGCGGCTGAAACTCACGCCCCCTGGCTCGCTGGACGTTGCGATAGGCTCTGACCTTCTGATACTCCTGAATCTCGGCATCGATCTCGGTCAGAAAGGCCTTCCAGGCAACGTTGAGCTGCTGTCTCGCGTGCGAATTGCCGACCTCATCTTGCAAGACGGCGGTAAAAACCATTCGCAAGAATGCCGACAACCCCACGACCGCCTCCCAATAGAATTCTTCCAACTGTTCACCTTTGACAAGCTTGTCCAGGGTCAGGATATCACCACAGTCAAGCTGCCCATCCACAAAGCTAGCTGTCTCCAGAATCGGGTAATATTGCTTGGACAGGAGCTGAAGGGGCTGCGAGAAGGTGCGCTCAAGATAGCGAATGATCTCGCCCGTGGGCACGTGCCCCCTGCCGCGCAGGCTCCTGGCAAAGCGTCCGTGATGGACTAACAGGCCATTGATACATTCAACCAGCACTCTGACGAGGTTCAGCAGGTGCTGCTCGGGGCTGACATTCTTGCGCTGCTGCCAGAGGGTGTGCTGGCAGCGGATCAAGAGGTCGTGCAGGTCATGCTGCAGGGCTTTTTCCAGCTCGGTGTCTACCAATTCGATCAGTCCCAGCTCCAGCAGCCGGGCCATCAGGCGGGCCACCCGCGCCTCCGGCATCATCAGGGCCAGCGAGATGGCCTGCAGGGGGATCTCCCCATTGCAGAGGGAAAGGACCTCGATGTATTCCTGGCTGAGACCCAGGCTACGCAGGTCGTTACTGTTCTTGACCTCCGGCAGCCAGCGCGCAACGCTGGTGCGGGTCAGGTGCAGCTCGCTCATCTCCTCCCACTCATCGGCCTGGCGGAGGGCCTCCAACAGGACCGAGTCGATGTCGAGCGGCTGCATCCGACTCTCGATCGCCAGCAGGCGCCGATGGAAGGAAAAACGTCCTTCGGCCCAGCGCAGGGCATGGCTGATGGATTGGGTGACGGCAAACTCCAGCCGGCGCTGCATCTCCTCGGCGCTCATCCAGCCCCGCTCAACCAGCAGCGCCAGCGCCACTTGCATATCCCCACGCGCCAGCTCGCGAATCATTTGGGCCCTGCGTGGATCAAGGCGATTGAGCAGGCAGAGCATGGTGAGCAGATCGAGCTGGGGAGCGCCCTCCTCGCGCAAGGCCACGATCTGGCCTTTCCGCAGGGCGATCGAAAGCGTCTCGGGGCCGGAATGGACAAACAGCGTGCCTGTCTTACCGCTCAGGGCAAGCATCTTGAGAATGGACTGCAGACCCAGCGTCTGCAGGTCACCATCCATAATACGATCTTGCTGTTCCATTCTTCTTTTCTTCCTTTTCTTCTCTATGCAAGTGGTCGCCTTGCCGGTGCCAGTTTCTGCAGCGCCTGCTCAATCGCTGCTTGCAGGTGCTCGACAAAGAAGGGCTTCTCGACGTAGACCACCGATTTCTCTTCGCGTAAATAGGGTCTGCGCGCTAGCTGCCGTGGCGTCAGGGCGCTCATCAGGACAAAGGCCGGCGGACTCGGCAGGGCACTGCGTCTCAGACAGCGCATCATCTGGTAGCCGTTCATCCAGGGCATGATCAGATCGGCTACCACGCAATGCGGTCGCCACTCGACACAGCGCTCTAAAGCCTCCAGCCCATCATGGGCCACCGCTAGCTCGTAGTCAGCAACAGCTTTGAGGGTCTGCTGAAGCGTCTGGGCCATGTCAATGTCGTCATCGACAATGAGCACCCGCGCTCGTTGATTCCCAGCTCGCTGCTCGGCGCTGATGCCGTATTCGCTCTGTTCTTCTGTGGCTTGAACGAGCCGCTGCAAGGTGCTGAGGTAGCGTAACAGCCGCCCAACATCAAAAGGCTTGAGCAGAAAGGCTACAACGCCTAGCTCCTCTAGCCGATCGCGCGAGACGGACCTGCTTCCCATGAGAACAGTAAAGCGAGCTTCCGGCCAGCTTTTTGGAGATCGCAGCGGCTTCTCTTCCTCCCCTGGTTCGGCCTCCTCCCCTCCTCCATCCATATCATATAACAGGACGTCCCCCACCCATCCCTGCGGGTCCCTCTCTTCTCCAGGCAGCAGAATCTTGACTTCATAGCCGCGCTGGCGCAGATGCCTCTCCAGGATGGTGTTCAGGCTCTCCTGCTGCCCCACAATGAGGACTCTGAGCGGCCTTGGCCGCAGCATCGCTCTAGCCATAGCATGCCTGCTCGCTTTGCCCCTGTCAAGAAATACCGGTAATATAGTAAAGAACTCCCATTCTTCCGAATAACAGTGTACAGCAAGCCGGCTCAATTCGCCATAAAGAATGGCCTTGCCAGCATTAAAATCTTATTAATTATTCCTGTGTTGGGGCCGCTTTGCCCGCCGGGGAGGAGGCCGTCGGTTGCTGATCGCGCCGTCCTTCTGCCTGGAAGACGTAGCCAACGCCAGGCTCGGTGAGGATGTAGCGCGGACGAGAGGGTTCCTGTTCGACCTTGCGCCGGAGTTGCCGGACGTAGACGCGCAGATAGTCCGCCTCTTCGCCGTACTCGGGTCCCCAGACCGCTCGCAGCAGGGTCCGATGAGTCAGCACCTTGCCGGCATGCAGCATGAGCTGGCGCAGCAGTTCGAATTCCGTTGGTGTGAGGCGCACCTCGCGATCGCCTGCCCGCACATAACGGCGTTCGACATCCATCATTAAGTAGCCATCGCTACTGCACAGCACCTGTTCTTGCTCCTCCGGCTGCCGCCCGCCTCCGGCGTTGGCGGCACGGCGCAGGCAGGCCCGCACGCGTGCCAGCAGTTCGGCATTGCTAAAGGGCTTGGTGAGGTAGTCATCGGCTCCCAGGTCTAAGGCGCGGACTTTCTGCTTCTCTTCGGTTCTTGCTGAGAGGACGATGATAGGCACCTGGCTCTGGCGACGGACTTGCTCGCAGACCTCCAGTCCGTCGATGTCTCCCGGCAGGCAAAGATCAAGGAGGATGAGGTCAGGCTCGTGCTGGCGTACAGCTCTGAGCGCCTCCTCTCCGTTGTCCGCCACCAGCACTTCATAGCCGCTCATGAGCAGGTTTCTGCGCAGAATTCGCTGAATCGAGAGTTCGTCGTCGACAATTAAGATGCGCTTGCCTCGGGATCTCATTACTGTTCCTCCGACAACCGTGCAGCGGGCGAAGGCAGGCTGTGGGCCGAACCGGGACCGGGACCACTGGAGCAGACCGGCAGGGTGAAGACGAAGATGGCTCCGCCTTCGGAAGCCGGCTCTATCCAGATCCGCCCTCCATGCGCCTCGATGATGCCTCGGCAGATGGCCAGACTGAGGCCATTCCCCTGGGGGTCAACGCTGTAAAAGGTTTTGAAGATACGCTCAGGTTCCTCCGGTAGCTGATAGCCACGATCAGGGATGCGACCGCGCAGTATTCCGTCAACGATCTCCAGCTCGACGGTGATTTCCTCGTTCGGCCCGTTATGACGCAGAGCGTTCTCTAGCAGATTATAAAAGACTCGCTCCATCTGGGCGTAGTCGGCGTGGACGAGCAGCGGCAGGGGGGGCTGCAGACGAGGATGAATGTTGTGCTTGCCCAGGCTGCGCTCCAGGCGCAATAAGGCGCTGTTGAGCAGTTCACCCATGTCGCACCACTCTTTTTCAAGGGTGAGGGCCCCCATCTCAATGCGCGACATTTCGATCAGAGCGTTGATGAGCACCGTCAGGTGATCGGTCTCGGCATCGACTTCGCGCAAGATTTCGCGCCGTGTCTCTTCGTCCCAGACAATGCCTGGCTCCAGAAGCCCGGTGATAGCCGCTTTGATGGATGTGAGAGGGGTGCGCAGGTCGTGCGAGACCGAGGAGAGCAGGGCCAGTTTGTTCTTTTCGTCGCGCACTTGCTCGGTGATGTCATGGGCCTGGAGCGCGTAGGCCCTGAGCTGGCCTTGCTGGTCTCTGACGGGATGACGCGTAAAGAGATAGTAGCGGTCAAGGCTCGCCTGGTCCTGGCCGCCGCGGTCGCGCCGCTCAGGCCGCCCACTCTCGTGGTCTTCTCTCCCTTTGCCGGTCGCTCCTTCGTGCGGGGGTTCGCTGGCAAAGGCACAGCGCAGTTCCCAGGGCCGGGCCTGCTCCTGGGTAAACTGGCTGAGGTAGTGCTCGAGCTGCTCACGATTGCGAGCGAGGGCCAGCAGGGTTGAGAAAATCTCTGCCAGTCGTCGCTTGTCTTCGGCCTGCAGTCGGACGCCGCACAGGCTCTCGGCAGCAGGATTCATGTAGATGCAGTGCCCGCTGAGATCAACGGCGAACCAGGCATCGGTAAGATGACCTGGCAGGCGCTCATGCAGTTGCACCAGACGGCTCAGCTCGCTTAGAATGCTGGCGCGTTCAAGGGCTTCTTCAGCGCTGCGTGTCAGCAGGGCGGCGCTGCGGTCCGGCGAAGAGGCGCCGACCTTTTCGTGCCCGTCAAGGGGGACCTGAGAGGGAACCAGCAGACCTTGAGGCTGGTAGGACCAGGCCCCTCCCTGGCTGCGCTGGCGCACCGCCTGCACAACGGCCCGCAGGTCCTGTTCAGAACAGGTCTGCAGGTAGTCGGCGATGAAGCGCAGAAAGCTGAGAAAGCTGATGCCAAAGGTTCGCTCGAATTCGCGGCGCAGCCGCTCGAGTAGGTGCTCCTCTTCCTCCACGGTCCGTTGCTGGGTCGCCGCTTCCAGGCGTGCGATTATCTCCCGAAAGCGCTGCTGCCGCTGCACAGCTTCGAGCAGCATGCCGTTGTGAATGGCGATTGTGGCCTGGCTGGCGAAGAGCGAGAGAATGTCTACTTTGAGGGGTGTGAAACCGCCCGGCTCTTCAGAGCAGAGCAACAAGGCTCCGTAGACCGTGGAGCCGGTGACAAGTGGATGGACAAAGATGGAGCGGATCTTGAGCTGGCTGTAGAGAGGCTGGCTGGCCGGGAAGCGCGGGTCGCTGCCTATGTCATTGGAAACCTGGGGCTGGCGATGACGCAGGCTGAAGCCAATAATGCACTGCTCGCTGAGGGCCTGCTCACTCTCGATAATACGCGCGAGGGTGCGGGCCTCCAGCCCGGCCTGCGCTTCCAGGCGCAAGCCTCCCTGGCCCTGGCGGTCAAGGGTCACGATGGCCGACCAGACGCGCAGCGCTTCGGCCACGCCGCTGACGATGCGCTGAAAGATGGTGGCCAGATCCATAGTGGAGGCCAGGGCATTGGAGACGGCCTTGAGGGCCTCCCGCTGCCGATCCTGGATCTGGGCACTTCCTCCAACCTGGACTCCCTCGATGGCAGCCGCCAATACGCGCCCTACCGCTTCCAGAAGGCGGCGCAAGGAGGGATCATCATAGGTTCCCAGCTCGCAGCTGCCCAGCTCGAGGGTCCCTAGAACGCGATCTTCGACCGCCAGGGGGACGATGGCCGCCGAGTGCAACTGCGGATGGCCACTAAGGGCATCCCCTACCTTCGCTGGCGGCCCATCCGCTCCCTGCGGATAGTTCTCAACGAGCATAAGGGGGCGCCTCAGCACCTGCTCCGCCCGCGATTCGGAGAGCGGGTGCTGATGGTAGCGCGCCTGCCAGCCACCGCCTTCCTCCCGCCAGCAGACAGTGACCCGTACGGCCTGCCGGTCATGCCGCAGAAGCACTACACCAAAAATGTCAAATGGAATGGTCGGCGCCAGCTCTGCCGCGAGCCTGGTATAGTCTGGTTTCGAGCCGCGTACGCTTGAAATGATGCGAAACACACGCTCGACGATTGCAGACTCATCTAGCGTGGAGACGCGCATCCCTGCCTTCATCGTTCCCCCCAACAATGAACCGGGCTACCACCTCGCGAACAATCAGCCTGGAGTTTTTTTTCTACACAATCATCAGCAGTATAACACAAAAGGACGATCCGAGTAGTCGGCAAATTCATCCGCATTCATCGCCTTGCTCTGTTTCTGACGAGTCTGAGCTGCAGCTCCCCCTGGCCCGAAGGTACTATCAGGGCCGTCCACAAGCCAGGCGAGGGGTTTACTGGATGCCTCCTCTGGGCCTGGCCCGCTCCCTTCGCAGAAGTCTACTCGATTCTTCAGCAGGCGACAAGAGCGGGCTTTAACCCGGCGAGAGAGCACGAGGGAGGCTCGCCAGCTCTTCTTCTGTTGGAGAATTACGCAGCGGCATAGCCGGTCAGTTCAACGTAGCCCTCGCCGCTAACAGGCCGACCGGCACGCTGGCCCTGAATGCTCACGGCCCCTTCCCAATAGGCGTTGCCGGTCGATTGGTAGGTGACCAACTCCTGATCTTTCAGCTCGGGCTGAAGGGTGAGTTGAGCGGCAAGGTGCGGATCGCTGATCGTGATTCGCCAGCCTGAAGGGTAGCGGGCATGGGTTACCGGACTCAGCCAGCTCCCCAGAACTTGTATGCGCAGGGCGCTGGCTGGCAAGAGCTGATTCTGACCGGCAGGATCGATGAAGCCGGCGTAAGTCGAGATGACCTTTCCGCTGGCATCGCGGATGAGATAGAGCATAAGCTCGCTGTTATCGTTGAGCTGCAGGCTGAACCAGTCCCAGCCGCTTCCAGCCAGGGTGAGGAAATTACCCCACTGGTGATCCATCCAGGCCAAACCGCTGACAGCTAGCTGTTGGCCATGATCAAGCAGCAGACCGCCGACAGCCAGGCGTGTGCGCGAATAATAGTAGGAGAAGCCTGCCAGGCCATAGGTGATCAGCCCGTCCCCATTATGCAGGACGACCGGCTTGAGGGCCTGCAACTGCAGCTGCAGCGCATAATCTGGCATGAGCGCCACCAGTTGATCCTTTCCGTTGTGCCCCTGCATTCGCCAGGGGCCAACCTGGAGTTGAAATCCCCCTCCGCTGCTGGCTGCCGACGAGGCGGGCTCAAGCTGCAGCACGCGCTGCTGGGCAAAGTGAAATTGGCCGCGTGCGAGGTCGCTAATGGCAAAGTGGGCTGCGTAGACTGGCGGAAGGTCGCTTCTACGGACCTGAAAAAAGACCAGCTCGAAGCCGTAGCGTAGGAGGCGCCCATCGCTGGCCCGGGCCTGAAGGTGGCCTGTGTAATACCACCACTCGGTGAGGTCCTCGTGCGGCGCCTCGTCCTGGGGCAGGTGAATAGGGGGCAAAGGCGTCGCCTGCGCTGTAGCCGGTACCACGGGCAGCTGTGCCGATGTGGCGGGAATGCCCGGAAAGGCACAGGCGCTCAGGCCGCTCAGTCCCAGCACCAGGGCCAGCAGGAGAGAGGGGAACAGGCCAGGACGCCGGCCCGCTCGATGCCAGATCCTTATCATAGGCTTCCTCCTTGTTGGGAACGGGGGTGAGCGCGTCGATCGCCTCCGTCGTCTGTCACGGCCCTTTCCTCTTCCATGCCAATCTTACCAGTCTCGCCAGGCGCTGCCTGACGGTGATCGGCATCCTCTTCGCTCAAGAGGGTGGACCGGCGCTGAACTCCAACGAAGGGCAACCACCAGTTGAGGTTGCCCAGCAGCCGCATGGTCGCCGGGACCAGCAAACCCCTCACGAGGGTGGCATCGCTGACAACTGCCAGGGCCATACCCAGGCCAAGGGCCTTCACAAGGATCATATCGGCCGTCGCAAAGCAGGCACTGACAACCACTACGATGGCTGCGGCGCTGGTGATAATCCCCCCGCTGCGCTGCAGGCCCAGGGCCACGGCCTGGGTATTGTCGCCGCTCTCCCAGTAGGCTTCTTGCACTCGCGAGAGCAGAAAGACCTCGTAGTCCATCGAGAGACCGAAGAGCGAGCAGAAGAGGAGAATCGGGCTGGAGGCTTCAACGAAGCCCAGAGGCGTGAAGCCCAGTATCTGGTGTAAGAAGCCCTCCTGGAAGATGACGACAAGCGCTCCATAGCTGGCCAGAATCGAGAGGGTGTTCATGAGAATGGCCTTGAGCGGCAGCAAGACTGAGCGGAAGAGCAGCAGCAAGACCACATAGGTAATCGCCGCCACAATGAGTGCCGCTTTCGGGAAGTCACTATAGAGGGCTTCGACATAGTCGATGTTGCTGGCACTCCCTCCGGCGACAAGTACTCGCATACCTGGCCCTGGCGGAGTATTGCGGATGGTGACGACAAGCTCCTCCGATTGCTCCGAGAGCATGTCGTACTTGCTGATGACGGTGACCATCGCCAGGTCGCCCGCCACCGAGGACTTGAGCAGGCCGGACAAATATGGGTCGGCAATGAGCTGCGGGTGGGTGTAGAGCAGCTCATATTCCGATAAGGTCAGACGGGGGTCGGCGCTGACAATGCTGTCCACGCGCGCCACGCGCGGATCAGCCTCCAGGCGCTGGACGTAGCGATAAAGCAGGGCAATGTTGTTGGGCGTCAGGACGTCGCCCTGCATCTGCACAGCCAGCAGGATGGGTGTCGTCTCGCGCGCGTTGAAGCGGGAGACCAGCAGGTCATATGAGGCGCGCGAAGGGACATCCTGGGGCAGAATGGAGGCCCCCGGCGCCGAGAAGCGCACGGCCAGGAAAGGCAGGCCCAGGGCGACGAGCAGCAGCAGGACCGGGAAGAAGAAGCGCAGAGGATAGCGCATGACCAGGTGAGATAGTCGATACCAAAAGCCCTGGTGCGGTTGAATGAGGGCGCTGCGCGCTCCTGCAACGGCTACCTCTTCGGCCTCTTCGCCGGCCCGGGCTGCTCTCCGAGGACGCCACCAGCGCCATAGCCAGGAGAGACGCACCGGCAGAGCATTGATGCGAGCACCCAGAATGGCGAGCATGGCGGGCAAGAGGGTCAGCGCCGCCACAACGCACAGCATAACGACGAGCATGCCACCCAGACCGACCGAGCGCAGCATGTTGATGCGGAAGAAGGTCAGCCCGAAAAGACCGATGGAGACCGTGAAACCAGAGAAGGTCACAGCCCGCCCGGCGGTGGCTACGGTAATGGCCACCGCTTCGCCCGGCGTTCTGCCGCGTGCCAGCTCCTCACGGAAGCGGCTGACCATGAAGAGGGAATAGTCCACTCCCAGGCCCAAGCCGAAGAGGGTGGTGATGTTCAGGACAAAGATCGAGAGAGGAGTGAGATGCCCGAGGCCAAAGATAATGGCCAGCGCTACGACGACCGCCCCTCCACCGATGATGGTGGGCAGGATGGCGGCAATCACGGAGCGAAAGACCAGCAGCAGGGCGATCAGGGCAAAAGGAAAAGCCAGCAGCTCCGCTCGACGCAGGTCACGTTCGCTGACGAACTGAATATCTTCATAGAAGACGGGACTTCCCCCAACGTGAATCTCCAGGTCCGGCTGTGGGCGCAGCCTGCGCTCTAACTCTGGCAGCAGGCGCGGCGCGCTGTCCGGATCGCTCTTCAGCATGACATTAGCGTAGGCTCCATGACGGTCGAGCGAGATCTGGCGCGGGTTGTCCAAATAGGTGACAACGTTCGCCACCTCGGACCAGCTCCGCACCCGGGCAAGCGCTTGCTGCATCTGTTGGACGAACTGCGGACTGTCCACTCGATAGCGCTGACTGATAAAAATGACCTGGACCACCGTCGGGTTGAGATGGAGTTTGTCGGTGAGCAGATCAAGAGCCCGCTGAGACTCAGCATCAGGGCTGAGCAATCCCCCCGACTGCAGCACCTGACTGGCCCGCGGCGCAAAAGGCACGGCACCGAGGACCAGCAGCAGCCAGAGCAGAAGGATCAGCCAGCGCGCCCGAACGGTTAGCTGGCCTAGCGCATAAAAAATTGACCTTCTCGGTTTGTGCATGTATACTCTTCCTCACCTGGGGGCGGCGCTGGCTGACTGGCCGGCCTGGCAGCCCCGACGGGCCTGCCAGAGCCAGGGGAGCCGCTCGCCCCCACACTCCGCGTTCCTCTCCACGCGGGAGTCGCTGCGAAGGTGTTCCTCACGGACGTTGCTGTTATACTAGTAGACAGCTTTTGTCTGTGTGTCAAGGGGAGTCGGCATTCGGAGGAGGTCCTATGACGAAGCAGTTGGCAAAGCAGGCAGCAACTAAGAAGCCCGCTCAGAGCGATGGTAAGCCCATTCAGGTGATCAGCGTCAATCGCCAGGCCTACCACGACTACGAGGTGGAACGTACCCTGGAAGCCGGCCTCGCTCTGGCGGGAACCGAGATCAAGTCGATTCGCGCTGGGAAGGTCAATCTGCGCGGCGCCTACGCTATCAGCAGGAACGGCGAGCTTTGGCTGGAAAATATGCATATCGCTCCCTATGAGCACGGAAACGTCTATAACCACGAGCCGCTCCGCCCTCGCAAGCTGCTGCTGCACCGCCGCGAGATCAACCAGCTGATCGGGAAGGTCAGCCAGAAAGGAATGACCCTGATCCCCTTGAAGCTCTACCTCAAAGGTGGCATCGCCAAGATCGAGCTTGGTCTTTGCCGCGGGCGCAAGCTTTACGATAAGCGGGAGGCCATCGCCGAGCGCGACGCCCGCCGCGAGATAGAGCGCGCCCTGCGCCGCCGCTGAGGTCGAGGTCTGGCACACCTCGTCTCACCCCGGACGCACGAGGCATCAAGCCGGGAGATCAAGCAGCTCAATTTCTCAGTAAAGGACACGCCTGTGATGGAGCAAGAAAATCAAAAGGAGCAGATCTTTCACTTCGTTGAGCAGGTAAATCAGCGCCCAGGCTTCGGCCAGCTTCTGGGTATGCGCGTCGAGGCAGCAGAGCAGGGACGCGGGCGGGTACGCCTGACGGTCGATGAGCGACTGATGCATCCCCAGGGACTGGTGCATGGCGGTGTGATTTTTTCGCTGGCCGACACGGCTATGGCTATGGCGCTGCTGGCTACCTACCCGCCAGGCACGCGCACTGGCACAATCGAGGCCAAGATTAACTATCTGCGGGCTGTGCGCAGCGGCCAATTGCTGGCAGAGGCCGCCATCATCCACCAGGGCCGGACCACGGCGGTTCTGGAGGCCACCGTCTACCATCTGAGCGAGCAGGGAGCGGAAGAGCGGGCCGTAGCCCGCGTCTTGAGCACCTTCTATATCTTTCCGCGCGAGGAGAGCAGCCCAAGCGGCGAGCGGGCGGGCTAGCCTGCCCGTTCTCGCTCGCTAGAACGAGGGAATACGGGAGCGCTCGCGGACCGAGGTCTCGCTGGCCGCTTTGGCTTTAGCCGCGTAGTGCCGTTCAAGACGGAGGAGGGACAGGAGGGAGAGCAAGGCGACCAGGCCGAGAATGGCCGTCAGGCAGATCAGGCCATCAAAGCCAAGACGGTGAGCGAAGAGACCGGCCAGGCCGTTGCCGAGCAATTGGCCCAGGCCCAGAAAAACAGAGTAGAGGCCCATAAGCAGGCCGCGATCCATAGCGCTCTCTTCGGTGAGATCGGCCAGGTAGGCGAGGGCCGAAGGAGCAAAGCTACTCTCCGCGAAGATCCCCAGGAGCAGCACAGGGATCCAGATCCCTGGGGCCAGATCGCCACCGAGACGGTGGTTCATGCCCCAGAGAGCCATCACGCCCACATAGAGGCCGGCCACAGACGTGAGCATCATCACCAGGCGAGGCAGATGAGCGAGAAAGCAGGCCCAGAAGAGCAGCGAGAGGCCGAAGAAGAGAACATAGCCCCCTAAAACAAGGCTCAATCGACCACCACCCCCAGGTCCGCTCATGATCCCCATCAAGAGCTGATCCCCCATGCGTCCGGGACGGGAGAGCAGGAAAGGGAGCTGCGAGCTGACCCAGATACCCAACAAGGCACTGATACAGACCCACGCAGGAATGAAGATAAAGAGGCGTGGCTTGTGCAGGATCGTCAGATAGCGCCTCAACAGCAGCGCCGGGCCACCGCGCTCGGTCACCTGGGCGACTCGTGGAGCCAGGAACATGCAGAACGTTACCAGGGCGTAGAAGAGGGCCAGGAGAGCAAAGGCTCCGCGCCCAAAGCGGTCCCAGGCGAAGCCTCCAACGACCACCCCCGCAGCGATCCCTCCGCTGGTCGCCAGCTCATAGAAGCCCATGACGCGCATGCGCCCCTGTTCGTTTTGCCTGGTCAAATCGGCCAGATAGCCCAGGACGGCAGGGGTGATCATGGCGGTGGCCAGGCCCGACAGGACTTGCAAGGTCAGCAGGAAAGGCAGAGGCGAGGCCGCCGGTGTCAGCGGCACCAGGAGCATCACCAGCACTCCCAACAGAGGGCCGAGCACCATAAAGAGGCGCCTTCCCCAGCGATCACTCAAGGCCCCCATCAGGGGAGCCAGCGTAAGCTCGGTCGCATAGTACACGACGGCCAACAGGCCCACCTGGATAGCCGTAATGCGATATCCTGCATGGATAGCCAGGCGAGCCAGGAACAGCCCTAAAACGATGCCACCCGCCCCCGTATTGATACGCAAGAGAAAGGTTCCCACAATCAGTGGGAGAGCCGATCGCCGCACCATACTGCCCCCTGATTTCCAGCCAGCCCGGTAGCCTCTCGCTCCACATTGCCGGCTGAAGGCCGGCCTCTCCTCTGTCCCCTACCTGCCTGCCCTCAGGCGCTCACCACCTCATCGGACCTGTAGCCCGTTAGGATCCGGCAGGCCGGCAGGTCAGCAACCAGACAGCCAGACCCCGCCGCTTCCAATCGAGGCCCAACCGAGGCCACGCTTAGAAAGGCCCAGCCTGGCCATTGCCTTCACCCGAGAGGCCATAGTCCCCTACTGCTCTGGCCTTGCGATAACTGCGCAAGGTTAAGACCGCGATGACCCCTCCAACGATCAACAGGACAACTGCCACAATGAGGAGTACAAGCAACAACAGACGCAATCCCTGATAATCCGAAGCACTGCTCAGGAAAATAGCCAGCAGTGGCATCAATGACAATCCTCTCTCTCGCTGATGAAGTTGTTCCCCCGAACAGCTCTCTATCATCAGGACGGGAGAGGCAGAAAGAAAGTAACGCCTTGCGCCTCCCCCGCCAGGTTCTTCAAGAAAACAGCCGGGCCAGCCTCCTGGGCCTGGTCCCGCCTCAGGCTGGGCTGAGACCAGAGAGCCGGAACACGAAGAGGCCAGCCCGCTTGCTAAAGCCACCCCCTGCCGGTGACAGGCGACGCCCATCCTTCGGCAGCCTCACAAGATCAGGCTATCTAGGCAGAAGCGGCTTTTCATAGCGGCAGTAGTGGCGTACGACGCTGCTTCCAGCAGGGACCAAGAGCCGCACCGGACTTCGCTGGCCGGGGACCGAGGGTCCTTCTTCCTCCTCTAGCTCTAGCGTCAGGCGCCCTCTCTCAGACCAGGCAGCTTGAGGGGCCTGGCCCTCAACAACAATATGCCAAAAGCTTCTTTCTAAGCGATATCCCTCACGCTCCAGCAAAGCTCGAGCGGATCGATTGCCATAGGCCACTGTTGTTATGAGCAGAGTGCTGTCGCCGACTTCGGCGCCGCGCTCTTCCAGGGCGCTGCGGGCCCGCTGCTCCGCCAGGCGCAGCAAGAGCGTGCCGATGCCCCTTCCCCGGTAGGCAGGATGAACGCGCACACAGAAAGCCCACGTGGTCTTTTCGAACGGCTCAGCCGCACCGTTGGCCACGGGCCAAACGGCGCCATAACCCACTACCAGCCCCTGGCGCGAGAGAATCAACCAGGCGTCACTGCTCAGCTGGAAATCCTCTCGTTGCCAGGAGGCGGCGATATCTTCCCCTTCTTGATGACCCTCCTGCTCCCCTTCGACCTGTGCACAGATGGCGAACAGCTCTTTGACAGCCGCCAGGTCTGCAGCCATCGGAGCACGCGCCGAGAGATCGCGCAAGAAAACAGCCATCCGTTTTCCTCCTCTAGAGGAGGGAAGCCTTGCTTGCAGCGGCCCAGCCCCAGTTCCCTCAGTTCCCTGGCCAGCCTGCTCATCCGTTCGGCAGCCAGACAGCTAGCGAGGAGAACGGACGAGCAGGTCAGCAGCTACCAAGGTCACCAGGACCTGGGCCTTAGCCATTTCTCTTCAGCTTCCCCGCCCGCTTAGCATAGCGTTCCGCCAGGCCAAAAGCGTAGACACTGGCCGGCACACTGATCAGACCCGTCAGAATCAGGGGCCAGGTACAGTTCCAGATCTCAGGGGACCAGAGAGGCCGGCCATGCATCATCGCTTCGCGCAGCCCCTCCAGGACATAGGTAGCTGGCGAAATACGCGCCAGCGGCTGCATCCAGCCCGGCAGCACCGAGATAGGATAGTAGACCCCCGATACCAGCAGCAGTACAGCTTTGACAATGAATGACATCTGCATGCCCTTTTCTGTATACAGCAGAGGCAGAATGGCAGCCCCAATGCCAAAGCCGATAAAGGAGATGCTGCCTAATAGCAACAGAAAAAGTGCTGTCAGGTAGTTAGCATTGCTCAAGTCGATATGAAAGAAGGCAGCAATGACCAACAGTTGAATCAGAGTGAAGAGCAACCCATGCGCAACAGCGTAGAGGCAGCTCCCGACCATATGGGTAAAGCGCGAGATTGGGGCCATAAAGGTATATTCAATGGTTCCCTCCCAGCGCTCCATATTGATAATGTCGGTGACGCCATCAAAGGTTACGCTCAGATAGGACCAGACCGAGGTACCGATCACAAGGACCAGCAGCAGAGAGTTAGTGTCGAACTTGACCCTGGCCCCGGTGATCTGCTCCGCCGCGGCCCCAATGAAGGTCACACTGAGGGCGTTGACAATGTTGTAGAGCAGCCAGACAATTTCCCAGGCCCAGTAGCGCTTGGTCAGGTTCCAGTTGCGCTCGAAGAAAGCGTAAGTTGCACGCCCACGATGAACTAAAGCGGAGAAGAACATGAGCTTTCTTCAATCCTCCTCTTCACGCATAGCTTCGAAAGCCTCGAAGGCTTTTTCCCAACTGCCGTAGCGGCGAATATCCTCTTCCGTGATGCGATGCGAGGCAGTATAGTGCATAAAAACTTGATGCATGCTGGCAGGAGCAGGCAAGCCTGATTGCTGCATCACTTCCTGCTTCAGCTCTTCGATGGAGCCGAGAGCCACAATACGCCCCTGATCGATAATAGCCACACGATCGCAGAGAGCCTCAGCCTCCTCCAGATCATGTGTTGTCAGGAGGATCGTAGCATCGTGAGCCTCGCGCAGCTCGCGGATAAAGGTCTGGACATCAAGCTTGGAGCGAGGGTCAAGACCGGTCGTCGGCTCATCTAAGAGCAGCAGCACAGGGGCTGTGAGGAAGGCACGCGCAATAGCGACCTTCTGCTGCATACCCCGCGACATGTCTTCCAGCGGCTGCTTGATGCGCTCGGCACCGATGCCCAGGCGTTCCAGAATGGTCACAATCCGCTCGCGGGCCAGGCGCCCCGGCAGGTTGTAGAGACGCGCCGCATAGATCAGGTTCTCCATCGGGGAGAGCTTCTTGAAGAAAGAAGCCTCGACGCTCACGCGGTTGATCAGGCGGCGCACAACGGCCTCATCTCGCACTACATCGTACCCAAAGATGGTCACTCGTCCACTATCTGGAATGAGGAGAGTGGAGAGAATGCGAATCAGCGTCGACTTGCCGGAGCCGTTCGAACCGAGGATCCCTATAATTTCGCGGCGCCTGACGCGCAAGCTCACCCGATCCACCGCCCGCACTGTGCGCTCTTCTCCTTTGCGCCAGGGCAGCCACGGACGCGACTTCCTGAAGATCTTTGTTACCTCTTCTACAATCACAGCATCCTGCACCTGCTCGTCGACAAATGTCGGTAAAGGTATCGCAGGTAGCGGGTGTTGTACTGCCATGCAGTAAGCCTCCTTTTGCCTTGTTTGCCAGCATTCGCGCTTTCCACGATCTTCGTGGAGCTTGCCCTCTTTGCTCCTGAGAGCGCGGGCCTGCAGTCAGAACAATAGCGCCTGCCAGGGTCCATCACCACGTCCTCCCGACCGGCTCCTCATCTGCCCAATGGGACAGCCCGGTCAGCTCTAGATGAGAGAGCCTCTGCTCAGACCAGACCCAACGATAGACTCCCGGGCGGAGAGATCGCCAAAGAGGGCCAGAGGAAAATATGAATATATATTTGCATAAGAAAGGGATTAGGAACATTTCCGAGCGGTGGAAGCTTACCCGGCCCAACTTTTCCGAGGCTTCTCAGTCTCACCGCTCCGACGTCTCTGGGATCCCGGGGATCAGTCGCCCAGCCGGTCCTGCTATCCACGGTGGTAGAGGGCAATAAAAAACCGTGGGACTGACGCTTGCGGTCTCAGTGCCCACGGTTGAGAGGCTGCTCTCATGCCTCTGACGCGTTACTCACACATCAGGCATCAGGCGCAGAACAGGCGGAGAGACCCCTCCGGTGGGCCCACTGATCCCTGGGTTATCCATGAGCAGAGCAGCGAGCAGCAAGGAAGAGAGGCAGGCGAAGCCGTTGGCAAAGGCAGGGAAAGCAAAAGGGCCAACGATCCTGCCCCTCGTCTTCAGCCAGCGAGGCAGGCCGATCAGAGCTACGAGATGGTTGACCATCGGCTTCTCCTCCTTTCCCTTGGGCTTGCGCTCAGCGCGGTACGCCTGCGTGGTGCATCTACATACTGTTTCTTAACATGAAGATGGTGAAGGCCCCGAGCCAGGGCGCGGGGCCACAAGACTTCGAGAGAATGACTGCTTCTTAAAAAGGGTCTACAGCAAGTATAGAGTGAAAAAATGGCTCTGTCAAGGGAAGATCGATACAGGTCAACAGAGAGCGTGTGCGGCAGAGTAGGGCCAGGTCAGACGGTGGTAAGTGGGCGCGAAGGCCGGGTCGGGTCGGCCGCGAGAGGGCCTAGCGGCCTTTCTGTCCGACCACTGCCCCGGCCATCGTCCCGGTTGCTGTCGCGGCCTTAGCCTCTTTCACAAACTGTGTTAACTGCCCTTGCTGGATGATTTTTGCAAGCTCTTTATGCCACTCAAGAGCCTCTTGCGGGGTAGCGCTACTGCGCTCGTAGACCACCAACCGATAGAGGGTGAGATAACCGTTCTGCTGAGGATAGACAGCGGTGACAAAGCCGCGGCCCAGGCGGCGATCGTCGAAGGTCGCCAGCACGTAGCGCTTTCCATCTGGGGCAACCACCACGTGGCGAGCCAGGTCGAGCACCTGCAGCTTCACCGGATAGGCATCGGGAATCTCCAGAGGGTGCTCGCGGATGCTGGCCAGCATCTCCCGATCCTGTTCCTGCACAACACGATCGATCATCGCATCACTCCATAAGGATCAGCTTAAAAAGGGCACATGCCACCCTGGTCTGGCAAAGCTCCAGGGTGGCATAGTACAGTTTAACGGAAGAGGAAGCGCAGGTCAAGTGCCTCTGACCCGCCCAGCCTTCCTCTCCGCAAGCCAGTTAGAGGTCCTCGAGGGCCGACGGCGTCGGCAGCTCAAACGAGCGTCTTCTGCCCCAGAGAGAGCGCAGATGCTCCCAGAGCCAGCGGATGAGTTGCAGCGGTAGCTTGCCCAGCACATAGGGATGGCGCAGCAGGTAGAGGAAGAGACGCGGCTCAACCTGGCGCCAGAGAGCCGGCGCCTCGCGCATTTCGCCCGAGGAAGCGGGGTGCTCCGGGCTGCCGGGTGGCGCCCAGAGGTCGCGCACGTAGAGGTCCCCCAGGCGCTCTAAGAGCGGCGCCTGCTCGGGGGCGACATGGCTGAGGCGGTGGATATACTCGTGTGGCGTCTCTGCTCGACGCAGGCCAAGGCCGGCCCAGCCCGCCAACAAGCAGATGCGCCCATAGATCTGGGCCGTCAGGCGGAGGTGGCGGAAGAGCCGTCGCCACCAGATGGCGAAGAGCATGAGCAGGCAGGCCAGAGCGAAGAGAAGGCTCAGTGCGAAGTAGCTCAGCGACTGCTGCCAGCTCAGGCCCCTCTCCTGGGAGCTGGTCCCTCCCGTTGCGGTCTCATCGTTCGGGAAGGGAAGGCGGCGCGGCGTCGGCACGTTGGGCGAAGTTCCCGGGTTAGAGGTGATCGTCGAACCGTTGTCTGAGGAACTGTACTGATTGGGCAATGGGCGCGTAAAGCTCGGGAAGCCAGGCGAAGGTTCAAAATTGATCCAGCCGTAGCCGGCGAAGTAGATCTGGGTCCAGGCGTGGGCCTGCGTGCCACGGATCACCCATTGATGAGTGGTGGTATCGTACTCGCCCGGCGCGTAGCCGGTCACGACGCGCGCCGGCATCCCAAGCTCGCGCGCCATGACTGCCATTGCCGTGGCAAAGTAGTTGCAGAAAGCCCGGTGGTCGCTGCGGAAGAGCAGCCAGGAGACCGGTTCATCGCCGGGTGGTAGCTGGACATCGACCGAGTAAGTATAGCTGCGGAAGTAGTTTTCCAGAGCGACTGCCTTGTCGTACATCGTATGGGCGCTGGCGGTAAGCCGTTCGGCCAGGGTGCGAATATTCGGATCGAGATGCGGAGGCAACTGCAGATAGGTCTGCAGAATGGAGGGATCATAGTAATTTGTCGGCAAGGGACCTTCGTAGTTGGCTGGTAGCTTTGGGGCCTCCGAGGGGAAGGGAACCGACTCCAGGGTCTTGACATCTGCCGAGGAGACGTAGGACTGAACTGTGTAGCGATCGCCCGCCGCCAGCTTTGCTCCTTTGCGCAGCACGGCCACGATGCTGGTGGTGTTTCTGCTCACCAACACCACCGAGGGCTGATCAAGCTGGCCCGCCTGCCAGGGAGCGAAGAGATAGGGCTGCTGCTCACCTGGGGGATTGACCACCGTGATCTGCAAGGTCACGACGTGCACAGGTGTACCTTCGGGAGGAATCTGCTGACCCTTTGGCAGGGCAATGCTATAGGTGGGACTCGTCGACCAGCCGCGCCCGTCATAGGTGTCATAGGCCAGCGAGGCAAGGTATTGTCCTCCCTCACTGCTCGTCACTCGGAAGACGATGTCGCTATTGAGGTGTGGGTTGCCGCCGAGGACCAGCGAGTTGGTGAAGTTGCCTCGATTCGCCGGGATCACTCCCCCATTGACGGCAATCAGGCGGTTCCAGGCATTCTCGACCTGAACCCAGGGGTTGCTGTCAAGGTCCCAGATCTGGGCAGCATCGGCGTTGACATAGCTACCCGGTAGAACCCAGGAGAGAATGACCACCGCCAGCGAGACAAGCAGGCCGGCTTGCATGAAGTCCCAGCCCAGATCGTCGGCGCAACGCAGGCCAAGCCGTTTCCAGCGGCGCATCGACTCGAAGAGCGAGAAGCGCAGCAGGAGCAGGAGGGCAGCGCACAGAAAGACAAAGAGAAAGATCAGGTAGCCAACAGGCACATTACTGAGGTTAATGAGGAGGACCGCCCCGTCGAGCAAGATCATCACCAGCGGCACCCGGGCCCGATAGACCAGCCAGACGCTGGCATAGGCCAGCCAGAAGCTGAGAGCAGTGATCAAGAAGAGAAAGATCGAATCGTCGCTGCTTGTGCCCCCGGCCAGAGCGACGGCCAGCCAGGCCCGCAAGGCGGCCCAGAGGAGAGCAAAGCTTCCATTGAAGTCGGCGGTGGCGGTCTGCCAGTAAGCGATCAGCAGGCCAAGCACCAGAGCCAGGGGCTGGACAAGCCAGGAAGAGAGCCAGCGCTGGCGTACGGCTATCAGGCCAAATAGCAGGCCAAGAGCGGTCGTCAGAGTCAGCACCTCCAGATGAGCCACCCAGGCGGCCACCTGGACCGACCAGATCGTGCTATAGACCACCACGGTCACCAGCACGAGGGAGAAGTAGCCCTCTTCGAGACGGAAGAGATCCTTGAACGAGGACCAACTCAGCCCTGGCTTCTCGGGGACAGGCGACCTTGCCCGCTTCGGGCGAGGCTCAGACTCTGAGAACAGCCGAGAGAAACGATCAGCAGTGGCCTGGCCCATATCAAGACCTCCATTGGAGAGAGCGCACGCTTGGGCCGCGTTCGAGCGCTTCCGCCAGCGAGTCGCCACGTCTAATGCGTAGCACAGGCACTCCCTCGCCTTCCAGCAAGGTCCAGGTATCTTCGTCGGCGGGCCGCTCATCGAAAGAAGCGGCCTCCAGTCCAACGACGGCCACCTGGACCCCGCGCCGACGCAAGTGCCTCAGCCCCTCATGCCAATCGCGCGAGGTCGAGGGAGTAATCACGATGGCCGCCGTATTGCGGCCAAAATGGAGCGCATCGAGCGCCAGGGCCTCCTTGAGGTCCGGTCCCGCACCGGCCCGGACCACGGCCAGCAGCTCCAGCACGCGCTCGATCTGGCGCTCGCCGCGATCCAACGCCAGGAACTCTCGGCGCTCGCCGTTGACGATCAGGCCCAAAGACAGATCCTGACGCAGCAGATAGACGGCGAGCGAGGCCGCAATCGTAATGGCGTACTCCTCTGTCGATTCCTCTCCCTCGCCCGCCTGCACCGCCTGATGGAGATCAAGGAAGATCCAGGCATCCATCGCCGGATCAAGGTCGAACTCCTTCACCATCAGTTTATTATAATGCGCCGTTGAGGGCCAGTGAATGCGGTTGAGCGAATCGCCGCTCACGTATTCCCGAATAGTGGTGGCGTTCGTTGTGGTATGGAGGGCGCGACGGGTGCTGCGACCCTTCCCAGGCAGTCCCCCAGTAAAAAAGGCGAAGCTTGTCAGGGGGATGACACGCGGCAGGACGAGAATCTCGTAGGCGGGCGAGAGTAGACGATGGCTGCGAAAGAGGCCGAAGGGGTCACCGCTGCTGGCGATAACGGGTCCAAGCTGGTAGCGCCCCCGGCGCCGACAGATCGTACGTGCCCGCCAGAGGGCGCGCTTGCGCCCTCCCATGCTGGCGACATAGCCAGCACGGTGGCCGGGCAGGGTCGAGCCATCGACGATCTGGACCCAAAGCTTGGGGAAGACGCTCACATTGTCCAACATCAGGCGCTCATCAAAGGTATCGCCCACCTGCACCCGTCCAAAGGGGGCCGCGCGATGAAAGACCAGTCCGCGCAGACTGTAATGGGTCCAGAGCAGCGAGAGCAGGAAGACGGCCAGTAGGACATAGGTGACCACGTAGAGCGCTTTCCAGCCACTACTGATGGCCAGAAAGCCAGTCACCACAATGAGGAGGACCAGAAAAATGGTCTGCCAGCTCCGCATGGCTCAGCGCGCCTTCCCCCCTCCAACCCAGGCCCCAGGAACTGGCACCGTCTGCAGAATCTCGTCCAGAATCGCCGAGGAGGTCACCGCCCGCACCCGGGCCGCCGGGGTGACGATGATCCGATGGGCCAGCGTCGGCTTGACCATGAGCTTGACGTCGTCAGGGATCACATAGCTGCGCCCCCGGATGGCCGCCAGCGCTTGCGAGGCACGGAACAGGGCAAGCGAGCCGCGCGGACTGGCCCCCAGATAGATGTTGCCATGACTGCGCGTGGCGTTAGTGATCGCCACGATGTACTCGCGGATAGACTGATCGACGTGAATGCCACGGACCTGCTTCTGTATCTCTAGCAGCTCCTCCGCCGTCATAATCTGCTGCAGATCTTCCAGCGGGTGGTGGTGCTGCTGACTGTTCAGAATGTTGATCTCGTCGGCGGGGGAAGGATAGCCCAGGCTGATGTTCATCATGAAGCGGTCAAGCTGAGCCTCGGGCAGAGGGAAGGTCCCTTCATATTCGATGGGATTCTGGGTAGCCATAACCATGAACGGCTCTGGCAGCGGATAGCTTCGGCCATCGACAGTGACCTGCGACTCTTCCATTGCTTCCAGCAGGGCCGACTGCGTTTTGGGTGTGGCGCGGTTTACCTCGTCGGCCAGCACGATCTGGGCCATGATCGGCCCGGGACGAAACTCGAAGTTGCCCGTCTTCTGATTATAGATCGAGACGCCCGTGATGTCGCTGGGCAGCAAATCAGGGGTGAACTGGATGCGCTTGAAGCTACAGCCGATCGAGCGTGCTATGGACTTGGTAAGCACCGTCTTGCCCACGCCAGGTACATCCTCGATCAGGACGTGGCCCCGGCAGATGACGGCGATCAGGGTAAAGGTCACAGCTTCGGCCTTGCCAACAATGACGCTCTCAACGTTACGAATCACTCGCTGAACAGCAGCGGCGAGATCCTGTACTGACTGCATGCTCTACTCTCCGATCAGATCGCGGAGGCCCAAATCCGGAAACAGGTTAACCCGCTTTAGTGTACCACACGCCCGCTCTGGATGATACCGGTCTGTTTCGGACGCTCACCTTGCTCACCTCTTTCCCTGAGCGACAGGCTGGTGACCATTGCAGCGTTTGCCTCCGTTTTTCTTCTATAATAACGTTGGTAGTGGAGCAACGATTGCAATCTGTTGTCAGTCTAGCAAAGATTGCTGAATTTTGGCTGAAGGAAGGGACCTGCTTGCTGCCCAACCGCGGATCAGCCGCGGCTGGGAGCGGACTGAGCCATCCGTCCTGTTCCAGAGAAAGGGACTATCCTCACAGGGGTGAGTATGGTATCATGAAAGCCATGCAACAGGACAACGAGAGGCAAGAACTCTACGCCCGCGTCCTGGGCTATGTCCAGGGAGTTGGCTTCCGCCAGTTTGTCATGCATCACGCCACGGCTCTGGGCCTGCGCGGCTACGTACGCAATCTGGCCGATGGCAGCGTGGAGGTCCTGGCCCAGGGCCCGCGTATCGCCCTGGAACGATTGTTGACCCTGCTGCACCGTGGCCCCTCCGCCGCCGAGGTCCATGAGGTCCGTGTCGACTGGCGCCAGGCCAGTGAGCCACTGAGTGGCTTCCATATCCGCTGGTAGCCCACTTCTGGCTGTCCCGCCCGCCCTGGCCCGGGGCAGCAGAGCGCCGCCCTCTACCGTCTTCCTTATGGATGGGGCCTACGGCCGGCGCGGCTCCGCTGGTCGTCTCTATCCTGGCTCATTGAAGCTTCCACTATACATCTATCAACCGACCGTTCTTAAAAAAAGAAGACCAAACCGATCACCAGGTCAGTTAGAGTTGAAGGAGGCTCGGGGTTTGATCGATCGAGAAACGGTACTCCACATTGCCCAATTGGCCCGGCTCGGCCTCAGCGACGAGGAGGTTGAGCTGTTCCGCCAACAGCTCTCTAGTATTCTAGAGCACATGGCCATTTTGCGCGAGGCCGACGTGAGCGGGGTCTCTCCTCTGGCCCATGCCTCGCGCCTGACGAACGTGATGCGCGAGGACGAGCCTGGCCCCTCTTATCCCCCGGAGGTGCTGCTGGCCAACGCCCCCGATCAGGAGGAGCAATGTCTGAAGGTGAACGCTGTGCTGGAGGAGTCCTAGCCGATGAGCGCTTTGCATGAGCTAACGCTGAGCGAGGCGGCCACGCTGCTGCGCCAGCGCCAGATTTCTTCGCTTGAGCTGACGCGCGCTTTCCTGGAGCGGATCGAAGCCCTTGATGCGCGCATCCGGGCCTTTACTTTGGTCACGGCAGATCTGGCTCTCCAACAGGCCCAAGAGGCCGACCAGCGCCTGCAACGCGGCGAGCAGGTTACTCCCCTGACAGGCATCCCGCTGGCCATTAAAGATGTGATCTGCACCAAGGATATTCCCACAACCTGCGGCTCGCGCATGTTAGAGCATTTCCGCCCTCCCTTCAACGCGACGGTTATGGAGCGCCTGACCGCCGCCGGGGCAGTGATGCTGGGAAAAACCAATATGGATGAGTTCGCAATGGGATCGTCGACCGAGCACTCGGCGTTTTTCCCGACGCATAACCCATGGGATCTGGAGCGCACGCCCGGCGGCAGTAGCGGTGGCTCGGCAGCGGCGGTGGCTGCCGACATGGCTCCGGCAGCCCTGGGCAGCGACACCGGTGGCTCCATTCGCCAGCCAGCGGCGCTCTGCAACGTGGTAGGGCTGAAGCCCACCTACGGCCGCGTCTCGCGTTTCGGCCTGGTTGCCTTTGCCTCCTCGCTGGACCAGATTGGCCCATTCGCGCGTACAGCCCGCGATGCCGCCCTGCTGTTGCAGGTAATCGCCGGCCCCGACCCACGCGACTCGACCTGCTCACCCGTCCCCGTGCCGGACTATACAGCGGAGCTGACTGGCGAGATTCGTGGCCTGCGCATCGGCGTGCCCGTGGAATATTGGGAAGCCCCCGGCATGGAGCCTGGCGTAGCACGCGTTGGTCAGGAGGCTATCGATCGCCTGCGCGCCCTGGGAGCCGAAATTCGCGAGGTCTCGCTCCCCCATACTCGCTACGGAGTTGCCGCCTACTACATCATTGCCCCCGCCGAGGCAAGCGCTAATCTGGCTCGCTACGATGGCGTCAAGTATGGCTATTCTTATCGCGATACCAGCGATATGTGGGAGGCCCTCGATAAAACCCGCCAGTATGGCTTTGGGCCAGAGGTCAAGCGGCGCATCATGTTGGGCACGTACGTGCTCTCCGCCGGCTACTACGATGCCTACTACAAGCAGGCCCAAAAGGTGCGTGCGCTGATCGCTCAGGACTTCGAGCGCGCCTTTGAGCAGTGCGATGTGTTGGTCAGTCCGGCCTCGCCAACAGTGGCCTTTAAGCTGGGGGAGAAGCTGTCTGATCCCTATCAGATGTATCTGAACGATGTCTTCACTATTCCAGCCAATTTGGCCGGGATCTGCGGCATCTCTATTCCTGGCGGCTTCAGCCAGGGCCTGCCCGTGGGTTTGCAGATTCTTGGCAATGCGTTTGCCGAGGCAACCATTCTGCGCGTGGCCGACGCTTTCCAGCGTGTGACAGACTATCATACTCAGCGCCCAGCCTTATAGAGGGAGAGAGCAGCCCGGATAGTCGGCCTGGCTACCAGAGCTGGCTGACTGTCTGCCCATATCCCGGCTGCCCTCTACCCACGGGCGCAACGTGAGGAAGGAGAGCCTCGCATTGTCACAACAGCAGCCTCGTTCCCGTCCCACATTCTCAGGTCTGTCACCTCTGGCCAGTCGCATCCTGGCGGCACTCCTTCTGGTCCTGGCCGCCTGTATTGCCATCGGGGCCTCTTTGCTGGCTTTTACTTCCTGGGGAGGCGGGCAGGCAGGTAATGCTATGACAGCGACAACGCCGACCACAACTTCCTCTTTGCCTTCGCCAACCCCGAGACCGACCCTGGCTCCCGTGCTGACGCCGCGAGGTTCGCCGCCCTCGCTCACTGCCTCCGAGGCTATGCTGGTGGATGCCGACAGCAACCGCATCCTGGCCGACATCAACGGCGAGGTCCCCCGTCCGATGGCCAGCACAACCAAAATCATGACGGCGGTCATCGCCTTGCAGGTCGGCCACCTTGATCAGGAGATTACGGTCGGGGCCGATGCGGTGAACGAGGCCCGCGACAACGATGGGAGCAACGCCGGCTTGCAAGTGGGAGAGCGCCTGACGTTGCGTGAACTGCTCTACGCGCTGCTTTTGCCATCGGGAGATGACGCCGCGATCGCCATCGCCGATGGCATCTCAGGGTCGCCAGAGAAGTTCGTAGCTCTTATGAATCTTTTCGCCTGGCGGCTACATCTGTTTCAGACGCACTACGCTAATCCCGATGGCCTTCCGGCTCCGGACCACTATACCACGGCCTTCGATCTGGTGCGCCTGGCCCGCTACGCCATGAACATCCCGCTGTTCGCTCAGATCGTGGGCACGTACACCTATTCGCTGCCGGCAACCGCCGATCATCCGGCCCACGTTTGGACCTCGACCAATGAGCTGTTGGGGACCTATCCAGGGGTGACAGGAATCAAGACAGGCTTTACAGGCGAGGCCGGCTACTGCCTGGTCTTCTCGGCTACGCGCAACGGTCACCACCTGCTCGGGGTGGTCCTCCATTCCTCCAGTCCCGAGGCCCGCTTTCAGGACGCCCGCCGCCTCCTTGACTGGGGCTTCTCCCTGCCCGAGCAGCCTCCCGGCTCCTCTCTGCCACCTCCACTCTAGTCCTGCCCTACCTGCCGGACATGAGGTGCAGGCAGATAGATAGGCAGGCCAGCGGCGGAGGACTCGGCCAGGTCTTGCGCTCCATCCAGCCCAGCCAGGTTTGCCGGGCAGCGCGAGATTCTGGCCTATCTGGCTGGCAAGACGTACTGGTAAGGTGGACATAAACATGATAGAATAAGCTTTACGACCTGACCATGCTCGCACTAACCTTTGGCACAAAGGATAGCAATGCGTTACGCCGTTTTCAGCGATATACATGCGAACCTGGAAGCACTGGAAGCAGTGCTGGCAAAGATCGATGAGATCTCTAAAGAGAAACCCATCGATCAGATCTGGTTCCTGGGGGACCTGGTTGGCTATGGTCCCGACCCCAACGCCTGCATCTCTTTGCTGCGCGAGCGTACCGATGTGATCATCGCTGGCAACCACGACTGGGCCGCGGTGAACAAGATCGACCTTGACGACTTTAGCGCCGCCGCGCGCATCTCCGCCGAGTGGACCGCTCAGCAGTTGACGGAGGAGCATCGCGAGTTTCTGGCCAACCTGCCCGAACGCCTCGATATCGGTGAGGTGACGCTCGTGCACGGAAGCCCCTACGGCCCTCTCTGGGAGTACTTGACCTCCGAGGTGCTGGCCGAGCGCAGTTTCCAGCATTTTGAGAGCCGCTTTTGTTTCGTGGGCCATACGCATATTCCAGTGATCTTCCAGCAGCCGATGAGTGTGAGTAAGGCCGGGACCGGTGACATCGACGCTTCCGGGGAGCGCACGCAGGAAACGGCCACTGCCACAGCCGCCACTGAAGCAGACGCGACCGGTGGTTCTGGCCCAGAGCAGCCAGCCTCTCTTCGCCAGGAGAAGGGAGAGAGCCTGACAGCGAAGGCCCCGGGTACGGAGGAGGCCCACCAGGAGAGCGCTATGAAGGCCGCCGTGCCAGCGGCAGCCCGGGAAGCCGCTACCCCTGACCTCGGACCAGCCGATGATACCTCACCCAACACCGACCTTTCGCTCAGCTCCGAGCCCGATGAACAGCCGGAGGCTTATGCCGATATTGTGGCGGCGCTCGAGGCGATCGAGTCACGAACTTCTGAGGAGGAGATTCTGAGCGCCGAGGATCGTCTCAATAGCGAGATCGAGGAGTTGCTGGCTTTGCTCGGCCTCAGTCAGAGCATGATCAGGGTCACTAATGAGATGCTGACTCCGCCAGAAGGACACTGGGACCCGCCTGCCGGCTATCGGGCAATCATTAACCCCGGCGGTGTGGGGCAGCCCCGCGACGGCGATCCACGCGCCGCTTTCATGATCTACGATACTGAAGCCGGTTTCGAGTTCTATCGGGTGCCTTACGACATTAAGAAAACGCAGGAGAAGATCATCAAGGCCGGTCTGCCCCAGTACCTGGCCGTACGCCTGGCCTACGGTCGCTAGCCTGAACCGGAGATTGTCCGTCCTTGCGTTGCTCTTCTCCTGATCGGCTCTCTCTCAAAACAATAACGAAGTTTGCTAAATCACCATTAAGCGAAGTTCTCTATACCTAAAAAAGGTAGGGGCTTACAGGAGTGGCGGTTTTGCCGGTCCCGGAACTGCAAGGCGGTCACCGACCATGAAAGACTGGCCTGGCCGGGCAACCAGACCCGGTGACGGAGTTTTGGGGCGTTGGAGGGCGGCTGAGTCGTTGGCCCGTGGCGAGGCGAGATGTCTGCGGATGTTTTCCGAGTCGGCGGTCTCTCCAGCAGCCAGCGGCGTGGGAGAGCAATTGTTGTCCAAAATGGCGAGCGCGAGGGGAACCTCCACGCAGTATGTTCCCGTCCTCTCCGCTGATGGAAAGCCTCTCATCAGGTCGGGTCATCCGGCAAGAGCGAGTGAGCTTGTCCGCAAGGGCTTGGGGGTGCAGCGCTTTCGGAAGGGCTTCTTCTCCATCCGGCTTCTGGAGCACACGGACGGGGCGATGCAGTCCGCCGCCCGCGGGATCAATTCCGGCCCAACGTCAACCACTCCACGGCTACCGCCGGGGGTCCCCGAGGCCAGGCCAGGGAAGATGGGAAGACTTCAGCATTGTCGGCCCAAAGCACACGCGTTTGATGCCGATGCCGACGCCATCACGCATGCAAAGAAGGCAATGGCAACCCGGCAGGCGTTGCGGCAGGACCGGCGTGATCGAAAGATGTCGAACCGGAAACCGCGGTTCAACCGTTCCCGTGGTTCAATTCCGCCGTCCGCGAAAGTCCGCTGGGGCTGGGAACTCAGGATTGTCACATTCCTCACAGGGCTGTGCCCCATCACGACCTTTGCTGTCGAGGAGGTCAAAGCCGAAACCCGCAAAGAACAACGGCGTTGGAATGCGTCCTTCAGCCCGCTGGAAGCCGGCAAGCACCGGTTCTATGGAGAACGTGCCTGGATTGCTCCCGTCGTCACCTGATCCGCCTGGGACACAAAGCGGTTTCGAGAGACGTTCTTTTGCACACGCCGTCGAGGCCTGGGTTCTGGCCACCTCCGAGGTTGGCGAAGCGCAGCCAGACTGGAGGAAGCTTGTTGTCAGGCTCGCGCCGCTCCAGCGCTGCCGCTTGAGCCTGCACCTGCGGCAGGGTAGGACAGTGCCTGTGCCGCGCAGCACAGATGCTTCATCGGAAGCTCGGCTTCTGCTACGTCGGCGGGCGGATGGGCAACCGGTTAAGCCTGCAGGCGATGCGCAACGGGAGACGGCTCACCCCAGGCGCCCGTCGCGAAGATACCGTTGCACTCGCTTCATGTTCCTGGCGGGTATGGATACCAGAAGAAGGAGGGTAAGCGGCGCTCCTCCCCATGCCTGAAGGTCGGGGTCTCTGCGCCGCCAGAATCTGATGAAGTTGATCGTTGGTTTGGGTAATCCTGGCCCTCAGTACGTGCCGACGCGTCACAACGTCGGCTTCCGCGTCGTTGAGAAGCTGGCTCAGAAGCTGGGTTGGCGTTGGAGCGAGGAGCGCAGTCGTGCGCTGTTGGCCAGTGGCTTGCTGGGAACAGAGAAGGTCATCCTGGTGAAGCCTCTCACTTATATGAACCTGAGCGGCGAAGCCGTGGGGGCACTGGCCCGCTGGTATCGGCTTTCTCCCCAGGATATACTGGTTGTTTGCGATGACCTGGACCTGCCCGTTGGACGCCTGCGCCTGCGTGCTCGCGGCAGCACCGGTGGTCACAACGGTCTGGAGAGTATCGTTCACCACTTGCATAGCGATCAGTTCCCACGCCTGCGTGTTGGCATCGGGCGTCCTGCAAACCAGCGCATGAGCGTCATCGATTATGTGCTGGGTACGCCTCCTGCAGCCGAGCGCAGCCAGCTTGAGCGGGCAGAGGACGAGGCGGTGGCAGCAATCGAGCTGGTGCTGACGCGCGGCCTGGAGACAGCGATGAGCCTGGTCAACAGCGATCCAGAAGCCCGACAGCGCAAAGAAGAACAACGCCAGCGCCAACAGGCGCGTCGCCCCCCCATCCAGGTCGGCATGGTGGCCCGCCTGTTCCCGGCCCACTGGCGCCCGCTACGGGAAGAAATCTCCTTCGCCCACTCCTGTGGCTTCCAGTGGCTGCAGCTCCGGGGTTCAGAGACGGGTCTGAGCGAGCAGCTGCTGGGCGAGCCTTTTGAGAGACTGGCAGCAGCCCTACAGGAGGCCAGACTGGCCTGCGCCTTGGAAATCCCTCTCGCCTTGACCGAGCTGGGGACAACGCCGAGCGGAGCTACGCTGGCGACAGCGCTGCGTGCCAATCTGCCCGCGATCGACAGCCTGCCCTGCCCGCGCGTGCATTTTCATTTGACGACCTCCCCGAGCAGCCCCCAGGCTCTGCTGGCCCTGGAAGAACGCCTCGTGCCCGCTCTGCAGGAGGCTCAGGCTCTGGCTGCGGCCCACTCGCCGACCTTCCGGCTGGCGATCGAGCAGAATGAGCCAGCGGCTGGACTCTTTGCTCAGCCGGATCGCTGCGCTCGCCTGCTCCAAGAGGTGCCCGGCCTGGGCCTTGTTTGGGACGTCAATCACACTCCTCGCGAAGCCTTGCAGGACTATCTGGCCCTGACCCCCCGGATGACGCTGATCCATGTCTCCGATACGCCGCTTCCAGAGTTGAACTATCATCTGCCGCTGGGCCGGGGAACCCTGGACATTGAAGGCTACTGCGAAGAGCTGCTCTCTCGCGGCTTTTCCGGTCCTGCTATTCTAGAAATCGGGGGGACACCCCGCTCCAGTGGCTTTGGCCACGACAGCGATGAGGCGCTGCGAGCTTCGGCCCAGCGTCTGCGCGCCGCCATCGGACGGGCCTACGCCCGCGTACGCAGCCGCCAGCTAGAGGCACCGGGGAGCAAGCCCAACTGAACCGATAGAGCCTGACTATCCGTCCGGCCAGACACCACTATAGGCCCGGCTCTCGCTCTCCTCCCTCTGTCTGGCAGGCTCAGCTTTCCTGTGATAAGATAAACTATAAGAAATACATATGGAGAACCCGCCTCCGAGAATCCTCCTGCGGCAACCGAGCCAGAGCCAGGGCTGGCCTGGTCTGCCGACTGGGGGATCATGAAGTTGGAGCAGGGGCCTGGCTGATCGAGTCAGCCGATGTGGCGGGAAGACCTGCTCTCTCGACAGGGCAGGTACGCTATGCTACACTAGGGAGCGCCTGCTCCGCTCGGGCCTGCTTCTCCCGCTTCACCAGGTGGCGTCAGAGGGACAGGTTGCTTTCTAGAGGTCGCACCCGCTCGCTCAGCCAGCCATCAGCCAGTCAGGCGACACAGCAGACAATCAGAAAGAAATCCTAACCCGGTGTTGTGAGGCAAGATTGACACTCCAAGGCTTACTACCATTACTGACCCAGAGATCGGATTTCAAACGGCTACTCAGGCGGCTGCGAGCTGCCGAAGGGTTACCGGTTCTCGATGCCATCACAGAGCCAGCTCGCCCTTTCATCATGGCCGCCCTGGCTGCAGCCTATGAGCAGCCGCTACTCATTATTACAGCAGATGAAGATGGGGCGCGACAGCTCGCTGAGAGTCTGACGGCTTTTGCTCCGGAAGGTCGCCAGGTCCTCTACTTTCCCGGACGGGCAGCCCTGCCGTACGAGCGTCTGCTCAGCGACGCCGAGACGATCCAGAAGCGCATGCAGGCCCTCATCTGTCTGGCTCGCGGCGCATCACAGCTGCTGCTCGTCTGCGGAGCACGGGCCTTGACACAGCCCCTGATGCCACGCTATGAGCTAGAGCGCACACTTTACGAGCTGCAGCAGGGCGAGGAGCTAGACCTCGCCCTGCTTCTGGAGCATCTCTACAATCTCGGCTACGAGCCAGTGGCCGAGGTGGAGGAACCTGGCCAGTTCAGCCATCGCGGGGGCATTGTTGACCTTTTTCCTCCCACACTGGCCCGCCCAGTGCGCATCGAGTTCTTTGGAGACCAGGTTGAGTCGCTGCGCACCTTTGATCCCGAGACCCAGCGCTCGCTCAATCCTCTCACGAGCTGCCTGATCGGTCCAGCACGTGAAGCCCTGCCAACGCGGGGCGCCCAGGCGGCGCGCGAGCTGGAGCAGCTTGATCTGCGCATCCTTCACCGCGACGCCGAGGAGCGCTGGCGGCGCGACCTGGAGCTGCTGCGCCAGGGGCGTTCCTTCGAGGACATCGCTTTCTACCTCCCTTATCTTCATGAACCGGTCACGCTGCTCGATTACCTGCCCAGAGAGGCCCTCGTTATTCTGAATGAGCCTGAGCATATCCAGAATCGTATTCGCGATCTCGACGCCCAGGCCCAGGAGATGAAGGCCCGTCTGGAAGCGGAGCGCGAGAATCCGGCCCACCTGCGCCCGGCCCACTTCTCCTGGGAGGATCTGAACCTTCGCCTGCAACAGCGTCGCCAGCTCCACTTCGCGGGCATTCTTGCTGCCGTGGGTGAACACGCGCCCGACGGAGCGCCGGCTCCCAGTCAGGAGCCACTCTTACCGACCTGCAGCAGCGCGAACTCTTACGGCGGACGCATCCGGGCTTTCATTCATGACTGCCGCAAGGCCCTGGCCAACCGCGAGCGCATCGTCATCATCACAGCTCAGGCCCGCCGCCTCGCCGAGGTATTCGCCGACGAGGCCAGCAACGAAGAAGAGGGACCACTGCACGTCAGTCCTGGTACCAGTATCAGGGAGGTGCCAGCCGAGGGGAGCCTGACCCTCATCCAGGGGCACCTGGCGGAGGGCTGGCAGTCGCGAGCGTTGGGGCTAAGCGTCTACTCCGACACCGAGGTCTTCGGCTGGTCCAAGCGTCGCCCAACCCAGCGACGTCGCCCAGTCACCCCGGCATCCTTCCTGGCCGAGCTGAATCCTGGCGACTACGTTGTCCACCAGGAGCATGGCATCGGGCGCTTCGAGGGCCTGGTCAGAATGAATCTGACCGGTGTCGAGCGCGAGTACCTGCTGATCCGCTACGCGGGCAACGACAAGCTCTACATCCCGACCGATCAGCTCGACCGCGTGACACGCTATATCGGCATGGGGGAGGCCGTCCCAGCTCTGAGCAAACTGGGCACCACCGAATGGACACGGGCCAAAGCGCGCGTCAAAGAGAGCGTCCAGGACATTGCGCGCGAGCTGCTGCGGCTCTACAGTCTGCGCGAGACCACCGAGGGCCATGCCTTTCCTCCCGACTCCGAGCAGCCATGGCTCAAGGAGCTAGAGGACGCCTTCCCCTATGAGGAAACGCCCGATCAGGCGCAGGCCATCGAAGAGGTCAAGGCCGATATGGAGCGTCCTCGGCCTATGGATCGCCTGGTCTGCGGCGATGTGGGCTACGGCAAGACCGAGGTAGCGCTGCGGGCCGCCTTCAAGGCTGTGCTGGACCAACGCCAGGTGGCGGTTCTCGTGCCCACCACCGTGCTGGCCCTCCAGCACTACAACACCTTCAAGGAGCGCCTCAAACCCTATCCCGTGCGCGTCGAGCTGCTCAGCCGCTTCCGTTCCGAAAAGGAGCAGAAGCGTATCCTGGAAGACCTGGCCCTGGGGAAGGTCGACATCATCATTGGCACCCATCGCCTGCTGCAGAAAGACGTGGTCTTCTTCCAGCTCGGCCTGCTCATCATCGACGAGGAACAGCGCTTCGGAGTCATGCACAAGGAGCGTCTCAAGCAGCTGCGCACCGAAGTCGATGTTTTGACCATGACGGCCACGCCGATTCCGCGCACGCTGCACATGGCCCTGGTCAACCTGCGCGACATGAGCGTGATCGAGACGCCTCCCCAGGAACGACTGCCGATTCGGACAGCCATTCGCGAATACGACGAGGGGTTGATCCGCGAGGTCATTCTGCGCGAGCTTGACCGCGGCGGCCAGGTTTTCTTCGTGCACAACCGCGTCGCTGGCATCCAGATGCTTGCCCAGAAGCTGCAGCAGCTCGTGCCCGAAGCGCGCATCGCTGTGGCTCACGGCCAGATGAACGAAGAGCAGTTGGAGCGCATTATGCTGGGCTTCGCCAACGGCGAGTACGACGTCCTGGTCTCAACAACCATCATTGAGAACGGGCTGGACATTCCTAACGCCAACACCATCATCGTCAATAACGCAGCCCACTTTGGACTGGCCCAGCTCTACCAACTGCGGGGCCGCGTGGGACGCTCGGCACAGCAGGCCTATGCCTACTTCCTCTACAACAAGGAGGCCCGCCTGACGCCGCTGCAGGAGAAGCGCCTCCGAGCGATCTTCGAGGCCACCGAGCTGGGAGCCGGCTTCCGGATCGCAATGAAGGATCTGGAGCTGCGCGGAGCAGGTAACCTGCTAGGAGCTGAACAGTCGGGCTTCATGAACTCGGTGGGCTTCGACCTCTATTGCAAGCTGCTGGCCGAGGCAGTACAAGAGCTGCAGGGCAAGAAAGAAGAGACAGGCGTACCTGGGGTCACCATCGACCTGCCGCTGGATGCTTACCTGCCGGATGAGTATATCGGGGATCGTACCCTGAAGGTCAATTTCTACCAGCGCCTGGCCAGTCTCACCACCCATGAACAGGTAGAAGCCATCGCTGCCGAACTGACCGACCGCTTTGGGGCCCCGCCGCCTCCAGTGCAGAACCTGCTCACGCTCATCCGGCTCAAGATCGAGGCGGCTCACCAGGGTATCGAAACCATCTCGCTGAAAAATAATGAGCTGGTAGTTACTGTGAGACGCTCGGTGATTCCGAACCGCGTTGCTCTCTACCACCGCTTCCGCAACGAGGCGCGGGTCCAGCAAGGCGTCATTCGCATTCCACGGCGCCTGCTGGGGCCTAACTGGCTGCAGCAACTCAGCGAGCTGCTGCCGATGATGACCACGGCGGCCTGAGCTGCCCTGCACGGGCCTGCCTGGCCGACTCAGCGGCGGAGAGCACCCTCCGATAGGCGACAGGAGGAGGGAGGATGCTACAGGCTCTCTCAGGCAGGCCCGCGACTACCCGCCTCTTGTTCAGATGGCGACTAGCCCTTGCTCCTGTAGCTCGACAAGGATGCGCTCAATCTCCTGGACGCTCTTCTTGGTACAACGGGCCAGATCAGCCACCGTACGTCGCCCGTCGACGAGCAGGTAGACCGAGCGCTGTCGCCGACTCAGCAGCGATAAGACACTCAGGTCTTCGCTCAAGCGCCGCGGCACCAGCCATTCAAGGCCGGGCTTGTAGCTGCTACCATATGTAGATATACCAATGTAGCCAGCCGCATCGTCATTGACCTTTTCCGGCGCCAGAGGGAGCTGCGGACTACTCTCGCCACGCCCAACTCCGGGGAGCAAGGGAGTCAGGCGAGCCGCAGGAAGAGAGGAGCTATCGGAGCGGATAGGATAGGGAGCATCTGGGAAAAAGGCGAAGCGAATGGGGCTCCAGGTGAGCAGAAGATTAAGAGCATCCTGGCCCGAGAGTTGGCCAGCGGCAGCGTAGACGGGACGACCCGCCCGCAAATAGATCTCCCCCTCTTCAAGCTGACCATTGCGCAGGCGCTCCACGCTCAGCAGCCCTGTCTGTTGCCTCGCCCGGAAAAATTCTAGCACGGGTAGCAGGCTATCAGCTTGCTTGTCACGACCTTTAGCCATTAAACATAACACTCCCTCTCAGGGTCCCTCCTAACAAGAGCCACCCGCCTCCAGCTTGGGAAGCGTTCGTTCCTCTTGCCAGTCAACAGAGCATGTCTGCTCTCAGTCAGAAAGCGCTATCTCCGGGCCATAAAAATCCACGTATTACTATACGTGTTATACCATAGCCTCACGGGAGCGGGGAGGTGTAAAAAACATAAATATTCCCGTATGGAAGATTTTTAACGAAATTTTTATGGAGATCCTGTTCTTCTGAGGAGGCGCACCTTGCGCTATAAGAGCGCAAAAGATGATACTAGAGTAACGGTTAATGGCTCAGGTAAAAAGTTTTATTGCCTCTGGAGAGGGGTGACTCTCCAGAGGCGGTGCAGAGGAATAACGGGAGCATCAGGGGCGCAGTTGGCGCGTATGCATGAGAAAGAACATCAGTCCCTGCTTGTAATCCATTGGACTGGCCTTGCCATTCTTCAGCACCTGGGCGATCAAGTTCAGCAAGCTAGAAATAACCTGCAGGCGCGTCTGTTCAAAGCCATCCTGGCGCCGCAGCAATTCGATCAACTGGGAAGGACTCTGTCCTGAAATATCCAGGCCCAGGCGCACGGCTTCCAGGCGCAACCAGAGCACGAGCTGCTGGCGCATCTCCTCGAAGATCGTCACATCCTCATTTGCCGGCAGAGGCGCGCCCTCTGCTGGCGAGGGTGTTGCGGTCCGTCCACCGGCTGGTGGGCCGGCGGGCGAGCGAGGCTGCACCGGCACCGGAGCGGTCGACGAGGGAGCGGCCTGGGCTGCAGGGGCCTCCGCCGGCTGGGATCCGGGCTGAGAGAGCTTCCCCGAGGGACGGCGCACGGGCGCGGCCTGGGGACCTGCTGTCGCCGGGGAGGCGCCGGGCAACGTACGTGCCGGAATAGGAGGAACCCGCCTTGGTGGGGCCGGGGGCGCTGCTGGTGGTGCCCCAGCGGAGGCGGCAGCGGGCGGGCGCTCCTCCGGAGAGGTGGGGGTCCTGCTGGCCACCAACGAGCCTGAAGCTGTCGGCGCTACCGGCAAAGGCATGGCCGGCCTGCCAGGGGCTGGGGGCAAGCCCGCGCCGGCCTCGCCGCGCAGCTCCTGCAGCTGCTGCTGCAGCAGCAAGGTCGGCTGACTGATCTGTTCCCAGGTCAATTCAGGAACAGAGGTGGCGCGGGTCGTGGCCCAGGAAGGGACTGGCCGCGGGCTGCCAAAGGTCGACCGCTTCTTCTGCGGACTCGCCAGGTGGGCACGCAGTCCTTCGGCCACCGCCTGAGCAGAGGTCGTAATCAGCATGCGCACATCGGCCATGCGCTTGCGCCCCTGGTTACCAAAAAAGGCCCGGTTGCGCTGAACAAAATGGATAAAGAGGCGCTCAATATAGGTCTGCAGCTCCGGCGACATCACGTCCACTCGATTCCAGGCCGTGAAGTCGACCGAACTCAAATAGAGCCAGACCTCCTTGCGCTTAGCGCTATCGACCGGGCGCATGCGCAAAGACTCGGTTCGATAATCGTAAAATCGCGGGTAGCAGAAGTTAGCGATCAAAGTCTCCGCCAGCTCAGCTTTTAAACGTCCCAGCTCTGCTAGCGGGAGCTGACCAAGCAAAACTCCCATGCCACGAACCCTTTCTACGCGCACTCAGCGGCGCCTCTGAAGTTAGCGAACAATTACGCTGGTCAACTGCAACTCCCGTGCATCCGGTATCGCCCTGACTGTCCCGGATGCACCTTGCAGCTGCACAGGCAGTCTGGCCTGCACATCCATCATTGTACTGCCTGAACGACTTGCAGGTACAAGCGCAATAGAAATATGGGCTAGCCCGGGAGCGATCTGGCGAGACCCCAGGCTGAAAGGCAGCGTCTTCAGAACCTGGATCTGGCCAGGTTGCCAGGTAGTCGTTGGACAAAACGGGAAGCCTGGGAAGTCCTGCGACAAAAGGTGCTCCCGACCGGCACTGTCCCTGAGCAAGACCAGCAGGTTGAGGGCCGGCAGGGAAGAGCTTCTGGCCCGCAGATAGAAGGTGAACTGCAGATAGGTGCCGCCGTCGATCGTCGCGGGCGTCGGCGTACTGTAGCCAACCACATCCACCAAAGGCTGGGCCCCGTCAAGGCTGCTAAAGGTCGCCCTGATCGGCCGCTCAACCTGTTGGGCTGTGGCCCATTGGAACGAGCAGAAAGCAGCGGGCAGGACGGGCAGAGCCTGCGGCCCGCTGCTCGCCGGGGAGACGGGCGAGATCGCCGGCTCTGGCAGACCGCGCTTCAGCAGCAGATAGCCATCCTGAGCAGCAACAATGCCATAGTCTCCACTGAAAAGGACTTTCTTGACCTCGGCAGTGTAGCTGCCCAAAAAGAGCGGATACATATCGCTCGTCACATCAAGAAAGACGTAGTCGGCCTGCTGATCCGCGTAGGGGAAGAGATAGATGCGCGAGCGATGACTGACATGGGGGACAAGGGCCGATTGGGCTGAGACCGAGGCTGTGGGCGGAATCATCTGGATGAAGCGCTCAGCTAACCGTGTGTGAGCATTGATTACGGGCCACTCGAAGCCAGGCGAAAAGGGCATGGTGCCGTGAGTGTTGTCGGCTCGGACCACCGAGACGAGCAAATAGCTCGTGAGCAGCGCCAGCAAGGCGAGCTGTCCCCAGCTCAGATGGCCGTGCGAACCCGACAGATCTGCCCGCCTCTCACGAGCAGCCAGACGCGCGCGCCAGCTCCCCCAGGCAGCCATTAGCTTGCTCCCGAGCGCGCGAACACGACGCAGCAGCCACTGAGCAAGCCATCCGATCACCACCACGGCCTCAATGCTGGCAAAGATCAGGACGGGTACGATCTCGGCATTGTAGTGATAGAGGCCGCTATACATATCGGGCTTCGAGCTGAGTAAATTGAGAGCCAGGGTTGGCAGCGCCAGGACCAGCACCCAGGGTGCCAGCAGCGGCAAATAGCCGGTGGGGCTGAGCACCTGACGCAAATAAAAGAAATGCTGTCGCTCGAAGACATATTGCTTGAGAATCGCGAGAGGATGGAGCAGGATATTCTTGGCGATATCGACAGGCCCATTGCCGAGATGAGCATAGCGCGAGGCCAGCAACGGCCCTCCAGCGAGGCGGGTCACCACCAACTCCAGAGCGACCCAGGCCAGGGCCAGCAGGAGCAGGCCCAGACCAGAGCGCCAACGTCGCTGGAAGAGCAGCGACCACAGACCAAGAAGGGCCACCAGGAGAGGGATCTCCTCTTTACAGGCCATCGCCAGCACCGCGAAGATGAAGGTCCAGGCCGTCTGGCGCGTATACATAAAGTAGAGCACAAACAGCAAGAGGGCCGAGGTGAAGGTGACGGCGTGGAAGTCGTTGAGCAAGGCCAGGTTCTGAAGAGGATGCAAAAGATAGAGGAGAGCAAAGCCGACGGCGATCCACTCGTTGCGCAAGCGCCAGCGGGCCAGCCAGAAAGCAGGGAAGGCCCCGGAGGCTACAACCAGCGTCTGCAAGACCAGCAAGGTTTTCGGCGTCGCCCAGAGCAGATAGAGCAAAGCCACCGGAAAGAGAATCGGCTCAAAGTGAATCGCGAAGCGACTGATTCCGTTGATACTGTAGCAGTTTGTATCGCCGACAATATTACAGATCGTTTGATGGAGCAGCTCGCCATGCAGGGTTGACCAAACGGCCTGATCCATGATGCCCAGATCTTCCGCATTGGTCTGGAAGGCATCCTGGCGCGCTGTCAAATACCAGATAAAGAAGGCAGAGAAGAGCAGCGCCGCTCCGGCCACCAGAGCCGTTGCGACCCAGAAAGAGCGTCGGCGCGGCAACGGCTCCGGCGGGGGATAAAGGTAGAGGCGATTCCAGGTGACAGCCAGCCACTTACGCAGAGAGGCGCTAGCCTTCATATCCCTTCCCTCCTCCTCCCTCGTAGGAAGCGACCGGTGCGTCAGAGGTCACAGTCTGCGGAGGCCGGCCCGCTGACTCCGCCTGGGCCTCACGAGCGGCTGTGGCCTCCCCTGTCTGAGAGAGCGCCCCTGCTTGCTCTGGAAGAGCTGGTTGCTTGTCCGATGCTTCTGCTCTCCGCTGTTCCCCCTGTCTCTGGGCCTGCTCTGCGCGGATCTGGCGTACCTGGTGCAGCCCACCAAGATAGGCTACACTGACACAGAGTAGCTCAGCCAGCGTTGAGACCAGGCGGGAGAGCAGGGCCAACACGTAGCCCAGAGCCGCAGGCAAGACAGGCAGAGAGAAGCTGAAGAGCAGAGCGATGGCCCCTTCGCGGAAACCCAGACCGCTAGGCGTGATAAAGGAGATAAAGCCAATATCCCAGCCGAGGGCATAAATGCCAACACAGATCGGTAGGGCCACCAGAGGCGTTGCCGGCCACAGCGCCAGAACCAGCAGGTAGAACCCCAGACCGGCAACTAACCAGCTCAGGCACCAGAAGAAAGAGATCAACAAAATATCGCGATAGCGCAGCGCCAGCCGCACCGGCTCGCGCCTGAGCAGACGCAAAGCCAGGTTGAGCAAGCCCCCCAGGATACGCGGATGCAGCCCAACCAGGACGGCCAGCACGGCTACGGCGCTGAAAGCCAGAAAGAAGAGGCCCTGGCTGGAGCCTAGGGCATGGACATCGCTCCAGAAAAGCAGGCTGAGAGCAAAGACAAAGGCCCCAGTCGCCAGCTTCGTTACCAGCTCCACCACCATGCTGGTGAAGGCCATCGACCGCGGCACGCCATACTTACCAACCCAAAGGATGCGGGTCAATACATGCCAGACGTTACCGGGAATATAGCGCACAAACTCTGAAGCCAGATAGATGCGCAGGCTGGCACCCAGGGGCAAGTGGTAGCCAAGGCGAGCCAGGACATTCTTCCAGATCAAGCCAAACGACAGCTCCTGGAGCACAAAGCCCAGGAAAGCCAGACCCAGCAGGACCGGATTCCACTCGAAGCGATGGGAGGCCAGAGCGCTCCAGTTATTCTTCACCTGGATAGCAAAGAAGACCAGGACCAGTACCGGCAGCCCGAAGCGCACCAGCACTTTGGCCCAGCGTATAAGGATCGCTCTGCTCATTGGACATCGATTTCCTGCTTAATACTATACTCCTCCCCTGGCTGGAAGGCATAATGGCGGATCATCTCGCTTTGCAAGCCCACCAGAACAAACTGGACGCCGAAGATCATCAGGAGAATGCCCACAAAGAGCATTGGCTGGGTATGAATCGGCTGATTCTCAATCAGGCGACTGCGAACCACCACCCAGGCATCGATCAGCAATCCCAGCATGAAGGTCCAGAAACCGAAGGGACCGAAGAGACGCAAAGGCGTACGCAGGAAGGTCGTCAGGAAAAGAACATTGAGCAGATCGATCAGTCCGCGCGCGAAGCGGCGAGCCCCAAACTTCGAGACTCCAAACCGACGCGGATGATGGCGGACCTTGATCTCGGTCACCCGATAGCCGCGCCACTGGGCCATCACTGGGACAAAGCGATGGAACTCGCCGTAGAGTTTGAGATGGGGATCATCAATGACCTCGCGCCGATAGGCCTTAAAGCCATTGTTGATATCGTGCAGCGGCACCCCGGTCAGTGTCCTGACCATAGCATTGAAGACGCGCGAGGGGAAGGTCTTGGTAATCGGGTCGAGGCGCGGGTACTTCCAGCCGGAGACCAGATCATAGCCCTCCTCAAGCTTCTCCAGGAAACGCGGAATCTCGGCGGGATCATCCTGGAGATCGCCATCCATCGTAAAGACAATCTTTCCCCGACAACGACTGAAGCCTGCCACCAGCGCTGGCGTCTTGCCAAAATTCTTGCGGAAGCGAATCACCCGCACGATCCCGGGATGCTCATCGTGCAGAGCTTTCACCTCGGCAAAGGTATTATCGGTACTGCCGTCATCGACAAAAATCACTTCGTAGGAGCGACCGAGCTGTTCAAGCTGAGCGGTCAGCCGCTCGAAGAGGGGCCGGATATTCTCCTGCTCGTTCATGACCGGGATGACAACCGAGATCCCGACGCCCTGCCTCGCCTCCCTGTCAACAGCGGCAGTGACGGCGGTGTCCGCTCGCTGGGGAATAGCTAGCGATGACATTTCCATCTGCTGCATACTCTTGGGACTCCACAAAACCCTGAGTTTAGGCTGATGCCTGCTCTCCGTGCGCCGGCCTATTATAGCATACTGTCTTTCCCTGACAGTAGTTGATGGTACCTTTACGTGAGGAAGGACCATCTCATTGGATGTAGAACGAATGGCTATCGAGAAAGGATACGCCTCTTCTCGAAGGCCAAGAGAACTGGGTCCGCGCCTGGCCCCAAGGTATCGCTTCTCACTCTAAAGCCGCGAAGAGATCGGGTCGATCACTGGTCAGAGCATCAACCCCGCTCGCCGCCAGCCTCTGCAGGCCCTCCAGGCTGTTGACCGTCCAGACGCCAAGCTTGAGGCCATAAGCGTGGACAAGCGCCGGGAGCTGGGGCTGAACGAGGGACACCTCCACATCCAACCAGCTACATCCCAGCTCACGCACCTGCTCGAGAAGAGTGTCAAGGGCCTGCCCCGCCTGGGGGTCCCAGATGTCCTCCGAGAGAATGGCCCCCGTCTCTATCTCCGGCTTCAGGCGTCTAAGCTCCGGCAACAGATACCAGTCAAAGGAGATCACCACCGCCTGGCTCAGCATGTCGCTGCGCTCCAGCTCTTGCACCACCGCCTCGGCGATGCCCGGGTAGCGTCCGTAGACGCTGCCTCGCCTACTCGGCTTGATTTCAATCCAGATACGCCGCCTCCCTTTGATGAGTTCAAGCACTTCTCGAAGCGTGGGAATCCGTTCCGGCTCCGGCCAGCCCCCAGGATAGCGCGCCGCCACATTGAGGGCGCGCAGATAGGCAAAGTCTAAATCGAGAATGTTCCCCCGACCCTCGGTGAGCCGCTCAACGGTGGCATCGTGGAAAACGATGAGCTGCCCATCGCGGCTCATTTGAACGTCTAGCTCAATGGCATCCACTGGCAGAGCTAACGCCTGCCGAAAGGCCGCCAGGGTGTTCTCAGGCGCTAGCAGTGCCCCTCCACGATGTGCGATACGCTGAATTACACTTTCCATACATCACTCCATATAAAGTGCTACACTTTATTTAAATAAATTTCTCTAGCGAAGCAGATGGGCTGTATCTGCTCAGAAGCCGATAGCGAGCAAGGGACGTGTCGGATTCCCCGCCTCATTTATTGCGACCTCGCTCTCTGTGAGTGTATACTAGATGTGTAGCCACTGTACAAGATGTACGTTACCTTCGTGTTTCGTCCGAAGGTCGTCCATCCCTTATATGCGTTCACCAGACAGCGAAGAACCTTGTCTTTCCCGGCGGTAGGGCAAGGAACTGCCCTTGTTTCACTCATACGCAAGGAGCCAGAACATGGCAGTGAAGGTCTTCCTGGCCTACACCTTCAAAGACGAAGCCGCGCGTAACGAACTCATGAATCACCTCTATCAACTCCGCTGGCAAGGTCTCATTGCTGATTGGGAGGAGCGTGCTACGGGCCAGGGTCTTTCCTGGCAAGGAAGCGGTGAGATCAGCCCCGCTCTGGAGCGAGCGCAGCTTATTCTTTTGTTAGTCAGCCCCGACTTTGTGCACTCCGCCTACTGCTACAGCGCGGAGCTGAAAGCGGCCCTCCAGCGCCATGAAGCTGGCCTGGCGCGTGTGATCCCTGTGCTTGTGCGTCCGACCGAGCGCGAGGACACGCCCTTAGCCGAGCTTGCGGTTCTGCCGACCAATGGAGTAGCGATCAGCGCCTGGGAGGACCGCGAGGCGGCCTGGGAGCAGGTAGTTGCAGAATTACGGGCCTGGCTCTCCGCCGTCGCTGCTGTCGATCCCCCGCATTCTTCTCCTGGCTCCCTTCGGCTGCCTCCGGTGCCGATTGCCTCTGGCGGTGGTGCCAAACGGGTAGCCTCCTCTGCCCCTTTGTCTTCATCCTGGCTTGTCCCCTATCGACGGAATCCGATCTTCACTGGACGCGCCTCGTTGCTGACTTACCTGCACGACATTCCTATCAGCAACAAGGCCAGCGCCGTCACTCCGCCACAGGTGGTCAGTGGACCAGCCGGCAGCGGTAAAACCCAGCTGGCTTTGGAATATGCCTACCGTTACGGCCAGGAGTACGAGGCTGTTCTCTGGGTCAATGCGGCCAGTCGACAGCTTCTTATCCACGAGTTGACACGGGTCGCAGAGGCGCTGGAGCTGCCCGAGCGCACGTTGCCTAATCAGTACCTGGTGGCCCTGGCGGTGCGCCGTTGGTTGGAAAAGACGCCAGGCTGGCTGCTGATCCTGGACAATGTCGCCGATAGCGAGGTGGTGCGCGATCTGCTGCCCGTGGGGGCTCGCGGTCACCTGATTCTGCTGGCTCGCCAGCCGTTAGCCTTGCCCGCCGCGCTGCAGGTGAGGCTCCCCGCGCTCGAGGCTGAGGAAGCGGCTCTTCTGTTGTTGCGGGCTGCCGGCCTGGTGTCAGCTCAGGCATCGCTAGAGGAAGCCCCCCCGGCTGAGGCCACTCGGGCCGGCGAGGTGGTGGCCGCCTTCGCAGCTCATCCCCTGGCGCTCGTTCTGGCTGGGGCCTATATCGATACAGAACAATGTAGCCTGAGCAGTTATCTGAATCTCTATAAGCAGGCCTGCCTTGAGCTGCGCCGCGGTGGTTGGTCGGCCACTCATCAGGTCGACAGTTTCTCTGAGCCGCTGGCCGCCGCGCTGCATATCAGCCTCTCACGCGCCGAGCGCACCAGTCGGAGCGCCGTTGAACTGTTGCGCCTCTGCGCCTTTCTACAGCCCGATCATATCCCCTTGAAGATGCTGATTAGTGGTGGCGGCGAATTAGAGGAGAGCCTGCGCCAGCTCCTGATGGAGGACTTCGACTTACTCAAGCTGATCCATAATCTGCGCCGCTTTGCGCTGGTCGACTACAGTCAACGCGCCCTCGTCCTGCATCGTCTGGTGAGCGCCTTTGTGCGCCAGCGTTTGAGCCGGGAATCGCGTCTGCTCTGGGCCGAGCAAACGATCCGTCTGCTCGAGAGCGCCTGTCTGAGCGAGACCTCTTCTCCTACCGTTCTCTATCGAGCCTATCTGCCCCACTTATTGACTTGTGCTCGTTGGATCGAGGAGTGGCAGCTAACCAGTCCCGATGCGGCACGCCTCCTGGAGCAGACGGGCTACTACCTGCAGCGCTCGGTGGCCTACCGCGAGGCTGAGCCGCTCCTGCGCCGCGCGCTGGCCATACGCGAGCAGCAGCTTGGGCCAGCCCATCCTGAGCTGAGTGCCAGCCTTTACAATCTGGCGCTTTTCTACGAGGAGCAGGGGCGACCTTCCGAGGCGGAAGCTCTCTACCGGCGGGTCGTCGCTATTGAAGAGCGACAGAGCGGAAGCGATCGCCAGGGATTGACACGGGCCCTTTACCGACTGGCGCTGCTCTATCGCGATCGGCGTGATTTTGAGCGCGCCGAGACGCTGTTTTTGCAAGTACTGGAGAGCTGGCAGCAGGAGTTGGCGCCGGAACATCCTTTGCTGGCTACCCTTTATAATGAGTTGGCAACGCTCTATCGCGCCCAGGGACGCTATGAGCAGGCCGAGCTGCTCTATCAACGGGCACTGCACATGCGGGAGCAGCTGCTGGGCAGGGATCACCCAGCCGTGGCGCAAACCCTCAGCGCCCTGGCCAGCCTCTATCACGTGCAGCAGCGCTATGAGGAGGCCGAGCGCTGCTATCTGCAGGCCGTGGCCATCGATGAGAGCCTGCCCCTCTCCGAGCAGCTAGATCTGGCAACGACCTTGAATAACCTGGCTCTGCTCTATCGCGAGACCGGACGCTATGGACAGGCTGAGCTGCTCTATCAGCGGGCGCTGGCACTCTACCGGCAGCTGGTCGGCGATGAGCACCCCTATACAGCAAGCTGTCTGGAAAATCTGGCGATGCTCTATCACGACCACGGTGAGTACGAGCGAGCAGAGCCTCTGTATCAGAGCGCTCTCCAGATTCGTGAGCGCACCCTGGGGGCAGACCATCCAGCGCTGGCTATCAACTTGAATAATCTGGCCGCGCTCTACACTGCCTTGCATAGGCACGGTCCAGCCCGCTCGCTCTTTAAGCGGGCTTTGGAGATCGGTGAGCGAGCTTTCGGGAAGAACCATCCAACCTATGGGCGTTTCCTGGAAAATTACGCGCTTTTACTGCAACAAACACGGCAGGTGAGTCGAGCGCTTGAGCTGCTGGCCCAGGCCCGCGAGATCCAGGCGCGGCAGGCCCGAGAATTCTCGGTCGGCCAGGCCGGAATGGGAGCCAATCAGAGCAAGGCCATCGTTCCCGGCTAGGAGGGCATTGAGTGGGGCTGGCCTGTGGTCAGCGGTGGACCGCAGGATGAGTTGTTAAGATGACAGGGAAGGCGATCACAGGCCGGCTCTGCGCCAGAATACCAGAAGAAAGGGCTGGAAGAGTAATGAGTTTACAACCAGGGTTGAAAGGTGAAGCGAACACAACGGTCGTCTATGAAAATACGGCTGCCGCTGTGGGAGCGGGGGGAGTGGAGGTCTTTGCGACTCCAATGATGATCGCCTTGATGGAGAACGCCGCCTGGCGGGCGGTGGCCGACTTTTTAGAGGAGGGCTACGTCTCGGTAGGGACGCGCGTCGATGTGCGCCATCTGGCGGCCACGCCAATCGGTCAGCGCGTGCGTGCCATAGCTGAGCTGGTCGAGGTGGATGGCCGGCGCCTGCTCTTCAGAGTCGAGGCTTACGATGAGGAGAAGAAGATCGGCGAGGGCTTCCACGAGCGCTTTGTTGTCCACCTCCAACGCTTCTTGGAGCGCCTGAAATAATTCCCCCCTTGCCTGGCGTTATAGAGTGTGGTAAGATAAAGAAGCCACCAGACAGTGGCCTTTATCCAATCCTGCCTCTGATCACCTGGACTGACCAGATGGGCAGGGCGATCGGGTTATCCCGGAGGGAGGATCCTCCCGCCCACCCGATCGACCACACGCGCTACGGGGATGTCGGGTTTCGACAGACAGGCTGTTGAAAGGATTGCAGGCCGAGGTGCCGGTGTGCTCTCTCGTTAAACAACCGGCGAAAAAATAACTGCCAACAAGGCAAATTACTCCTACGCTCTCGCCGCTTAATTAGGCGAGCGTCGTCCCTCTGACCTTTGCCTGTGGGGTCAGATGCGGGCGCCGAGGACACGGGCTGCGATGCCGATGATCGCTCTCTAGTCGGCATCTAAGACCAGAGAGCCAGCGCCGGGGAATCCTGTCGGTGGGAGTCCTCTGCGCGTAGCGAATACACCGACTAAGCCTGTAGGATATCCTTTAACAGGTTTGCCTGGACGGGGAGTTCGACTCTCCCCCATCTCCACCAATCGAGGCCGCTTCCGAAGCGGCCTCGATTTTGGCTTTCCTCTCCAGATAGCAACCGTGTAGCAACTTCCTGCCTACTCCGGCAATTCCCCTCCTCCCTTCGCCTCTTCCTCCCCCTGCTGGTTGAACAC
>NZ_JBHOQV010000184.1:0-1094 GCF_042408735.1 Thermogemmatispora sp.
TCGTGTTGCTGCTGCGCCAGCAGGGCTGGCGGGTCGGCGCGATTGCCACCGCGCTGGGGGTCAGCCCCGGACGGATTGCTCAACGCCTGCACCGGGCTCGCTTCGCCCTGGAGGTGCCCCGCTCCACGCAGGCCCTGCTGGATGCTGTCCCCTGGCAACAGTGTCCCGCCGAAGCGCAGGCGGCCTGCGCGCGGCTGCTGGCCCGCTGGCAGCAGGGGCCACCGCCTGCCACCTCCTGGGGTCCTTCCCGCTCGCAGACCCGGCGTGCCGACGAGCCGGTCCTGCCAGATGGAGGGACGTGCCATGCCGCTTCGTGAGCATGATGCCCAGTTTCTCGCGCAGGGCACGAAGGAGGCCGCTCCCGGCAGGCTCGCCCCAGCGCAGTTTCTCGCCCAGCATCGCGAGCTGGCCCTCGTCCTGGCGGCGAGGCCTGCCGCAGGTGAACAGCAATGAACAGAAAGGAGACGCCGATGGAACCTCACGATCACCCCGCTCGCTCGAACCCCGCGCGCCGGCAGCGCGGGCGATCAACCTATCTTATTGATGTAGAGAACGCCGGGGAGCTGGCCCGCCTGATGCAGCAAGATCGGCTGCTCACCGAGGCGCTGGGCGGTCTGTTGCCCGAGGAGGGGATCAGCCTCCCCGAGACGGGCCGCGTCCTCGACCTGGCCTGTGGCCCGGGCGGCTGGCTGCTGGAACTGGCCTTCTGCTTCCCCCGGGCCACCTTGATCGGCGTCGACCTCAGCCCGGCGGTGGTGGAGTATGCCACCGCTCAGGCCCGCTCACGGGGCCTGGACAACGTCCGCTTCCAGGTCATGGATGTCATGGAGCCGCTGGCCTTCGAGGATGGCTCCTTCGACCTGATTAACGGGCGACTCCTGTGGGGCTTCATGCTGCCGGCGGCCTGGCCGCGGCTGCTCGCCGAGTGCCGCCGCCTGCTCCGGCCCGGGGGCATCCTGCGCCTGACCGAGATGGAGGAGCCGCTCTCCACCAGTCCGGCCTTTGAGCGGCTCATGGCCCTGGGCTGCCAGGCCCTCAAGCGGGCCGGCCAGAGCCTGTCTCCCGACGGGCGGCATCTGGGCATCACCCCGGTG
>NZ_JBHOQV010000186.1:0-45901 GCF_042408735.1 Thermogemmatispora sp.
ACGTGGGGGGATAGTAGAGAAACGGGACTCCTGGGGTCAGGTAACGTGGCAGGGTGGCACGTCTCTCTGGGCAGTTCTCCGTCATCTCACTACTACTACTTGCTCGACACGGATCGGCGCAACGTGGTGAGGGTGGTTACTTTGGAAGCCTGAAGGGTGCCTCCCCTTCAGGCTTTTTTTCGCCCTCCTGCCTGCCTGCCCACCTCCTGCTGCTCCCTTGCGCCAGCTCTCTCGTTGACTGATGGCTGGCGTCCCCAGCACGGAGGTCGTTCACCTGGGCCTTGCCGCCGCCCATTACCCTGACCCTGCCGCTCCTCTTCTCCGCCCTGAGCAGTGGCCCAACGGACCGTCAGCGCTGGCGCCAGCGGCTGCGCAGCTCCTCCCAGTAAGTTCGCAACTGAGCTAAACGCGCGCCGTCAGGCTCATGCCGGCCATAGCGTGCCCGCAGATAGGCCCCTGTGAGGGGCTCCAGACGCAGATCGGCCAGCGGGGTCCCGGCATTGAGGCGCTGCTGATATTCGAGCGGCGTCTCGCTGGGCTGGCGCGGATATCCCTGCTGGCGGGCCTCCTCCAGCAGAGCGCGATAGATGGCCCGTATGGTCTCCAGGCTTCTGGCAGGCCCTCGCCGTCCGTCTCGCTTTAGCCGCTGGCGGGCCTCCACAACCCGCCGGCCGAGTCTCCTGAGAGGGCGCCTCAGCTTCGACAGCAGGCTCCCTAGCAGGTTCCGGGTCTGGCGCCAGAAAAGCGCCGCCGACCACAGACTCTCGCGATATTCCTCGAGTTGGCGCCGCCTATAGAGGCGAACCCGTCGCTGACGTAAGGTCTTCCCAATGAGTCGCGCAAGGCCCAAAACGAGCAGAGCCAGCAACAACAGTATCAGCAGGCGACTGGCCAGGAGCAGGCCCGTTGGCAGATTCTCGCTCTCCCCCGCCGCTCTCAGGGCCGGCTGGCCCGGTCCCCGTGGGAAATGAAGGACCAGTCCCCTGCTTTGAAAATGCAGGGCCTGCAGCAGCCAGACTATCGGCGTGAGCAGCCAGACGATGAGTTGGGCCAGGGCTCGTACCAGCCAATCGTAAGGGATCAAGAGCAGAGTCAGTCCGCGCCGCAGAACCTCGAAAAGGCCTCCCCCCGAGAGAGAGACGAGCGCCAGAGCGAGCAAGGCGAAGAGCAAACCCAGGCCGACAAAGAAGAGCAGCACGGCCCGCTCTTGTTCCTGGACGCTGCCTTCGAGTCCAAAAGGATGGCGACGGCGCTCTGCAATGGCCTGCGCCAGGGCATGCCCCAGGAGAGCACAATAGCCAAAGAGCGGGACAAGCAGAACGAAGACCGCGGTGCTGGCCTCAGCCAGGGCCGGCTCGCTTTCGCCGTCCGCGCCGAGATGAACCAGAAGCGCCAGCAGCATGAACAGGCCACTGCCGCTCAAGGCCCAGCGCACCGTGGCCGGCTCCGGCTCCTGCCGGGCCCGTCTGGCGCCGCGCCAGACGAGCAACATTTCACAGAGGAGAACAGCGAGGCTGCGATAGGCGGCGGGCCGCAGGGTGAGCAGGTCGCTCCCCAGAGTAAGCAACCAGGCAGGATGATAGAGGGGCCAGACGGCGGCGTAGTTGTTGAGCCAGCAGAGATAGAGAACGCTGGCGATCAGCCAGGCCGCGATAAGGCCCCAGCCCGGCAGCGGCGCCCCGGGCCGGTCAAACTCGTCGAGCGGCGGCGTCCGGCGTACAAGGCGCAGCTCGTGGAGGCGCGTGAGCCAGAGCACAACCGCGCCGAGCGGGAAGAGGGCCCAGAGTGGCACCAGCGGCAACGTGCTCCCGAAGAGACGCCTCTCGGCCAGGACCTGAAGCCAGGCAGCCAGGGCGCAGACTTCAAGAGCCAGGCAAAGGTAGGCCACCAGCCGTTCGCCTATCGTACGCACGCCAGGCAGATAGGTGGTGCTCTGAGAAAGGCGCTCGCGGCGCCGGCGCTCCGCGAGTACGATGCGCCCTAACAGCTCATCTGGTAGCTCGCGCTCTCTGCCCAACGGGTCCTTCTGACTCATGTCTTCCCCCCCTGGCCCCAGCAGGCCCACCGTGCTTGCCGCACGCTTGTCGCTTCTCCTCTGTGGCTCTGGGCTATCCTACCGACCCATGAGGGCGGGCGTCTGTACGGAAGGCAGCGCAGCTTCGCTCAGACAGGGCCTCTCCCTCAGCATCTTCCCTTCCCAGGGTCCAAGGACAGAGAGGAAGAGTCGTCAAGCCTGGAGTGCCGCCCATCTATTGTAGCGCTGAGAGGAGCGAGCCGCAAGGCGTTGCTTACCTTTCCTGCCTGCTGGCGGAAGCCGATGCGATGCGCAATGCCACCATGCTCGCAAGCCAGGGACCACGGCGTTTTATAATTTCAGAGCGGCATTGACATACGCCAGTCCAGGACCAAAACTGGAGTCTGGCATCTGCCTGCCTGGGCGCGTTCGACGGAAGGAACGATCTCCAGCTTGCGCCCAGGCCAGAGGAGCCCAAGAGAAGAAGAGCGATGCCATCCCGATCCCTATCATCGGTTTCAAGGCCGGCTGGCCTCTCCCCACGTCCCTATCGCCGTCAGCCAGCGATCGTTGGCCAGTGCAATCGTCTGGCCAGACAGTTTGCTGCCCTGGCCATGAGCCGTCTGTATCCGCTCTGTGAGCGGGCCGTGCGGGCAGGAGCCTGGGAACCAGCGGCAGAAATGGCGCAACTCGATCTGCCGCCGGCAGAGAGAGCCGACCTCTATACGCAAGGTCTCTGCTGTCTGGCCCTGAGCGCCGTCCTGGCCGGAGCGAGCCACGAGCGCGGGCGCAATGGGCTGGAAGAGGTACTGCCCTGGCTGCCCCCACCGCTGCAATCTTCCTTCAGCCAGATGCTGCTGGCGCCAGAGCTGGCGGGAACCATCGCTGAGCTGCAGGAGCTGAGCGCGGCGGCCTCCATCCCGTCGGCGGGCGAGCAACTCGCAAGGCGCGCGGCTATACCCGCACTGCAACTCCTAAAGCAAGATCCACTTATCTACTGCTATGAGCAATTTTTGCGCAACTATCGTCCCAGCCTGCGCAGATCCGGGAGCATCTACGCCACACCGACGCCGGTAGTCTCGTACATGGTGCGCAGCGTCGACTTCTTGCTGAAACAGGCGTTTGCCTTGCGCCGGGGCCTGAGCGAGCTGGGGCGTTGCGAAGTCATCGATCCGGCGGTCGGCAGCGGCGCTTTCCTGCATGGTCTGATAGAGTTTTTGGCTCATCAGGAGGGAGAGCAGGCGGAGCCGGACCACTGGCGGCACTTCCTGAGCGAAAGGCTCCTGCCCAACCTGCGCGGCTACGAACTCTTACCGGCCCCCTGGCTCGTAGCCCACCTCAGTCTTGGCCTGAAGCTGGCTACCTGTGGCTACGACCTGAGGCGGTGGCCAGGTCGACCTCAGCTTATTCTTGGGGATGGCCTGCTCTGGCTGGCACGCGAGCCGGCGCGCACGGGCCTGCCCGTGCTGATTGGCAATCCCCCCTATGGGAACTTCGGACGACCAACGCGCTATCCCTGGTTGCGCCTTCTCCTTCAGGATTACAAACGCGATCTGGGCGAACGCAAGCTGAACCTGGACGACGACTTCATCAAGTTTATGCGCTGCGCCCAGTGGTACATCGAGCGAGCCGGCTGTGGTCTACTGGCCTTTATCACCAGCCGGACCTACCTCGACGGCCTGACCCATCGCCGCATGCGCGAGAGCCTGCTCGCCAGCTTTGACGAGATCTACCTGCTTGATCTGTGCGGCAACAACCAGCGCGAGCGAGTCGCCGCTGAGGGGCAGGTTGCAGACGGAGCAGATGAGAATGTCTTTCCTATCCGTCAGGGCGTAGCGATCGGCTTTTTTGTCAGGCGTCGGGACTCCGTTCAGCGCTCGTGCAGCGTTTCCAGGCGGGCCAGGGTCCACTATGCCTTGCTGCGCGGCAGCCGCAGTGAGAAGTATACCAATCTGGAGAGGATGGACCTGGCCAGCACTTCCTGGCAGGGCTTGCAGCCTCAGCCCCGTCTCTACTTTTTTGTGCCGCGCACCCTGGCCGGCCAATCCGAATGGGAGCGCTATCCGGCTCTTCCGGAGATCTTTCCCGTCTACGGCACAGGCATCAAAACCCATCTTGATGCGGTACTGGTCGGCGCTTCCGACACGGCTATCGCCCAGCAGATCGCCGCCTATCTGGCCCGCTACAGCCAGGACCAGCTCCGGAGGACCGGCGAAGCACCCGAGGCCGCGGAGAGTCGCCGCGGTACGCCGCAGCACAAAGCTCAGCTCCTGCGCCAACTCTGCGGGCTGCCATCCCAACAGCTTTATCATGACTACGCCTACCGTCCCTTCGACACACGCCGCATCGCCTACTGGCCCCCGGCTATCGAGGCCGGTGACCACCGCTTTGCCCTTATGCGCCACGCCCGGCCACCTAACATCTTGCTCGTCACGACGCGCCAGCTCAGTCAGGGAAGCTTCCGCCACGTCTTTGTCAGCCAGACCCTGACCGACATGTGCCTGCTCTCAACCGCTACTCGCGAGTGCGCCTACGTCTTCCCCCTCTACCTGTTCGAGGACGGAGCGGGAGCGACAGGGATGCGTCCAAATCTGGCACCCGCCTTCATCGCAGACCTTGCGAAGCGGCTCAACCTGCGCTTTGTGCCCTGGGGCAGCGGCGACCTGCTCACCAGCTTCGGACCGGAAGCCGTGCTGGCTTACCTCTACGCCCTTTTTCATGCGCCGAGCTACCGCCAGCGCTACAGCGAGCAGCTCAGCTACGACTTTCCGCGCTCTCCCCTGCCCACCCATCTCACCGCCTTCCGCCTGCTCTACCGCATCGGCAGCCGCCTGCTCAAGCTGCACCTGCAGATCAGTCCTCCCCATCCTTCGGCCTACCTCTTGCCAGCAGCCCAGAACACCCGGCTGCGCCTCGACTGCCTGCACTATAGCACGGACGGACGCCTCTGGCTGAACAGGCACCAGGCCCTGGCAGGGCTGCCGCCCGACTGCTGGCATTTCCGTATCGGACATTATCAGATCTGTGCGCGCTGGTTGCAGGAGCGTCTTGGGCAGGAACTATCACCTGCCGAGTATGAGCGTTATCGCCTGCTGGTAGCCATCGTTGCGGAAACGCAGGAACTGATGGCCCAAAGCAGCAGCGCCTTAGAAGCCTTGCTTTCCTGAGCAGAGAGCGGAAAGAGGAAGAGGGCCAGCCAGGGCAGAGAGAGGCAAGCCCCTGGACGGCCCAAGCGCTCCGGTGCCGGCCAGAGCAAAAAAGCAGAACCGTCAGACAGAAGGTCCTACTGCGTGAGCAAAAGGCCCGGCTGACACGTCTAAAGACAGTGGCAGAGTGCTATAATTATACGAGCATCTACCACCCGGTCCACTCAGGCAGAGTCAGTCAAAGGTACCTGCTCGCTGAGCGCGGTCGGCTCTCCTCCGAGAGCGAGAGCCAAAGATCGATCGATCGATCGTAGCACAAAGGAGACTGTAGTTTAGTTAGAGAGTATCACGAGACGAGAGACGAGGGGGCTGTTGGTCATATGGCCAAAAAGATCTTGATTATGGATGACGACCCCACCATCGCCGATCTCCTGACCGAGGCGCTCGCCGACGAGGGCTACGAGACCCACATGACGACGCAGAGCCTGCGCTTCTACGACGCTGTGCGCGAGCACGATCCCGATCTGATCCTGCTCGACATTATGATGCCCTATCTGGACGGACGGGACGAGCTGAAGTTGATGGAGATGTGGCTAGAAAAGAAGATCCCTGTCATCATCGTGACGGCCTACCCCAACGTGGCCCACGAAGAGCAGACCTTCCGCGACGCGGGCGTCGTAGAGATTGTCTCGAAGCCCTTTAACCTGGACGAGCTAGTCGAGCTGGTGCGCAAGACCATCGGCGAGCCGTGAAGCGGCCCTGCTGGCGCAGAGGCGGCCAGGACAACAGGAGCAAGGACAAGAAGAGCAGAGCAGACTGAGGGCAAGCGGAGGAAAGCAAGGCAATGGAGGCGAAAGTACGCGTCGCACTCGACGCAATGGGGGGAGATTACGCTCCCGGGGCAACCGTCCAGGGAGCGGTGGAAGCGGCGCGTGAATACGGCATCGGCGTCCAGCTAGTGGGCCACGAGGAGCAGATCCGCGCCGAGCTGGCTCGCTACGACACGCGCGGCCTCGATCTGGCGATCACCCATACCCCGGAAGTCATCGCCATGGACGAGCATCCGGCCAACGCGGTGCGGCGCAAGAAGAACGCTTCGCTGGTAGTGGCCCTGGAGCTGGTGCGCGCCGGCCAGGTGGTAGGAGCGGTCTCCGCCGGCAACAGCGGGGCCATGATGGCCGCCTCGCTGTTTGTCTTAAAACGCATCGCCGGCGTCGATCGGCCCGCCCTGGGCACGGTCATGCCCACCCGCACCGGTACGACCCTGGTGCTTGACGTGGGCGCCAATACGGACTGCAAGCCCGAGTACCTGCAGCAGTTCGCCCTGATGGGCGCCGTCTATATGGAGCGCATTTTCCGCATGAATCGCCCGCGGGTAGCCCTGCTGGCCAACGGCGAGGAAGAGACCAAGGGCAATCAGCAGGTGCAGGAAGCCCATCGCCTGCTCAAGGAGAGCGCCCCCCAGCTCGGACTGAACTTCATCGGCAATATCGAAGGGCGCCATATCCCCGCCGGTGCCGCCGAGGTGGTGGTCTGCGATGGGTTTGTGGGCAATGTGGTTCTCAAGCTCAGCGAGGGACTGGCCGAAACTCTGATTGCCATGCTGCGTAGCCAGATGACCAGCAACCCTCTCAATACCCTGGCAGCAGCCGTGCTCAAGCCGAGTCTGAAGCGGCTCTTCCAGCGCCTCGACTATGCCGAATACGGCGGAGTTCCTCTCCTGGGGGTTAACGGGGTAGCGGTCATCGCCCATGGACGTTCGAACGCCAAGGCGATCAAAAACGCCCTGCGGGTGGCACGCGAAACGGCTGAGCAGGGGGTAGTGACAGCCATCGCCGAAGGCCTGGCCAGATTGGGAACCAGCGGAGAGCAACGGGCCGAGGCCGAGGTCTGAGCCGAGCAGCTCACCAGCCAGCCAGTTATTTCTCCCTCGCGACCTCGTCCGCACGGGAGCGAGGGAGAGGGTCAGAGCGAGCGGGCCGGCCTGTGCCAGGCCAGAAAACTCCTGAGCGAGCACCCAGAGCCAGGACCTGCCGATGAACTCCGCGCACATCCTGCAGCACCGTTCGATGCCCGGCCGCGGCGGCAGGTCGGTGTGGCTGGGACTGAGGTGCTCGTCATCTCCAGATTGGCTAGTCCTCGCGCAGGCTGCGCTTCAGCTCGCGCACGAAGCCGACCAGACCTTCGAGCCAGGTCATTTCAGTGGAGGAGCCGTGCTTACTGGCCTGAGCCTGATATTTCAGGCGGGCCTCGCGCAGAGCGCGCACGCGCAGCTCGGCAGCGCGGTGCACATCGTAGGCGGCACGCCGCCGCGGGTCGCCCAGCACCTCATACGCCTCGTTAATCAGCTTCATCTGCTGCTCATGCACGCTCTGCAGGCCAGGAGTGGCTTGGTTGGCATCGGGATGATAACGGCGTACCAGGCGCAGATAGGCACGCCTGATCTCCTCGGGCGAGGCAGTGGGGGCCACGCCCAGAATCGAATAATAGTCCTGCATCGCTGGCCTCATTCGCCCGTACTCCCGAAGCCGCCACGCCCCGGTCCGAGGGCCGTAGTCTCCTGCCAGCAGGCCAGGGCGACCGGAACAAAGATTCCCTGAGCGATACGCTCGCCACGCCTGACCAGGGCAGGCTCATCGCGGAAATTATAGACCTGGATCAGCAGCTCGTCGCCCTCGCCGCAGTAGTCCTGATCGATAATGCCCACTCCATGAGGGATCAGCAGCCCCTTGCGCCGCGGCGTACTGCTGCGCAGGGTTACCAGGAGCAGGTAGCCCGGTGGTGTACGCACAATGACATTGCCGGGAACGAAACCGAGGTCGCGAGGAGCGATCTCAGTATCTTCGCGGCAGAGGAGATCGAAGCCCACCGAGCCAGGGGTGGCGTAGGTCGGCAACGGCAGGGTCGGGTCCACACGTTTGATCGCCACGTCTAGCGGTTGTGCATACTTGCTCATTTCTGCTATTCTAGAAAAGAGCTTCTGTGACGTCAAGAGAAGGTGCTGGATTTCCTTGCAGATCGAGATAGGAGGCCATCGCCGCTGGAAGCCAGCGGCCTCCTCCTCAGTCTTACCAGAGCTATGTCGGGCCGCAGCCTGCTCTTAAGTCTGAAACTGAAGATGCTTGGGCTGGTGCTCCTGCTCTGCCTGGCCGTCAGTACGACGGTCTACGCCGCCAGTTCAACTTATCACGCGGTGCAGCACCTGCAGCAGCAGAGCGCCTTAGTGAAAGCGGGGGATGTGCGCAGCATTCGCCCCTGGATGACGATTCCCTACGTGGCTCGCCTTTACCATGTACCAGCTACCTACCTGTATCGGACCCTGCACATAGCCGCCACGCCTTCTGTCGAACACCTGACCCTCCACGCCCTGGCTCTGCGCACCAGGCGACCCGTCGACGACCTGATTCGCACGCTGCAGCAGGCCATTGAGACCTATCGCCAGCGGCATCCGGCGCCAGCCAGCGCCAGAACGAACAGCCAGGGGCCAGCAGTACCCTCCGCGATGGCAGAGGGAGAAGAGCGGCTATGAGCGCCCTGCTTCCCTACCTGGTGAACTGGCTGCAGGAATACGGCTATCCAGCCCTCTGGGGCCTGGTTTTTTTGGGGGCCGCAGGCATCCCGCTGCCGATTACCCTGCTCTTGCTGGCCGCCGGCGCCTTCGCCGTGCTGGGCGACTACAACCTTGGGCTGCTGGCACTGCTGGCCGTGAGCGCCGCCGTGGCCGGCGACAGCGTCGGCTATAGCCTCGGTCGCCGCTGGGGAAGCCGCCTGCTGGACTATCTGGAGCACTCGCCTCAACACTGGATTCCAAAGCAGACCCTCGGCCGCGCGCGCCAGCTCTTCCACAAGCGCGGCGGCTGGGCGATTTTCCTCGGACGCACCGTCTTCTCGGCTATCGGCGTGCCGATTACGCTCCTCTCGGGGGCGGAACGCTATCCCTACCGCAAGTTTCTGCTCTTCGATGCGCTCGGCGAGCTGGTCGGCGTCGGCCTGCCGCTCAGTCTCGGCTTTCTCTTCGGAGCCAGTTGGGAGGCCGTAGGCGAGATCCTGGGGATGGTCTCGCTGCTCTTGCTGGCCCTGGCTCTGGCTACCTGGCTCAGCTACCGCTTGCTGCTGCTGCTGCGGCGCCTGCGGGCACCCCAGGCCACACCACAGCCGCGAGCACAGCCCCAGCCCGAAGCGCCAGAGCGGGCCGCTTCCCCCGGGGCCGCTTCCGGCTCCTCGGGTTCCTTGCCACTTTAGCCCTCCTCCAAGCGTATGTAATAGTGATTGCAACGTTGAAAAACGTTGCCGCTTTAGCACTGAGGGCTGCTATTGCCCTTATAGCAGCAATAAAACGTCCGTGCTGCCACAGGCTGGCACGGAAGGAAACCTTTAGGGTATAATTGGTATAGCGCTGGAATATTTCTGGGCCGTACTGTGTTCCTATCGGTAGAAGCAACGTGTCTCGTCTTACCTTTTTCTCCTACCCGGCGTTAGACCTGGTCTCTCTCAGGTCGAAGGCTCGCTTTCCCTGCGTGTAGGGTCAGACAGCCTCACAGCCGCTATCTTGCTGCTTAAGATAGACACTACCTTTTCATGGAGGGCGCATATGCTAGACCTGGAGCGTGCCGACACGGGAAATGCGCTTACCTTAGACGATCAGCCCACACGAGACGATCCAGATCTGGAGAAGCAGCTTGATCAGTTGCTTACGAAGGATCTTGAATATATAGATTTTGATGACGACAACGACGACGCTGTTGTTGATGGAGAGGAGGAACCTGGCAAGGACGAAGAGCCTGAGCTGGATGAGGACCTGAGCGGTCTGGAGCCAGCCGCCCTGGAGTTAGAAGAGATGCCTGATATGCATGAAGATCTGACGCAATTGCCAGGTTCGCCTGAGCTAGAAGACACTGCCTCGCTGCTCTCTCTCCCTTCCCTGCCTGCGGCCCGGGGGGCTGCGCCACGCCGTTCCGGTGGGCGCCGACGCCGCGCCGACTACGGGGACGAGAGCACGACGAGCGCTCTAGACACCGGCGAATCGGATGCCGTGATGGCATATCTGCGGGAGATCGGGCGTGTCCCGATGATCTCGCACGAGCGGGAAATCGAGCTGGCTAAGCGCATCGAGATGGGCGACCGTGAGGCCAAAAAGCAGTTCATTCTGGCCAACCTGCGCCTGGTAGTTAGCATCGCCAAGCGCTACGTTGGGCGTGGCCTGAGCCTGCTCGATCTGATCCAGGAGGGCAACATCGGGTTGATCCGTGCCGTGCAGCGCTATGACTGGCGGCGCGGCCATCGCTTCTCGACCCATGCCACCTGGTGGATTCGCCAGGCCATCAGTCGCGCGGTGGCCGACAAGGGGCGCACGATCCGCCTGCCCGTCTACGTGAATACGGCTTTGAACCGCATCCGCCGTGAGCGTCAGCGGCTGCTGCAGGAGCTGGGGCGAGAGCCGACAGAGCAGGAACTGGCCGAGGCTACGGGGCTGGACCCGATCCGCATGCTGGAGCTGCAATCGGCCCCGGGCGCGCCTGTCTCGCTGGAGCTGCCCGTCGGCGAGGATGAGGAGCAAGAGCTGGGCGATGTGCTGGCCGATACTGAGTCCGCCTCGCCCGAAGATATTGCAACAACGCAGACACTGAAGGACGAGGTCCAGCGCGTGCTGGAGTCGGTCCTGACGCCGCGCGAACGCCTGGTTCTGCAGCTGCGCTTTGGCCTGGGCAACGGCCAGGCCCATCCGCTGGAGCAGGTGGGTCGCGAGCTAGGGATTACGCGCGAGCGTGTGCGCCAGATCGAAGCCGGCGCGCTCGCAAAGCTGCGCCAGCCACCGGTCCTGGAGCGCCTGCGCGGCTGACTCTTCCAGGGCGTGGCCTTCGCCCTGTCCGTCCACCCGTCCTGTCGCTTGCTGCTCCCACGCGCAAAGACGGTGCTCTGACGCGCTGGCCCTATCGTCGGTTCGTGTATCTTTGCCAGATAGCGATCTCTCTCTAACGGAACCGAGTCCATCTGTGCCACGGGAACGGATAGGTCACAGAGCAGGGAAGGTAGCCTTTCCTCCATCGCGGAGGTGCTGCCTTTCCTGCCCTGTTTTTTTGGGGCCGTCAGCTCAGCTCAGGCTCAGGCTCAGGCAGGGCAGGGTAAGGCAGGCCCCATCTGGCCTGGTCTGCCCCCGCTCAGGCTCCGGCGCCATAGAGCTGCAAGAAGCGCGCGACGGTGCGCACGCCCTTGAAGAATTGCTTGAGCGAGTATTTTTCGTTAGGCGAGTGCAAGTTGTCATCGGGCAGGCCAAAGCCCATGAGGACGATGGGGACCCGCAAGATATCGTTGAAGAGGGCGGCGACGGGAATGGAGCCGCCTTCGCGGATAAAGACCGGCTCGCGCTCGTAGGTCTCCTGCAGGGCCGCTGAGGCGGCCCGGATGACCGGCGCCTCGGGCGAGACAATAACACCATCCCCGGCGTGGATCAGGTGAACGGAAACCTCAACGTCGGGCGGCGCCAGCTCTTTGACGCGCCGCTCGAAGAGACGATAGACTTCTTCGGCCCCTAGCCCAAGGTCGGGCGGGATGCGCATGCTGATTTTGACTTTGCCGGTGGCCGGAATGACGGTTTTGGCCCCTTCCCCGCTGAAGCCGCCGACAAAGCCGTGCACTTCCAGGGTCGGCCTGGCCCAGATGCGCTGCAGCGGCGGATACTCCGGCTCGCCAGAGAGCTGGGCTACGCCCATCTCTTCGCGCAGGGTCTCGGCCAGGTGCAGAGGATCTTCCTGCCAGAAGCGCTGCTCCTGCGGCGGCGCCTCGCGCTGGCGGTCGTAGAGACCGGGAATATGGATGTGCCCCCGCGCGTCTTTGAGGCCGGCTATGATGAGGGCCAGGGCGTGAAAGGGATTGGGAGCAATGCCGCCATAGGTGCCCGAGTGCAGATCGCGTATGGCTCCGCGCGCTTCGATTTCAGTGTAGATGATGCCGCGCAGGCCGGAGATGAGGGCCGGCAGATCGGGCGCCGGCATGTGGGTGTCGCAGATGAAGACGGCATCGCAGCTGAGACGCTCAGGATAGCTGCGCACGTAATGCTCAATAGACTGGCCCCCCGCTTCCTCCTCTCCTTCGATCAGGACGCGCACGTTGACAGGCAGCCCGCCCTGGGTGGTGATGAGAGTTTCCAGGGCCTTGAAGACCAGCATGGTCTGCCCCTTGTCGTCACAGGCTCCCCGACAGTAGAGGTTCTCCCCACGCACGGTCGGTTCAAAGGGCGGTGTCTTCCAGAGGTCGAGCGGATCAACGGGTTGGACATCATAATGTCCATAGATAAGCAGGGTGGGCTTGCCTGCCGCCCGGAGCCACTCGCCGTAGACGAGCGGATGGCCCTGGGTCTCGATCAGGCGCACGTTGTCGAGACCTATGCTGCGCAGTTGGGCGGCAGCGTACTCGGCTGCCCGCCTCACATCGGCGGCATATTCGGGCAGCGTGCTGATGCTCGGGATGCGCAGCCACCCCTTGAGGTCTTCTAGAAAACGCTGCTCATGCTCTGCTATATACGCTTCTATCTGCGTCATGATAACTCTTCCTTCCTTAAGCGTCTGCTAGGGAATTCTGCCTGTTATGGTAGCAGGGTCGGGCCGGCTTTGTCCAGAGCAAGCTGTGTCGCGAGCAGGAGAGCGCTGGCCACCTCGCCTCGCCCTTGCCACTTGCCCCCAGGCCGCGCAGAATAGAGAAAGAAAGGAAGAGGACCTGGCTGGCTGGCTGGGAATTGTTGTGCCTGGGATCTGTCCCGTTTCACCGCCGGGTGGAGCGGGCGGCCCGCTAAGGAAGGAGTTGTGTCTATGTGCGGTCGTTTTACGCTGATTACCGACCTGCAGACCATTGCTGAGATCTTCGGAGTGTCAGCGACGCTGGAGGCTCAGCCACGCTACAATATCGCTCCCTCTCAGGAGGTGGTGGCCATCCTTCACGAGCAGCAACGCCAGATGGCCTGGCTGCGCTGGGGCCTGATCCCTTCCTGGGCTAAGGAGGAGGCCATCGGCAACCGGATGATTAACGCGCGGGCTGAGACCCTGGCCGAAAGGCCAAGCTTTAAGCGCCTGCTGCGCACCCGCCGCTGCCTGGTGGTGGCCGATGGCTTTTACGAGTGGCAGCAGACGAATGGCTCGAAGAGGCCGATGTATATTACGCTGCGCGACCGCTCGCCTTTCGCTTTCGCCGGCCTGTGGGACCAGTGGAGCGCCCCCGATGGCCGCTCGTTGCGCACCTGCACGATCGTGACCACCGAGCCGAATGAGTTGCTAGCTCCGATTCATAACCGCATGCCGGTGATTCTCTCGCGCGAGGCCTGTGAGCGCTGGCTGGATCCACGACTGCAAGAGACGGAGGCTCTCCTGCCCCTGTTGCGCCCGTACCCGGCAACGGAGATGCAGGCTCGCCCAGTCTCGCGCCTGGTCAACGATCCGCGCAATGAGGGGGCCGCCCTGCTGGCCTGACAGTCGGAACCCTGAGGCGACCCGCCACCTGCCCTCTCTCCGGCGGCTTGCAGACGCCAGAGCCGGCTTTTTATAATGGTTGCGGAGGGGGCAGCCAGGGACCTGCCGGCCATCCGCTTGCTGGACCTGGCTCGCTCCCTGCCGCGCTGCACCCTCCCGAGATCATTGACAAGCACCCTCCTCAGAAAGGAGTGCCTCGATGGCTTCTCTATCCGGTACGACTCTGGTCGACCGCGTGCTGCCGGCCCGCTCACCGTCACGCTCGGCTGCTCTGCTGCGCGATGGAACGCTGGTTCTCGGCTTCAGCGCTTTGATGGCCTTATGTGCCCGTTTTTCTATTTATATTCCCTGGATTACGCCGGTGCCGATTACGCTGCAGACGCTGGGTGTCCTGCTGACCGGGGCGGTTCTGGGTAGCCGCCGCGGAGCCCTGGCGCTGCTGGCCTACCTGGTAGAGGGGGCCGTGGGCCTGCCGGTCTTCGCTGGGGGTGCCGGCGGCCTGGCGGTCTTGCTCGGCTATACGGGTGGCTACCTGTGGTCTTACCCGTTGGCTGCCTGGGTAACGGGCTGGCTGTGCGAGCGCGGCCTGGACCGTCGCTATCTGACGGCGGCTCTGGCCATGCTGCCTGGTTCGTTGATCATCTACGCCGTTGGCGTGCCCTGGCTGGCGGTGGTTCTCCATATGGGACCATGGCAGGCTCTGCTGCTCGGCATGGTGCCCTTCCTGATCGGCGATACGCTCAAGCTCTTGCTGGCGGCGGCTCTGCTGCCTTCCGCCTGGCTGCTGCTACGCCTGGGGGGAGAGCACGACCCGGGGGCCCCGTCCCGCTAAGTCAGGTTACAGGGCTGGTTCTCGCCAGCCCTGTTGGCAGGTCGTGACCATTTTTTTGTTCGCGAGAGGAGCACGATGAGCAACTCACTGGATTCGGCGGCGTTCGACGTCGAAGGGACCTTTGAAGCTTCCGACTATCGCTATTTTTACGATACCATGCTGACAGAGGAGCGCAGCGAGCGGGAGGTAGCCCTCATCTGGCAGTTGCTCGAGCTGCAGCCAGGCACGCCGCTGCTCGATCTGGCCTGCGGCTACGGCAGGATCGCCAACCGGCTGGCAGCTCGCGGCTGCCTGTTGAGTGGGCTGGACCAGAGTGCGACATTTCTGGATCAGGCTCGCTCTGAGGCCGAGCGGCTGGGCATAACGGTCGACTACCGGCAGGGCGATATGCGGGCCTTACCAGCAGAGTGGACGGGGCGCTTTGCGGCTGTCTTGAGCTGGTTTACATCCTTCGGCTACTTCAGCGATGAGGAGAATCGCCAGGTGCTGGCAGAGATCGCGCGCGTCCTTCAGCCTGGGGGCCGCTTGCTGCTCGATCTGCAGAATCGTGATCGCTTGCTGCGTGAGTTTCAGCCAGAGCGGGTTCTGGAGCGTGACGGAGCCTGGATGATCGATCAGCTGCACTACGATGTCTTCAGTGGGCGCCTGCACACCAGGCGGGTCTTTCTGCGGGCCGGTGGCCAGCGCGAGACCCATTTCTTTGTGCGTCTGCTGACCCTGCCGGAGCTGGCAGACTGGCTGCGCCAGGCCGGTTTCAGCCAGATCAGAGCCTATGACGAGCAGGGCGCCCCCTTTACTCTGGCCAGTCGGCGTCTGCTCACCTTGGCAGTTCGCCAGGGAGAACCGGCCGAACAGTCCCAGACGCCCGCTTAGCGGGCCGCCAACGCCGGCCAGAGACGCGGCATCGGCAGGCCAGCCAGCTCGCGCACCGCCGCCACCATCTCCTGAACATTGCGCACAAAGAGCGAACGGACCGGCAAGCGTTCCTGAAACTCTTCGACGGTCACATCGTCCAAAAAGCGCTCGCCGGCGTTGTCGAGCATGATGCGTGGCAAGAGAACCAGGTCGCCGAGATCCTGCCGGTCGAGCAGGGCGGCAAGCACGTCTTGACCGCAGAGTAATCCCGCCACTGTGACCTGGGAGCCGAAGAAGCGATTCTCGACGGCGACGACCTGCGCCTCCAGATCTTCTACACGATTGAGGTCGGCCGCCAGTCGTTCGATAATGGGCCGGGCCATTGTGCCGGTGACCAGGGTGAGCCGTCGCGGCTGCGGCATACGCGTCGGCAGGCGCCGCCGGGCACTCTCCCACTGATCGAGGAGATAGCGCGTCATACCAACGCCGTTCTCGATCTGGGCGTAGTCCCCATAGTGGGCGGCGGGTGGTACCTCGCGGCCTGTGAGATAGTACCATTCGTCCGAGAGGTAAACGAAGGGATAGCCCTCCGGATGGCTGGCGGCAAAGCGGCGCTGATGGCTCTCAACCTGGGCGATGATCTGCTCCCCTTCCTGGCGCGTGTAGGGGCGCAGCGGCGGCAGGTCGCCAGTTTTGAGCAGGTTGTTGTATTTGGTCAGGCCCACGGGCACCACCGAGATCGACTCGACAATGGGTCGCAGGGCAGCCAGGTCTCCGATGCTGCGCTCAAGGTGCTCGCCATCGTTGATGCCAGGGCAGAGCACAAGCTGAGTGTGACAGGTGATATGCAGCTCCCCAAGACGCCGGATCTGCTCCACAATCTCGCCGGCGCGTGGCCCATCGACCATCTTACGCCGCAGCTCAGGCTCGGTCGTGTGTACCGAGACGTAGAGCGGACTCAGACGCTGCTCGGCCAGTCGCTGCCAGTCCTGTTCTTTGAGGTTAGTCAGGGTAATGAAGTTGCCGAAAAGGAAGGAGTAGCGATAGTCGTCGTCCTTGATATAGAGAGTGGAGCGCAGGCCGTGTGGCAGCCCCGGCTGCGGCGCATAGCGCGGCGGCAGCCCTTTAATGAAGCAGAAGACGCATTTGTTGGCACACTGGCGAATAAAAGGGGTCGGCTCCTCGCCGAAGAGCAGGCCAAGGCTCTCGCCCGCCTGGCGCTCAATAGTGACCTCGTGCGGCTCCTGCTGGCGCTCGAAGACGATGGTTAGGACTTCGTCGGCGCTGTAGAACTGGTAATCGACCAGGTCGCGAATGAGATGGCCGTTGATGGTGCGAATGAGATCGCCTGGCTGCAAGCCAGCGCGATCAGCCGGGCTATCGGGCACCACCTCGCGCACCCAGCCGTAGAGCTTTGGCATGAACGCAGCTTCCTTCCTTTATCAGGCTGACAGGGGACCGGGCGGGGAACAGGGTTGCGAGCTATTGGCTCGCCTGGCCCGCTTCCCCGGGTCAAGAGTTTTCCTCTGCGACGATGGGAGGTATCGGCCAAGATTATACGGCTGACCAGGCCAGGACGTCAAATCGTTCTCTCTCCTGCCCTGGCCCGCAGCCTCTCGGGGGCCGCGCGTCCGACGCGCCTGACCCGGTCTCCCCATTTATCCTATTCGCCCCCTGGCGTCCTCTCTAAAACCGGGCCTCTTTTGGCAGGCCTGGTCGGCGCTCCAGGCTACGGCCGCTTCGCCCGCAGGACCCGAGTAGGGGACCGCTGCGCTGGCATTCGCCGGCGTTCATCCGTGAGGGCATCATTCTGACTGCTCGGCGCCATGCCAGTGGCGCCGCCGGCCTCAATGGCTACCGACCTCCGCTGGGATTGGCTCTTGTCCGGCGAGCTAACAGGGGGCATGCTAGGATCAGAACCCAGAGAAAGGAGCCAACGGACATGGAGCAATCTGAGCAGCAAGAGCTACATCAGATCCGCCGGCGCGATCGGGCCGTCAACGACCAGGGCTGGATCAGCACCTTTCTCAAACGCGCCCCGGTTGGGGTCCTGGCCACCGTCGACGGCGAGCAGCCTTTCCTCAACAGCAACCTTTTCGTCTACGACGAAGCCGCCCACGCCATCTATCTGCATACTGCCCAAGTCGGACGCACCCACAGCAACATCGAGGGGAGCCAGCGCGTCTGTTTCACCGTCTACGAAATGGGGCGACTCCTGCCAGCCAGGACCGCCCTCGGCTTCAGCGTCGAATACGCCAGCGTCGTAGTCTTTGGCCAGGGGGCCATTATCCAGGACCGCGAGCGCGCCAGGGCCGCTCTCCATCTGCTGCTCAAAAAGTATGCTCCGCATCTCGAGCCTGGACGCGACTATCGACCTGTCACCGACGAGGAACTGAGGCGTACCAGCGTCTACGAGATCCGCATCAGCGCCTGGAGCGGCAAAAAGAAAGAGGCAGCGCCGGACTTTGCGGGCGCCTACTACTATGGGGAAGCGCAGCAGGGTCGCCTACAGTCCTGACGCAGCATTGGTCCATAGCTCCCGATTTCCCTCTTTTATTTAACGCGGTGAGTCGTTATGCTTTTGAGCAGGGCAAAACAAGCAATGTGACTCGATTGCCCAAAGGGATGTCTACCGGGTTGCGCACCCGCTGCCATCTCCCCTCGCAACTGGCCTGTAGCGTGGAACGGCAGGTTGCAGCGACCTGCAAAGGTTTAAGGACGAAACTCAACAAGAAGAATGTGGAGCGTCGTCGCGCTAAGATCACGAAAAAAAATGCTTTAAAGGGCTGGACCAGCCGCCGCAATCCAGTTGCCCAACGGTTCAGTACACCTATGAACGGGATTACACCTTTCAAGGTGAGAGTCGGGTCAGTGTTGGTACCCTCTCCGGACGCATCAGTGACCCCTACCAGGGCGATGAGAAGCACACGGCCCTCATCCGAGAGGAGGCCAGGATCGGGAATGCCAAACTCTGCTATGATCAGCCTCAGAAACAGCTCTATCTGCTGGTGTCCCTGGAGATCAAGGTAGCTGATCCGACTCCTGAACATCTTAGAGAGGTGGTCGGTATGGAGATGGGCATTCGCCAGCTCGCCGTAACCTCGACCTCGACGGGCAAGGCCCGCTTTTATCCAGGCAAACGCGTCAGACACCGAGCCACCCATTAGGCGCGGCTCAGGAAACGCTTGCAACGTAAAGGCACTCGGGGCGCCAAACGCCGTTTACGGCGCATCGCCCAACGAGCGAGACAGGTTGAAGTTGCAAGCCAACCACCAGATCGCCACCCAGATCGTCAAGCAGCATCCAGACACCTTGATCGGGTTGGAACAACTCACCGATCGTCGGGAGCGCACCAGGTGCAAGAAACACCAGCCCAAGAAGCAGGGCAAGGGCACCAGGCTCCTCTCAAAAAAGGCGCGCACGGCCAATCGTCTGTCCTCCCAATGGTCCTTTGCCGAGTTGCAGGCGCTCATCAGCTACAAGGCGGCACTCTCGGGATCCCTGGCCATCAAAGTGGATGCGGACTACACCTCGAAGCAGTGCCCCAGGTGCGGGCATGCCGCCGATGCCAACCGCCCAAGCAAGGGGTGAGGCTTTGTGTGCCAGCAGTGTGGCTACCACCTGCATGCGGATCTGATGGGTGCCAGAAACATCACTATAAGAACGCTCTTGAGGCGGCAAGACTGGATCAGGACGGGGCTTTTGTCGGCTGCCCCAGATGCCCTGGACAAAGAAGCCAAAGCGGCACACCTGCAAAGGTATGCCGGGGCGCGGTAGAGTCCAGAGGGGACGCAAGCCTCCGGCTAGAAGCCGGAGGTCGCTGACTAGAGTTGACTAGACATGAATGTCCCAGAAGACCTGACCGCTCTGCATAATGTCAGAGAAGGAGAGAACAAAATCGTGCTGGGCCAGCGGCACCTCATAGGCCAGGGTGCCGCGGATCTTCTGCTCTGGCTCCACTTTACCTGACGGTGGCAGGTCGCCAAACCCTACAATGGTCATCTCAATTTCACGACCATCGGAATCGCGCAGCGTGAAATTCAAGCTGGCAGACACTACCTGCTCATCATTGGAAACATTCACCAGGGTCACATCGAGCAGCAGGTACTGGTCGCCAGCTTTGGGTTGATCCTCGCCCTGGCCTGGCAAGGTCTCAACAGAGTTCAGTGTGATCTGCCAGATGTCATTAAAGTTGACTGCCTCGCCGATACCATGATGAATGGCCATACTGGCAGTAGGACTAGGTGGTGCAGTAGGACTGGGTGTTGGGGTAGGCAGCGAGTTGGTGGAGCTGCTGCTCGTCGCGGTAGCGGTAGGAGCCGGAGCAGTCGTCTCGCTGGTACTGACTGCCCTCGGTGACGAAGAGCGATTAGCTGTGCTGGTGACGCTGGATATAGCCCTCAGCGTACCGATGACATCGCCCAGGCTCAGGCCAGCCAGAAAGGCCACGATGAGGGCCACGATCCAGAGCCAGGTTAGATTGCGCCTCTGGCTTTGAGCCGGCTGAAGAGGCGAGACCACCGGTGCTCCCCCTACTGTCGGGATCATTGGCGAGGATGCCTGCATGGAGCCGAGCGGAGGCAGTGGCCCCGGTGGATAAGGAGACACTGTGCGAGAGGTGCCTGCCGCCGGGGCGTAGAGGTCCGCCCCTTTCCACTGCTCATAGCTGGGCGGCAAGAGTAAGCCTCCAGGCGCTGGTACCTGGCCTATCGCCGGTGGTTGTCCGGAACTACTCTCAGGAGGCGTCTGGTAAGGGTAGGGAGGAGGAGGATACGGTTCCATAGATCTTCCTTTCCGTTCTGTAGCCTCTAGCTCTCCATAATCCAGTATCAAAGCATAGTAATCCTGCTCCAGTGAGGCAGCTTTCTTGTCCAGAACCCGCCAAGATCACAGGAGTCACTCTCTCCTCACAGGAAGCCATACTTCCTTATCAGTCTCTATTCTACAATAGATTATACTCTATGTACACTGATTGCTTCCAGCAGTTGAGGCCCCATCGAGAAAGCAGAAGAGATTATCAGCGGGCTGCCAGATGGCAAGAGATCTTGACCCCAGGCCGCCGCCAGGGATATGCTACCTACACAAGCACCAAGAAGAAAGAGCGAGAGTCGACAGAGACAGCTCGGCCACGCACTGGTCCAGGCCCGCACAGCCGGAGCGCTCCATGAGCGCCGTAGTCCACTCGGCCAGTTCAGCCAGCCGACGCACCAGGAGGAAGCAACCATGTCAAGAGAGCAGCCACTGCGCCTGATCATCGACACCGACCCAGGCATCGACGACGCTCTGGCCCTCCTCCTGGCCCTGGCCTCGCCCGAGGTCAACCTGGAGGGTGTCACCACCGTCAGCGGCAACGTTCCGCTAGAGGACACCACACGCAACGCACGGGCCTTATTGGCCCTGGCTGGACGAGAAGACATTCCCGTTGCTGCGGGCGCGGCGCGTCCGCTTGTGCGCGAGCCGATCCATGCCGTTGAGGTACACGGTCGGCACGGCCTGGGCAGGGCCGAGCTGGCGGAGCCATCGACGCTTCCCGTTCCCGAACCCGCAGCCATCTTTCTCAGCGAGCGCATCAAGGCCGCTCCAGGCGCCATCACCCTGGTCGCAGTCGGGCCTCTCACCAACCTGGCTTTGGCCGTCAGACTGGCCCCAGAGATTAGCCAGCAGGTGCGCGAAGTTGTCATCATGGGAGGCGCCCTGCGCGTTCCTGGCAACGTCACCCCTGTCGCCGAATTCAATATCTACGCCGATCCCGAGGCAGCTCATATTGTCTTTCACGCCGGCTGGCCCCTGCGCCTGGTCAGTCTCGATACCACCCGCCAGGTGGGCCTGACGCGGGCGCAGTTCGCCCCCCTGTGTCGGTCCGAGAGCCGCATCGGGCGTTGCCTCGAAGCCATGCTCGCGCACTATTTTGAAGAGTTCGCCCCGCGAACTGGTAGCGAGCACTTTCACCTTCACGATCCGCTGGCGCTGGCAGCCGCCCTTCATCCCGAGCTGCTCCGCTGGGAGCCGGCTTATGTCGACATCGTACTGAGCGGCAGAGAGAACGAAGGAGCTACTGTGGCGCGGTTCCATGACCGGCCCCAAATGCCTCCGCCCAACGTTCTGGCGGCCACCGCCGTCGACGTCAGCGGCTTCACCACCTTCTTCCTGGAGCGGCTGGCGCGCCTGCTCTCATAACAAGCGGAACGGGAACGACCCAGCGGCTGCCTGTCTCTGTGGCGGCTCTGGCCAACACACGAATCGTTGCAGGCGCCCGCCCGCCCTATCTGAGGCAGGCGGTGCCTGGAACTTGACCAGGCCGGGCCAGCATCCTCTCCTGCTGACCGCGACCCCATCAGGACCAGGAAGGAAGGACGGAAGATCGAGCCGTGGAGCATCTTCAGCAGCAGCCGAGAGAAGAACTGCGCAGCTCAGGCCGGCTCAACGAGCTAGCCAGCGCCCTACGCGCCCAGGTACGCGGCGATGTACGCTTCGAGGCCGGTAGCCGCGCCATGTACTCGACCGATGCCTCGAACTACCGCCAGGTGCCGCTAGGCGTCGTGCTCCCCCGCGACGCTAACGATGTCATCGCCGCAATGGCCGTCTGCCGCGCCTACGATGTACCCGTGCTAGCGCGCGGCGGTGGCACGAGCACCGCTGGCCAGACCTGCAACTTCGCCGTCGTACTCGATCTGTCGCGCTACATGCAGCGTCTCATCAGCCTCGACCCTGAGCGGCGCCAGGCGCGTGTTGAACCGGGGATAGTGCTGGACGACCTGCGCCGGGCCGCCGAGCAGTACCACCTGACCTTCGCCCCCGATCCCTCGACGCACAATCGCTGTACCCTGGGCGGCATGATCGGCAATAACTCCTGCGGCACCCACTCGCTGATGGGCGGCAAGACCGTCGACAACGTCGAGGAGCTGGAAATCCTGACCTATGACGGCTTACGCCTGCGCGTTGGTCGCACCAGCGAGGAAGAGCTGGCCCAGATCATCGCCGCCGGAGGGCGCCGCGGCGAGATCTACGCCCGCCTCAAGGCCCTGCGCGACCGCTATGCCGACCTCATTCGCCAGCGCTACCCAGCCATCCCACGCCGCGTCTCTGGCTACAACCTTGACCAACTGCTCCCGGAAAACGGCTTTCATGTCGCCCGCGCCCTGGTTGGCAGCGAAAGTACCTGCGTCACCGTGCTCGCGGCCACCGTTCGCCTGGTGCCTAGTCCACCGGAGCGGGTCCTGCTGGTCCTCGGCTACCCGGACTTCTTCCGCGCCTGCGACGAGGTACCCGCTCTGCTCGAATTCCGACCCATCGCGCTCGAAGGTCTTGACGAGGGCCTCGTAGCCGATAGCCGTCGCAAGGGTCTCAACCTCGAACACCTGCGCCTGCTTCCTGCCGGAGGCGGCTGGTTACTGCTCGAATTCAGGGGCCAGAGCCGCGCCGAGGCCGAAGAGCAGGCCCGCGCCCTGATGGCCCACCTGCAGCGAGGCAGTGCCCCCCCACAGATGAAGCTCTGCAGCAACCGGGACGAAGCGCGAGCCTTGTGGGAAGTGCGCGAATCGGCCCTTGGCGCCTCCACCTTCGTGCCGGGCCAGCCGCTCAAATGGGAAGGCTGGGAAGACTCCGCCGTGCATCCGAGCCGTCTCGGCGCCTACCTGCGCGACCTGCGCGCCCTCCTCGACCGCTACGGCTACCAGGCCAACTTCTACGGGCACTGCGGCGAAGGCTGCGTCCACATGCGTGCCAGCTTCGATCTGGAGAGCCAGGAGGGCATCCGCCAGTTTCGTGCCTTTATGGAAGAGGCCGCCGACCTGGTCGTGCGCTACGGCGGTTCGCTCTCCGGCGAGCACGGCGATGGCCAGGCCCGGGCCGAATTGCTGCCTAAAATGTTCGGGCCAGAACTGCTGGCAGCCTTCCGCGAATTCAAGGCTATCTGGGACCCCGCCGGGCGCATGAATCCAGGCAAAGTCGTCAATCCCTACCGGCTCGACGAGCACCTGCGCCATGCCCTGCCTCTGCCACGCCCACGGTCGACCTACTTCCAGTTTCCCGCCGACCGTGGCGACTTTGCCCATGCTGTCATGCGCTGCGTTGGCGTTGGCAAATGCCGGCGCACCGACGGTGGCCTCATGTGCCCCAGCTACATGGTCACCGGCGAAGAAGCCCACTCTACCCGTGGGCGCGCCCGCCTGCTTTTCGAGATGCTCCACGGTGATCCCCTGCGCGGCGGCTGGCGTTCCGAGGAAGTTCGTCAGGCCCTCGATCTTTGCCTGGCCTGCAAGGGCTGCAAAAGCGAGTGCCCGGTCAACGTCGACATGGCCACCTACAAAGCCGAGTTCCTGGCCCACTACTACGCGGGCCGCCTGCGACCAGCCAGCGCCTACCTTTTTGGCCTCATCCAGCGCTGGGCCGCACTAGGAGCACGCGCGCCCGAGCTAAGCAACCTGCTGACTCAGGCTCCACTGCTCAGCCAGTTGCTCAAGCGCGCCTGCGGCATCGCTCCCGAGAGGCGCCTGCCACGCCTGGCCCCGCTCAGCTTTCGCCGCTGGTTCCAGGCGCGCCCACAGCCACCGGGCAGGAGCGCCAGGCCGCGCGTCCTCCTCTGGCCCGATACCTTCAATAACTACTTCCACCCAGAGACGGCACGCGCCGCCGTCGAAGTCCTCGAAGCCCTGGGCTTCCAGGTCGAAATACCGCCGGTCGCTCTTTGCTGCGGGCGTCCCCTCTACGACTACGGCATGCTCGCCACCGCCAAAGAGCAGCTCCGCCAGATTCTGAGCGTGCTGCGCCCCTATCTGGACCAGGAGATACCCATCGTCGGGCTAGAGCCAGGCTGCGTTTCCGTCTTCCGCGACGAGCTGCCCAACCTCTTCCCGACCAACCCAGCAGCGCAACAGCTCAAGGAGCGCGTCCTGCTCCTGAGCGAATTTCTAGAGCAGCAGGCCAGTGACTACCACTGGCCCCGCCTCGAAGGCCAGGTCCTGCTCCAGCCCCACTGTCATCAGCGCGCGCTCATGAACGTGGGCGCCGAGCGCAGGCTTCTGAGCCGACTTGGCCTGCAGATCGAGGTGCCCGACGCCGGCTGCTGCGGCATGGCCGGGGCCTTTGGCTTCGAAGCTGAACACTACGCGCTCTCGCTGCAGGTTGGCGAGCGGCGGCTGCTACCAGCAGTGCGCTCCGCCCGCCCTGAAACCCTGATCGTCGCCGACGGCTTCAGCTGCCGCGAGCAGATCGCCCAATGCACGCCGCGCCAGGCCCTGCATCTGGCCGAAGTCTTGCAACTGGCCCTCCGCCTGCCGGCCAACGCGCGGTTGGGACCCTATCCCGAGCGGGCCGCCCTCTTTGCCCCTCCCCTGCCAGCCGCCAGGCGCCGCCTGGCCAGCGCCCTGGCCCTGACCGGCAGCGCTCTCCTGGCCCTGGGTTCCCTCCTGCTGCTCCGACAGCGCCATCGGCGTCGCCCGGGCCAGTCTGCTCGACGAGGTAGAACAAATGTTTGACATCCGATTCAACCTGAGCTATAATAGGGGCCACCGAGAGCGATCAACACGACGCTCGGGAGAGCAAGGACCATAAAGTTGGCGGGCGGGCGTTTTTTTTCTATAGAACGACGCGCCACGCTAGACGAACCGCTCTCCGATGAGGTAAAATGAGTATAAAGCGCACAGTGTTCAACGCTTACTCAGGCCACCGACGCTGGCAAGGAGACCACGCCGCCGCCCGAACAGCCTGATCAGTGTTGGGAGGAATACATGACAAACGAGCGTATGGAGAGAAGGCTCTATCGCAGAAGTCCGGGCCGCCAGTACAGCCAGGAAGACTACGAAGGGTTGAGATCGCAGAGCTATCGTGGACAGACGGCGCAGACGCGCTGGCCCTCCGCCAGCAGCAATAGCAGCAGCAGCAGCCGTACCCCCTCTGGCTCCCTGCTAACGCGGCGCCCTGATCTGCGCCGAACGCGGCAACTGATGCGTCAGAGCATTCTGGCAAGCAAGCGCGAGGAGATGAGTCTGCACAGCGAAGGGATCTTGACCGCGTCTCCGGAGATGGAGGAAGAGCCATTCCCTTTGACTCGGGGCCGGAGCCATACGCTCTACAGCCACGAGCGGCACGCCACAGCTGTGCCGCGCCCGGCTCGCCTTTCCTCACGCCTCCCTTCACGCCGCCAGCTAGCGGAAGAGGAAGAGGAGGAAGAGGCCGAGGGCTGGGACGACGAGGTCATTGCGGTTGTTGACGAAGAGCCGGAGCCATATGGTTTTGCCTCTCCGGATCCTGAGGAGAGCTACGAGCAGGAGCGCTACAGAGGTAATGCCGCCCTGGTGAGCCGCTACGAGGACGAGCTGGCTCAGGAGCAAGAGGAGGAGATGGCTTTCGAGAGCGGTGAGCCGCTGCCGTCAGTCAGGCGACGAGCCACCAGGCACCCGGCCACGCGCTGGTTGGCCGAACCGGAGCCAGACAACTACCCGCCCGAGGAAGAGGAATACTTCGAAGAGGAGAAGCCCCGCCGGAAAAAGCGCATCCTCACACGGCGCCGCGTTCTGGTCGGCCTGGGCGTGGCCGCCACCGGCGGTGCGGTGGTTGCCGCTTCGCAACTGGCCCCCAAGATTCCAGAAACCCTCGGCAATACCGCTAACAATATCGAGCGCCAGGTGGCCGACGCCTTCAACCGCGGCTTCCAGGCCGGCGCCGACTCCGTGCGCAAGGAACTGATCTCCTCCCTGGAGAGCATCGAAGGAGTCTCTCTCGATGCCGCCATCGCTGCAGCTCGCCTGCTACGCACGGCCTACGACGTCTTTGTCAGTCCGCTGCTGACCCTGGCCGCCAACGTTACAGGCGATTTCTTGAACGTGACCCTGCGTGCCTTCAAACAGGCCCGGCAATGGTTGGCCAACATCGGCCAGGACAATCAGGTGCTGGCTGCCCTGCAGACCGTGCTGGAGAGCTGGTCGACCCAAGTGAAGCAGATGCCAAAGCAGCTACAGGCTATCACCGATGCCGATCTCGACGGTACTCAAGCCTACCTGCGGGGCGTACAGCGCAAGATCGCCGAGGAAAAGGCCAAGCTGAACGGCGGCAGCCAGCAAGCGACTCCCACGCCTTCGCCTAGCCCTTCAGCCAAGAAAAGCTGACCCTGGCGCATTGGCCCACTGTCGTCTATACTTACTCTTAGGTAGAGAGCCTCTCGCCGCAGCTTCGGCCGCCGGGCCGGGCGCCAGTCGCTGATTCAGGTCTTCATTCATGCCCGCCCTATGCGTTCACCAGGGCAAGGAAGCGCTTTCCATCGTGACAGGAAGTTACGGAAAGGGGGATGTTTTCTAGCTCCAGATAGCTCAGCCGTACAACAGCCTTATCGGCTAGCCCGTTCCAATCAGGAAGGCAAGCGAGGGCGCCTCGCCCTCAGCGGATGAGCAAGGCGGATCTATGTCCCCCAGGCTTTGCTCCTCCACCCTGCGCCCAACTCGCGCCCAAGTTCAGCGCTTGCCAGCACTGAAAAAGAGAGCCACTCAGGCCAGGTTTGCTGAGGCCAGGTCAATTAGCCAGCCAGTCAGCCAGCCGGGTCAGGTAGGCTCAACAGCCTCTCACCATAAGGACCGACCGTTGTCAGGGCCGCTCAAGTGTGGCCTTGCCAGCCTTCTCGGCCTGCGCGCGCCCGGCGTCCTGCGCCAGGAGAGAGGTGAGGGGATGAGAAGGGAGAAAGGGAGGCAGGACCAGGCGGGCAAGCAGGCAGGGTCAGGCAGACTGTTCTGCAGGCAACCACGCTTGGCTAGCGGTCAACGTCTCAGCCGGGAGGTAAGCCCTCATGGAAACAGCAGCAGAGAAGACCGGTACAGTCCTGCGCTCCGAGCGTATCGCCGGCGGCATTCTCCCGAAGGTGCTCAACTCCTTCGACATGGTCGCCATCTTTGTCGCCATCGTTCTCTTCATCAGCAACTCCAGCGTTGTCACCGGAGCGGGAGCAGCCGCCTTTATCTACTGGCTTCTAGGGTTCCTGACCTTCCTCATTCCCGGAGCCATCGTTACCGGCCAGCTTGGCCTGATGTTCCCGGGGGAAGGATCGATCTACGTCTGGACCACGCGCGCTTTCGGGGCCTTCATGGGCTTCTTCGCCGGCTTCTGCGCCTGGTGGCCCGGCGTTCTGGTGATGATCGCGACCGGCGATGCCGTGGTCTCCCTTATTCAGCAGCTTGGCAGCCAGTATAATCTCAGCCTGCTGCCGGAGCCCTGGCAGCAGGGACTCGTCATTCTCCTGGTGATCGCCCTCTCATGCCTGCTCTCGGTCCTGCGCTTCCGCGTGACGCAGAACCTCGTCAACGTCATCTTTGTGGCTTACGGCGGCGCCATACTTCTCGTCGGCCTTGCCGGCCTGATCTGGCTCCTGAGCGGCCACCCGGCCCAGGCCGACTTCTCCCCTGCTCGCTGGGGGCTTAACAGCACGAACTACACCTTCTACGGTCTGGTGATCCTGGCTCTGCTGGGCATCGAAGTTCCCCTGAACATGGGGGTAGAGATCCAGAACACGCGCGCCATCACGCGCTACCTGCTCTGGGGCTCGGTTGTGGTGATGGTGGCCTACCTGCTGGGGACCTTCGGCGTCATGATGGCCGTCCCCCCGACCATCCAGAGCCAGGGGAATCCCTCAGTTGTGGCAGCAGCCGTCAAGTACGGCTTTGGTCCGGCGGGCAACGTGCTGGCCACCATCGTCAACCTGATCTTTATTGGCTTCTTCCTCTTCAACACCGTCGTCTACAACTACTCCTTCGGGCGTCTGCTCTTCGTCTCCGGCCTCGACCGGCGCCTGCCCACCGTGATGAGCAAGGTCAATCGCAACCGTGTGCCCTGGGTAGCGGTAGTAGTCCAGAGCATCATCTCGGGGATCTTGACCCTCATCACCTTCGTCATCGCCCCCTTCGTGATTCAGGCCCTCAAGCCCTCAGACCTCTCAACGGTGGTCTACGATGTCCTGCAGGCCGCAGTCACCATTATCTGGTGCATCTCGATGGTCTTCCTCTTCATTGACGTGATCTATATCCGCTATAAGTATCGTGAGAGTTTCCAGCGCGTGCAATTGGCTCCAGACTGGGTCTTCTACCTCTGTGCGGCCATCGGCTGTATCGCCAGCGCCTTCGGCGTGGCCGTCATCTTTATCTCGCCCTGGACCACCCTGATCAGCACGCTCGCCTGGGATCTCTCGCTGGTGGGCTTTGCCCTGATTTCGCTGGTCGCCGGAGCTGTGATCTACTTCATCGGCCAGGCCACCATGCGACGCGATGTCTCTGATGAGGAAATACTGGCCGAGGTCATTGGCGCGCCAGAGGGAGCGAATCCGAGCAGCGAAGCCGCTGGCGGTAGCGGCGCCTCCGCCTGAGCGCTGAGCAGAGAGTCTTCGAGTGTCCAGAGAGCCGGCAGCGTCTGTCCCACCCTTGCTCCTGCGGCCGAGCCGAGCTGGGAGGCCCGGCTCGGCTCGGCGGGCGGGAGCAAGAGGAGAGGCGCCGCCGGCCCCGCCTTTGCTGCAGGCTTACCTAAGAGAAGACTCCTGCCCGCCATTCTCCCACCCACCGGGTCTTGAAAGCTGGTCAGCGGCACGTTATATGTAACAGCAATCATCTTATCAGTGCCGAGGTCCGCTTTCCTTGCAGCAAGAAGATGTCGAGCGCGAGCTGAGCATCGATGAGCTATCACAGGCGACGGGCATTCCCAGCCGTACCATCCGCTTCTACAATACTCAGGGTTTGCTGCCGCCGCCCCACAAGCGAGGGCGCATTGCCTACTACAGCGGGGAACATGTGCGAGTCCTCACCCTGATCAAAGAGCTGAAAGAGCGGCACAACCTCCCGCTTGACCTGATCAGGCAGTTATTGGAGATCCGCGCCCAACACGGCGAGATCCAGATGAATCTGGCCCTTAAGCAACGGCTGCTTCGTCCTCTAGCGACAAGCGGTCAAGAAACGCTTTTCAGCCGCGAGCTGCTGCTTGAGCAAACAGGAATCGCGCCGGAGCTGCTTGAAGAGCTACTGAGACTAGAGCTGCTTTTTCCTGTCCAGAGCGGCGGGCAGCTCCTGTTCACGGGTGATGATCTCCTGCTGGTCGAATTGTACCGCCGACTGACAGAGCTGGGCCTGCCGCTGGCCTTGGTGACGCTCATCCGCTTCCATCTGCGCCAACTGGTCCGCAGCGAGCTGGCCGCCTTTGAGCAGCACCTGCTTCCTCGCTGGCGGAATCGTGGCTTCCCGTTGGAGGAGCAGGCACGCCAGTATGAGGAGATCCTCACGCTGACCGATACCCTGATCTCCATCCTCCATCGCAAGTTGCTTTAAAGCCGACGTAGGGCGGCTCTCTCAGGCGGAGAGGAGCGACAGAGGCTCAGCACAGCGCCGCGCCAAGAGAGAAGCAAGCCGGCGTCTCAAGGCAAGCAGCACAAGATGAGTGAGCGCTAGAAGACGCCGAAGTGGTGGAGGACAGCCAGGGCAATCAATACCACCAGGAGCAGCACGATGGCGATGACAAAATAAGTAAGGCGGCGCCCAAGGTGGATCTGGCGTGGAGCCGTCTCGACGATCCTCTCCACTGCCTTCTTTTTCTGTTCCTGCTTCTTTTTCCGCTTCTCTAGCTTCTTGCGGTACTTCTCGGCGGGAGAAGGGGTCTCGCTATAGGGGCCGGCCTTCATCTGACGCAGGCGGCGGCGCATCTCGCGGTTCATGCTCTCCAACTGCTGCTGCTGAGGGTCGTTGGAGGTCACGGTTCGCGGCAGCGTCGACTTGGCCCCAGGCACAGCCGGACCACCGATACGGGGCTTCTGCTCCTGTCGTCCCTTGCGCGCCTCTAGAGATTGCTCGTCTGCCCTGAGCTTTTGGGAAGCAGACGAAGAAGAGGAGGTAGAGGAGGACGGGCGAGAGGCAGCCGCCTGCGACTGCGGCTGTCCCTGGGCTTCTGGCTTATTCTTTGGCATGGCTCAAACCCTCATGTCGCTCTTCTTGCTGTTTCTCTGACTGTTGTTGTGGTTGTTGTTGGGCACCTTCGGCCTGCTGCTCTTGCCGGGCCATGAACTCTCGGGCAAACTGAGCAGCGCGCTCCTTATCGTCGGGGGCCAGCACGCCATCGATGACCAGGCTGAGCAGGTAGTCCTTGAGAGGCCGCAGCCAGGGACCGGGGCCGCGACCGAACATGGCCATCAGCTCGTGGCCATCGAGAGGGCTTTTCAGAGGTACGCGCTCGGCCTCCTCCTTCAAGCGGCGGCAACGCTCGGCCAGCTCCAGGACGCGAGCGGCGGCGCGCGACACCTTATCAGCGCGGTAGCTGGTAATGTCGGCGCGAGAGAGATCGAGCAGGTCCTCCAGATCGTCGTTGGCCTCCAGCATCAGGCGTCGCACCGCTCCATCGGTCCAATCGGAAGTATAGGCATTGGCCCGCATATGCAAGCGGACTACACGCGCCACGCGCTCGCAGAAATCGCGATCGAAGTGGAGGCGACGCAAGATATCGCGTGCCATCGCCGCCCCGACCTCCTCGTGGCCGAAGAAATGGACCTTGCCCTCTTCGACCGTCCGAGTGCGTGGTTTGGCAATATCGTGCAGCAGCGCGCTCCAACGGGCCACTGGGCGCGGCGAGGTGCGTTCCACGACCCGCAGCACGTGGGCATAGACGTCCTTCGAGGAGACGCCGCGCGGATTCTGCTGCTGGCTCACACCGCGCAGCTCAAGGACCTCGGGGATGATCCACTGCATGAGGCCCAGCTCAACCAGCAGATCCAGGCCACGGGCCGGATGCGGCGAGAGCAGCAACTTGTGCATCTCGTCCCGAATGCGCTCGCGGCTGATCTTTTGTAGCTTGCTGGCCTGACGAACGATCGCGCGCCGGGTCTCCTCCTCGATGCTAAAGTTGAGCTGGGCCGCCAGGCGAACGGCACGCAAGAGGCGCAGAGGGTCCTCGTCGAAGCGCTTATCAGGCTCGTTGCCGACGGCCCGCAAGACGCGGCGCGCCAGATCAAGGCGCCCGCCGAAGGGGTCATAGAGCTGGCCCGTTAGAGGATCGTAGGCCATGGCGTTGATTGTGAAATCGCGCCGGCGCAGGTCCTCCTCCAGGACAGTGCCAAAGCAAACCTCCGGCTTGCGCGATTCGGGATTGTAGCGCTCGTCGCGGAAGGTCGTGATCTCAATAATATGCTCGTCATAGTGCAGGCGCACTGTGCCAAAGCGCTCCCCTACCAGCACAATAGCTGTGGGTCTTGTCGGCGCCACCAGACGCTTGACCTCATCCGGGCGCGCATCCGTCGCCAGGTCGGCATCGCTTGACTCACTGCGTCCCAGCAGCACATCGCGCACCGTCCCCCCCACCATATACAGTTGTTTGTTATGCGCGCGAAAAGTCCGGGCCAGTGCCAAAATGATGTCACGCATCGAATGTGTGTATATTCGCTTCCCTTCCCTAATAAAGTCGTTCCTTTGCTGGTTCGCTACGATTGGCTTTCTCCTTCTTCGAGCTTTGAGCGATGTCGGCGGGGGAATTGCTGGAAGCGATCTGCCTCTCTATCAGATCCAGGACAGGTCACAGCAAGTGCAACGGATTTATTATATCATGGCCCCAGTCCACAGGCGATAGCCAGCTTTGCCCGCTCAGCGGCGTCCCCCTCTCCTCGGGCGGGTCCCAATCCAGAGCGGAACTGTGGGGCACCTGGCCAGGCGCTTTCTTCTCCTCTCAGGGGGTTATCCCCTGGTTATCCGCCGGCCCGGCCCTGCTATCATCCGACCTTGCTGGCCTGGTGGCTTTTTGAGCTTCGCCTGCTGAAGCTCGGAGGCGACCATGATACAATAGGACACACCCCTTAACTTTTTGACTGGAGCAGAACGAGGAACGATGAGTAAGGCATCTACTGGGCGACCGCGCCCGTTCGTGCTGATCGTCATGGACGGCTGGGGGTTCAACCCGCGCAAGGAAGGCAACGCTATCGCCCTGGCGCGCACGCCACACATCGACGAGCTGGAGCGCCGCTGGCCACACACCCTGGTCAGAACCTCGGGCGAGGCGGTTGGTCTGCCTCCGGGCCAGATGGGCAATTCCGAGGTGGGCCATCAGAACATCGGGGCTGGCAAGCGCGTCCTGCAGGACTTCACGCGCATCAGCGAGTCTATCCAGGACGGCAGCTTCTACCAGAACCCGGCGCTGCTGAAGGCTATCGAGCATGTCAGACGCAACCACTCGCGTTTGCATATCTGCGGTTTGCTTGGCAACGGCGGCGTTCACGCTCATGAGGACCATCTGGAGGCCCTGCTACGTCTGGCCCGTCAGCACGAGATCGAGCGGGTCTACATCCACGCTTTTACCGACGGGCGAGATACCTCGCCTACCGCTGGCATCGAGTTCATGAAGCGCCTGGAGACGCGCGCCCGTGAGATTGGGGGCGAGCATCCGGCGCGCGTGGCCACGGTCAGCGGGCGCTACTATGCGATGGATCGAGACAACCGGTGGGAACGCACCGCCAAAACATACTTTGCCATGACGCGCGGCGAAGGTGAGCGCGCCTCATCGGCGGTCGCCGCTATCCAGCAATCCTACGAACGCGACGTCACCGACGAATTCATTGTTCCCACGGTGATCATGGAAGAGGAGCACCCGTTGGCTCTCGTTAAGGAAGGTGACGCCCTCATCCACTATAATTTCCGTCCCGACCGCGCCCGCCAACTGACCAAAGCCTTCGTCCTGGAAGAGCTACCGCCTCAGGCTGCTGGCAAATTCGAGCGCGGTCCCCGTCTGCGCGACCTCGTCTTTGTGATGATGACCGAGTACGAGGCTGGCCTGCCGGCAGAGGTGGCTTTCCGTGCCGACGAGGTTGAGATGCCGCTGGCCCGCGTCGTCTCCGAACACGGCCTGCGCCAGTTCCACACGGCAGAAACCGAGAAGTATGCTCACGTGACCTACTTTATCAACGGGCGCCGCGAGACGCCCTTTCCAGGCGAGGATCGTCTGCTTGTCCCTTCGCCAAAGGTTCCCACCTACGATCTGCAGCCCGAGATGAGCGCCGCCGGTGTGACCGAGACGGCGATCGAGCGCATTCGCAGCGGCCAGTACGACCTGGTGATTATGAACTACGCCAACGCCGACATGGTCGGCCACACAGGTGTGCTGGAGGCCGCGATCAAAGCCGTCGAGGCCGTTGACGCAGGCGTCGGGCGTGTCGTAGAAGCCACTCTGGCCGCCGGTGGTGGCCTGCTGATCACCGCCGATCACGGCAACGCCGAGCAGATGATCTACTACGACAGCGGCAAACCCATGACGGCCCACACGACAAACCCGGTACCCCTCTACCTGGTCGTGCCCCAGCTCGCCGACGCGAAGCTGCGCAGCGACGGCATCCTGGCCGATATTGCGCCGACCATCCTGCAGATTATGGGGCTGTCTCAGCCGCGCGAGATGACGGGGCGCTCTCTGCTTTTACCTCAACAGTAGCCAGAATTATCCACATCTTGTGCTGGAATCGGGGGAGTTATCCACATCTTGTGGTGGTATATGTGGATAACTCTCCACCAGTGTGGATAACTCTGAGACTGGATGCAGCAGCCTGCTCAAAGGCGATGAGCCAGAACGCGCAGACGGCGATAATCCAGCTCCCAATGTCCTTCTTTGAAAAGGGCAGGGCGGGCCTGCTCCTCGACAGCGCTTAGAATCTCCTCCTTGCGCTCCTCCGGCACGGCCTCTAAGAGGGGGGAGCCGAACATCTCCAACCAGAGGCGCAGCCCCCGCTCACCATCTTCCAACACAGTTGGTCGCTTAAAGAGCCAGGCCGCCTGGACCTCGAAGCCGTGGGCCTCCAGCAAAGCGGCATACTCTCCCAGGGCGGGAAAGTACCAGGGATTGGCCGGCCTGATCGCCAGGCGCGCCTGCAGCACCTTTTCGACAGCGGAGCAGACGGCCGCCACGTTGCCGCGTCCCCCCATCTCCAGGACCAGGCGCCCACCTGGTCGAAGCAGGCGAGCCAGTCTCTCGACGACAGCCTCTGGCTCGCGTATCCAGTGCAGCGTAGCGTTAGAGAAGATGGCATCAAAGGGCTGGGGATAGAGGAAAGAGCGAATATCGTCCAGATGCCATTCGAGCGTTGGATAGCGTTGACGAGCAGCCTCGATCATCGCCGGCGAGCGATCGAGGCCCACCACCCGCGCCCCACTCTGGGCAATGGCAGCCGTCAGATGGCCTGTCCCGCAGCCCACATCGAGGATCAGCTCGCCCGCGTGCGGCGCCAGCAGCTCCAGCAGGTCGCTGCCATAGGCAAAGACGAAGGCGTGCTTCGCATCGTACAAGGAGGCATTCCAATCGCCAGTAGTCAAAACCAACACCTCAGCTTCTTCGAGGCCGCTCCCTCAGCTCAGAGCAGCAGCCAGAAAGTGATAGATCAACAAGAGCAAGAGAACCAGGGGCCGGTGAATGCCCACCAGGGCACAGGCGGCGGAGGGAGCCGTCGGGAAGCTAGCCGATGCGATCGAGGCAGGCCAGAGCCGTCATGATCACCTGGCCCTCTTCTAGAAGGACGTGGGCGGCGTAAGCCTGCACTCCCGACGGAAGACGCTGGCGATGGCGAAAAAGCGAGAGAATCTCACCAGTTCTTCCGCAGTAGTCGCCGCCGCGGACACGTACCCTGGCGCCCGGAACCAGCTCCAGGTGCGGCTCCTGACGGGGAAGAGCTTCGGCCTCAGCGGAGGTCAGCGAGATCAGCAGCTCGGGCAGGACATGCTGTCGAACCGAGGTCAAACCCGAGAGGAGGGCCACGCGTCCCTGATAACAGCTCAGCAGTTGCAGCAGGCGGGCTGGCATCGCCAGGCTTCCAAGGCCCTCCGTCAGCATGATCGTCAAGGGAGGCAGATGGGCCTGGAGGGCCTCCCCGTTTGGGCTGTTCACCAGCTCGAGCAGGTCGGCGTGAAGGAAGCCTTCGAGATCGCGCAAGAAAATACTGCTGGCGATGATGCCGACCACGCCAGAATTGAGGGCATGACGTAGCAGGAGGAAGCTCAGTGGGCCGGGCACCACCAGGATCGCTCCGGGAGGAATAGGCTGCACCGAACGCGAGCCATCACTGCCGAGCGCCCGCCAGAGGGTCAGGACCCCAGCCACCTGGGGGCCGGCCCCGAGGACTCCCTGAACAGCCACCACCCGACTTTCGATTACTACTCCGCCGCGGGCCGTCACGTCGACAACGCGTCCCCGCAGGCCAGCCGGCACCGTCTCCTCTCCCAGGGCAGGCACGGCCAGCGCCGTCTGAGTATCGCCCGGAAGATGCGTCCCCGTTGGCCGGATAGCTGGTAGCTTCCGCGTCACCGCCGGCAGCGAGAGACGGGGCAGATCGCCCAGCTCCTCGCCACGTTCCTCGCGCTTCAGCCGGATCACCGGCTGGTCAGGCTCGACTACCTGGCCAGGATAGACCAGAGCCACCGCTCCCGCACGCGAGCCACCGGGCCAGCGCTCCCTGCGTACCACGACCTGCAAGCGTACAGACCACCCCAGGGGATAGGCCATCGTAGTGGGCGCCTCCCACGCGCACCAGATCACAAAGGCATAATCAGCAACAAAGCGCCTTAGAGAGAATCTCAGGCCGTCAGGCAAACACCCGCAATCGGGTCAGAGAGCGAGCATATCGGGTGGGCCCAGCGGCCAGACCAGCCAGCCAGCCGGACCGATGACCGACCGCGGTCAGACCAGGCTAGGCTCCGATCGCCTGAGACCACTGCAACAAGCGCGCCTGGCGCTCAGCCTTATCCGCCGGCAGTACCAGCGGGCGACCGCGGGCATCAATGATCAGACCCACCAGGCCACCATCGATCTCTTCGGCCGCGCGAGCGCGCTCGCCTGGACCCAGTCCCACATCGACCGACGGGGCCGGATAGAGCGTCAGCAAGGCCTGCTCGTTCAAGCGCAGAGGAACCACCTCGATCGAACCGCTCATGACCTCAACCTGGACCTGCCGTCCATTACTATACTCCAGAACAACGCGCAGCGCAATCTGGTCGGGCGGCAGCGCCCCATAGGGGATGACACAGGTGCCCAGGCGATGGGTGACCGCATCGTTCTCGTTAACCTGTACGGCAGCCACGGGGTTCACGGTGGCAATCGCCCCCAATTGCTGGAAGAGCAAGGTGCGATCCAAGACCAGCGAGGTCACGCCCCGCGGTTGCAAGGCATCGAGCAGCATCAAGGCCGCCTGAGCGGGACGAGGGGCATGGGCCAGGACACTGCCGGTGGCCAGGATCAGATCGGGCGAAAAATCGTTCAAGGCCCCAGCCCCAGTCTTGAGAGCTTCGGCGGTCAGCAGGATCGCCTCGCGCGCAAAAGCCTGGCTGATCTGCAGCTCCCGCTGACTGCTGGGGACGACATGGGGATGCAGCATCGTATTGAGCACAAACTGACGCAGCTCCTCGTCAGAGACATCAAACGGGAGCCAGCGGCTGATGTGCTGGGAACCGACGCGCTTGAGCAGCTCGCCCAAACCGGAGCCGACCCCGATGCCCGCGTTGACCATCGGTATAAACTCGCCGCGCTCGCCAGCCAGCAGCAAGGTTGTGTTGGCCCCTCCAGCATCGACGGCCATCACATTCATCGTATAGTGGTGAGCCAGAAAGCGTACCAGGCTGCTGAGCGAGGTCGCCGTCGCCACAGGGGCGGCCGAAGACCAGGACCAGAGGGTCTCGCTGCCGGGCAAGCGGCGCAGGATAGTGCGCTCGTAGAGGGCATTGACGGCCAGACTGATCGGGCCGAGATTGGAGGCCGAGACCAGGGGGTCCAGGCGTAAGACCTCGCCGGCGCCGTCGATCAGACGGCGCGAGGCCTCCACATACTGAGGGGCGGCGGCATAGAGGACCGGAAGCGGGAAAATCTTCGTCTTCTCGCGCTGCTCGTGAGCCGCATTGACCAGAAGCTGACAGGCCTCCTGAATGGGGGTGGGGCCCGTAGGCCCATCGGCCATACCGACGATGATGGCCGCATGTGGCTGCAATTCGCGCAAACGATCGAGCTGGCGGCGCCACTCCAGAGCCAGGCGTTCGGAAGTCCAGGGTAGCGGACTGACGCCAGGCAAGGGCGTAGTCCCGGGCTGGGAGAGCTGGCCGACGCTCATGCTGGCTGTGAAACTTGGGGAAGGCAAAGCCTGCGTCTCCGCGTAGAGGCCCGAGACAGCCTGGCTTACCAGTTCGGTCAGCGCAGGGCTGGCCGCCCCTAAAACGACCAGGCGCAGCGGGCCGCCAGCGCTAATGGTCGTCACGAAGACATCCACGCCGTTCCCATCTGGCTGTTCTGGGGCCAGCAAACGTCCATTGGCGACAATTTGCCGTCCTGTGACCAGCTCGATCTCATTAATGGCCTGCACGATACCCTGGGTAATATCCTCCTGGGGAGCGGCCAACGTCGTCGGGGCCTCGCCGCGCGCCATCAGGCGATACTGTCCCTCGACCAGACCCAGCAACGAGACCTTAGTCAGGACACTGCCGCAGTCGGCCACCAGAATAGAATTTGCGGTAGCGGCATCCTTTCTATGAGCTGCCGCCTGACCCTCCTGCTGATTCAACTGCGTCTGCATCTCCGGAACACCCCTCTTCTCTCACCTAATGCGGGAACCAGCTACGAATCACATCGAGGAAGCTGCGCCTGGCAGGCCGGGCCTGAGCCTGGGCCCGGGCCTGAGCCTGCGCCTCGGCGCCGCCCGGCCCCGGAGCGGGCGCTGATGGGGGAGGCGCGTAGGCGGGAGCTGCTGGCATAGGATTCGCGCTGGCATTGGCGCCGACGTAGGCAGCGGGATACCCGGGAGGGCCTGCCGGCGCGCTGGGCACTCCGCCGGCAGCCGGAGCGGATGGGGGAGAGGATGGCGCCATCTGTCCGTAGCGTGGATCGGCTCCCTGAGCAGGCAACGAAGGCGTAGCCGAGGCCACACCCAGAAGAGAAGCGAAGACATTGGCCGCCGCCTCGCTCTGCTCGCTGACGCCCAGCTCCGTGCGGGGTCGGCTGGGTACGCGCATGTTCTCCACGCGCGGCTGCATGGGATCGGGCACGGGGCGCCCAGGCTCTTGTGCGGCCATTGCGGCCAGCGGACCCTGTCCGCCGGAGCCAGCCGGAGGAGGTGTTTCCATCGAGGAGCGTAGCCATTCGGGCAAGGCATTCATATCGATGAGCGAGGCCGCTGTCAGGCCGCCGGCAGGCACCGCTGGTGAAGGAGGAGGGCCTGCCGGGCTGGTCGGCGCCCCCGACGAGGCCGGCGCAGGCGCCGGGCCTGTTCTCTCTGGCTGGCCCTCACGCAGCCAGGTGGGCAAAGCATTCATATCGATCAGAGAAGCCGCCTCCAGCCTGGTAGCGCCTCCCACTCCGGGAGCACCCGGCTTCGGCGCCGCCTCGGCGCTCGCGCCTTGACTCCGCAGCCAATCTGGCAACTGCTGCGGATCGATCAGATCACGAGCTTGCAGCGGCTGCCCAGGCACAGGGGCCGGTCCTGGCTGGCTAGCTGCCGGTCGGGTCCACTCAGGAGCAGCCGGCTCCGCAGGCATCGACGAGGGAGCCGATCCTCCCTTCGACGGCTCCAAGGACTTCATCCAGTCCGGTAGAGCCTCCGGCTCAACCAGACTGGAGGCGGGAATGTCCTTCTGACCGCTCAGGCCCCCCTCACGCACCCCTGCTCCCTCCTGCCCCTGTCCCTCACGCATCCAGGAGGGCAGGGCCTGCTCATCGATGAGAGAGCGCGCAGCAATCCCCCGAGCCGGCGAGGGCGGCGTGTAGCCCGTCGGCCCGCCGAACTGGGAACCGGCAGGAAACTGATATTCGGCCGTATCTTCCTTTTGCTCCGCGCGCATCCAGCTCGGGAGGCTATCCTCGTCGATCAGATCAGCAGCAGAGAGAGGAATGGGGCCGGTAGCACCCGCTGGCAAGCGCTCGCCCGCCCGCAACGATTGCAGCCACGCTGGTAACTCCGACCGCTGAGGTATCCCCTTCTGCGCATCTGCAGCACTTGCAGCACTTGCAGCACTTCCAACTCCGCCAGATAACGGCAAGCCGCAGCGCCGGCACGTCGCCATGCCGGCAGCGACTGGCTCTCCACAGTTGCTACACCTAATCACTGTTGCTCCTCACTTTCACCAGGCCGTCTCCTTCGCTCCTGGATCTGGCTCGCTCGCAGTGTAGCATGCTTTTCGCTGGCACGCAACGCACTGCGCTGGTCGCCGCCTCGATTGCTATGGCCACCACCTGGTGATAAACATGACCAGGCTCACTGATATGATACTATAGATCCATAATTCCCAACCAAAAGTACTACTTACTTCTCTCCCCTGCAGACTCCGCTCCTCGTCCCTTGCAGACGAGCAAGGCCCTTTTTACAATAGAACTGGCCCTGTCGGCATTCTGTAACAAAAGATAGGACAGATGCTTATCATTCGCCAGACAAAGGAGGAGAAACAGCGATGGGGAAAAGGAGGACCAGTCAGCGCCCGTGGTGGCGACAGCTTATCTTGTGGTTACTAGTGAGCAGCGGGATCAGCCTGCTTGCCCGGCGGCGTGGCGCCCTTAGCCGGAGCGGGGTGCCGGCGGCTATCGCTACAGGCACGCTGACCGCCGGCATCGGCGGTTGGGAGCTGGGCCTCTCCCTCATCTTCTTCTTCGTTTCCTCCACTCTGCTTTCTCGCTTTCGCCCCCAGAAAAAGGTCCATGCTACAGCGGAGAAGCTGGCCAAGGGCAGCGCTCGCGACATGTTGCAGGTACTGGCCAACGGCGGCGTGGCCACCTGGTGTGCGCTACGCTATGGATTGCGCCGCCGCTCCAGCGGCGCTTTGGACTCCCTCGCCCATCCAGAGAGCGATTCCCCTGATCTGTGGCTAGCCGCCTTTGGGGGTGCCCTGGCTACGGCCACCGCCGACACCTGGGCCACCGAAGTGGGGATGTTGGCCTCCCGTCCTCCCCGCCTGCTGACGACTGGTCGCCCCGTCGCTCCAGGGACCTCGGGGGCGCTTTCCTGGCCGGGCACCCTTGCCGCCGCTGCCGGTGCGCTGAGCAGCGGAATTGTCTTGCAGGGATTGTTCGCCCTGGGCGACTTTTTGTCGGGCCTTCCCCGAGGGGGGGTCAGAGGCCGATCCCTGCCCTTGGCTTTCCTCGCCTGTTCCAGTGGCCTCGCGGGGAGCCTGATCGACAGCTTCCTTGGAGCTACCTTACAGACCGTCTATTGCTGTCCGCGCTGTGGTCAGGAGACAGAGCAACCTCTTCACCAAAGCTGTCAGACTGTCACCCGGCGCCTGCGCGGTCTGCCAGGAGTGAACAACGATACGGTGAATTTCCTGGCCACTCTGAGCGGTGGCCTGATCGCCTCACTTCTGGCCCGCTACACAAGGTGATCGGCTAGCTGGCTGAAAAAGGGCAGTCGGTAGTCTGGCCTGAGCCAGGCCATCACCATTAACCAGATCCAAAGCAGGAGCATCAGCCAGCCGAGCAGGTTGAGCAGCAAGCTCAGCCCAAAGCCGATAAGCCAGCCGACGAGTGGCAGCAGGCTCAACATCCCGTGGAGGAACTGGAGCACCATAATAACCAGCGAGAGCGAGCCAAAGGTTACCAGCGATTGGGCAGCGTGCCAGCGGACGTTGCGGTTCTTCTCGATCACAAGGAGGATCAGGCCCGAGATCCACAATAGCACGTAAGCAAGCGCCCGTTCTAGACGCTCGTCCAAGCCCAGGGTTGTCATTCGATTCATCATGGCCTTTTCCTCGAATTCGTCTTGCTGAGACGTAAAATTGTTGCTTGATTTAACCGCCTATATATACGCAGAGTGCTGGGAGGTGTTGCAGGCGAGAAGGGCCGCCCTGGCTAGAGATGGTAGCTTGCGAGCAAGGGATGCAGATGCCCGCGCCAGTCCCTTCCCCGACGAGTTGGCAGGTCCTGCCGGACCGGTCCAATGGCAGGCAGAGCTATTGTCAGTCCTCTGGGGCTGCAGTATAATACGAACGCAAAAGCTAGCTAGCGGGAGGCAATGCGAGGTCTATGGGAGGACCAGCACTTATCATCAACCCCGGCGACGGGCTTTTCCTGGCCAGCTTCTTCGGCTTCTTGCTGTCGCTGCCCCTTTCGCTCTTCGTGATTTTCTGGGTCAGCATGGTGCTGGTCAGACGGCGCTGGGCCGTGATTCTGGGAGCCTTTATCGGGGCCTTTATTGGCCTGCTGGCAATCTTAGGCTGGGTCGATACGCTGATTTTCGATACGCCCTTGCCCAATGCTCAGGTCGGGGCGACCTTCTTTGGCTCGCTCTTCCTGTGTAGTGTCCTGGGCCTGGTCGGCGGCATGCTGACCGACTGGATCGTTGCGCGCTCCGAGAGCCGCCGCTCGCGCCGGCAGACAACTCTTCTGCCCGAGTGAGGTGGGGCCCAGCCGGAGCGCGCCAGCTCACAGGTGAGTTTGCCAGCGGAGGGGTCTTTTTGGTTGGGAGCAAGTGAGAGCGCTATGTTCTATTTGCTGCATGGCGATGATGAGTTCAGCAGCCGTGAGGCGCTGAGACGCCTCCGCCAGCAGGGGGACTTTGGCTACAACCAGGATGTCTACCACGGCGATGAGACCGAGCTAGCAACCATCGTCGCTACCTGTAGCACTTTGCCTTTCCTGAGCGAGGGTCGGCTGGTGATCGTTGAGGGGCTGCCCCGCAAGCGCCGGAGCAGTTCCTCGACCGCCCACGAGCGCCAGGGAGCCAGCGTTCCCGAGGGCGAGACGGGGTCCGGAACAACAGCGGGCGAGGCCGGCGAAGAACGCAAGCGCAGCCGTGCGCGCAAGGGAGGCAAGAAAGCCGCTGGCTCTTCGCGCGCCGACTTCGAGCAGGGTCTGGCCCAATTTGTGCCCTCGATGCCAGCTTCGACTACTTTAATTCTCCTGGTCGATGAGGTACTGGAGGCGCGCCACCCGCTGGTTGAGGCCGCCCGTCGTCATGGTCAAGAGATTAAAAGCCTGCTCCCGAAAGGGGCCGCCCTCGAACGCTGGATCGAAGAGCGAGCTGCCCTGCTCAAAGTTCGCATTACGCGCGAGGCGGTGGCCCTGTTGGCCAACTTCATCGGGAGTCAGACCCGCATGCTGGCCAACGAGCTGGAAAAGCTCGCCACCTATGTCGGCGAAGGTGGGACCATCGATGTCCCGGACGTGCGGGCACTTTCCGCCCAGGTCCAGGAGACGCGCATTTTTGAGCTAACCGATGCTCTGGCTCAGCGGAGACCGCAGCATGCCTTTGACATCCTCCATAGTCTGCTCTCCGAGGGACAGCCACCGTTGCTGCTGCTAGGCTTCCTGCTCTCCCAGGTGCGCACACTCTTGCTTGTTAAAGAGCTTAGCCAGAAGGGATTGCGGGCAGCCGAGATCGCCTCAACGCTTGGCGTTGCGCCTTTTATTGCCGAGCGAGCCGCTCAGCAAGTGCGGCACTTCAGCCTTGCTCAGTTAGAGTTCATCTATCGCCAGCTTGTTGAGACAGACGCCGCTCTCAAGCGCAGCCGTCTCAGTCCCGAGGTCGCTTTTGACCTGCTGATCACCCACTTCTTCGCTGCCCCAGCCCGTCCCTAGCGGTCGGCGGCTTACCCAGACGGTGCTTTCCCGATCCTGTCTGTCTGTCTGCGTGCCTGCGTGCGTGCCTGGCCGGTCTCCGGGAGAGCACCTCTCCTCACCGTCGGAGGCAACCTGCTGTTCTGCTGTTCCCCCAGCGCCTGCGCCCGCCAGCTCGGCTCACTGTTCTCAAAAAGGTGCACCGATGACCACAAGCTCTCTCCTTGAACAAAGAGTGATAGCACGCATCGAGCGCGAAGGGCCGCTCTCTTTCGCAGAATATATGCGTATGGTCCTCTACGATCCCGAAAATGGCTACTATACTGCCGGCCTTCCGCGCATCGGCTGGTCAGGAGACTACTTCACCAGCGGCGATCTTGGCTCCTTCTTCGCTCACTGCTTGGGGCGTCAGCTCTACCAGATGTGGGAGGAGTTGGGCCGCCCGCAGCCCTTTCGCGTCTGGGAGCAAGGAGCCGGGCGCGGTGAGCTAGAGCAAGAGGTCCGCGCCAGTCTTCAGGAAGAGCGTCCAGAGTTTGCCGCGGCCTTGAGCTACCGCAGCCTGGACTTGCAGCGAGGAGAAGATGCACTCTCTGGCGAGACCCTGCAGCAGCTTCGTCAACAAGAAGGGGAGCCGCAGGTTATCCTGGCCAACGAGTTAGTCGATGCCTTCCCGGTGCATCTCGTTGAAGTGCATCAGGGTCAGCTCTATGAAATCTACGTAGATGTCGACAAAGGCCGATTACAGGCAATTGCTGCCGCCCCATCCACGCCAGCAGTGGTCGGCTACCTTGACCGCTATTGTCCCCGCTGGCGCAGTTTTCCCGATGGCTGGCGAGCGGAGATTAATCTGGCAGCCCTCCGTTGGGTAGAGCTGCAAGCCTCGCTCCTTCGACGCGGCTTTCTACTCGTGATCGACTATGGCGACCGGGCCTCTCAGCTCTACCACCGCTCGCGGCTCCGTGGGACACTGCTCTGCTACTATCAGCATCGCATCAACGAGCAGCCGCTGATGAGGCCGGGGGAGCAAGACATCACTGCCCATGTCAACTTCAGCGCCCTGATCGACGAGGGGCGTCGCCACGGTCTGCGCCGGCGCCTCTTCACCACGCAGCGCGCCTGGCTAGAGCGCATGGGCATCTTTGAGGAGCTGGAGGGCCTTCGCCGCACTCACTTCGCGGCAGCCGACCAGGAGCGGGCCAGCGATCGCGGGCAGATCGCCCTACTGCGCTGGTACAACCTGCGCCAGCAAGTACTGGCCCTGACTGACCCTGCCGGACTGGGGAACTTCAAGGTACTTATCATGAGGCGCTAAGCAGCAGCGCTCCTCTGGCGCTGCAGGCAGCCAGTAATCAAAGCCCAGAGAGGTCCCTTGCTGGCAGAGACCAGTCTGCCTTTAGAGAGAGAAGCCAGGCCAGCTTTTCCCTCCCTTTGCCTTTGTGCCAGGCAGGAAAGCAAAAGCTAGCGGAGCAAAGAAGTATCGATAGGAGAGCAGGCACTACTTGTTCCACTGAAGCCGCCGCTATGGAAATTCAGCCACAACTTGCGCGAGGCGAAGCTAGCGGGATCGCTCAGATCGAGCGAGAAATCCTTCAAGGCGGCCCCGACATCGTCGGTCGTCAGCGAGCCGACCAGGATGAGCGTGGGGCCGCTGCAACTGCCCTCATTGATAGTCAGATAATACGTAGTGGCCGGTTTGAGGCCCTGAACGGCGAGCTGCAGATGGGAGGGGGAGAAAGTCGAGGGATCCGTTGGGGAATGGACCAGGTGGGCCTGAATATTGGAGGACGGCAAAGAGAGCGTGCTGGAGAACGGCTTGCTGACATTGCCGAGGAGGCCCTTAGCAAGATCGGCCAGGTTCGGGCCGAAGATAGCCACGATGATCAACACGAGGAAGAGCGCCACAGCCAGGCGTGTCAAGAGCTTCCAGGGCTTCATCCGAGCAATTCCCCCAGTCAAACAAGCTCCCCACAGAGATGACATGAGCAGAGCTTTTCGGCCCCCGCTCCGCTTCATGACCAGCGACTTCCTGCCAGTCACAGGCCGGCAGGGCAGCCAGAACGCCAACATCATGGGTTCAGAATCTATTATAGGCGAAGGGCGGCGCCAGTGTCCATCGTAGGTTCTACGGCCCTGCGTGCGGAGGAGGGAGAAAAGGAGTCGAAGGGGGAGGAAAAGGAAACAAAAAGCGCCCGTCCAGGCAGGTGGGGCGGCGACGTCCTACTTTCCCACGGGGTCCCCCCCGCAGTATCATCGGGGCTGGAAGGCTTAACTTCCGTGTTCGGGATGGGAACGGGTGTAACCCTTCCGCTATAGTCACCGCCCCACCTGCATGGACAGGCGGGCAACCAACGAGTCGAGTCAGTTCATCAGGGAACTGACATCCCCTCAGGTGGAGATGAGGGGACTCGAACCCCTGACCTCTGCCGTGCAAAGGCAGCGCTCTACCAGCTAAGCTACATCCCCCTGTACGGGTAGGTGGGCTATCCTGGAATCGAACCAGGGACCTCAGTCTTATCAGGACTGCGCTCTAACCATCTGAGCTAATAGCCCGCAGTTAGAGATCTCAAGGGAATGCCTTGAGGGATGCGTGCCGGGTGACCCGAACACCTGGAGAGTGATAAGGCTGAGTAGCTGACGACCGACCTGTCAGGCATCAGCCTGATGGCAAGTGGTGTTCTCTCTGCGCGCTGCCACCCGCTCGCCGGCTATTATTTTACCACCCGCCAGCGTTTCTGGCAAGGGGGTTTCTAGCGGACTTCCCGACTTCGCAGAGAGGAGAAGCCGGGACCTTGAGACGGGTGACAGGATCGACCTGGGAGAGGAGGAGCAAGCGAGGCAGAGGCGGAACCAGAGACACAACCGGGTGATGAGTTAACACCCTGGCCGGAGTAGCAGAGGAGAGGAGCGAGTCCTCTCATAGCGGCTCCGCGTCTCTACTGCCTGCTGGGAAACCCTCCAGTCGACTCCCTAGAAAGGAGGTGATCCAGCCGCACCTTCCGGTACGGCTACCTTGTTACGACTTCACCCCAATCACCGACCCCACCCTCGACGCCTGCCTCTGGCCTTGCGGCCAGTTCGCCCAGCGGCTTCAGGTGTTGCCGGC
>NZ_JBHOQV010000059.1:0-1592 GCF_042408735.1 Thermogemmatispora sp.
CCAGTTGCCAGGGCCGATGGTGGTTGGCTACTCCCTCAATGGGCGCGCCTACGCACAGGTAGGAGGGCCTCGCCTGCATCCTTGCGCTGTTGCTGATTGGCATCAATTGTACCATAGCGACGATCGCTGTACCAGTCCCCAAGACAGGACAGGCTGCTCCCTGTCAGCCTCTTCTCGGATGCTCGCTCCCCCATCCTTATTGCTTGAGTCATCTCTTCCTTCCTAACCTGAGCAGCTTGGCGGGTAGACTCTCCACATCGGAGCCTTGGCTAGAGAATGAAGCAAGCAGTATTATGTTTGTGTATCGAGTAGGGGTAGGTCAGGTGTATCTGACCTACAAGCAAGCTGTTTAGGAGAGAAGAGGACATGAGTGAACTCAGGGTGCAGCTTGTAAAGCAGCCACTGGCGAAGCTAACAGAACTGGCCAGGGATTACCAGGGCATGGAGCTGGAGCTAGCCATTGCCTACGTCTCACCCGGCGGCGTGCTCAGTCTCAGCCCCCTCATCAGAGCGGCCAATCGCACGCGCATCACCGTAGGCGTAACACCTATCAATCGGGTAGCGGCCTTGAGGCAACTCCAGGGGTGGGGGGCGGAGGTCTTTATCTATCTGGCCACTCGGGGCACCGTCTTTCATCCCAAAGTCTATTATGGCACCAGGAACGGCCAGGCCTGGGCCATGATCGGCTCCTCAAACCTCACCGTTAACGGCCTGGATCTCAATATCGAACTCAACCTGCTGGTCCAGGGGCGGAGAGTGAGCAAGCTGTTCACAGACCTGGAAGCCTTCCTGGAAGCATATCGAGGCCAGGCCCACCTCCTCACGGAAGACCTCTGCCAGCTGCTGGAGGACGCCGGAAGAAGACTAGGTCATCAGGTCAAAGAGAGGGAATATGCAGACTATCTCTGCAGAAGTGGTCTCCAGCCAGCAGAGCAGCCCACGCTCTTAATACCTGAAAATATTCAGCGTCAGGCTCTCGAAGAATTGGTGAGCTATCTACAGGAAACGCGCATGGTCTATGCCTATCAAATGCTGCTTTGCCTCGTTATGTTAACCCGCGCCGATGAGCGTGGCTTCTTCTCTCAAAGTGAGGCAGCAGCCTGTTTCCGCCGCTTCTATCAGCTGCGTGATCAGGCGGGATTGCCCCGTGAGAGACAGCGTGGTGAGAGGAGAGCAGCGATTGATGATCCGGAGCTTGGAGAGAGAGCTTTCATCGAGATCATTCGCATTGATCCCTTTCCGCGTTTTGAGCGTCGAGGACTGCTGGAGATGAGTTCCGATGGAGACTACTACAGTGTCAACCCGGCTCTGATGAAGGCCCTGACCCCCGAGGTGCGTGTTCAGCTACGGGAGCTAGCCATTCAGCGGCTGGCTCAGCATTACGGTGAGGATCGGGCCACTATTGAAAGGCTAGTGACGGAAGCGATCGGTTGAAAGCGCCGTGCTCGATTGTGGCGTGAGAAGAGAGCAGCCTTGACGGGCATGCGCAATTCCCATACAATCTATTTACAGGGGAGAGACGTGCAGTCAGCTGGTGAAGCCTGACGACCATTAGGCACAGAAAATATACCAGACCCTCAGAGATCCGTTCG
>NZ_JBHOQV010000061.1:0-18517 GCF_042408735.1 Thermogemmatispora sp.
ACAGCTTGACCCCCTCACGTCTGCACAGCTTGCAAACAGGGCCTGTATAGCGTGCCATCTTTAGCTCATCCTCCTCACACGTCCAATCGCACAGCGCACCTACACACGACGCCTCTTCGGCGGTCGGCAGCCATTGTGCGGAATCGGCGTGACATCAGTGATCGAAACAACGTTAAGGCCAGCAGCCTGTAGCGAGCGGATCGCCGCCTCGCGGCCCGAGCCAGGCCCTTTGACATAGACCTCGACCTGGCGCATGCCGTGCTCCATCGCCTTGCGAGCCGCCGCTTCCGCTGCGACCCCTGCCGCATAGGGGGTGCTCTTGCGCGACCCCTTGAAACCCTGCGAGCCGGCGCTGCTCCAGGCAATTACGTTCCCATTCGGGTCGGTCATAGTGACAATGGTATTGTTGAAGGTCGCCTGAATGTGCGCCTGGCCACGCGGCACCGATTTCCGTTCACGCCTGCGCGGCTTACCCGACTGCTTCTTCTTCTCGGCCATGTTCTTTTTCTCTCTACCTCCGGTGAGACGGTCTGCTTATTCTCAATGACTATCTGCAACCGTGTAATCCTTGATCGTTGCTCAGGCCATCCGGTGAAGGGCTGAGAACAAATCCCATCCCGCGCCGGCATGCATCGTCGGAGGTCTCTCTCTCCGCTCTCCCTGGCAGGCCACCAGCCAGGGTTGCCACCGGCGGAGCCGATCGACAGCCCTGCCAGCCAAGCGGCCAATCCACCTGCCCGTCCATCGGCCAGGCAAGAAGAGAGGGTTCCCCAGAGACGGCCTTTACTTCTTGGCTGTAGCCTTCTTCTTACCGGCCACCGTCTTGCGCGGTCCGCGACGAGTGCGGGCATTCGTACGAGTTCGCTGGCCACGCACCGGCAGATTGCGGCGATGGCGCAGGCCGCGATAGCAGCCGATCTCGATCAGGCGCTTGATATTCTGCTCGACCTCGCGCCGCAGATCGCCCTCAACCTTGTATTCGCGGTCGATGACCTCGCGAATACGGTTAACCTCGTCCTCGGTGAGATCCTTGACCCGCTTGGAGGGATTGACGCGGGTCTTCTCCAGGATCTGCCGGCTGGTCGTCGGGCCAATCCCATAGATATAGCGCAGCGAGATTTCGACCGGCTTCTCGCGTGGAATATCGACTCCGGCAATTCTAGCCATCTTCTCCTCCAGATCAGAAGATAGGCCGGGACCTTTCGTATGGCCTCCGCCCCGTCTTGCTTCTCCTCATCCGAGCTTTTCTTTGCAGCTCAGGCTCTCATTGCTCTTGCTTGCTTAACTTGCTTGATAGATAAAAAGTAGGATGGGGGACAGCCCTCCTGGCGAGGGAAACGCTCCAGGCCCGCCTGCCTGGGCATTGACTGCCGACACAGCCACTGCCTTGCTGCGCCGCGCGCTTATTGACCTATCGCCTGGAAGGGCGCAACCGCCAGCTCAACGCAGGCAGGCCAGAGGACGGCCACCGCTGGGAAAGTGAGCCTGCGCTGCGTCCACCGTCCGCCGTTGCGTGCCAACCTCTTCCTTCCCGCTCCGGCAGATCCGGCTTGAGATTGACAATCGGAACCGCTCGGGGCCTGTCGGCTTTGATCGCTGCCAGGAAGCGGCCTTCGCCCAAGCACGCTCTAGTTCTAGCCCTGACGCTGCTTATGCTTGGGGTTCTTGGTACAAATGACGATCACCACGCGATTGCGGCGAATGATCTTACAATGCTCGCAGCGTGGCTTCACCGAGGCGCGTACCTTCACGGCTCCCTCCTTCCTTCCTTTTTCTAGCTTTCTTCTTCACCGAGCCATTGTTTGCCAGAGATCGGCGCACCGTGTGAAAGCGCCTGCCAGAACAATCCAGTCAAGTCGAACCAGGCGAGAGAAGCGGAGCGCAACAGCGCAGAGCCAGACCAGCCTGATCGAGGCAAGCAGCCAACGATGAAACGAAAAGGCGCAAGCCGGAGCGACAGCCACACTGCGCCACGTCGTGTCGCATCGACCAGCCTCGTTCTTGCTGGATGTGCCCTTCTCCTTCTCGCTTCTCTGCAGGCCGCTCAGCGAGAAAGCCGAGCGGCTGGCCTGCTGGGATTGACCAGTCCAGCGGTCAGCAGGCCGAATCGCTAACCAGTGCAGCTCTGTCCACCTCTCATTTGGAGAGGAGCAAGCGAGAGGTAAGGGTGCAGAGGGGTTGCCACTGACAGAACAGAGGCCACCCAGACGAATCTGAGCTGTGGCATGGGAGCAAGGCGCGGGGTCAGGCCAACCTTCTGTGGACCTGCCCGGCCTGGGTCGCGCCGGGTCGCTTCAGCGAAGACCCGGTCCCGGTATAGTCTGCTCTCTGTCTGCTCTCTGCTGATGCTGAACAGCTTGCTCGCCTTGCCGTAGTAGGAAGCGGCCAGACAACAAGGCCGGTCCTCTCTTGTCTGCCTCTGCGGCTGCGGCGATCCAGGGAGCCGCTCCGGTCAGGGCTTGACGCGCCAGGTGATGCGGCCCCGTGTCAGGTCATAGGGCGAGAGCACCACCTTGACCCGGTCGCCGGGGACGATGCGCACGAAATTCATGCGGATCCGCCCCGACAGCGTTGCCAGAACCTGATGGTTCTCGTCGATCTTGACCCTGAACATCGCATTTGGGAGGGCTTCGGTTACCTCGCCCTCCACCTCGATCTCATCCTTTTTCGGCATAGCACCCTTTCGTCGTCACCTGTTGCAGTGGCTCATCGAAGCGTTCCAACAGCAGGTTGTGCGCAAACGATCCACCTCACCCACTTGATCAACCTCACCACTCACCTGGCCCACTCCGTCGCCATCTTTCTTCTCTTCCCTTCCTCTTCTCCACTTCCCCGCTTCCTGCTGGCGCTAGCTGGCTAGTTGGCTGACCGGCGGATAAGGATCCCTCACACGAGGCTGCCCGCTTGGGTTGATCGGCCTGTCTTGCCGCGGAGCCTGCCCAGACGGGCAGGCAGACAGGCGACCCACTCCTGCACAACGCCGCGCATGAGGAAACAAGGCGAGTTCGCTCTCTATGAGAAGGTCGTTTGTCCCTACGACTTGTGTGCTTTTCCAGAGTGGCAAAAAGCAGCAGGGAAGACTGCTGCGACCAACTGCGAATTATAGCACAAACCTCTGGGAAAGTCGAGGGGCAGACCCTCTTTCTACCAGAAGTGGATCGCCAGGCCAACCTTGCCTTCTTCCTCTGGCGCCGGTGTGAGCGAGCAAGCGTCGCCTGGGCGGACCGGCCCACCTGTCTTGAGCGGTCCTGCGCTCGGATCAGAGCGTCAGGATCTCGGCATCGCCCTCGGTGATCGCCACCGTATGCTCGAAATGGGCGGAATAGCTATGATCAACCGTAACAACGGTCCAGCGATCGGCGAGGACGCGCGTCTCCTTCCCGCCCATATTGACCATTGGCTCGATAGCCAGCACCATACCGGGCCGCAGGACAGGGTTGGGCAGCCCAGGCTCGACATAGTTCAAGACCTGGGGATCTTCATGCATACTGCGCCCAATACCGTGCCCGCCGTACTGGCGCACCAGCGAGAAGCCGGCGCCCTCCACGAACTGCTGAATGGCGCGGCTGATATCGAGCAAACGGTTGCCGGCCCGAGCGGCAGCGATTCCGCGGTAGAGAGCATCCTCGGTCACCTTCAGCAGGCGCTTCAGCTCGGGGCTGATCTCGCCCACTCCGACCGTGATGGCCGCGTCGGCATGCCAGCCCTGGTAATTGGCGGCGATGTCGATACTGACAATATCGCCTTCCTGGAGAACGCGCTTGCCCGGAATACCATGAACCACCTCATCGTTGACCGACGTGCATAGGTGGCCGGGATAGCCGTGGTAACCGAGCGAGCTTGACTTTGCCCCATAGCGCTGGAGGGCCTCCGCCGTCAGGCGGTCCAGATCGCCGGTAGTGATGCCGGGGCGAACCGCGCTGCGCAGCTCAGCCAGAACCGCGGCCACGATTCGTCCAGTCTCGCGAATCCGCTCGCGCTCTTCCTTTGATTTTAGGATAATCGCCACTCTCAACTCTCCTCATGGGGGGGCGGGGCTGGGACGAGCCAGAGCAGGGCGAGCGCCGCCAGCCCTTCTGCCCTCCGGCCTGATCTGGTGGCTATGCGCTCTTCCATCAGGCCGACCCATGCTGGCCTTTGTCATAGCGTTTAATGGTTGCAAGCAACTCTTGCTGAACTTCGTCGATGCCCTGATTGCCGTTGACCTTTACCAGCTTTCCCTGGGCTGCGTAGTAGTCGAGCAGGCGGATCGTCTCCCTAAAGAAGATGTCCAGTCGCCGCTCGACCGCCTCGCCGACATCGTCGGAGCGCTGGTAGAGTTCGCTTCCATCGATATCGCAGACACCCGGAACTCTAGGTGGCTTGCTATAGATGTTGTAGACGTGCTGGCAGGCGCGGCAGATGAAGCGGCCCGACAGCCGCCGCACTAATTCCTCACGTGGCACCTCCAGATAAACGGCCAGATCGACCTGCCTCCGAACGGCTTGCAGCCCTTTATCCAGAGCCTCCGCCTGGGGAATGGTTCGCGGGAAGCCATCTAGCAAGACCCCCCTGGCACAATCGGGACGGGCCAGCCTACCCAGGATCATCGCGATAGTCAGCTCATCAGGGACCAGCTCGCCGCGATCCAGGTAGCCTTTGGCTTTCAGGCCCAGCTCAGTGCCTTCAGCGACTTCCTTACGAAACAGATCTCCGCTGGCTACGTGCGGAATCCCAAGTTCCTGAGAGAGCGCTTCCGCCTGGGTCCCTTTGCCCGACCCTTGAGCGCCAATGAGAATGATCAGCACCGTTTCTCCTCCGATGGAAGCGGACGAGGCGCAGCATCGCGCCTCGCCGACCTACGACAGGAAACCCGAGTAATTGCGCATGACAACCTGCGCTTCAAGCTGCCTGATAGTGTCCAGGGCCACGGCCACCACCACCAGCAGGGCGGTTGAGCTGAGCATCTGGGTTCTGGCCAGGTAGGGTAAAATCGCCAAAACGCCCAGGAAGAGCGCGCCTCCAAAGGTGACCCGCCTCAGCAGGGTTTTCAAGTAGACGCGCGTCTGCTCGCCGGGGCGATAGCCAGGAATGTGAGCGCCCTGCTTCTGGAGATTCTCGGCAATATTCTGCTGGTCCCAGACCAGATCGGCATACATGTAGGTGAAGCCGACCACCAGGAGAAAGTATAACAGCCAGTACCAGGGCAGCGTCGTATTGAGGACCGTACTGCTGATCCAGCTAGCGGCCGTTGTCAGCCAGCTAGCATTGCTGCTGGCCAGGTACTGGGAGATGACGGTCGGGAAGAGCAAGACCGAGTTGGCAAAGATCAGCGGGATCATGCCGGCGCTGTTGACCATCATAGGAATATAGGTGGTCTGAGCCGAGCCGACCAGCATGCCTCGCCCCACGATGCGCTTGGTGGGATACTGAATCGGAATACGTCGCTGTCCAAGGTAGATATAGACGATGCTGGTGATGGTGACCACGGTAATGATCCCCAGCACGACCAGGTTGAGAATGCTGCTGCTCGTGCCGCCCGTGGTGGTGCTGGAGATGTAGCCCTGCTGCACCAGCGTGGGCAGGCGGGTCACAATGTTCCCCAAGATGATGATGGAGATGCCGTTGCCAACACCATACTCCGTGATCAGCTCGCCGAACCAGACCAGGATCATGGTCCCCGTGGTCAGCGAGAGCAGAATGGCCAGAGTCTGCAGCCAGTTCGGCCCAAAGAGGTTGAAGGTGCTGGCATCGAGGACGCCCACCCTGACAAAGATGGCCGCGCTACCCAGCGCATTGAGAAAGGCGATAGGAACCGTGATGATGCGCGTGATCTGGCTGAACTTAAGCCGCCCGGCTTCCCCCTCTTCCGTGAGGCGATGGAGCGCCGGAATGATCGGCGACAGCAGCTGCATCACGATGGTCGCCGTGACGTAGGGGTAGACGCTCATGGCAATGATCGAGTAGGTCTGGAGCGATCCCCCCGAAAAGATGTCCAGCAGGCCAAGCAATTGGCCCAGATTCTGATTTTGACCGCTCGTGAAAAGGCTGGCCAGCGCTTGCTCCTGCTGGTGGGTCAACGGCACCGTGATATGGGCCAACAGCCGCATCAGCAGCAGCATGACCAGCGTAAAGATGATTTTCTTGCGCAGGTCGGGAATAGACCAGACACTGAGCAGCCGCCCTAACATGGATGGCTCCTTTCAGAACAAGCGTCGCACGCATCGGTCGCGGAGAGGCAGCCTCTCGGCCCTCGGCCAGCCCTGGACTGGATCGATCAGCAGAGGACGGACCGGGGTTTACCAGGGTTACCAGGGATCCTTCCCTCGCCAGCCAGCCAGCGGCGGCTCTGGCCAGGCTGACCAGCGGCCAGCAAGAACCAGGTCTTCGCCGAGGCCGGCTTGTCTGTTGTGGCTGCTTACCGCGTCGGACCAGGCCGGTGGCCAGCGGTGTGCCGATCCACCTGTCTGGAAAAGAGGAAGAACTGGCCCAGGTGAGCGGTGCGCTCAGGCCTGGGCCCCCTGGGCCTGCTTGCCCTGATCCTTGCGGCGCTTTGTCTTCTCGTAGACCTTAACAGGAATCACTTCGACGCTGCCACCGGCGGCCTCGATCTTGGCGCGCGCACTGTCTGAAAACTTGTGGGCCCGCACCGTCAGCGGGCGATGCAGCTCACCGTCGCCCAAGATCTTGACCAGACCACGGCTCTCAGCAGGCGAGAGCAGGCGCTTCTCCGCCAACGCCTCCGGCGTCACCGCGGCCCCCGGCTCAAAGAAGCGCTCCAGGCTGGCCACATTGACAACGGCGTACTCCTTGCGGAAAGGCGCATTGCTATTGCCAATACCGCGCAGGAAAGGAAGACGCTGCGACAGCGGCGTCTGACCTCCCCCAAAAGCCTGGCGAACCTTCCCCCCAGTGCGCGCCTTCTGGCCCTTGGTACCGCGGCCAGCGGTCTTACCACGTCCAGAGCCATGCCCTCGTCCGACTCGTTTCGACCGCTGATGCGAACCAGGAGCGGGTCGCAGATCCGACAGTTTCATTACGCTATCTCCTCCACCTTGAGCAGGTGTCTCACCTTGCGAATCATTCCGCGAGTCGTGGGCGTGTCCTCGCGCACCACTTCCTGCTGGAGCTTGCGCAGCCCAAGCGAGCGGATCGTCTCCCGCTGATCCTGCGCATAGCCAATCGTACTCTTCACCCACTTGATGCGCAGCTTTGCCATAACAATCTCTCTCCTCAACAGTCCGGCCGGCCCTCACCCTGCCCTGAGCTGGTAGTTCCAGCGAGCAGGAGCGAGCCAGCTTGCTCGCTAGCGAGGCTTAGCGACGGCGCGTCGAGCGACGTTCCCCACGCTCAGCGCGCTCGCGGGCCGCCCGTCGGAGCGCGCGCTGCTCGCGCGCCTCCTCCTCGCGTGCGGCGCGCAGGGCAGCCGCCTGCTCGGCAGCGCTGGCCGCCGCCGCCGCCAGCCGCTCGGCGCGGCGCCGCCCCAGCAGCTCAACCACCGTCTTCCCACGCAGGGCAGCCACTTCCTCGGGCGAGCGCAGCTCCTTGAGAGCCTCGATGCAGGCGCCAACGGTGTTAGCGCGGTTAGAGCTGCCAATCACCTTGGTCAGAATATCGCGAATGCCGGCCAGCTCCACCACGGCGCGCACGGCCGCCCCGGCGATCACACCGGTGCCGGGCGCGGCGGGCTTGAGCATCACCTGCGAGGCGCCAAAGGTTGTCTTGACCATGAAGGGGATAGTTGTACCGGTCAACGGAACATGAATCAGGTGTTTTTTGGCATCCTCGGCGGCCTTCCGAATGGCCTCGGTATACTCGGCGGCCTTCCCCATGCCATAGCCAACGTGGCCATTGCGGTCTCCAACCACCACGAGCGCCCGGATGCTAAAACGGCGCCCGCCCTTGACAACCTTGGAGACGCGAGTGACTTCGACCACGATCTCTTCCAGGTTCAGCTTCGACGCATCTATTCTCGGCATGTTCCTCCTCGTGCTCGTGCCTACCTAGCTAGCCTAGACTAGAACTGTAGGCCGCCTTCTCGCGCCCCTTCAGCCAGAGCAGCCACGCGCCCGTGATAGGCGTAGCCTCCACGGTCAAAGACGACCTTCTCGATCCCCTTCTCTTTCGCCCGCTGCGCGAGCAACTTGCCAACCTCGCGCGCGATGGCGACTTTGCGATTGTAGGCAATGGCGGCCAGCGCCTCGACAGGCGTTTTCTTCTCGCCCTTCTGGGCGCTCGGCAGAACCGTTTTAACCTGCGTCGGGGGACGGCCCCGCTGCTGCTGACTGCCTTTGCCGCCCTTGGCCTGCTGGGGCTGCGACTGGGCTCGCGCCGCGGCGCGAGCGGCCTTACGCGAGGGCGCAGCCTCCGCCGCGCTCTCGACTACCACCTCCTCCGGGGCCGCTTCCGCCTGGGGAGCCGCTGCCGACTCAGGAGGCGCTGCCGGCTGGAACTCGCGCAGCGCCGGCTCCAGCGAGGAGGCCGCTACGAGCGTTCGACCCACGGTATCATCGATAATCTGCGCATAGATATGGCGAGCGCTGCGGAACACATTCAGGCGTGGCCGTTCCGCTGTGCCCTTGACTCGGCGACGTATCCGCTGGTGCCGACGCAGCCGCGCCTTGTTCGCATTGAACGTCTTGATCATGAGAACGTGCCCCTGTTCTTATAAGAGTAATAAAGAAAGATGAACCGACACTGCAAGGGACGTGATCGGCACTACGTCCCCTCTCTGTCGCAGAAAGCTCGTGCGTGCCGGCGATGGGATAGGCCGATAGGCCAGCCGGCCAGCCAGCCAATCGACCAGACCAGCAGCTTGCCTGCTTGTTTACTTCTTCTTCCCGCCGCCAGCCTTGCCGGTCTTACCGGCCTTACCGGCCTTGCGCCGAATCTCCTCGCCGGCGTAGCGAATGCCTTTGCCCTTATAAGGCTCCGGCTCGCGGATGCGGCGAATGATGGCCGCCATCTCGCCCACCTTCTGCTTATCGATTCCGACCACACTGATCTTGGTGGCCTTCGTCACAGGGTCGACCCCATCGACCGTAAAGGAGATGCCCGGCGGCGGCGGCACCTCGATCGGATGGGAATAGCCCACCAGGATCACCAGGTTATCGCCCACCTTGGTGGCGCGGTAGCCAGTGCCGTGGATCTCGAGCTGCTTGCTGTAGCCCTGGGTCACGCCGACCACCATATTATTGATCAGCGTGCGGTAGAGGCCATGCTGTGAGCGATGCAGCTTATTATCGGACTGGCGCGCCACCTTGAGCGTGCCATTCTCCAGGGTCAGCGAGAGGGAGGAGGGGACCTTCAGGGAGAGTTGGCCCTTGGGACCCTTGACGGTCACCAGATTCTCCTCGTTCCAGCTGACCTCGACCTTTGGCGGGATCGGGATCGGCATACGCCCTATACGCGACACGGTGTCAACCTCCCGTCTACCAGACGTGACAGATAACCTCGCCCCCAAGACCGAGCTGATAGGCTTTGCGTCCCGTCATCACGCCCTTGGGAGTGGACAGAATGGCAACCCCCAGCCCGCCCCGCACCAGGGGAATATCCTTGCGCTTGGTATAGACGCGCCGCCCGGGCTTACTGACGCGCTGCAACTGTGTCAGCACCGGCTTCTTATCGACATAGCGCAAGGTGATGCGAATCGTCCCCTGGGGATTATCCTTAATCACTTCGATATCTTTAATATAGCCCTCTTCCTTGAGCACACGCGCAATGGCCAACTTCATCTTGGAGGCCGGAATCGAGACCCGCGTGTGCCGCGCGGTGATCGCATTGCGGATGCGGGTGAGCATATCCGCGATGGGATCAGTCATGTTCATAGTACAACACCTCCACGATCATGAAAGAACGAGCGACCTGCGGTGCGGCCTGAGCAATCCCTCACCCAGTTCAGTTCAGGTCAGGTCAGCCCGGCTCAGTCCAGTCCAGTTCAGTCCAGCATTCCCGGGCAGGAGCCTGCGGCTGTTACCGAGACGCGCGCTCGCTCTTTCACGCTGCCCACCAGGGCGATTGCTGAACCTACCAGCTTGATTTCGTCACACCGGGCAGCTCACCGCGCAAGGCCCGCTCGCGGAAGCAGATGCGGCACAGGCCGAACTTGCGCATGTAGGCACGCGGACGTCCGCAGACGCGACAGCGGTTGTGCTGGCGCACCTTAAAGCGAGGCTTGCGCTGAGCCTTGACGATCATCGAGACCTTGGCCATCGATCCTACCTCCTGAAGGGCATTCCGAGCAGGCTGAGCAGGCGTCGCCCTTCCTCGTCGGTGCGCGCCGTGGTCACAATGCTGACCTCCATGCCCCGGACCTTATCGATCTTGTCATAGTCAATCTCGGGAAAGACGAGCTGCTCACGCAAGCCCAGCGTATAGTTGCCACGCCCGTCAAAGGAATCCGGAGAGACCCCCTGGAAGTCGCGCAGACGCGGCAGAGCGACGTTCATCAGCTTGTCGAGAAAGTAGTACATGCGCTCGCCCCGCAACGTCACCATGCAGCCGATCTGCATGCCCTTGCGTACCTTGAACGAGGCCACCGAGCGCCGCGCATGGGTAATGACCGGGCGCTGACCGGTGATGAGCGAGAGATCATTGACTGCCGCCTCCATCGCCTTGGCGTTCTGAATGGCCTCGCCCATCCCAATATTGATGACCACCTTGTGGATGCGCGGCACCTGCATCGGATTCTTGTAGTTAAACTCCTTCTGCAGGGCCGGTACCACCTCCTTGAGATACTTCTCCTTTAAGCGTGCTGCCATAATCTCTACGCACTCCTCGTCCGATCAGCAATGACCTTGCCACATTTCTTGCAGATACGCACCGGGCGGAGCTTCTGATCCGCCCCCATCGGACGACGCTCGTGGGCAACGCGCGTGGGCTGACCACACTCTGTGCAGACGAGCATGGTGTTGGAGACGTGGATGGGCATGGCCTTCTCGATAATGCCTCCCTGACGCAGCTGCCCCTGCGGCTTCTGGTGCCGCTTCACCAGGTTGACCCCCTCAACGATGACCTTGTTCAGCTGCGGCAGGGCCCTGACCACCGTCCCTTGCTTGCCCCGATCCTTGCCCGCGATCACCAGCACGGTGTCGCCCTTCTTGATGTTCATCTTGGCCCGGTGCAGAGGCCGCTTTTCTTCCTTCGCTTTCGTCTTGACAGCCATCGTTTTGCCTACCTACCTTCTTCTTTCCTCACGTTCCCTCAGAGCACCTCTGGCGCGAGCGAGAGGATACGGACGTAGTTTTTCTCGCGCAGCTCGCGAGCCACCGGACCAAAGATACGTGTTCCCCTGGGGTTGTTACCAGCGCCGATAAGCACAGCCGCGTTATCGTCAAAGCGGATGTGGGAGCCATCCGGGCGGGCGTACTCCTTGGCAACGCGCACGACCACCGCGGTGACTACCTCCCCTTTCTTGACCTGACCATTGGGGGCGGCGCTCTTGACGCTGGCCTTGATCACGTCGCCAACCGTGGCATATTTCTTGTTCGAGGTGCCAAGGACACGAATACACATGATTTCCTTGGCGCCCGTGTTGTCGGCAACTTTGAGACGGGTCTGGGGCTGGATCATTCTTCGGCTCCCTCCTCTCCTTGCTGCTCACTCCGCCCGCCCGGCCCCGCCTGGCCCGCACCCTGCTGTACCCGCTCCAGCTCGCTGGTGATCTCCTGGCCCAGGACCTCCTCAACGGGTACAACACCGCTGCCGCGCTTGACGATCTCGACCAGGCGCCAACGCTTGAGCTTGCTCAGCGGGCGGCATTCCTCGATGCGCACAATGTCTCCAATCTGGCAGGCGTTGTGCTCATCATGAGCATAGAAATGCTTGGTCTGACGATAGGTTTTCTTGTACAGTGGATGCATCTTGAGCCGCTCAACCGCAACGACGATGGTCTTGTCCATCTTGTTGCTGATCACCAGCCCCACCTTCTGCTGGCGGCGGTGCTGGGGCCGCCCTGCGGTTGAGCTGAGCGTGGCCGCATTCTGCCCAGTCGTTCCCTGCGTCATTGCTCAGCCTCCAGCTGTGAGATATGGTGGAGCAGGCGAGCGATATCCTTGCGGGTCTGAGCGAAGATGCGCGTATTCTTGACTTCCCCACGCTGTTTCTGCAAGCGCAGATTGAAGAGCCTGGTACGCAGCTCTTTCAGCTCGCGCTGGGCTTCCTGCAGCGACATCTCGCGAATCTGCTGGCGACGCTCCTTAAGCTTCGGCACGCTCCGCCTCCCCCTTGACTACAAAGCGTGTGGCGATTGGCAACTTATGGCTCGCCAGGCGTGCAGCTTCCCTGGCGATCTCTTCGCTCACGCCACCGATCTCGAAGATCATATGTCCAGGTTTGACCACTGCTACCCAGTGGTCGAGGGCGCCTTTCCCCTTCCCCATGCGTGTCTCTGCCGGCTTAGCGGTCACGGGTTTGTCGGGGAAGACGCGAATCCAGACCTTACCGCCGCGCTTCATGAAGCGCGTGATCGCAATACGGGCGGCCTCGATCTGACGTGCCTCCAGCCAGCAGGGTTCCAGGGCCTGCAAGCCGAAATCGCCGAAGGCGACCGTATTGCCGCGATGAGCGGTCCCCTTAAGGCGACCGCGATGCTGTTTGCGATACTTTGGACGTCTCGGTGCCAGTAACATGGCTGCCTTTTCTCCTCTTTGCCACAGGTAGCCCCGTCACCCAGCGGCCTGCTGGCTCGCGACTAAGGGCATGGGCCGGGCCGGTCGGGGCTGACGCGTCTGCTCTCTGCTGGCTGCCGCTAGCGAGTGGCCCAGCCGCTGCGCCGCCTCTGGCGTCTTCGCTAGCTGGTTCGTCTGTTTGGCTCACTTGCTGCCGAGGGCTTCCCCTGGGAGACGACGGACAGTCTGTTCAGGACGGCCCTCCTTCCCTCCTGCCTCGCTCTTCCTCGCGCCAGGGCGGGCCTGCCTTGTTAGCTCTCGCTCGCTGTATCTGTTTGCTGCCCGGCGTTCTCTCCTCAGTCGGCTTTACTCCTCAGCGCTGCCCGTAGAGGGCTGTCCGCCACCCTGTGGCTGCTCAGCCGCAGTCGGTGGGGCTGCCTGCTCAGACGGGGCAGCCGGCGCCGGGCCCTGGACAGACTGCTGCTGCTGCTGGTGGTGCGACTGCGGAGGCTGTTGACGCTGCTGGTGCTGAGCCGATGGCTGTGTCTCAGCCTGCTGGGCCTGGCCCTGGCTCTGGGCCTGGCCCTGGCGTCCCTGCTCGCCGCCGCGCTGGCCCTGCTCAGCCCGTGGTGGGCGAGGAGGACGAGATGGACGACCCTGACGGCCTGGCTGCTGTCCCTCACGCTCGCCGCGGGGGGGACGCGGACCACGCTCACGCTCTCCCTGGCCAGGGGCCTGAGTTTGGGGACCGCCCTGAGCCTGACCGCGCTCGCCGCGGGGAGGACGGCCCTGACCATGCTCGGGGCGCGGACGCCCTCCGCGCTGCTCGGGGCGATCTCGGCGCTCCGGGCGATCCCGGCGCTCGGGCGGGCGCCGCTCACCAACGCCGATCTCACGCGGCAGGAGCGCGGGCTGGGGAGCGCCCTCCTGACCCTCAGGTCCCGGACCCTTGCCAGGGAGGACGTCCCCCTTGTAGATCCAGACCTTAACACCGATCACACCATAGGTCGTGTGGGCTTCCGTCTGCCCATAGTCGATATCGGCGCGCAGGGTATGCAGGGGAACCTTCCCCTCGACCTCTTTCTCGCTGCGAGCGATCTCCGCCCCACCGAGACGCCCACTCACAATGACCTTGATGCCTTTGGCATTGGCGCGCATCGCTTTCTGGACAGCCTGCTTCATGGCGCGCCGGAACGAGACACGCTTCTCAAGCTGCTCGGCGATCGTTCGGCCAACCAGGTAAGCATCAAGCTCTGGCTGAAGGATCTCGACAATGTTGAGGCGCACCCGCTTATGGATCTTCGACTCCAGCAGGCTGCGCAGCCGGTCGACCTTCTCCCCGTTCTTGCCGATCACGATGCCCGGCCTGGCGGTATGGATAGTTACCGACACCTGCGTCGCCGCCGCACGCTCGATCTCGATGCGCGAGACCGCCGCATTAGCCAGCTCGCGGTTGATCGTCTCGCGGATCAGCATGTCCTCCGCGAGCAGGTCTTTGTAGTCACGCTCAGCATACCAGCGAGAGAGCCAGGTTTTGATAATGCCGAGCCTGAACCCTGTGGGATGAACCTTCTGTCCCACTGACGTGCTCCTCCTTCACTGCACTTCGCTCGCTCGATTCGTTAGCGTCCCAGGTCGGCTCGATCATCCGAAACGATCACTGTGACATGACTGGAACGGCGAATGATGGGCGACATACGCCCGTGCGAACGGGCCTTGAAGCGCTTCAGGCGCGGCCCCTCGTCCGTCACAATGTTGAGAATGTAGAGCTGGTCGGGATCGAGATTGTAGTTGTTTTCCGCGTTGGCCACCGCCGACTGGATCACCTTCTTGACCGGCCTGGCCCCAGCGTTGGGCAGGAAATCAAGAACCGGCAGCGCCTCGCTGACGCGCAGTCCCTTGACCGCCTCCGTGACCAAGCGCAACTTACGCGGCGAAATGCCGATGTTCCTCGCAATAGCCCTGACTTGCATCTCCTACTCCATCTTAAGATGGCTCCGCTGGCCTTCCGCCAGGGGTGGGAGGAGAGAGCGGCCTAGCGGACCGAGGTGGTCCGCTCGCTCTTCCCACCCGAGTGGCCACGGAAGTGCCGCGTGGGAGCGAACTCTCCCAGCTTATGGCCTACCATGTTCTCGGTGATATAGATCGGCACATGGGTCTTGCCATTGTGCACGCCGATGGTCAAGCCAACCATCTCGGGGAAGATGGTTGAGGCGCGCGACCAGGTTTTGATCAGGCGACGCTCACCGCTGCGTCGCATCGCCAGGACCTTCTTTCTCAGCGACTCGTGAATGTATGGTCCTTTTTTACGCGAGCGCGACATGCTTTCGTTCTCCTCCTCCTACCTGTGCCTGTCGGCGAGCTTGGCTCACCCGCTAGCGCCGACCAGCGTTGCGCCGACGGACAATGAAGCGATCGGTACGCTTGTTGCGCCGCGTCTTGACGCCAAGGGCGGGCTTGCCCCAGGGCGTCTGCGGCTGACCACCGCGCGGAGCACGCCCTTCGCCACCACCGTGTGGGTGGTCACAGGGGTTCATGGCCGCGCCACGGACCGCGGGCCGCCGCCCCATGTGGCGGGAGCGGCCCGCCTTGCCAATGGTGATGTTCTCATGATCGGGGTTGCCCACCTGGCCAACCGTGGCCATGCAGCGGATGTGGACGTAACGCAGCTCCCCCGATGGGAGACGGATCAGGGCGTAGTCCCCCTCTTTGGCCATCAACTGGGCCCCTACGCCGGCGCTACGCACCAGTTGGCCCCCGCGCCCAGGCACCAGCTCGATGTTGTGAATGGTGGTGCCCACGGGAATGTTCTTGAGCGGCAGAGCATTGCCCGGCTTGATGTCAGCCTCCGGCCCCGCCATTACCTGGTCGCCCACCTTCAGCCCCAGCGGCGCAATGATATAGCGCTTCTCTCCATCAAGATAGTGCAGCAGAGCGATGCGGGCCGAACGGTTGGGGTCGTACTCGATGGCGGCCACTTTGGCCGGCACGCCCAGCTTGTTGCGCTTGAAGTCGATGATCCGGTAGGCCCGCTTCGCTCCCCCTCCCCGATGACGGGTGGTGATCCGGCCCTGGTTGTTGCGACCGGCATGCTTCTTCAGCGGCTTGATCAGCGACTTCTCCGGCTCCGTCTTCGTGATTTCTTCGAAGGTCGAAACCGTCATGCCGCGTCGCCCGGGAGTCGTTGGCTTATACTGTTTTACTGGCATCTTCTTCCCCTTATGCCTTCAATGCCTCAATGGTCTGACCCGGCTGGAGGGTCACGATGGCCTTTTTCCAGCGCCGCCCGCGGATGATGCGCGGGGGTGCTCCTCGCCGGCGCAGGATGCGCTTTTTGCCGGGCACATTGATGATATTGACCTTGAGCACCTTTACATTGAAGAGCTGCTCGACGGCGCGGCGCACATCGATCTTCGTGGCTTCCGGCGCCACCTTAAAGGTGTACTGGTTACGCTGCTCCTGGAGCGTGACCGATTTTTCGGTGATGATTCCGTGACGCAGAACCTCAGTGACCTCCACGGCCTACTCCTCCTCGCTGCCGCCGGCGGCCTGGCTGTCGGCGGCGCTGGTCTCGCCCTGAGGCTCCTCCTGCGCCGCAGCTTCCGCCTGGGCTTCGACCTCAGCCTCGGCTTCGGCAATGCGCTGGCTGGCCTCTTCGGCGCTCAGTCCCTCGCCAAAGACGTATTCCAGCCAGCGTACGGCTGGCACCGGCATGATGACACTGTCGTGCTTCAGCAGCTCTACGACGTTGATGGCGCAGACATGCTCAACCTTGGCGCCTGGAATGTTGCGCGCCGAGAGCAGGACGTTCTCATCGCGCTGCGGCAGCATCAGCAGTACACGCTTGCTGTCGCCGACGGGCAGCTTGCTGAGCACCTCTAGCATGTCCTTGGTGCGTGGCCGCTCCAGTTGGAGCCGATCCACGACAATCAGGCGATTGTTGGCCACTTTATCCGAGAGCGCCGAGCGGATGGCCAGGCGCCGCATCTTGCGTGGCACATCGTGATGATAGACGCGAGGCCGCGGCCCAAAGACCACGCCGCCGTGGCGGAACTGGGGCGCGCGAATGCTTCCCTGTCGCGCCCGACCGGTGCCTTTTTGCCGATAGGGCTTTTTGTTTCCTCCCGAGACCTCGCCGCGGTGCTTGGTGGAGACGGTGCCCTGGCGGCGGTTGACCAATTGGGCGGTGACCACCTGATGGAGCACCGGGATATGGGGCGTGATCCCGAAGACCTGCTCGTTCAGCTCAAGCTCTCCCACGGCCTCGCCGGCCATGTTATAGACTGTCGTCGAGGGCATCGCCGTTACCTACCTCTTATGCTTCCTAATCATGAGCAGGCCGCCATTCGCCCCGGGCACCGAGCCCTTGACTACCAGTAGATTGCGCTCCGGGTCGGCCTGAATCACACGCAGCCGCTTGACTGTGACGCGCGCATTGCCCATGTGGCCGGCCATGCGCAGGCCCTTGAGCACTCGCCCGGGGGTGGTGCCGGAACCGATGGAGCCGGGCGCGCGATGACGATCCGACTGGCCATGCGTCTTGGGGCCGCCGGCAAAGCCGTGGCGCTTGACGCCGCCCTGGAACCCCTTTCCTTTGGAGGTTCCGATGACATCGACGAATTCTCCGACCTTGAAGAGGCTGACGTCAAAGCGGGCGCCCAGCTCTAGCTTGTCGGGCGCGACCCCGTCTTGTAGCTTGACCTCGCGCAGGACGCGGAAAGGTCCCAGCTCCGGCCCCGGACGGCGCTGGCGATTCTCCTGCAAGGCCAGGAGCTTCTGAATCTGCTTGTCCGGCTTCTTCTCTTCGGAAGCCTGCGCGCCGCTTCCGCTCTCAGCTCCCTCTTCCTGGCTGCGGGCCTTGGCACGCTGCTCCTGCTGGTATTGCTGCAGACGACGGCGCTGGGCCCTCAAGAGCGGCAGCCGATGACCAAGGTGCCCAAGCAGCGGGCGCGTCGCCCGCTTGACGGGAAGCGGCTCAAAACCAATCTGGACTGCTTCGTAGCCATCACGGGCAGTGGTTTTGATCTGGGTAACGATGCACGGGCCTGCTTCAATGACGGTTACGGGGATGGCGTTGCCATCCGGCCCGAACACCTGCGTCATGCCCACTTTCCTGCCCAACAATCCATTGAGCATACTCTCTACCTACTCTCCTCTGCAGGGAGGGGATGGAACCAGACGGATACGCTCTTTGCTCCTCCTCAGCCAGCCTCGCCCCCGGTCTCTGCTCTGGATCCGGGTAACACTCTCTTTAAGGAGCGTGAACGGGACCGAGCGAGCCGCGCGATCTCTCGCGGCGCTGCCGTTCTGTCCCGTTCGCTTGCGCTCTCTGGGCGAGCTGGCGGCCAGAGGCCAGAGGGGATACATGCACGCAAAGAGCGATCCCGTTCTGGCCTATCCACCTACAGTTTGATCTCGATGTCGACGCCTGCGGGCAGATTTAAGCGCGTGAGCGCTTCGACCGTTTTGTTGGTCGGATCGACGATATCGATCAAGCGCTTATGGGTGCGAATCTCAAACTGCTCACGCGAGTCCTTATCGATAAAGGGCGAACGGATCACGGTGAACTTCTGGATCTCCGTGGGCAGCGGCACAGGGCCAGAGACACGCGCCCCTGTCTGCTGGGCGGTGTCGACGATCTGCATCGCCGACTGATCCAGAATGCGATGGTCGTAGGCCTTCAGGCGAATGCGGATGCGCTGTTTCGCTCCGGTAGCCATTGTCTCTTGCCTCCTTTGTGGCCTGGTGCGGCCTTTGCCTATGGTCGAGCGAGTCTCTCGCTCCGCCGCATGCTTATTCGAGCACCTCGGTGCAGACGCCCGCGCCGACGGTGCGGCCCCCCTCGCGAATGGCAAAGCGCACTCCCGCCTCCATCGCCACCGGATAGATCAGCTCCACCGTCATGTTCACATGGTCCCCCGGCATCACCA